>CAYGUX010000016.1:0-64466 GCA_964353175.1 uncultured Bdellovibrionales bacterium | reverse complement strand
TGGTAGAGCACTTCCTTGGTAAGGAAGAGGTCACGAGTTCAATCCTCGTCGTGGGCTCCAAATACTTTTTAATAAATTGTATTTTTATAAAATTCCAAATCTTTACTTAGCTAATTCTGGTAAGTAGCTGTTATCTTAGTTCGTTAAGCTTAAATCTAGTCTCAGAGTTTTCCGCCTCTCTTGTTTTCTATCCTTATTATAGTGACTTAGGTATGCCACTTCAAGGCACTTGAAGTACTAGTATAAAATTGATGCGTAAATCCTTTACGTCTGATACTCCAAGCGTAATGATGTGGAGCTATGAAGTTTTCTTTGCATCTTAAATATTACAAACTAAACTTGCTCCAATAGATTACAATGGGTTTTGAAACCAAAAAAATAACTAAGTCAGATTCTAGGCAAAGGGTTCTACCTTCCTTAGCAATAGTCCCTACTCGAAATAGAGTTGACACTAAGAAGAAAGAACTAAAAGCACCTCTTTGGACATCGTCTCAAAGGCAAATGCATTCATTGCATTATTCCATAAGTTATAGGGGATCATTCAAGCCTGAGTTACCAGATTTTTGTATTAGGCGTTATTCTGCGGAAGGGGATACCGTACTTGATCCATTCTCAGGTAGAGGAACAACGGCTTTTCAAGCAGCTTTATTAGGAAGAGTGCCTGTTTCTTCAGACTTAAATCCACTATGTGGATTGTTCACGCAAGCTAAACTTTTGCCTGCCACACTTGATGAGGTCGTAATAAGATTACATGAAATAGATTTCATGAGACCAGTCCCATTGACTGCGTATGTTGAGATGCTTTCCCCGTTTTATCATCCAGATACATATAGGGAATTGATTAATCTAAAGTTGGCAATAAGGAAAAAACCGGATCGTGTAAATAGATTTATTGAAATGTTAGCCGTTTCTAGGTTACATGGACATTCTCAAGGATTTTTATCTGGCTATTCGTTCCCTCAAATCTCTATCCCACCAGATCGCCAGCGGCTTATTAATGCTAAACGAAGACAGGAGCCTGAATATAGATCTGTAGCTCCTCGTATTATTAAAAAAGCCGCACAGGTATTTAGAGATCCATTGACGTCTAAATTTTTTGATTATTCTGAGAAGTCTATATCTTGTAATGCTGATGCAAGAGAGTTGAATTATTTAAGTGATAATTCAATCGATTTTACATTATGTTCTCCGCCTTTTTTAGATAAGGTTGATTATCTAACAGATAATTGGTTAGAGTTTTGGTTTACTGGCATTAATCCGAGACAATTTGAAAACCAGATGTTTAAGAGTTCAAGTGTACTTGAGTGGCGATCATTCCTGAGGGATGTATTGCGTGAGCAATTAAGAGTATTAAAACCCAGTTCGTTTGCCGTAATTGAAGTAGGGGATGTGGAGACTGATCAAGGGGAAGTAATGTTAGATGAGGTATTGGCTGAGGAGGCTTCAAGAGTATCATATAAGGATAAATATTTTAGAGTTGAGGAAGTACTAATTAATCAACAAAGTTTTTCTAAGTTATCAAATTGTTATCAGGTAGAGAATAATCGGAAGGGTACTAATACTAATCGGCTAGTAGTGCTTTCCTGTAACGCTACAGTGCGTCCTAAAATGAATAGAGTATAGTTTAGAAGTAAGGTAATTTATGAGACTCGACGAAACATTTATGACTTTTCTCTTAAATCACCAGAGGAAAAATAAACGGACGCTGAACTTCTTAATTCTAATGGAGTCCATAATGACGGCTGCCAGAAGAATTGAGTGTGCTTATCGCTCTGGCGCACTTCATCAGACCTTGGGGGAAGCAGGTCAAACAAATGTTCAGGGTGAATCAGTAATGCAAATGGATCTCATGGCACATGAGATAATTCTTCATTATCTTAAAGAGTCTAAGCAAGTAATGGAAGTTACAAGCGAAGAAGTGAAGGATGAAATCCGTTTAAATGAAGATGGGAGATATATCGTATATTTTGATCCAATAGATGGTTCAAGTAATGTTAAGCATAGTTTGCCCGTTGGATTCTTATTTTCTATTGTTAAGCGAGATCTAGATACTACTGAAACTTATCGACTGAGGACGGGTAGAGAGTTTATCGCTGCGGGAATGTTCTTAATACCCTCAGGGCTATTTACCTTTGCATTAAGAAATTCCGGTACCTATAGATTCTTATTAGATGAAACCGGTACATATGTGCGGCCTAAGAAGCTGATGTTCCCAGAGTCACCAAAATCTTGGGAGTTGTCTTGGAATGTGTCTAATAGGACTGCATACAATACGAAGATAAAGGATTGGCTTGATTCACACGAGAGTGCGTATAGTTTTAGGTATGCCGGGTCTTTAGTCGTAGATTTTCATCGATTGCTTCATAACGGTGGGATGTTTTTATACCCATCAATTATAAACCATGAGGACGTTTCAAAAAATAAACCCGAAGGTAAATTAAGGCTTTTATATGAAGCTGCAGTAGTAGCTTTCATTGCCCACGAGGCTGGTGGTATGGCAATTGATGATTTAGGAAGAGATATTCTAGATGTCGTGCCTGAAGAAAGACATCAGAGGAGTTCTTTATATGTGGGTAACAAGGAGTTGGTATTGGATGTTCAAAAGAGTTTATTGAAGTAGTAATCCAAACGTTATCCTATCGGTTCCTTCCCATATCCAATTTGTAGTTTGGATGTTTTTTTAGAAAATCAATCGAGGATATATGTGAGGATGATTTTTAGACATCCTCACATATTATGTTGGATTAGAAAGCAACTTTTAAGGCTGTCGTTACTAAGACATCATTTTTTTGTCTTCCATCTGCTGGAACGCTATTAAATCTATCTTGAATCGAAGTTACTAGTGCTAGGCTAGAGGTTAGGGATGCTTCAAGACCTGCAGTCCCTACTATTATATATTCCTCAGTTTCATCTGTATTTAATAGGAACTCAGCAGTTTGAAAAATCTTAGCTGTTTCACTAAGTTTCCAAGAAAAGTCATTTGCTGCTCTTGCTGCAAGAAAGTTTTCTGTTTCAGTGAGTTTCTGCCAAACATATGCAGGCCCACCTTCAAAAGATAATTCAACATCATCTGACTTAACTACATAGTAACCTATGCCAGGACTTATTACCCCTCTGTAATCGACATTGGCAATATCATCCTTTAAGAATGAACCACCAGCACCTAGATATGTTCTATCGCTTATTAGTCGGTTATATCTTGCGGTTGATCTGATGAATCTTTGGGTTTTTTCATCTTCTTGTTCCCCATCAGCGCCAGTGATATTAAACTTATAGATGTCAGAGTCTTTTTCTCGCTCAGCATTGAAGCTTGCGGTTAGCAATCTTGAACTAATATTCCCACTGGTAAGGTTAAAACCTAGAGCGGCACTGAGATCCCAAGCTCCAGGTTCTTTTACAACTGGAGTGCAATCCGGCGCAGGAGCGGCTTTTTCCTTGATGGAACCAGCCCCGAGGGTTGATAAATCATCAGCTAGTGCATTTACTGAAAAATTGCTTATGGCTAAAGTCGCCAACAGGAGGTTTCTTACTTTTATCATGTATGATCCTATATTTGTTTCTATTAGCCTTTAAATAAATCATGGGTTAAATAACAGAGCAATAGTATAAATTTACCTAAACAATTTGCTTATGAATGAATTAGACAAAAAGGTGGGCTGGGGCCCATTCGAGAAAACTGATCAAGGCACTCAACAAAGGGAGATTTATATTTGTACTTTCTCATTACTTGCCCTACTCGTTGGCAGTGATGGAGATATTGGGAAGGAGGAGCTTAATCTCATTGGTCAACTAATAAAGAGTACATTAAAGCTCGATTCTGAGAAAAGAACTTTCGTACAAACTGTATTTAACGAAACGAAGCGCACTTCCGTTACGTTCTTAGAAATGGTTACTCGTTATAAGGAAGCCTTATCGGATAAGCCACAGATGTATGTTTGGTTATCAGATGTGTTAATTCGATTAGCATTGGCAGATGGTGTTTATAGTGAAGAAGAGCATGCATATTTAAAAATAGCATGTCAGACATTGGGCCTTCCTCTGGATAAGATTGATAAGATGGCCAGCGAAAGTGGTCAATCAGATTTACATGAATTTTATAAAATTTTATTACTTGATAAAGATGCGGACAGTAGTAAGGTGGAGTTACAGTACGAAAAGCTTATGAAGGAATATGACGCTGATAAATTAGTAGAATTTGGTTTTGCTGAAGAGTTAGTCATAATTGCTCAGGAAAAACAGTCCAATTTCATGGAAGCTTTTTTGAAGATACAAAAATCCAATGCATAGATCAAAGGCGTCTAAAAAATTTATTCCAATATGCGAGAAGTTAAGGGATGGTTGCGATCAACTGAAATTTAGCGATCAATTGTTAACTATCTATAATCCCTTGCAATATGCTTGGCAATCATTTTCTGAATATATCTCTACATGTCTCAAAGATGAATCTTCTAATCTTTTATTAGGGATGAACCCCGGACCATTTGGAATGGCACAAACTGGCGTGCCTTTTGGTGATGTTGTTTTGGTTAGAGATTTTATGGGAATTGAAGAAAAGGTGGAGCAACCAAGTAAGGTGCATCCTAAACGACCAATAGACGGATTCGATTGTAAGAGGCGAGAAGTAAGTGGTTCTCGATTATGGGGATGGGCGAAAGAGGATTTTATTACAAAAGATAATTTTTTTTCTAAATACTTTGTTTGGAATTATTGTCCTTTAGTCTTTATGGAAGAGGGTGGGGCTAATAGAACGCCAGATAAACTTTCAATAGAAGAAAGGGAAGCTTTATTTGCCTATTGTGACCGCGCACTTATTGAATTGATTAAGGTAGGTCAATTCGAAAGGCTAATAGGGGTTGGTAAGTTTGCTAGAAAGCGTCTTGAAAAGGTCGCAGAAAAGGGGGTTTTAGTAGGGGATATATTGCATCCAAGTCCTGCTAGTCCCAAAGCTAACAAGGACTGGATTGGTCAAGTTCGCATGTCTCTCAAGGAGCTAGGAGCGCCAGTCAGTTGATCCAGATCGTCTTTCTACTTTGATTACGCCTTTAATTTTTTCTATTGCTTTAACTAGTGAATTAAGTTGCAGTACATTCTCTACTCGCATATCAAATGTACATAGAGATTGATCATTCGTTTTGGAAGCGATCTTTGCATTTGCTACATTCGCTCCAATTGCAGAAATTGTTTGAGTAAGTGCGGCTAAAACTCCAATTCTATCTTCACAAAGAATTTCTAAAGTTACATTCCTAGTCGTCTTAACGGTTGAATCCCATTCAACTTCAATGAGCCTAGTAGGATCAAAACTTGTAGCTTGGGCGCAGTCTCTATTATGTATAATTACACCTCTACCTCTTGATATGAAGCCAACAACTGGGTCGCCTGGTAATGGTTCACAACATTTGGCAAATCGAAATACCAGGTCATCCATCCCCTGAATTTTAATTCCAGAGCTGTCTTTAAGTACTTTGGCAGCTTTCTGAAAGATTTTCTGGAGTATAGAGTCTTCCTTCCCGAGGCGTTCATCTAGGTTGTTGATCTCAGGTGAGAGTTTGACTACAACGGACTTAGCGGATAATTTCCCATAACCAATTTCAGCATAAAGCGAGTCTATGTCCTTTACGTCAAAATCCTTTAAAACCTTATCAATAGAACCATCTTTGAGAACAGAAGCGAGTGATTTTTTGATTTTTCTAAGGTCTTTTACTAAGTATTCCTTACCGATTTCGATAGATCTTAATCGTTCTTGATTCCTTATGTGTGCTCTAATTCTTTGTTTAGCTTTGTTAGTTACAACAAGTGATAACCAATCTTTTCCAGGAGTCTGAGTGTCAGAAGTGATAATCTCTACATAATCGCCATTTCTGAGTTTATAGGTGAGGGGAGCATGTTGACCATTGATCCTAGCCCCAATGCACTTACTACCTACATCGGTATGAATATGGAAAGCGAAGTCAATGGGGGTTGCATTTCGAGGAAGTGCAACTAGGTCACCTTTCGGACTAAATACAAATACCTCTTCAGTAAATAGGTCACCTTTGACTGAATTAAGAAATTCATGTGGATCTTTGAAAGTCTTTTCAGACTCTACTAAATCTTTAATCCAGTTTAATTCAACTGATTTTGTTCTTTTCCGTTTAGGTTCAGTTTTGTTTTCCCTAGGTGTTTCTTTATACATCCAGTGGGCCGCAATCCCTCTCTCTGCCACATCATGCATTTCGCTTGTACGAATTTGTATTTCTATCCTGTGAGCTCTGGGGCCGACTAGAGAGGTATGCAGTGATTGATAGCCATTTTGCTTAGGCATGGCGATGTAGTCTTTAAATCTACCAGGTACTGGTTTCCATCCTGCATGCATTACTCCGAGCGCAGCATAACAATCCATCGGAGTTGAAACCATTATTCTAAACGCGATTAAATCGTATATTTCATCGAACTCAACGTTATTTCTTTTCATCTTTTGATATATGGAAAAGAAATGTTTGGGTCTTCCGATTACTTCGCCTTCAATTTTATTTTCGCGAAGCTCTTTGTTTAAAAGCGTAACTACTTCTTGAATATATGTTTCTCTTTCCTTTTTGGAAGCGGAAACCTTTTCTTTAATAGACTGATATTCTTGGGGGTGTAGATAACGTAAGCAGAGATCTTCTAGTTCTGATTTAATCCAGTAGATACCAAGCCTATGGGAAAGTGGTGCATAGATATCTAGGGTTTCTTGTGCAATTCTTTCTCTTCTCGCTTCGCTAAGAAACTCTAGAGTTCTCATGTTATGAGTTCTATCGCAGAGTTTTAAAAGTAGTACTCTAAGATCTTTAGCCATTGCTAGAAGCATTTTTCTGAAATTCTCAGCTTGAGCTTCCTCTCTATTCGTAAACTTAACTTGGCTTAGTTTGGTGACTCCATCTACTAAATCTGCAACGACGGTACCAAAATGAACTCTTATTTCATCGAGCGTGACATCAGTATCCTCAACCGTATCGTGAAGAAGGGCAGTGGCAATTGATGGCGCATCAAGCCTCATCTTTGCGGCAAGAAAAGCAACTTCTCTAAGGTGAGTAATATAAGGTTCACCAGAGGCTCTAGTTTGTCCTTTGTGATGCTCTAACGCAAAGCTGTGAGCACGCCTAAGCAGTTCAACATCTCCATCTGGAGTGTAGGAAGTGAAACTAGAGATGATTTCTTGGAGTTCCAATGGAATACTTTATGAATTTATAATCTATATTGTGATGCAATAAATTATTCTTAAATACAAGAATTTATTCGAGCAGCTAAAATAGCATCAAAGTAGTCTTTTTATTAAGGTATCTGATTCTTCTTCGATATCCCCTGATGAGGACTGGGGATAGTTATTTTAAATATCATTATTACTTAATCATTAAGACACCACTAAGCAAGCACTGCAATTTCAGGGTTTAACAAAGGGAGTAGGGAAGAATGGTACTATTTAGTTAATTAGCGAATCCTCAGTATCATCGCCAGATTCTGCATTGCCATGTCGAGGAAATGTAACTTTGCCTGCGGCAATTTCTCGAAGAGCTGAAACAACCGCTCTATTACCTTTTGTATCTGTAACGTGCTTAGCACCAGCATATAATTGTTTAGCTCGCTTCGCAGCTAGCCGAACAAGCGAAAATCTATTTTCTTCGTTAATTAAACAATCTTCTATAGTAATTCTTGCCATATGCTTTAAGTATATCTAATTTAATTATGACCTTATCGGTCTCAGGATGTTAATTACCTCTCTTCTTACTATTAATTCCTGCGATGAGCAAGTAGCTCAAAAAATATTTTTATAGTATGAATAGGTATTATTGTTCACTATTTTACCTAGGTAAGTAACTTATGCCTTCATTCTCCAGCGGTCTTTCCTCTAAAATTGGTCGGCCTGTTCTAATCTTACCATCCTTGGTTACCATTGGTAGTTTATTTGCAGGTTTCCTCGCAATCATTACTGCAATTAAGGGTAATTATGAGCTGGCTGTGAAATACATCGCTTTATCTTTTATCTTAGATGGTCTGGATGGCAGGGTGGCAAGAAAATTTAATGCTACTAGTTCTTTTGGCCGGGAGTTTGATAGTTTATGTGATTTAGTGGCATTTGGGGTTGCTCCAAGTCTAATCGTTTGGTCATGGGCTTTTAGTGCTGAGATGGATGAACTTGGGGTGCTAGCTTCATTCCTATTCGTAGCAGGTGGTGCAATTCGATTAGCAAGATTCAATGTTTCAACAACTAGTGAAGCGAAGAGTTATTTTGTAGGATTACCTATCCCAGCTGCGGCATGTTGCCTAGCTACTTTGGTCTATGCTTATCCAAAAGAGAGTCCTACATTTGTAGTGAGTGGATTGGTACTAATTTATGTTACTTGTCTAGCCTTATGTATGGTCTCAACATTTCGGTATGAAAGCTTTAAGAAATTCCGTATTTCCGGAATTGATCCGGTCATACTCGTTCTATGTTTGTGCGTACTTGTTACTTTGGTGTGGAAGTTCGATAGGGTCTCTATGCCAATTATACTTTTTATCTATGCTCTCAGCGGGCCTTTTACTTATCTTAAGGAAGGTTCTCAAAAAGAAGAGTATATTGAGGACTTGGAAGCAGAATACGAGGATGATAGCCTCGAGATTCATTAAGCTTAACGGTACTGATTTTCTGTACCTGCCCAAGATTTGTTTTTAAAGCTATAAATTAATTTGAGAAATCAACCGACATAATTGGTGTGTTAATTTATGCGTATTTTTGCACCGGAAAATTCAATTTAAGTAGTTGAAAATAGGCATATTGTATTCATCGAAGTGGATTCATTAGGCGTTTTGGCATGGTTTTTGATTCTTTTATGAATACCTATCTATGTTTGCGTCATCTTAATCGGTAGTATTTCAATAGAACACAGGTGGTATGGCTTTAGAGATAAAATTACAACAAAAACTTTCGCAGAACTTAGTTCTTACTCCTCAATTGCAACAAGCGATAAAGATGTTGCAGTTAGGCCATCAGGACTATGTTGAAGTTGTTGAGAGGGAGTTGATGGAAAATCCTGCTTTAGAGGAAGTCGGCCATGAAGGAGGGAGTGATAGCGATAGAAAAGATGCTGAAAAAGATCATACTGAGCTCTCTTTTACAGACTCAGTAGAAGAGACTGATCGTGGTGATATTAGAAGAGAGTCAAAAACAGAAGAGTTTGAGTTCAACGGTCAATTTTATGAAAATGCCAGAAAGGGGAGCGCGCCTGTCGATGCTGTTTCTGCATTGGAAGGGACTGTCTCTGCTCCTGAAGGTTTATCTAGTCATTTAATGTGGCAGATTCAGACGAGTGATTTAGATACAACTCAACGCCAATTAGCTAACTATATTATTGGAAATCTTGATCACAACGGTTTTCTAGAATTAGACCTTGAAATGGTTGCGGATTCCTTAAATATCCCAGCTGAATATTGTGAGCAAGTATTAAGAGTAATACAGACTCTAGATCCGATTGGTGTAGGTGCAAGAGATCTAAAGGAATGTTTGTTAATCCAACTAGATTCAGTTGGTAAGAGAGATACCTTAGTTTGGAAGTTAGTTTCGAGTTATTTAAGTGAAATTGAAGTGCGAAATTATGATAGTATTTTAAAATCCGAAAACTTAGAGAAAGAGGTTTTATATGAAGCAATAAAGGAGCTTCAAGGGTTAGAACCAAGACCAGCAAGAAGTTTTTCGATAGATCCACCACAATACATTGCGCCTGACGTTTATGTGAAAAAAGCTGGGAGGGATTATGTTATTTCTTTAAATGATTCTGGATTGCCTAGAATTGCATTAAGTAAAGACTATACAGGCTTAATCTCTAGTGGCGCTAAGGGCCTAAGTGGTAAAGACAAGGAATACTTACAAGATAAAATTAAATCAGCGCAATGGCTTATTAAGAGTATTCATCAACGTCAACAAACAATTTACAAGGTAACAGAGAGTGTGATGAAGTATCAGCGAGAGTTTTTAGATAAAGGTGTTTCAGGTCTTCGTCCCTTGGTATTGAGGGAGGTGGCAGAAGATGTAGAGTTACATGAGTCCACTATCAGTAGAGTCACTTCTAATAAGTATGTTCATACCCCTCACGGAGTTTATGAGTTAAAGTTTTTCTTCTCATCTCGCCTTAGTAGTGGTGATGGAGACGTTTCATCTGAAGCTGTAAAGGAAAGAATCAGGGATATTGTGGGGAAGGAAGATCCTAAGAAACCTTTAAGTGATCAGCAATTGGTAGTAAACCTTAAAAGTGAAGGTGTAAATATAGCTAGGAGAACTGTCGCTAAGTACAGGGAAATGCTAGGTATATTGTCATCTAGTAGAAGAAAAAAAGTATTTTAACTTAAATATTTTCTAACATAAGTCCGTCAAATACTATATATTAAAAGATGTAATACTATAAAACCAAAAAGGGAGATTCACCTATGAGTAGAGATCAAGTAGCATTGGATTTAAAGGTTTCGGTAACATTTAGACATACCGAATCAACATCAGCTATCAAGAATTACGCAATAGATAAGGTTTCTCAAAAAATTTCAAAATATGTACAAGGTTCAGCAACGGCCAATGTTATTCTTTCTGTTGAAAAATTAGATCAACTTGCTGAAGTGCATCTAGTTGCTAAGGGTCTCGACATTGTTGCTAAATCATCGAACGCTGATTTATATGCCGCGATTGATAAGGTAGCTGATATCATAGAGGCTCAGCTCCGAAAGAATAAAGAAAAGACTTCCAATCATCGCACGCAACTAGAAGTACCAGTCGCGCAAGGCTAGAAAAAGTTCTATCCGTGATTTTACTTATCTTGGCCTAGCTTCTACTTTTGTATAACCTAGGCCAAGATTTTTAGTTCTACGGTATAGAAGTCTTCATATATGCTTTAATATAGTTTTCTATTTGAACTATTTATAAAGTGTAGTAGCATTCGTCCTATATGAAAGATTATAATCTTATACTACTAACTGGTGTGTCAGGTTCTGGTAAATCTAGTGCACTGAGCGTGCTAGAGGATCTAGGTTACTTTTGCGTAGAAAATCTTCCTGCTAAATTAGTCATTCCGTTCGCCGAAGAGGTTGTAAGGAAGTCTAAAGAGTCAAAGCTTAAGGAAAGTATCAAGTATGCTCTTTTAGTAGATTGTAGGGATGAGGAGTCTTTCCCACTAGTAAATGGCGCTAGAAATATCTTGAATGCGGTGGGTTTGTCAGTAGGATTGATATTCTTAGACTGTTCTGATGAAGTACTAATAAGGCGATTCCGAGAAACTCGTAGAAAACATCCGATTTTAGATAAAAATTCTGATTGCAAATCTATTACTGATGCGATTAAAAAGGAACGGGAACTTTTACGAGATTTTAGAAGTGAAGCTAATCAAATTATTGATTCTAGCGGAACGAGTATTCATGATTTAAGACGAATGATTGAAGCCTTTCTTGAGTCTAGTAGGTCCATATTAATTACCATACAGTCCTTTGGATTTAAGTATGGTACTCCAGTGGATGTTGATTTGATGTTTGATGTAAGATTTCTTCCCAATCCATATTTTGAACCTGAGCTAAGAGAGCAGACAGGTTTAAGTGTTCCAGTTAGAGATTTTGTCGCTAGAAATCCAGATACACTTGAGTTTACTAATAAACTTAAAGATATGCTTCTTTATTTAATTCCTAAGTATGAATTAGAGGGGAAACATTATCTATCAATTGGAATAGGTTGTACTGGCGGTATGCATAGGTCAGTCGTGATCTCAGAGGAACTAGCTGTAATCCTTAGAGAATATAGACACAGTGTTCAAACATTTCATAGAGACATTAAGAATTCTAAGTAGCCCCCCCCCTCGATTTAAATACAATTAAAGCTTCTCATTCCTGTTGACGATAAACCCACTGTGTAGTGTGTCGTACAATTATTCGAGGTAAATATGCAGTTGCTTAATAGTTCTATCAGTAAGAAAAGAATCTTAATTGCCGAGGATTGTGAAGATTCTAGAGAAATTCTTAAATTTTTATTTACAAAGTCTGGTGCCTTAGTTGAAACAGTCAACGATGGTGGGCAGTGTGTGAATAAAGCTCTAAGTGCTCTTAATAGTAGAAACCCATTTGATATTATCGTCTTAGATATTCACATGCCAGTAATGGATGGGAACACTGCGACTAGGGAGCTTAGAAGTAAGGGTTATAAATTACCTATCTTGGCTATTACAGGCCAGGCATCTGAAGATGAAAAAAGACTATCTATGTCTTCTGGATGTGATGCGTTTATGAGTAAATTATCTTCTAAAGATAAGATGATTAGCGTTATGGAAGGTTTATTGCCGAAACGAACTGTAGATGATAGTATCCCAGCCTTGCCCTTTATTCCAGAGATTTTGTCCAAGGAGCCTGAGTATGCTCCAATGGTATTAAAATTCATCGATTCATTGACATCTAAGTTAGATTCAATTGAAAAAGGGATTGATGCTGAGTCTTGGCATGCTGTCAGAGAGCTTTGTAGTACTTTGAGTTCGGGCTCCCTATATGGTTATAGAATATTCTCGGATAATCTAAGTAGCCTGCAGAAATCCGTAGATGATATGGATAAAGAACGTATGGGGCATGATTTTCGTATGTTGAAGCAATCTACAAAATCAATAATCATGGCTAGAAGAGACGTCGAAAAGATAGCCTTGAAGAGTTAATTTTACTTAGCCTTCAACTTAATCCTAAGAGAAGCTACGATTTTTATTTCGATAGGGTTTGAGATAGAATTACTTCTATCTGGATTAAGTTGCTCTCTTATTGATGAGGTTGTAGGCTCTTCTGTGATTGTAATGTCCAGAATACCATCCAGTAACATTCCTTGGTCATTTGCAATTGTTTGCGCCTTTTTAATAGCTTGATTGACCGCCTTACTAGAAGCCTGGTTTTTGCTTAGAGAGGTATCATTTTTTAAGGCTTCAATATCCAAAATGCTTACTTCAGGGATTGATATGATCGTATCTAGAAATTTATGAAGTTTATTTTCACTTATAGTAGCCGTAATATGTTCTGTGATAAGGATCGGAGTAGTGTAGGAAAGTTTAGTTCCTGTGCCTGAGCCACCTGTAAAACTTCGATTAACTACCGCTAAGCTCATTTCATTAGTTAGCGCTGCAAGCTTTTTCTTGAGAGCCTGTAGAGCGGAATTGGCTTCTACTGCAGTTTTTCCAGATGAACTTAAATTAAAACTTACGCTACTATTCGTAATAGCCAAAGGGAAAGTCACCTCTTCACTTAGGAAAATAGTTGAGTCTATATTATTCTTACTTGGATTTCCTAATTCTTGACTGTGTAAAGTTGATGAAGTTACAGAAAGTGCAAGTAGAATAAATAGAAATTTAAGTTTCATAGTTTTTCCTTAGAATAGATTTTCAATTTCTTTCCTATCAAGAGGGATAGATTTGGACAATACATCATGTCCTTTATTCGTTATAAGTACATCTTCTTCTAGTCTGATTCCTATCCCCCTTAATTCTGGTGGTATATCCTTATCTTTAGGATCAAAATATAGTCCTGGCTCAATACTAAATGCCATCCCTTGTTCGAGAGGCCTTAAGTAGGAGTGAATGTCGTGATTGTTGTATGAGATCGGTCCAATGTCATGTACGTCTAAGCCTAACCAATGACCTGTCCTGTGCATGAAGTACTTTTTATATTCGCCTTTCTGGTAGAGTTGTGAAGGTGAGCCTTTAAGAACGCCAAGTGAAATAAGTCCTTTAATTAAAGTTTTAACAGCGGCATTATGAATATCATCAAGACTATTTCCAGCCTTCGCCTTAACTAAGGCATCATAAACAGAGTCCTTAACAACATCGTAGACTTCTGCTTGGATCTCTGTAAATTTACCTGACACTGGGAATACTCGCGTAATATCACCAGCGTAACCATTGAACTCAGCCCCACAATCAATAAGTACTAACTCTCTTTTGAAGAGAGGTGAAAAGTTAGGTGAATGATGAAGTACTGTAGCATTTTTACCGCCAGCAATAATAGTTTTAAAAGAGGTGCCATGGCCTCCATTTTTAATGAAAAGAGTTTCTAGTTCTGAGGCACAATGTCTTTCACTTTTAAAAGTATTTATATATGGTACCAGCTCTCTTAGCGACTTGGCAGTAATATTGCTAGCTCTTTTTAAAGAGGAGATTTCATCTTTATCTTTAATTAATCGTAACTCAGAAGTTATCAACCTAGAGTCCTTAATCTCGTTGGGATAGTTAAATCTAGGGCCTATGTGATTAGACATAGCTTTAATAATTAGTGGGTCAATACTCGTGGAGCTACCTAATGAGTAATATAAAGTTTTGTTACCTTGAAGCAATGATGGCAGGTCTTTTTCAAAGTCTGAAATATCTCGGATGTCATCAATTTTGAATTTCTTTCTAGCTCTTCTTAATCCAAGTGATTCCCCGTTCCATTGTTCCTCTTCCTTATTCCTTTCTTTAATATATAAGATAGATTTAGGAGAGGAATTTTGTTTTAGAACAAGTACAGCTGGACTTTCTTTCAGGCCAAGGAGATACAAAAGATCTGAATTTTGCCTAAATGGAAAGTTTTGATCTCTTGATAAAACAAGATGATCTGAGGAAGGTATTATAAAGATAGAAGATTTTAGGTTAGAAAGGACTTTGCTCCGTCTTTGTTTATACCTACTTTCTACAATTTCTCTTGGTTCCGCTTTTCTCATAAATTTGTGCATTAAGGTAGTTTGATAACATCACCAATTGCCTAGAGCATAGCCTAGGGTGTTTTGGGGATATTGTTATATGAACTTATATTCTTACAAGCTAGGCTTTAACAAGTTAAAACTATCGGAGCTTCAGGCTATTTTATTTGCGCATGCCTATTTAACTTCTGGCTTGAACTTCTGGTGCCTTAGATGTAGGCTCTAGGATAAATAATACTCCCATCGAAAATATGTTAATTAACAAATTCATTAAATCCGTTGTTTTTATCATCCTAGTACTCTCTATGGCTTGTGGCAGGAAGGGACCTCCGAAACCTCCAGAGGAGATAGCTCCTCAATCTGTCAGATTCTTAGAAATAATTCCAACAGACACAGGTTTGAAGCTTAGATTCCAAGCACCACTTGATACCGTAGGTGGGGATGAACTGACTGACTTAGCAGTATTTTCAGTTGGTAGAAGGGCGCTAAGTAAAGACTCTTCTGAATCATTTTTGGGTATTGCAGAATTAGAGTTTGATATTAAGGTACATAACCCCAAAACTCAGTGGTTTAGTTATGAAGATCAGAGCGTTAAGACCGGCGGGCAATATGAGTATATTGTGATAGCCGAAGACAGTTCGGGATATGCGAGTAAGTCTCCCTATATACTTAGAGTCACGTATCTCGGCATTAATAGCGTAATTGAAAACCTGCCATTAGAGGAAGATTAGTTTATGTTTAGAGGTATATTCCCAGCACTTATTACTCCTTTTCATCTTGTGAATGGAAGTATCGAAATTGATTTTGAGTCCTTTGATAAATTGCTTGAATGGCAAATCTCTAAAGGAGTGCATGGCGTAGTGCTCTACGGTACTACTGGAGAATCTCCCACCTTAAGTATGGATGAGATGATCCTTCTAACTAAGAGGGCCAAAGAAATTATTAAAGGTCGAATTCCAATAATTGTTGGAGGACCTTCTAACGATACGAATAGAAGTATTAAATTTATTGAAGAGATTAGAGGGGTAGGCGTTGATGGAGTTTTGGCAGTTGTGCCATACTATAATAAGCCCACTCAGGAAGGCATGTTCCAGCATTTTTCACACTTAGGACGTGTTGGTAAGACTCCCATCATAGTTTATAACGTACCTGGGAGAACGGTTGTAAGCATTGCCGTAGATACCTTAGATCGAATTTGCAAAGAGCCGAATATTGTTGCGATAAAGGAAGCAAGTGATTCAGTCGATCGTTTAACTGAAATTGGAGCACTCCTAGGGGATAAAGTATCTATATTGGCAGGCGACGATGGGTCTCTTGCATATATGTTGCTTTGCAATGGCGCAGGAGCAGTTACAGCATCAGGTTGTGCTATGCCTGATGAGTTATTGAAAATTTATAATGCATCGGTAGAAAAAGATTGGGAAGGAGCGTTTAAGGCTCAGGCAGATATCGTGCATAAAATTAGAGCATTGTTCTTAGAGCCGAACCCATGTCCTGCAAAGACTGTTTTACGATTAAAGGGTGTAATTAAAGAGGATACAGTTAGATTGCCATTAGTGGCAACCTCTAAGAGCTTAGAGGATAAGCTTCGCGCTCTTTATAACTTATAGTCTATACTGCGTCTTTTTATTTATGGGTCTTTTTATTCATAAGCCTTGATCTACCTTCCTATGTGGAAAGTACCAAGTCCTCTGGTTTATATGCATCTAGCACAAGATGTAATTCCTTACTTGCTTGTTGAAATGCCATAGAAGTAACTAATTCGGGTCTTAGTTTTGCTTTAATATTGGGGCCAATAATATTTTTATCTACAGGTGGTAGATTTGAATAGGTTTTTAAATGAGAGTCCAAAGAGCAAACTAAAGCCGTTCTTTTTTGTTTTTCCAATTTGCTCAATGAATGAACAAAAAATTCTAGACCAAGCTTACTATCAAGTAGAATACTAGATAGTACTTCCTCTAGTAGAAGTACTTCTTTTGCAGGATAAGAAATGGGCTCGTTTGCTAAGTCCTTTAGTAAGGCTTGAATAGTTAAAAGATTTTTACTGACTTCTTTAAAGGCATAATTTAAAGTATTTGGCGCTTTGTTTTCTTCCAAAAATAAGGCGATTCTATTTACTTGTCTATAAATTATTGATTGCTCTAGGATCATTAGTTCTTCATCAAGAATTTTTGAAAGTTCCTCTATATGAGCACTGGCTAGTGATTTCCCAATAAAGTCTTGTTCTAAAAGGAGGCGTTCGTTATCTCTTAGTGTATTTGCAATTAGCTTAGGCAGGTCTTCTTTAGGAAATCTCAAGTAATACAGAAGCTTTATACTTGAGTTGATTGACTGCATTGATCTATCTGCAATAGATTTAAGCAGGTATTGAATTTCTTTTGACTTGTAAAACATATCTAAACTGTCTTGTTTAATTTAGATGTCGTATAAAGTTTCTTGGGTTCAGCTTATTCCTCCTCATAAAGATCGTTAAATCCAGTGTCCTCTGGAGATAGGCCATCATAAATCACTCCTTCACGATTTTGTTGGTAAGAATTTTTAACAAATGAATAGTAATCAAGGCTAGCTTCTTTAGCGGATTTAATAGGATCGATTAACCTAGATCGGATATTGGTGTATCTTAAGCTATTTGCTCCACCAAGGATCAAATTTTTATTCCTTTGCCTTATGCTATCTGAGTAGGTGATGGCAATCGTAGGGGTTAGAAAGGATTCTACGCCAAAACCTATTCCATCTCTTAGTGAACTTGGCCCTAAAATTGGTAGAACTAGATAGAAGCCAGGTCCGATGCCCCAGTTTCCAAAAGCAGAACCAATATCCTCTTGGTGATGACTCATGCCCCAATCTTCCGCTATATCCATAAAACCCAATACGCCAATTGAAGAGTTAATTAGGAATCGCCCCATATGGGTGCCCGCCTGCTCAAATTTAAGCTGTAAAAGGTCCGAAACCAGGTATACCGGGGAATCTAAGTTCCTAAAAAAGTTACTAATTCCCTTTTGTGCAATATCTGGCGTGACATAATCATAGCCGATGGCCACGGGCTCTAGAAAATATTCATCAATAGCATTATTAAAACTAAATATTGCTCTATTAATTGGCTCAATTGGGTCGTCTATATCCTCAGCCAGAGTTGAGTTTATGGACATACACAAAATTAGAGAGAGTGTACTAAATGTGCCTATTAAAGCCTTTGGAAGGATATATTTAATCATATTTTTCGAGCTAGAAGTGTAAAAAGAAGATATATAGAAGTGGTTAATTAATTGTTATTTGACTATGATGTATCAGACTAATAATAAGTCTCATACATTACTATTCTGATGTAAATAAGTTTGTTCTGCAATAGGAAATATTATGACTGGCACATATGATCACGAGAATTCCATCATGTTTCTGGATGGAGAGTATATTTCATCAAATGAGGCGAAAATATCCGTATCCAATACAGGTTTTATGTATGGATTAGCTGTTTTTACTGGAATGAGAGCTTTTAAGAATGCCAATACCGGTAACCTAAATATCTTTAGGTCTCAAGCACATTTTGAAAGGATGAAATATTCCTGTAAAACGCTCAGATATCAGAATTTCCAAAAAAGATATTCCCAAGCTCAATTTTTACAAATTATTAAAGAACTTATAGTTCGAAATTCAATCGTAGATGACGTCTATATTCGGGTTACTAATTTTACCAAGGACAATAAGGTTACCCCTAAGTGCGTAGGATATGAGGATTCTTTATCTATATTTTTATATCCCTTAGGTGACTACGTCCCAACAGGTGGGATGAAGTGTAAAGTTTCTAGTTGGACAAGAGCAAGAGATAATGCTCTTCCAGCAAGATGCAAAATAAACGGACTGTATGTTAACTCAGCCTTAGCAAAGACCGAAGCCTTGTTGGATGGTTATGATGAGGCGCTATTTTTAAATGATAAAGGCCACGTGATAGAGGGAAGTGCGGAAAACTTTTTTATGGTTAGAGATGGAGTTCTAATCACCCCTCCTGTTAATGATGAAATATTAGAAGGGATTACCAGAGATTCAGTCTTAACAATTGCAAGAGATAAAGGAATCCCTTGCTTAGAGCGGTCTATAGCTCGATCTGAACTTATGAAGGCGGATGAAATATTCCTAACAGGAACAGGTGCAAAGGTTTGTCCTGTAGTCGAAGTAGATAAATATTCGGTAGGTACTGGTACGGTTGGGCCAATCTCTAAGTTATTACAGGATGCCTATCTTAGTGCCGCGAGAGGAGAGCTTTTAGAGTATAAGCATTGGGTAGAGGAAATTGAAATTTCATAATTAACAAGAATGCTCAAAACATATTGGAGAGTAGTCTCATTTATTGAGAGAGTAGGGGATAATCTAATTATTATCCTCTCATTCTTTCTAGCTCATAGTTTTAGAGATTCTATCGTGGGATCCTTTCTTCATGATGTATTACCCTTTCCGCAAGACTTATTGGAATTGGGCAGTATCGATTCTTATTTAATAATATTAGCAATAGCTATTCCAGTCTATAACTCCTCCCTCTCTATGATGGGTGGTTATAAGAGTATGCGAAGGCAAAATTTCTTTCACATAGTCAAAACTCTATTTTTCTCTACTATCATAGTTTTTCTGAGTGTTGGTGCGGTTCTTTTCTTATTAAAGCTAGACCTAAGTAGAAGTTTTGTGGCTTTATTTACACTCGTATGTAACATTCTTTTAATATTGGAGCGTTTATCCGTTTTAGTCCTATTACGATTTTTTCGAGCGCGCGGTAGAAACTTTAGAAACATTGCGATAGTTGGAACTGGCCCACAAGCTCGAAAATTGTATTTTGAAATTTCCCATCAAGCAGAGTTAGGCATAAGGGTAACTGGATTTGTAGATATTTTAGCTCAGATGAGCAGTGAGGGCCTAGTCTCACCTACGAGCGCCAGTTCCATTTATGATCTCGGAGCTAGAATTATTGCTAATGCAGAAACTTTTGAAACGAGTCTAAAAAAGTATGCGATAGATGAGGTAGTGTTTATTGAGGATGTAGTACATTTTGCCACTATTAAAGATTTAGCTGAGATCGCAGTAGATGAAGGGGTGAGGGTTACTTTTGCAGCCGATGTATTTAGTATGGGCTTTATCAGTTCTGATATCGGTCGATTTGGTGATATCCCAGTGATACATTACAATCCTTCTCCCACAGGATCAGATAGCCTTTCTTTAGTGGCTAAACGTTTTTTGGACCTTTCACTGTCACTCTTGTTGATTATATTGCTCTTACCCTTCGCTGTTTTAATTTCTATTTTGATTAAAATGAGTTCTAAAGGCCCGATCTTTTTTAGGCAAAAGCGAGTTGGATTGAATGGGAGAATTTTTACTTTATATAAATTTAGATCAATGTATGCGAATGCAGAAGACAAGCTTGGGGAGTTATTAGCTCAAAACGAGATGAATGGCCCTGTATTTAAAATGAAAGACGACCCTCGTATCACAGGCCTAGGTCGATTTATTCGAACATATAGCATTGATGAGTTGCCACAGTTATTTAATGTAATACGTGGAGATATGAGCTTAGTAGGTCCTAGGCCACCTTTACCTGAAGAGGTAGGACATTATCGTCGCAAACAAAGAAAGAGGTTGAGCATGCGTCCTGGTTTAACTTGCATCTGGCAAGTAAGTGGGCGCAATAATATAACAGATTTTGAAGATTGGGCGAAACTAGATTTAGAATATATCAATACATGGTCTCTGAGCAGGGATCTTTATCTACTGTTAAAAACAATACCAGTTGTATTGTTAGGAAGTGGGGGTCGATAAAGAACTAGGGAAGAGTCAGGTTTAATGTTTTAGCCTTATTTAATCTATCCCATATAGCCGCCCAAAGTCCTTCCTGAGATGGTGGCTTAGGTATGAATATTACATCTATATCTAAATTGTCTGCATCTCTGAGTTTTGAGTACAGTTCCCGAGCTGCAATCTGTGGATTCTGATTTAAAGTTAAAAACATGGGCTTAGAAAAGCTAGTGTTTAGTCGGCTGCATGTTTGGGTTAGAAATTCTGGTGAAATTTTAGAGATATGTTGATCTACAATTATCAGAGGCTTTTCCGGCATGTAGTGATGTTCAATATTCCCTGGAGAAGAAATCGAGTTCAGATAATTGATAGTTTTAATTCCTGGAATAGCCTGATGAATATCATCTTTAGTAATGAATCCTGGTCGTAGAATTTCGATATTTACATCCTTATCTTTGCCCTTAATTCGAATTACTGTTGATTCTAAACCAATTTTTGATGCACCTCCGTCTAAGACGAATAGATCTGAGCCACGAAAACTTTCAATGACGTGCTCTGCAGAAGTAGGACTAGTTTTGCTAAACTTATTAGCACTAGGCATTGCGATTGGCTTACCTAACCTTCTAATCACTTCTAACGCAATTGGATGGTTTGGGATTCTTATAGCAACTGTTTCTAAACCAGATGTAATCAGTGGATTCACAAGATCAGATTTATAAAATATAATTGTTAGTGGTCCAGGCCAAAACTTTTGTGCCAGAGTTCTGATCATATGATCCACATTGCAATTTATTAAGGGCTCTATTTGGCTGAAGTCAGAAATATGAACAATTAATGGATCAAAAAAAGGCCTTTCCTTTAAAGTGAAAATCTTTCTTAAGGCTATTTTAGAATCAATCGCGCCAGCTAAACCATATACAGTTTCAGTCGGTAAACCTACAACTTGGTCACGATTCAATAACTCAACAGCCTGCTCGATGGCAAAAGTATGTTTTTCAGAAAAGGGCATTTTCACTAAGTGTCAGAGTCTTCGCTATACAAGGAATTTTTAAGATTTTCAAAATCAAATAAATAAATATCTTCTAGTTGCTTTGAAGAATCGAGGTTATGAATATTTTTAATTAGCCCAGTTCTTATGTCGTAAACCCAACCATGCAACTGTGGCGAGTTGTTACGGTTCCAACTTTTTTGGATAATAGATGTTTGTGCGAGATTATGAATTTGTTCAATCACATTTAATTCTACGAATCTATCAAACCTTTCTTGAACCTCTGGAATGCCCTCAAGCTCAGTTTTATTGAGTCGGTATACATCCTTTATGTGACGTAACCATTTATTAATCAAGCCAAGGTGCTTATTAGAGAGTGCATTTTTAATGCCCCCACAATTATAGTGACCGCAAACAATTACATGTTTTACTTTTAGAACTTCAACAGCGTATTGAAGCACGCTTAATAAATTAAAGTCAGTATGAACAACAACGTTAGCGATATTTCTATGAACAAAAATTTCTCCTGGTTGTGTTCCTGTTATTTCTTCAGCTGGAACTCGGCTATCGCTACAACCAATCCATAGAAATTCAGGCGATTGATCTTCGGCCATTTTTACAAAATAATCATTTTTAAGACTTAGTCTGTCTTGAACCCAAGCTTTGTTAGCTAAAAGTAATTTTTTATGAGCATCCATAAGATTTAATCTATAGTAATATATGTTTAATCTCTAGCTTAATATTATTGAATTGCGCCATATCCTTATAGTCTCTTAATACATCTTTTATATCGTGATCTATGCACAAGGCATCGATTCCATCTATAATTAGGGAGGAATTTGAAGGAACTTTACGTAGGGTACTTTTCAATTCAGATTTGTTTAAAAAAGTAACTTCTTTATTAAATCTCAATAAGTACAAATTTTCTTGATTTACAAGTATGAAGGCTGCATGATGCGTAGATTTTAGGACAAAGAATAGTCCTACGAGCAAACCAATAAATACTCCAGTTAATAAGTCCGTTAAAAGTATTGATGAGGTCGTAATAATAAATGGTATAAATTGGATATGACCAAGTTTATACATTCTCTCAAAGTAATTTGGGTTACACAATTTATAACCTACTGCAATTAAAATTACAGCCAAGGCACTAAGAGGGATCCTATTGAATAGGTCTGGAATGAAGACTAATGAACTTAGAAGTAATATCCCATGGAAAAAAGAGCTTTTCCAAGTTTTTGATCCAGCATTGATATTGGCGGAAGTTCGTACGACAACTGACGTAATTGGTAATCCACCGATTAGTCCGGAAACTATGTTACCCAAACCTTGCGCGAATAATTCTTTGTTTGGATTCGATATCCTTTTGTAAGGGTCTAGTTTGTCGGAAGCTTCTATGGACAGTAGTGATTCGAGACTTGCTACGAGGGCAATGGTTATGGCAATTTGAATGACTTTGTAATCAAATAGAGAAGTAAAGTTAGGTGGAGTAAAATTCTCTTTGAAGGAGAGATTTGGAAGGTTAACTAAATGGTCTCCATTGTGAGAAAGATAATATGCGGGGAGGTAGATTTTAAAAGATTCATTGAGAGCAATTCCTGAGATCACCACTATAAGTGAGGCAGGGATTGATTTTATTGGAAGTTTTGACTTACTCCAAAAAAACAAGATTAAAAAAGATAGTGTTGTGATTATTACAGCTCCTGGTTCTATCGTCCCGAATGCTGATGCGATTTCGGTAAATGTATTTTTTTCAGTAGTGATGCTGGTAAAACTAAAATCACCATTATAGTCAAAGTCACTGCCTAGAGCATGCGGAATTTGTTTTAATATAATGACCAATCCTATGGCAGCTAGCATTCCTTCAATCACGGCGATAGGAACGTAATTGGCTATCCCTCCTAGCTTAAAAAATGAAAAACATATTTGAAGTACGCCAGCAAGTACAACTGCAACTAGAAAGGACTGAAAATCCCCTAAGTATGAAATTGCAGCTAATACAATCACAGTGAGTCCGGCCGCAGGTCCACTTACGCTTACTTCCGAACCAGAGAATATCGATACGACGATACCTCCGACGATACCTGCTAAAAGTCCAGACAGGAGAGGAGCTCCTGAAGCTAATGCAATTCCTAAGCAAAGAGGTAATGCAACAAGAAATACAACAAGTCCTGCTTGGAAATCATTTTTAATGGAAGAAAAAGATGTATCTTTGGGAGTATTCATATGAAAGGTCTGGGGAATGTAAGTGCGAGGATATAGCACTGATAGTCGAAACTGGGAACACTAGAAATAAGTGCAGCAAATTCAACTTTACCAATAGAGTAAAAGAAATCCCTCAAACTTTTTTCATATTACTTTGGCAGTAGGCCATATGACTCAACATTTTCTAGTTGAATTACGCCAGCCTTCGCATAGACTTCTAGTTTCTCCCTAGAATCAGTGATGTCGTTATTTAACATGGTGAGTTGACCAATTCTGTCTTGTACTCCAAAAGAACCTTCTACTTTTTCCATACTTAGTCTTTCATGTGCATAAGTAAGGTTAGGGCTTTCCGTATCTAGGATAGTATAGTCGTCTCCGCGTCTTAGTTCTAAAGTAACCGTACCGGTAGCAGGCTTTCCTACCCATTTTTGTAGGCTTTCTCTTAACATTAGTGCTTGGGGATCAAACCATTTGCCTTCGTATAATAAACGACCTAATTTACGACCTAGTACATGATAGTTTTCCAGCGTACCTTCATTGTGAATACCTGTAAGTAGTCTTTCATAGCAAATAGCGAATAGTGCCATGCCTGGAGCTTCATAGATCCCTCGACTTTTGGCTTCGATAATCCTATTTTCAATTTGATCACACATACCTAGCCCATGGCAGCCTCCAATTCTATTTGCCTCAAGGGTCATAGCAACTGGATCAATAAACTCAATGCCATTTATTTTTATAGGCCTACCTTCAAAAAATTCTACACTAACAGCCTCAGTTTGAATGGTTTCATTGGGATCCCAGAATTTAACTCCCATAATTGGGTTTACAAGTTTCATGTTCTCGTTAAGAAACTCTAGTTTTTTAGCTTCATGTGTTGCTCCCCATATATTGGAATCAGTGGAGTAGGCTTTTTCAACAGACATTTTTAGGTCAAATCCGCGCTCATGCAACCACTCAGACATCTCTTTCCTGCCGCCTAGTTCTGAAACAAATGCCTCATCAAGCCAAGGCTTGTATATTTGTAATTGAGGATTGACCATTAGCCCGTACCGATAGAATCTTTGGATGTCATTCCCTTTGTAAGTTGACCCATCTCCCCAAATGTGGACATCGTCCTCTTTCATTGCTTGCACTAACATCGTTCCAGTTACTGCTCGTCCAAGAGGTGTCGTGTTATAGTAAGTTTTACCAGCGGTGGTAATGTGGAAAGCCCCACATGTTAGGGCTGATAAACCTTCATTGACAAGTTGTTGTTTGCAATCAATTAACCTTGCGTTTTCTGCTCCGTGTTTATTAGCCTTGGTGATAATTTCTTGTGGGTCAGTTTCATCTGGTTGCCCAAGGTCTGCCGTATAGGCGTATGGGATCGCACCCTTTTCTCGCATCCAAGTTAAGGCCGCACTCGTATCAAGACCACCAGAAAATGCGATTCCAACACGTTTACCAAGGGGAAGCGAGGACAAAATGGAAGACATAGTAGCTATTTTTTTAGAGGAATAATTAATTGAGTAATATAGATAAGATATAGAGATTTAGAGTCAAGACTATATGTTGTATGCTAAACGATCGGCCTCACAGGATGTCTAATATTGGACATGATGTGACACGGAAGTGCATTCGCTAGGTAATATCGTGACTAAAATGATTTTTAATCAGCTAAAGCGGTACTTTTGTGTGCTAAGAAAATAATTCAAAAAGTAGCTAATTATTTAATTTGGCAGGGTTCATTCCACTAAACATAATATTGCCAAAGTAATAAACCGCAATCATGAAAACAAAGATAATTAAAAGAAATTTAACAGATATCTGGGAGCTAGCCATGGACTCATAAATAAAAAGAGCAAATAAAATTACGAATATTCCCGCACCGATATAGCCCAACTCCAAAGTTTCAAGATACTCAATTAGAATTTCCCAGTACTTAAGACCTATTTTTAAAACTTGGCTATTATTCATATAGTTTTTGCGTTTTGATGATGAAGTGAATGTGAATAAGACTTCTATTTACTTATAATAAAACTATTGTTTAAAAAATTCCTACGAAACATAGCCAATGGTCTTAAACAAGCTTCCTATAAATGAAGAAAGTAAATTGTCGTCTTTTAGCGTGACAATTTTTTCCATAAACTGCTTAAGTTCTCCTGAATCAAACCATAAGCCACCAGTGCTGGGGCATCTATCAAGAATTACGCCAGCTACATCTATCTTTTCCATGGCCTTTCGACTTACTGGACTTAGTCTCACGCCTTCATCTAATTCCGCTACTTGTAATGCGCCATGTTTATGCAGAGATTTAGTTTCTTCTGCTAATTGCTTGAAAAAATTAAGATTCCATTTTTTGTGGTGTTGGTCCTGATTTGACTCTAGTAGATTTTGTAAATCATTGGCTTCAATCCAAACACCTTTGTTTGAAGCTGATTTGTAAACTATTACTCCATGAAATGCTTCTGGTTGTAGATCTTCTTCTGTTATAGGGCACGGTCGTTTTGAGGTTACAACCGAATTGGTCAACTTTTCTAAAGCCTCTCTATTCTTTTTTGCAAAATATTCTTCTTCTACTATATTTCTTCTTGATTCCAGAATTCCATCTTTAGACATAATCCAATCCCTAAATAACTGTTGTAACTTTAATTTTTTGTAATGATAGCAGGTGGCTAAATTCTGCTATTTTCTAAGAATATAAACCCTAGTTTATTTGTGGGGTAAATATAGGATGCTCAATAACACAGCCTATAACTGAGCGTCAAAATACATTTAAAATATTTCGCGTAAATTGCCACGCAAAGGCGGTCCCTCACCATTCTAGTAGGTTATCGATAGTATGTCTTGCATCTTTTTTTTTAGCCATGATACCGTAAGTCGCATGTGTTAATATCGTAATTAACCATTTATTAATATGTCGATTTAATTTAAGGATGTTTATGAAGATCTCAAAAAAAGTTTTAACTGCGCTAAGTATAGCATTAGTTTCAGTAACAAATGCCTGCGATAAGCCAGCTAATGAAACTGACGAAATGATTAAAAATACTACTGAGAATGCAAAAGCAATTTTAGAAGATACCAAAAATGCGGCTGACGAGGCGTCTAAAGTAATTACAGATACTGCTAATAAGGCCCTTGATAGCGCAGGGGAAGCTTTAGGTGATGCGCAGGACATGGCCAAAGATGGGCTAGATTCGGCTAAGGAAGGTCTTGAGAAGGCTGAAGAAGGGATAGATAAGGCTGAAACTGAGATTGAAGAATTCCCAGAAGAGTAGTCTCAACAAATTAGCTTTTTGCCTGGCAGAGCCAATCTAAACTAGGCAAAAAGCTAAAAGTCTTTGTAAGGTTTATCCGTCCTATTAGGTCCTTATCTGTAATGGAAAATAATTGGTCATTAAAAATTCTTTACGATGGTGCTTGTCCGCTGTGTTCGATGGAAATGGACTTTCTTAAGAGACAAGATAAGAATAAGCATTTTGAATTTGAGGATATTTCAAGGAGTGATTTTGATCCATCGAGGTATGGTAAGACCAGTAAAGAATTAAATCTTTATATCCATGCTCTCCTGCCGGATGGAAGTATTATTACTGGTATGGAAGTTTTTAGAAGGGCCTATTCAGCCATTGGTCTAGGGTATTTACTCTCAGCTACAAGTTTACCTGTCCTCAAGCAGTTATCAGATCTCTGTTATCGAATCTTCGCAAATAATAGAATTCGTATAAGCAGATTATTTGGTAAACGTCACTCCGATTCTTGCAGATTGCCACCTAATTAAATAAACAAAAATCTTTAAATTTAAGCTTTAACGTTTAAGTTATGGCCGGTAGATAGTCCCGACGGACGAGGGGCCGGGTTTTCTGAAATTCCTTCATAGAGCTTATTGAGTATCGCTTCATCAGATTTCGTTGCGCTTTTTTGAACGCTTACAGCTACTTGTGATGAAACACTTGAGCTAACATTATTTACATCCATATCTTAGTATCCTTGATGGTTTAACCTATCCTTTTAGTTATCGGGACAAGCTAATAATTTCTTTAGGGATTCGTCCGTAAATTAGAGCTAAATATGTAAAGTATTTAGAAATCCCCAATTATATTTAGTTTTTTGAAACAAATAAGAAGATAAAACGATAAATACTTATCACTTAAAAATAACTATTTTTTCAAAGAGGGTATTATGTCTAAGATCAATACAATGTTGGTTCCAACATTGCCGGGAGCCAAACGTGCAGAAATTGTCCTTCTCAGTACTAATGCCACGGAGAAGAATTTAAATAGCTTATCTGGAAGTTTTGAAAAGATTTTTAATGGCTTACAAAAATCTTGGGAAGTGAACTCCACAAAAGCGAAGGAGATCGTACCAAGGATGCCTACCGAATATAGGGAGCTATTTGACCTTCAACAATCCATTAATCGCTGTCATTTACAAACTGAAATAGTAACTAAGGTAGGTGATTCTGTCCAGTCAACTCTGAAGAAGTTGCAAAGTCAAGGGGGCTAAGCAGATGCAACTTTTGGACATAAAAAAACGAATTGAAAAAGAGTCGCAAAAAAGAATAGGGCTAAAGAATCAACAAATCACTTTAAAGCTTAGAGAATTGACTGAGAGGGAAAGACAGTACCGTTTGTCTTCAAGTAGGCTACTCAATGCTGCTCGCGAAGCTAAGGAGATACCATCTGGAATAAGTGGCCTAGAGATTAAAGAGAGGCGAAGGTGGGCTGATAGGGCTATCTATTTAAGGAGCTTTAGTGAGGCAAAGCTAGAATCAACCAAGGTAGATTTAGATAAACTTAAAAATAAGCAAAATGAAAATTTAACTCAGCTTAAGATGGTAAACTCCAGGATAGAGCTTATAGAGTCAATATTAAAGAAGGAGCAGATTAGAAATAGTGTTCGTCGTGACCTTGAGGATATGGATGAGTATTTTGATATAGTTAATTCTCGAAGGGGTGCCGTATGAATAGTTTGATGGGCGAAAACCTGAGTTACGTAGTTGTATTGGGTGCTTTAGGACTTTTGCCATTGGTCTTAATGGCTTGTACTTCCTACTTGAAAATATCAATTGTTTTTTCTATCCTTAGAAATGCTTTAGGTGGTGGGCAAATTCCATCTCAAGCAATGAGTGGTGTTATTGCATTGGTCCTTACTGTCTTTACCATGTCCCCGGTATTTACTCAGTGTCTAAATGCATGTCATCAGTTAGATCTTGGTAATGGAACCGCGAAATTTGGTGATTTTATACCCAAGGTCTATACAATCGGTGAGCCCTTAATCACATTCATGAGAAAAAATACTGCTATTAATGAAAGAGCCTATTTTTTAGACTTCCATAGTAGAAGAAGCGCCCCGGAAATTAAAGTGATTTGCGATCAAAGTACAGGAATGGATGAATATCGCTTATGCATTGATAAGAATGAAGCTATTCCATCTTTACTATTGGCTTATCTCGTAAGTGAATTGCGGGCAGGTTGTACGATAGGAGTCTATTTGTTCCTTCCATTCTTAGCTATAGATCTAACGATCTCAACTCTATTAACAGCATTAGGAATGATGATGGTTAGTCCAGTGACTATCTCTTTACCCATAAAGTTAATGCTGTTTGTTGTGAGTGATGGTTGGCGGTTATTGCTTGAGAATTTAATACTTTCTTATCATGTTTAATCGTTATTCTGCTTATGTTCTTTGATACCGAAGTATTTAACCAATTTTATTATAATCTTTTTATGAGTTTGGGATTACCCCTTTTGGTGTTTTTAATTACTGGCTTTGTTCTAGCGTTTCTCCAAACTGTAACTCAAATCCAAGATCAAGTTCTATCGTTTGTACCTAAAGTTGTATTATTTGGATTAATGGCGATTTATGGTGGTGCTAAGGCTTTTCATTCATTGGCGGAGTTCTCAGTGCATATTTTTAATTTAATTAGGAATATCTGAGTTGGTACTGCGAGAGGTCCGGTCCAAGTTATAAAACAAGGAATGTGACGGGAAATGACTTCTAACTATTTATTTGTATTCTTACTTTTAAATTTAAGGGGGGCTTTATTATTCTCCTCCATTCGAATTTTAAATGGGACTATCGGTAGGAGTGCTTCTATCGTTCTTTCATTTGTAATTAGTGTTTATACTTACCCGGCCGTAATCTATCCTCATGTATTAGAAAGACCGATTTTTTCAATTTCCTTTGAAATTTTATTAGGACTTAGCCTCGGGGTTATATTCTCATTGTTGTTTGAGGTTTTCCCATTTGTTGGCAGAATGCTTGATACTTTTAGAGGGGTCCAGTTCCAAGAACAAGTAGCTCCAGAGATGGGAGTCAGAGATTCAAGACTTGAAATATATGCTGGCTATTTTGTCCTTTTTATATTCTTTCAACCTAAGATTTTTTCGGAAATTATAACTCTTTTTTCCCTATGTACGGAATATCTTGGTATTGGTGGTTTTAACGGAGAAAAATATTCTGAAATAAGCAGCTTTTTTGAGAATAGAGTAATGATAATCCAATTTGTATCCACCATCTTCTATTCCTGTTTCCTATTAGTTTTTCCATTGATTGTATTTGGACTCATTATTGAAATTGGATTTTCATTGATGATGAAGATTAATTCTAAAATTAGTCTGGGATTGGATCTTGGTTCAATTAGAGCCTTCTCTGGTCTATTGATTGTCCCATGGGTTTTAGTAACAGATCCAAATTGGACTACGCCTTTTATCCAAATTGTAAAGGAAGTTAGTCGCTTTTTATACCTTTCTATTAGCAAACAAGGAGGTTAGTTTGGGTGGTGAAAAACAATTTGAAGCTAGCGCTAGGAAGCTAGAGAAGGCTAAAAAGGATGGAAAAGTAGCTAAAGCTAAAGAGATCTCTGTTTTTGTCCACATAACTATCTGTTATCTATCGCTTTATTTTATGAGTTATTTTAGCAACAATGTTCTTCAAAACTATCATAAAGTAATGAGGGGAAATGAATGGGGTAATTCCAAGGATCTTATAGATTTTAGTGCTGAATGGTTTCAATCTATATGGATAGATTTGATAATTCTATTGGCACCTATCTGGATACTTACACTCCTTTCTGAGTACCTGCAGGTAGGATTATCTTGTTCTATAAAAAAGATAGTTCCAAAATTATCTAATTTAAATCCATTGGAGGGATTTAAAAAGGTTTTTGGTGAACGAGATGGATTGAAGTGTCCTGTCGGTTTATTTTGGTATTCTCTTGAACAAGTTATTGTTTGGGTCTTAATGATTAGTTTAATTGTGTACGGCGTGGTATCCACAGTGCCGAAGTTTTTAGAAGAAGGGTTGGGCTATTATATCGTTCCTTTGTTTATTGATTCAATAAAAGGATTTCTAGGTAACTTCGCTTTATTTTTTATGTGTTATGCGATGGTGAAATATCAGTTATCTAAATTTAGAATTAGGAAAGAGTTGATGATGGACATGGAAGAACTTAAGAAAGAAAATCGAGAAGACGAGGGTGACCCGCAATTAAAAGGGCAGAGGAAATCTTTGCATCAGGAAGCGGCATTGCACGGGAATATTGAAAATATACGTAAGGCCAAGGTCTTAGTCATTTCGGAATAGAAGTATTTAACATTGCAAATGAGTAGTTTTTTAAATAGTATTAAGAATGCAAAGTCGGTGAGGGAACAACTTGAGTTGTTGACTGAAGAGCTGGCTATTCTATTCCAACCTATTAAAATATTAGTTAAGTTAAGTGACTCAGGTTTTAATTTCCTTTGTCCTCCCTTAGAATGGAGTTCTGAAATATATGATACGTTGGTTGATGATGATCAAATTTCTTCACTTGCGCTATTGACCGAACTGAAAAATAAAAGAACTTTAAGTGATTATGGACTTAAGCTTACCGATTTATCATCATGTAAGTTATATTCTATCATTTCGGATTATCAGGGGATTCCTGAAATTGATATTTGTATTGTTAGATTGGATGATTTTAATGAACATGAGGTAGAGAAGCTACAAGCGTTACTAACACAGACGGCATCTTTGGTTAGGAAATCTAGATTAGAGTTGTTGTCTATAAAAAAGAGTAGCCCTAGCGAAAATTCTAATAAGTCTAATATTACAAGGGTTAATTTAGTCGAAGCTAAATTTGCAGATGCTGGTGTTCTTAAAATTGAAGTTAATAAAGAATGTTTTGTCATAAGTAGCAATTTTCGATCAGAAGACCTATCCATATTCGAATTTGAGAAAGAGGGTTTAAGAGATACACTAAAAGTTTCTCATTCAGACCTAAAAAAAGCGATAAGTAAAGTTTCCTCTGAGACTCCAATTCTGCTTCAAAGAATTAGTCTAAAAGTATTTGGAGAAAGCAAAATATATTTAATTCGATTGAGTTATGATGTCGATTCAAATACGATTACTTGTATCGGTACAGATGTCACAGCAGAGCACAGACTTTCATCATTAACTAGACGGCAGGAAGATGGGTACAGTGCCATTTCTAAAGTAGTTTTGGCTTCTGGTGAATCTGAAAACTTGGAAGACTACTTAAAGCAGGTTTTGCCATTGTTGTCAGGCGCTCTAGATGCCAAGGCAGGGCTAATTTTAGTTGAGGAAAAGAATGCAAGTAGCCAGGCTATTATATCTAGCTTTAATATCGAAAAGTCTGAAATTGAATTAGCCGCTGGATCAGAATTTTCAGCATTAATTGATTGGGCTAAAAGATCTAATGAAGTTGTGGTTATTCCACACTTAGCCAAGAAGGGTGGTGTTTTTAAATTTTTGGATAAAGATCTTACTCCAGCCAATTGCGTTATATGTCCTTTGACATTTAGTTCATCTCTATTGGGTGTGGTAATTCTAGTTTATCCATTCAAGGGTATTTCGTTCGATGATTCATTCTTAATTCTAGTTAAAACTGTCGTGGCACATATTAGTGGTGCTGTCGTTCAAATGCAGCTTCTTGAAGAAACTAAATCAAAGCAAAGGGTGATACAGGCTCTCTATAGACTTAGTCATGAGCTTAGTCGTTTTCTTTCTCTTGAACAAATTTTTCAGAAGTCTTTTGAAATAATGCAATCAGAACTGGGGATTGAACGATTTTGGGTAGGCCTGTTGAATGAAACCAATACTAGATTGGTGGGCTCCTCCGCGTATGGTGAAGGATGGAAGAAAAAATTGGTTGAAGTGAACATTGACATCAGCAGTGAGTCCCATCCTTTGGCAGATGTAATCAAGAAGAAGAAGCCACTACTTTTACAAAATGCCGGTGATATTCTTAATGCTTTAGGTGTTAAACGATTCATAATTAAAAATGAAATTGATTCTATTGGTATCATACCTTTATTGGCTGGCGGTCAGGTATTGGGAGTACTAGCTTTTGAGGGAGAAAGGTTTGGAAAGCCTTTAAGTAATGAAGATCTAAATATCCTATCTAGTTTCGCAGCTGAACTGGCATCCGTATTGTTATCTAAGAAGTTGGAAGAAAGGGTTACGGCAGGAGAGACCATGAGAGCCTCAGGACTCTTGGCTGCGGGCATTGCTCATAATTTTAACAATTTATTGCAGGGGATCTTAGGTCAAGCATCCTTATTGGATCTTTATTCAAATAAGCCGGAGCAAGTGCAGAAATCAGCAAAGCTCATATCTGAGGCGTCTGCTAAAGGAGCTTCCTTAGTTAAGCAACTAATGAGTTTCGCCCATTTAGAAGAACCGCAGGGAGAAGATTTAGACGTAAACAGTATGGTGGAGCGGAATAAAGCATCCTTTCAACGAATTCTAAGAGATAGGCAATATATCGTTTATAATCTTTCTGGTGATTTACCTAAAACGTATGCTGATCCCTCCCAGGTACTGAGGATTATGCAAGTATTGGTTTCGAATGCTAAGGATGCAATGGAAGCTGATGGGCGATTAGAGCTCGTCACTGATTTTGTTGAAATCGATAAAAATAGCCCTCATTATGAAGTTCCTTATGGAAGGTATGTGCGCATTGGGGTTAGGGATGATGGAGTGGGGATGGATTTAGAAACTAGAAGAAGATGTTTCGAACCATTTTTCACAACTAAAAATGTTGATCCTTCATCAGGACTTAGTTTAAGCGGTGAAGGTATGGGGTTAGCCGCAGGGTTTGCGTTAGCGAAAAAAAATGGGGGCCGTCTAGTCGTAGATAGCAGAAAGGGACATGGAAGTTTATTTACCCTATATTTGCCAATTGACCAATCAAAGTTGAGTATTTCAAGAAAGGAGAAGCTTCGAGATGAACTTGTTATTGAAGCCGTACCTAATTTTAATGTCGATGATTCTACTAAAGAAGTTCCACTGACTGCTAAGACCAACAGAAGATTATCGAGTAAAAACAATGATTAAGGAACTGGCAAAACCTACTAATGTAGAGGGTGAACTGAGGGCTTCTAGGTGGAGGGCGACAAATAGAGTTAGCACTGCTGTCGCAGTATCTTATTCAAGCGATAAAATGAGCGCTCCTCAAGTGACTCTAAAAGGAAACAATATTATTGCAAGTCAAATGAAGCAGGTTGCTAAAAAGTATGGTGTACCTATTCACAAATCTAAGGTTTTAGCTAATAAATTATCTGAAATAGAGACTCTAGCTGAAATCCCTCTGGATTTATATGAGGATATGTCAAGGGTTTTTCTTTCCATTGAAAAAGATAAATAAGCCAAAGTAATTGCTAGTTTGCGGTAAAGAGTGATTAAAGTGTCATTCATGAAGATTCTTAATCTTCCTTTTCTATAAGAACAATTATAGTATTACCCCATGCAGAATATTAAATTAAGAAGTATTGAGAATCCGTCACTCGTCTATACTACTAGTACCAATTCCAGTAGCGGAATTATTGGAAGAGGAGAGTCAGCGGAGATCTTTATTCCCGAAGCTGGTATTTCTAGAGAGCATGCTCAAATTAGTAAATACGGATCTAATTACTATATCAAAGATCTTGGTAGCACCAATGGAAGTTTTATAAATGGCCAACAACTAGAAGCTGGTTTGGTTTACCCAATTCGACCAAAGGATATACTTAGAATTGGTACTCTTTCATATTCTACGGAAGGTATTAATGCGGTCTTAGGAGACCCCTCCTTATCTGCTTTTGGAGAAGATTTGTACCAAGGAGAATTTTTCATAGGTTCTTCAACCAGCTTCAGTTATGGAGGTTCTTCAGCGACCATTCCATCTGCAAGTTTAGGTACTGATGATTTAATTTTTCTAGTTCGAAGAGAAGGTTCAGATTTAATTATTAGTCAAAAAAGTAGAGAATTTACAGCCAGTGTGAATGGAGTAAATGTTGAAGGTAGAATGGTATTAAGTGACCTTGATAGAATCTCCATTGGTAATTTGACTCTATTTGTGAGCTTGCCTTCGTTTGAAGACCTTTCAAATGACGAGGCACTTAAATTACAAAGCTCATCAGAACTACCTTCCTATCTAAAAGATCGTATAGGAGAGGACGCTTGGAAAGGTTCGTCGAAAAGAAGTAGGAATACTGGAACTCTTCTAGCGATCGAGAAGGTGATTGAAGAAGAGTCAAGGGAATTAAATACCTCCACCAGACCAGAGCAAGGGATTCACCGATTTAGTACCGCGACCTTGAGAATTGCGGAAGCAAATGTTAAGAAAGATAAAATAGAATTTTTTCTAGGCGTTTTTAGTATCGTAGCTACTATTTTTATGGCTGGAGTGTTGTTGTATCTATATTAATGGAAGAAAAGTGACTAATGAATGATGATACGAAGGAATTAGTAAAATTAAGTATAAAAGAAGATCTAGGGCCAAGGCTTGGTGAAAATACTGGGGATATTACATCTATTGCATGTATAGATCCCAGTCAAACTGGTTCAGCTAACATCTTATTCAAAGAATCCGGGGTAGTATGTGGGCATGACATTGTTGAATATCTTTTAAATGAGATTGACTCAAGTTTATCCTACGAGGTGTTTTACGAAGATGGGAAGTATGTAGAAAAAGGTCAGATCGCATCCAAAATTAATGGGTCGATTAGAAATATTTTAACTGCGGAGCGTACATTATTAAATTTCATGCAGCGCCTTTCCGCAATTTCCACCCTTACCAAATCCGTAGTCAGTTTATTGAATAATGCTAATATCAAGATATTAGATACAAGGAAGACTACGCCAGGATTCAGAGAAATTGAAAAGTATGCTGTTAAGATCGGTGGTGGGACAACTCATCGAATGGGTTTGTATGACGAGTTCATGATTAAAAATAATCATGTGGATGCCTTAGGTGGTGATATTAGAGTAGCGGTTGGGAGATGTAGAGCTTTAAAACCTAATATATTTTTAACAGTGGAGGTTCGAGATAGAAATGAAATTGTTGCAGCTTTAGAATCTAATGTAGATGCATTGCTCTTGGATAACTTTGAAGCAGAGGCATTAAAGGTAGAAGTAGATTGGATAAGAGAGAATGGAGGTAAGGGCATAAGGCTTGAAGCATCTGGTGGGGTAACTCCCCTGAACGTTGTCGAATATTCAAAGACTGGAGTTGATGCGATTTCTTTAGGTTACTTAACCCACTCTGTTAAATCTTTAGATATTTCTCTTCGGTATGTTAAGTCCTAATGCAGAGTTGTTTAGATTACCATCAAGTCGCTGGATATAAATGTCTTTCTGATTTGAGTATTTATAACTCAGGCATAAAGCATGGATTCATTTCTAATCAATTAGATTTAAAGAATGTAGATTTATGTTCTTTAAATACCCTACCTGAAATCGGTTTGCTCGCATTAGCAAATCAAACACATAGTTCTATAGTTCGAGAAGTCTTTGATTTTGGTCAAGAGGGAGATTCTTTTATTCTTAAAGAGGGAGAAGTAGCAGGTGTAAGAACCGCTGATTGCGTCCCTTTAATTCTAATTAGTACAAAAGGAAGGGTGGGAGGAGCAGTTATTCATGCAGGATGGCGAGGTGCTTGTGGGGGAATCGTACAGAATACTATAATGGAGTTAGAAAATCGTGGCTATAAAATAGAAGATTTTAGAGCCTTAATTGGTCCATCCGCACAAAGTTGTTGTTACGAAGTTAAAAGTGACGTTTTCTCTAGGTTCGACTATGGGGTTGAGGTTAGGGGGGCTTCTACTTACCTATCAGTTTCTAGCTATTTGTTTGAGATCCTTCTGAGCTTAGGTATGAGAAGAAATTACATAAGTCAGACCAAAATTTGCACAATATGCAGTAAAGATTTTTTCTCATATCGTAGAGATGGCAAGTTGGCGGGTCGTTTCTTAAGCTTTCTGTCGCTATAATTAATAGTATTTAGTTGATTTTATTGAAGAATTGACGCAAGTAATTGGTGCCCCATTGGTAAATCTTAGAAAACTAATTAATTACAATGACTTATCCCCTTGACACACTTCTCTCTAAAAAGGCATAATATAAGGGTGATACACGGTATCTTTTCGAATTAACCCACAAAAGAGAGAATCACTTGATATGGAAATAGCTGAAAAAGAAATACTTTTAAAGTCCTTGAGCCTTAACCCATTATTAAAGAAGTTATACTCACGGCACCAAAAGCTAGAGAAGGAAGTCGAACATATTAGGCACTATGCAAGATATTCTGCCGCGGCTTCATTGAAGCATTCTCAGTTGAAGAAGGAAAAATTACGAGGTAAAGAAGAGCTCCTTGCGATGCTTAATTCAGGCAGTATTTAGTAGATAAGTTGAGATAATACTTTAAATAATATTGTTTAATCGATATGTTAGACACCCTTATCTTTTTCTGAGATAAGGGTGTTTTTATTTTAACTAATTTAATCTTTTATTAAGAATGAGTACAAATAGTGTTAATGTTGCGATAGTTGGAGCCACTGGTGTTGTTGGGAGAGAGATGCTCGAAATATTAGAAGAGCGTAATTTCCCATATTCAAACTTGAGATTACTCGCAAGTAGTCGGTCTGCTGGACAAGTAGTTGAAACTCAGAATGGCGAGTATGTTATTGAGGAGTTAAACGAAGATTCCTTTAAGGAAGTTGACATTGCCTTGTTCTCAGCAGGCGGGTCAGTAAGTGAAAAGTTTGCACCAATTGCAAGAGACGCTGGTTGCATCGTGATAGATAATTCAAGTTTTTTTAGAATGCACGAAGAGATACCATTAATTGTTCCCGAAGTGAACTCTAGGGTATTGCGTGAATATATTCAAAATTTAAGTGAAGGCCAAGGAGCAATTATTGCTAATCCTAATTGTTCCACAGTACAGTTAGCAGTCGTCCTTAATCCATTACAGAAAAAGGTTGGTTTAAAACGGGTAGTTGTTTCTACCTACCAGTCTGTTTCAGGAGCAGGGAAGGAAGGATTGGATGAATTGTGGGATCAGACATTGGCCATATTTAATCAGTCAGATATAAAAGTTAATAAGTTTTCCAAGCAAATTGCTTTTAATGTTATACCTCATTGTGATGTATTCTTAGACAATGGATATACGAAGGAAGAGATTAAGGTAATATTGGAAACGAGGAAAATATTAGAAGTACCAGATCTAAAGATTACTGCTACTGCTGTAAGAGTGCCAGTTTTCTCTTGTCACTCGGAAGCAGTTAATATTGAATTTAATTCTCCACTTAATGCCGATGATTGTAGGACATTGTTACAGTCTAGTCCTGGTATTATCGTTCTAGATAATCCATCTCAAGGTGAATATCCTCATGCTTTAGATCTGTCAGGCACCGATGCCACTTATGTCGGCAGAATTAGGGAGGATGAATCAGTAGAAAACGGATTAAACCTATGGATAGTAGCAGATAATCTTAGAAAAGGTGCTGCTTTAAACGCAGTTCAAATTGCAGAGATTGTATTGAGTACTCAACAACCACACTAGAAAAATTTATTTTTTTAAATTTTTTAGATTCTATTAAATGGATTATGCCTCAGACTATAAGCTTAAATTAATTATTGAGTATGAAGGCAGTGGTTATTGGGGTTGGCAGATTCAGCCCAATAGAGAAACCGTACAAGAGGTTGTTGAAAAAACTCTCAAGATTTTTCTGAATGCGGAGTATAAGAAGCAGGGGAAGATTGGTTTTATAGATAGAGTTAAAGTAAAGGCGAGTGGAAGAACCGATAGAGGTGTGCATGCAAGAGGGCAAGTAATTAGTGTTGCATGGCCAGTAGATTTAGACTTGGATTTACATAGATTAAAAGGTGCTATTAATGGTATCTCACCTAGAAACGTATCCTTCCTAGATATAGAGAAGGTCTCTAGTGCTTTTGATGCACAGTATTCTGCAATAAGTAAACACTACCGTTATTTACTTTCTACCCGCATAGCACCACTTTGTTTAGATATTGGTAGATCATGGCGTGTGGGAGGATTGAAGGATATTGCATCTTTGCAGCAGTGTTTGAGTAGGATCGTCGGAACTCATGATTTTTCTAGTTTTAGGGCTTCTGATTGTGTAGCGAGGACAACTATACGGACTATCGAAAGCGCTTATTTAGAGACATTCAATGGAGGTGAGAATTTAGAATTGAATTTTGTAGGTACAGGCTTTTTGAAGAATATGGTCAGATATATAGTTGCGAGCTTCGTTGAGGTGGCAAAGGGTAATAAGGATATTACCTATGTAGAAGAACTCATTGATCTTAAACCTAGGGACCCACGTATAAAGTTAGCCCCACCTGATGGTCTATACCTAATGCAAGTTAATTATGAAATTATTGATTATCGGTTGTAATTTGTTTTAGTGCTTGAGCCTGTTCGATTGCAGGTATCCCAGCAAAAACGAGTAAGGTTAACATAAGTAAACAAGCAAATACTGTGTTTAAAATCTTCTCTTTTCTCATGTTTATATCTTTCAATTGCATTTTTTTACCTATCAGAAGCTGTAATATTAACCAAACTAACTTTAATATGCCCACAATTTGCTCCTAGCAATTGAATCGGAAATCCCTTTAAAACTATTGTACACTAATTACATCGGTGGAATATTCTCAAATCTTAATGATTTCAGGCGAGCATAGTTCCTTAAATGACCAGATGAATTTTAAGGTGATAAGTGAGGGCCGTTTCTGCAATAATATAACTTAATTCAACGCCTTAATAAGATGAGATTTTATGATTAGGCTAAAAAATACTATAGTATGCCATCTTTCAAGCGATTTATGTAATAACCTTATAGGCTTACATAAGATTTAATTTAGTTTTACTTGAGTTATAAAAAGGACGATAATCTCAGTGTATGAGAAAAATTATTTACATTAGAAAAATTAAAAACTTTTTAGTTTTTGGTTCTATCGCCTTGTTTTTTATAACAATAGCTATTCCTCGCCTTGGCCACTTCTATGTGGCGGATAAAAATTATAAGTTTGTTGGTTTTGAAGAAACAACAGCAAGAAAAAAATCTTCTAACAAGATTCTATACTTCGCATCAGGATCAGAAAAAATAGGATTTAATATCTCTAATACCACTATACAAAAAATAGTAGTAAACGGGGTAGAAAAAGAAATTGAAATATCTGATACTGCTGTGATTCTAGACGGGGAACCTTTAGTGCTAAGTGGTCCAGATAATAGGACCTTGGTAAGCACTGAAATTGGGTATCGTGAGTTTACCCCTGAAAGTATTGATTTTGAAGATGATTTATTGGAAGCTCCAAATGTAGATCAGTTGAGTGATATTCTTAGTTTAGCTCGTTCTAGTAGAAGGGCTGAAAGCTCTACTGGAATATTTAGAGAGATAGATTTTAGAGTAATTAGTGCGCCTGATTATTCATCAAATAAATCAGATCAACAAATTTTAAGTTCTGCATTGAAAAATATTTATCTGGCTAATCAGTATTTAAAGGCATTAAATTTAGTTGTTGTTTTAAAAGACTTGAAAGTGTTTCGCGAGCATGAAGGTTTCTTCCAAGCGATAGAAAAAAGAGATCCATATAGAATGCTTGAGAAAACAGCCGATGAACATAATTTCGATTTTAATAGTTCAATAGATATTACTGCGACGTTTTCTAATACCTACTTCCCTAATGCATCTGGTCTTGCTTATGCTAAAACAAGTTGTATAAATCCACATTATTCAGTTCTTTTTGTTACCCAAGGGGGTACGTCTCTTTCCCAAGAGCTTTCTTTGCCTTCTACTCTTGCACATGAAATTGGGCATATCATAGGAATGGAACATGATTTAAGTATTTACGGGGATTTAGGTGCCTCTTTGATGACAAAGTCAACATCTGTATTTCCGTTTGGATTTAGCCAAGTTTCAATTCAACAGCAACGTGCATTTAGTTCCAGTGGCAATGCAGGTGGCGCTTGTTTTAATGTGAAGAGTGATTTGGGAGATTCTGACAGTGATGGAGTTAGTGATGAATTAGAGTCTAGTTATGGTACTGATCCAAATGATCCAGGTAGTTTTCCAAGGTCAAAGCTAAAGAGAGCATTTGCATCTTGGAATGGATTTAAAGGGCAAACTAGTGTTGGTGAGATCTTAGGAAGCATTCGTGAGGATAACAACCTAAGTATTAACATCCGTAACTTAAATGGAGAGATTCTTAGTGCAAAACAAATTAGTCTAGCTCGATCTAGTGAGTTGGACATAATCTTTTCGGATCTTTTACCAGAATTTACTGATACATATGGAATCGTAGAGATCGTAGCAAACAGTGGTAGCTTCCATGGGCTATCAAATACCTACGCTCATACTGGTACTTATGGCACCTTTAATTATATTTCTAAGCAAGCATATTTTCATGGTTCTAAATTTGAGGAGTCCATTCCATTTAATTCTTTTACCCCTTATTCCTTCCCACAAGGTTCTGAAGTTTTGAATTGGCTATCGGTCGGTAACTTAAACGGAACTACAGAAGATTTTGAGATTACTAGACTTACAATGGATGGACAAGTTTCCAGTAGAGAATTTCTTAGTGTACCAGCGATGGGTCGAAGAGATGTTCTTGCAGGCGGTCCAAATGGCTTGCTATCCGGAAGTGTTAATGTACGTCCAGTAGATTTTGGAAATGAGGAATTATTATTTCATAGTTTCATTTCTCGATATTATTCTAAGCCACGAACTGGCTTGACTGGGTCAGTCATTGTAGATGGTACAGTTGGAAGTGATGTTGATAGAGTTATCGTATTAGATAATGATTTAATACTCTCAGATAAGATGTCTAATACTTGGTTAGAGGTTAGTAATACCTCTAGGATCTCAGGGGCACTAACTTTGACTCAGATTGATGAAGCAAATAATGAAAGTGTTGTTAGTGTATCCATGAAACCATATCAAACAGTGCATCTTCCATTAACTAGAGAAGGTTTAATGGCGTATAGGATTTCATCTACTGTGCCATATACTGCTAATGGCTTTAGATACAAAGGTGAGAGAGGTACTTCAACAGTGCAAAGATACTTGCCTCAAGAGTTTTATAGCTCTAATCTAAGCGGTAGTTTAAATACTTTCCTGAACTCATCTTCCTATCTTTATGTCTTTCCTGAATCTACCACCAAGGAAACCCTATATTGTCGTTTAATAGATAATAATAGAGTAATTGAACATTCTGTTAATCTTGCCGGCAGCAGAATTACTAAGGTTTCTTTGGAATCACTTTTCCCTGAAGCTATAAAAGATAGCTACTATAACATTGCATGTGGTTTTAATAACGCAGGTAGTAGAAGCGTTATGTTTATTGGTCGCATCGTTGATTCTAAACATTCTTCTATCGAACCGATGCAGTAATCAGTGAGATACTTCTTAAGTTAATTTATTTTCTTAACCCCAACTCGTTTTTTAATTTTTCAAAATGGTCTATTGCTTTCATTGATTTTTGAATCAAACTAATTCTATCATTTAAGTTAGTTTGAGTGCCCTTATTCAAATGTGAACTTATATTTAGGAGGCAATTTATTAAGCAGACTGTGTTTTTAATCTCATTAAAATTATTAATGGGATTCGTGCTGGAAAATGGAAAAAGAGATCTTAAGCTCAGCACGAATAGTAGATGCTCTAAAATTATTTCATTGCCTACTTCGCTGATTTGAGTGATGCTTGCGTTTAAGGTGGGGTATAGATAGTTACTTGAATCAATATAGCGTTTAAATAGGGCCACCAAGGAGTTCGCATTTAAATCCCAGTTAATCCCATTTTCTGAGGGGCTTCGAAGAGTTTCTTTAATTAATTCAAAATACTCAGTTTGAATTAAATCTGAGCTTTTAGATAGTTCGCTTGTATCCATGTTGGCGCAATTGGCGACTTTACTTAGAACCTCAAGCCTTTGAGCGATAGTTAGAGTGCGATCTTGGGTTTTTAGTAAACAGAGAGTCCTAATCTCATAGAGTTTCACTATTATTTCGGGTGAGAATTGAAGGCTTGGTTCTGCGATTTCTCTGAAAATCCAATGATCCTCCGATTCTTCCATGTAGTCTAATCTTAACGGCTCGGTTTGAGAAAAAATACTATTGCTGACTTCAGGACATGATAGTGCCATGGTACGTTCAAACATTCCCCAGAATTTATTCGTTTCTCTTGGGTAGTTTCTACATGTATGACTTAAGAACTTTTCACCCAAGGATGCATGTATAGAGCAGAGTTTAGTTTCTGAAAGAAAAGAGCAGTTTTTGTTCCCATCTAGTTTAATCTTTGCGCTACATGGGTTCGGAGAATTATCGTTGGATAGTATGTTGAGGTGTTGAGTTAGTTTTCTACTTATAGGATCTGAATTCCAAAGGGTTAAAGTTTTACTATCAATTGGGATTTCCCATCCTTTGCAACATGTATCTGGGCAATCACCCATTAAACATTTAAAGTTTCCAAGTTCAGCTATTTGGAGTACGGTTGCCATATTTATATGGAGATTTGATTGCTTGAAAATGTAAGTATTAATATATAGGATTCTTATATTAATGAAACACTAGCAAAGTGTAAAACTAAATTGTGAACATTATATAGATAAAGTATGATTAGAGCCATCATTACCTTATAACCAAAGAAGACCCTTATGAACAAAACCTTACTTTTATTCTGTTTGACTTTTAGTTTCAGCATATTGCTTGTCTCCGATGTTTTTGCTGAGTGTAAATGTTTAAAGGCTAAATCAATTGACGTTTCATATAAGGAAAGTAATTTGGTCTTTGTTGGGCAAGTGGTGAGTGTTGAAGATGCAAGTGTTTTGCGTCAAGGTTATCGCTTGGTGAGGTTGATGGTCACTGCTCCATATAAAGGGAGCGAGCTTTTGCCTGAGACAGAGTATGTTACGATTTTTACTCCCATTGGTGATTGTGGCATCGAGTTTGTTAAGCAGAATGATTATCTAATTCTTGCCAAAGGACAGCCAGCTTTCTACACTACCTCTAGTTGTGAACTTTCAGATATTTTAGAGACTAGTATGGACAAACAAATGAGAGTGGCACAACTTTCTAACCAGAGATAGCTAGTCCTTTAAAATTGCAGCGGTAGCCTCACTTAGATCTCTATAAAAAGTAAATCCAAGTTTTTTGCTCTCTTCAATTTCATCCTGAGTGGTAGTTCCAGCTACTCCGTTTGGTTCTAAAAGTATGCATTTTCTAGGATCTAAGCCAGCATTTAAACCTGCAATCGGATCTGACATCTTATCCCCAATCATCCAGCATTTTGAGGGATCAAGGTTATATTTATCAATTGCTTCAATCAACATGCCTGGATTAGGTTTTCTTCTTTCTGTGGGACTATCTGGGTGGTCTGGAGCGAAATATGCTTCATCAATTATCGCAAGCTTATTTTCAGTCTGTAGTAGTGCAGAGACTTTGGCCATGCAAGCTTCTACTTCCTCTAGTTTTGCATAGCCCCTTCCAATGCATGATTGATTACTAACAATAAAAACTAAGTACCCTTGTTTTTTTAGTCCACCAATCGAATCTCCAACTCCACCGAGTATCTGAATTTTATCAACTTGAAAAACATGGCTATAGTCAATATTAATTGTTCCATCCCTATCAAGGAAAATTGCTTTTTTCATGAGTTTTAATTTTTAGCTTTATATTGGTTTAATGGTGCAAAAAGTATAGATTTGTTCTATTTATGGAGATATTAACAGTGCTTAGTAAAGCTAACAATGTAGAAAACAGAAAAGCTCAGACTTGCACTTAATCGAATATACTAAGAATTTTAATTTTGGAGTTAAATGCGATTAATAGGCAGTAGATTACTTGTCAATGTAGTGTGTTATATAGCTTTGATGTTCGTGATTTTTGCTAATGCGAATATTCATGCTCAATCTATCTCACCTGAATTAAAGCGTAAATTAGCCGAAGTATATGATATTGAGCAGGCTAAGTTAAAGGATAAAGCAAATATTCGAATTCAAGTTAATGCTTTGCCAGGCGGTGATCCTGTTTTTGAAAAGGGGCAAGATGATTTTATCCATATTGCCTCTTTACAGAAGTTATTCCTTTCTTATGCAGTTCTAAATATCCTAGGACCTGAGTATCGATTTTCAACTGAATTTTATACAGATTACAGCGTTGATCAAAGAGGTAGTAAATTTAATCCCACTGGAGGAGTAGTAAAGTTTAAAAATGCTCCTGATGACAATTTAGGAAATTTATATATTAGAGGATATGGAGATCCAACATTTTTGCATAGAGATATTTTTGATATATCCCGAGAGCTCATTAGTCGTGGCATAAATGGCATTCAGGATATTGTTGTCGATGACTCGCTATTTATTGATCCGCCTCCAGCTGCCGGAGATGCTCCATATCAGGCAGGCTCCTCAGCAAATTGTTTGGAATTTAACTCCTATAGAGTAGATGTTAAGGGAGCTGCTAGTGGCGAAAAACCGATAATGCATTTAAGTCGCGGGATATTAGCTAAGATTGAAAATAGAGCTAGAACATTTTTAAAGTCTGGTACCTCCTTAGATATTATTCAAAATCCAGATAACAGTGTTTTAGTTGGTAAGTCTTTTGGAAAGAATAATATCAACTTTGATTTTTTTAAAATAAATATTGAAGGGCGCATAGGTGCAACGGATAAATTATATACTAAATACCTAGCTCACCCATATCCATCCGCCTATTTCGGAGCTAGCTTTAAGGAAATATTTGAGATCTTGGGAATTGCGGTTAAGGGGGCAGTTAAATTTAATCAAGTTCCCAAGGAGGCAAAGTTAATTTACAATCACGAATCTAAAACCATTAATGAAATTCTGTCTGACCTTAATCATTATAGTAGCAATTTTATAGCGGGTCAGCTTTTGTTTGCAATCGGACAGGATGATAGAGGCTTATTTGATCAAAAATTAGGACTTAAAAATATGGAGGCTGAGTTGAGGAAAATTACAGATTTCCCATTAGGGGGTACTTTCGCTGATGGTTCTGGTTTGAGTACAGCCAATAGGGCCTCGCTAAAGCAAATTACCTACCTCTTGAAAGAGGTATATGAGGACCCTCTCCTATCTCATCCCTTTATCTCATCTTTAAGTCGGTTTGGGGTTAGTGGTACATTGAAAAATCGAAATATTCTAAAAAACGTTGCACCTGTTTGGACTAGCGTATATGAAGAGGATAAGAAGCGTTCTGAAAGTATTTGGGGTAAAACAGGTACTGTAGATGGAGTGAGTGGGGTGGCAGGTATAGCACCTGGTTTAGGTCCTATGCTTTATTCTTTTGCAATCGTGATTGAAGGTGAAATTGCAAAAAATGAAGCTACAATAATTGAAGATAGATTAGTTGGATTGATTTCAGGAGTTAGTAATTAGTTGTGATAAGAATAAATAAATTTATATACCTTCCACTTATAACATTAGTAATATTGTCTTCTATGTGTTTTGAAGTTCGTTCCGAGGACCAACAGAACGCTTCTGTTGGGAGTAGGGGTTCCGCACAAAGTGAAATTACAATTCCTAGAGGCTTGGAAGGGCGAGTGAACTTTTGGTTATTAATCTTCACTAAGTATAATAAGGATCAGAGAGTATTTCATAATCGAAATCATCCTGAAATCATATATTCTGTCTTAGATTTTTCTGAGTTTGAACAAAAGCTTAGTGGTAAAACCTTAATGAATTCCAAGTTGTCTGAAATCAACACGGAGACGAAAAAGATTGAGAATTCTCTATTATATTTAGCCAGTGGCAAGAAGCCACGTGATGATTTTGAACAAAGAATTGAGAGATCTTACAAAGCAGTTTCTGGTCATCGATTATCAAGATATAAGGAGGGGACTGAGGCTGATGTTATTCGTTATCAGACTGGAATAAAAGAAAAATTTAGAGATAGTATAATTCGGTCAGGTCGTTACTTAAGTGCAATAGAACATATATTTGAAGAAGAAGGATTGCCCACAGAGTTGGGTAGGATGCCTTTTATTGAATCTTCATTTGATTATACTGCGTATAGTTCGGTCGGTGCAGCAGGAATATGGCAATTTATGCCAGCCACTGCTAAAAAATACATGACCGTTAATAATACTTTAGATGAAAGAAGGGACCCTATCATTTCTACAAGAGCAGCTGCACTTTATCTTAAAAATGCATATAAAAATACAGAATCATGGCCCCTAGCTGTAACTTCTTATAATCATGGTTTGACAGGGATTCTACGAGGTGCAAAAGCGGTTGGAAGTAATGACATAGTCAAAATCATTGATAAATATGAAGCTAAGAGCTTTGGATTTGCATCCAGTAATTTCTATGCGGAGTTATTAGCGGCATTGATAGTTGATAGGAATGTTCAAAAATATTTCCCAGGTATTAAACGTGAAGATTCAATAGAATTTGATGAGGTTAAATTATCTAAGAGATTACAATTTAAGAGTCTAGTCAGTTATAGTGGAGCAACTTCTACTGAAATTAGAGAGTTGAATTTAAGCTTGAAAGATAGAGTTTTGAATGGAAGGGTTGATATACCAGCAGGAACTTTAGTTAAAGTACCTTATGGGGCCGGTAAGAAAGTTATTGCTAAACTTTCCGGTTCCAGAATCATCACTTCTAGTCATGTGTTTAAGAATAAAAAGATAGCTAATTCAGGTCATCTAATTGATGAAAATCAATTACAGAAACAAGATCTATTGGAATCTGCAGAAATAATTAAAGGTAAATCGCGTGGAGAGATTCCTCATATAGAATTGGGAGAAGAGATTGCTAAGAAAGCTAATATTCATAAGGATACTCCTATAAAGTCTAAATTAGACCTCTCCCATAATAAGCCTAGTGCCCGTAGTAAACGATCTATAAATGCTAAGGTCGTAAAGAAATCCAAATCTTATGTAGTAAAGAAAGGAGACACTGTTTATGATTTAGCTAGGCAGTTCAATATATCTGAAGCGGAGTTATTGAAGAAATTGAAAATCAAGAAGGGTCGTCAATTAAGACCGGGAATGAAATTTACTTTTTGATGGAAAGCTCTTTAATTCATTATCTTTCCTATCTTAGTTTATTCGCGTATCTTTTAGGCTCATTTCAATTAATTAAACCCAAGTTTAAGTCCTTACTGCACCCTGTTGTCGTATTAGGTTTATTGAGCCATTTCCTAATACTAATTTTGGTGTTCAATTTGAACTTAGCGTTAACAAATGAATCAATACTTTTTACCTTAAGCCCATCATGGGTGATTTTGTTAAGCTCTATGTTTATAATGTTCTCCTTTGTATTTACAGAGGAGGGTTCTCCTTATCATGCCCCTGTTTTTTATTGGTTTTCGGTTTTACTTTTGTTAGTTTCTATATATGGATTCCATTCATCCAGTTTGCCCTCTCTATATGTACTACAACCTCTTTTATTTTTTCATATAGTTGTAAGTATCCTATCTCAATTTAGTGTTTATTTCGTTTTCTGTTTGAGTATCCTGGTTCTGCTACTCAACAGAATGCTTAAGAAAAAATCTAAGTTGATAGGGAGGCTTCCATCACTTTTACCTACTCAAAAGTTATTGCAGTCAGGAGAGTATATTGCGTTCTTACTTCTCTTATCTTCTATTATTTCTGGGCTTTTTATAGTGCATGTAGAATTCAAAGGCTTATTCATGAAATTCGTTTTTTCATGCCTTTTTTTGCTATTATTAGCGCTCTCTATTATATGTAGAAAATATCTAAAATTCCCCTTTACAAAAGTCAACCTTATTAGTGTGATATTGTGGTCAGTTTTGTTGTCTATACAGACATTGTATAAGTTAAATTTAATTTAATAGTAAATCTTGTTTAAGTATATAATTCTTTTACAAAGTTAGTATCGTAGAATCGAATCCATAAATGAGTGCTAGAGATTGTTATCAGATGAATGTACCAGTTAAAATTATAGGTGTTTCCCATCGAACTGCCGATATCTCAACTAGGGTAGCTTTTGAATCTAGAGTTTGTGATTTTTTAGAATTTATTAATTCTATCCGTAACTTTCCACTTGAACATTTGACAGTTTCAACTTGTAATCGGACCGAGATTGTTTTTTCTTCTCCAGAGATAGAGGAGCTTTTTAATCAAATTGATTTGAGTCAGTTTTTTAACTTAGAGGCAGGAGTTTATGTTGAAAATGGATTAGAAGCAGTAAAACATTTTTACAGAGTATGTTCGGGTGTAGATTCATTAGTTCTTGGGGAGGCCGAAATTCTTGGTCAAGTAAAGAATGCCTATCGTGAGAGTATTCAGAATAATTCATTAGGTCCTGTTCTACATAAAATGCTTCAGGAAGCTTTTAGAGTTGCCAAAAAAATTCGATCTAATACAGGTTTAGGTAAAGGAAGTTTGTCCGTTGCTAGTTTAGCCGTAATGCAGGCTATGCGTATCTTTGGTACTTTAGATGACAGGAAAGCTTTAATTATCGGTGCAGGTAGTACAGGAGCGTTGGTTTCTCGAATATTAAGCCAAAAAAACATTAAAGAATTATATATAGCTAATCGAACCTATGAAAAGGCTCAAGAGGTTGCTAAGGATTTGAATGCTATTGCCGTTCCACTTGAAAAGTCTGAAGAATTAATTGGAGCAGTGGATATTGTTGTTGTCGCAATAAATCCAAGATCCCAAACGCCTATTGTAAATAATGAGATATTAAGAAAACAAATCTCGACGAATGATTTTACACCTCGCTGTTTTTTAGACCTTAGTGTACCTCGAATGGTTGATGCCAAAGTTGATTCATTTGAATTTATATATTCATTTTGTATGGATGATTTTAATCCACTTATTGATGAGAACTTATTGCTTAGGCAAAAAGAAGCAGTAAGAGCTAGTTTTATTGTTAGTAATGAGGTCTCAGATTTTGCTAATTGGCATGGCCTAAGGCATGAAGCAAGCCTTATCTCCAGAGTAGGTGATGGTTTGTTGGGAGATAGGGACCTATTTGAAAGAATGAAACTCTCAGAGGCTGAATTTCGTATTCTAGTGAAGAGAGCACTACATTTTCTCTATCAGAGTCTTAGAATTGGAGGTCGTAGTGGGACTACTCCTGAAACTAATAGGGAAATTATAGTGCAGGAAGAGATATTGGAATTTTTGAGAGTAAATTCTAAATAATTAGCCATACTAAGGTTGAATCGTCCCTTTATTTAACTCTGTATTTACAGGAGTTTATGTGTCTTTAAGTGAGGGAACAATAAATTAAGATAAAAACAGAAAACATATTGTAAATATTAGGAAAATTCCTATATAAAGAAAACTAATTTATGGTTTCCCCCCTTAGCATAGCGTAAAATAAAAATTGAGTACCTAAAATGTCAAAAATTAAGTCAATTGCCCTTATTAAAAAATTGAGTCTTTCTTTTATCCTGTTGTCGCTTGTTGTTATGGCATCTTGTGAGCGAGAAAATAGAATGTATGCAGAGAGAACTCCTGCAGCTGGCTCTGAAGTGGCTTATACTCAGACATCTTCAATCTCTACGATACCACATAGCGCTGGAATTTTATCTGTATTGCCGAAAGGGCCAGGAGGCGGAGCTCTCGATGGTCAAGAGTTGTTTATTAAGAATTGTTCTGCGTGTCACCAAGCAACGGGCCTTGGCTTACCGGGAGTTTTTCCTCCTCTTGCGAAGAGCCCTTACGTAACCTCTGATAATGTTGATAGATTGGCTAGTATAATGATTTATGGACTTGCAGGTCCTGTAAATGTTTTAGGAACAACGTATTCCAGTGTCATGGCACCTCTTGGAAATTTAAGTAATGAAGAATTAGCGGCGATTGCTACTTATGCCAGAGCTTCTTTCGGTAATAGCGCTGGACCTGTTGACGCTAGTGTTTTTCAAGCAAGTAGAGATAAGTATGGATCAAGATCATTTTTTAATATTAGTGAATTAGGCGAGGAAAAATAGGAATTAATAGTGGTAAGAGTTAGATTTGCTCCCAGTCCTACAGGACTATTACACATCGGTGGTGCTAGAACAGCACTTTTTAATTATCTTTTTGCTAAAAAGCATAAAGGTAAATTTATTCTTAGAATTGAGGATACCGATAAGGAGAGATCAACTAAGGAAAATGAAGATGAAATTTTATTTTCTTTGAAATGGTTGGGACTTGAATGGGATGAAGGCATCGGTTCAAAGGATGAAACATCTCATGGCCCCTATCGTCAAAGTCATCTTTTAGATAGGCATTTAGCACTTGGTGAAAAACTACAGAGTTCAGGTGCTGCATATCTAGATGATGAAAACTGCGTAAGATTAAAATATCCAACTGAAGATATAATTGTCCCAGATCTTGTTTGCGGAGAATGTCGATTTGCTCCAGATTCATTGGGGCCAGATCCCGTAATTATTCGTTCAGATGGAACTCCAACATTTCATCTTGCTAACGTGTCTGATGATATAGACATGAAAATTACCCACGTTATTAGAGGACAGGATCATTTAACTAACTCTGCAAAACATATTGTTTTGTTTCGTGCCGCCGGTGCAGAAATACCCCATTTCGCTCATCTTCCATTACTATTGGGGGAGGATGGTTCTAAGTTATCGAAGCGGAATCTAACTGGATTTACAACAGTAAATGATTTTAGAGAAAAAGGGTTTTTGCCTCAGGCTCTCATTAATTTCATTAATCTTCTAGGTTGGTCTCATCCAGAGGGGCAGGATATATTCGATCTAAAGGATGCAATTGACTTGTTTACTTTGGAAAGAGTTAACACTACTGGGGCAAAGTTTGAGCTGTCCAAGTTGGATTGGTTTAATGGACAGTATATCAGATCTCTGAGCTCTAGGCAGTTAGCTGAAGATACTAAGCCTTGGCTTGGTGGATGGCAGGAATCTGTATTGAATAGAGGGGAAGCCTTTTGGGAAAGTGCAATCAGCCATTTGAAAACCGATTTATTAAGACTTACCGATGTAGAGCGCCTAGGTGAGTTGCTTTGTTCTGAGTACATTGCGCCTAATGAAGAGTCTGAAGAGTTTATACAAGCAGAAGAAACTTCTGCTGTGTTTACCGCTGTGAAATACGGGTTAAGGGAGATCGTTTTAGAGCTAAATCCAAGTGAAGGTCAGGACTCTTATTCACGAGAAGAAATTAAACATATTTTGAAAGTGCTTCGTAAAAATGTAGATGCACCACCTAAATTAGTATTTCAAAGTGCCAGGATTATATTTACTGGTGCATTAAGAGGTGCTGAACTCGACATGTTTCTGCCTTTTGTGACTAGGCAAACCATTCTTGCGCGAATAGGTTAACGCATCTACCACGCTTACAAGCTTTTTGCAGTCGGTGCTAAAGTCATTTTGTTAATCTTATTAAATATATGATGATGAAGAGAATTGCAGTTGTTGGTGGTGGGGCAGGTGGCTTCTTTAGCGCGATAAATTGTGCAGAATTACATCCTGATTATGAGATTGAGATTCTTGAAGGTACTTCTAAGGTGCTATCGAAAGTTTTAATTTCAGGCGGTGGTAGATGTAATTTAACTAACTTTGCTTTAAGTACAAATGATTTACAGGCTAAATACCCTAGAGGAGGTAAGGAGTTATTGGGTCCTTACAGTAGATATGCTGTTAAGGAAACGATGGCTTGGTTTGAAAGTCGGGGTGTGAAATTAAAGGTTGAGGCGGATAATCGAGTGTTCCCTATAACGGATAGTTCAAAGACAATAGCGGACTGTCTTATTCATGCATCTAAAAACTCTGGTGTGAAAATTAGATTAAATGAAAGAGTAAGGAAGATTGATTACGATGAATCTTTGGGCAAATTTAACTTACATACTATTAAAGCGAGTGAAAAGTATGATGCAGTAGTCTTAGCGTCAGGTGGAAGTGATGGGAGTTTCTCGTTAGCGTCACAGTTAGGCCATAAAATTATACCAGCTGTTCCATCTTTGTTTACGTTCGAAATTGTAAACCCACTTCTAGAAGGACTCCAAGGTGTGAGTTTTCAAAGTGCAGAGGCTAGTTTAAAGTTTGGGAAGAAGAATTTTAAGAACATTGGCCCATTATTGATTACCCATTGGGGGCTAAGTGGGCCTTCTGTTATCGTTTTATCTTCGATTTGTGCTAGAGAGCTTCATAATTGCAACTATAAAACTCTCTTGAAGGTTAATTTTTTGGGTGAGAAAAGCTGTGACCAAGCATTGCATGAGATTAAAGAGTTTCGAAGTGCCAATTTAAAAAAGAAAGTAACAAATGCTAAACCCTTTGATATTCCAAATTCATTTTGGGAGCGGATTCTTAATTTAAGTGGAGGGGACTTTCTAAGTGTTTGGCAGGATATGTCCTCAAAGAAAATTCAAGAAGTATTAAATTTTTTGTTAAATTCTTCTTTTCAGATCTCAGGCAAAGGGAAGTTTAAGGAGGAGTTTGTTACTGCAGGCGGAGTTTCCTTGAAGGAAGTTGATTTCAGGACAATGGAAAGTAAAAAATGCAAAGGCCTATTTTTTGCCGGAGAAGTTCTTGATGTGGATGGAGTTACTGGGGGATATAATTTTCAGTCAGCTTGGACGACTGGATGGATTGCTAGTCAAAACATCTAGTAAAAAATAATATTAATAAAGAATAATTAAAACTAACTACGATTTTGGCAAATTTACTTTCAGCAAATAATTTAAAAAAACAATTTGGAGCTAACCGATTGTTTGAGGACTTAAGTTTCAATATTCTCGAGCAAGATAGGATAGGCATTATCGGGCCAAATGGTAGAGGTAAGTCAACATTTTTGAGGATATTAGCCGGTTTGGAGGACCTTGATTCTGGGTCTGTTATGAAATCTAAAACCCTATCAATCTCTTATGCTACTCAGTTAGTTCCATTTACTGATGAAGGCACTATTCAGAATTTACTAGATGCCGAATTATCTAAATATTCTAAAAAAGGTTTGGATTATAATTTATATACAGCTTTGTCTTATTTGGATCGATTTGGGATTCAGGATATGAATGCTTTGGTATCCAGTTTATCAGGGGGACAGAAAAAGAAAATTCACTTGTCTATGGTATTAGCGGAGGATTCTGAATTGATATTGCTTGATGAGCCAAGCAATCATTTAGATCTTGATTCTATTATTCAACTAGAATCAATATTAGAGGGTATTTCCGGCTCAATATTAATGATCTCACATGATAGGTGGTTATTGGAGGCTTTTTCTGAGCAGGTTTTAGAAATTAACCCTTTATATCCCGATGGGTACTTTATTACAGATGGGGCTTACTTTGATTATATTCGAAGACGAGACGAATTTTTGGAGGCTGATAGAAAAGCAATTGAGAGTCTAGGTAATAAAGCAAGATCTGAACAGGCCTGGTTGAGGCAGGGAGCGAAAGCTAGAACTACTAAATCTAAACATAGATCCAGTTCCGCTCATGATTTAATCAAATCTGCTAAACAGAATATGGCGAGAAGGGTAGTAAAAACTGCACAGATTGAATTTAAAGCTTCAGATAGACGTACAAAGCGATTGGTCGAATTTGAAAATATTGGCCATTCATTTAAAGATGAAAAACTATTTAGTTCATTTAATCACGTACTACTGGCTGGGTCTAAGACGGGAATTCTTGGCCCTAATGGTTCAGGCAAGAGTACGATTCTTAAATTGATATTAGATGAATTTGCTCCAACTGAAGGCGAGATAAAGCGGGCTTATAATTTACAAACGAGTTACTTTAGTCAGTTTTCTTCTCATATAGATGCTGATATTCCTTTAGAGCGCGTTCTTTCAGAGGATGGTGATTCAGTTGTTTATCAAGGTCGTTCTATTCATGTTGCTTCCTGGGCAAGCCGATTCGGCTTTGATAGCCGTAATTTAAAGCAACCTTATGGTAGTCTCTCTGGTGGTGAAAAGGCTAAGTTAAGGATTTCTAAGTTAATGTTAGAGTCTCCGGATGTTTTGTTGTTAGATGAGCCCACGAATGATTTGGATATTCAAACTTTAGAGATATTGGAAGAGAGTTTGTTAGAATTCGGTGGTGCCTTAGTACTTGTTACTCATGACAGATTCATGATGAGTAGTGTTTGTGATAACTTTATAGGTTTAGATGGTAGTGGACAGATTAGGTTATTTGCTTCTTACGAACAGTACATAAAGGAGCAGGGGAAGGTTGATAAGAATAGAAATTCCACTACCAATGCAGCGGAGAAGGAGATTATAGAACCGACTTCCATTAGCAATAAGCCTAAGCCAAGTTATAAAATTAAAAGAGAATATGACTTGATGGAGGCAAATATTAAAAAGGCAGAGGATCACGCTACACAGTTGCAATCAAAAATCGCAGTATGCACTGAAGCTGATTTGTTAACTGGATTATGCGATGATCTTGGTAAGGTTCAGGAAGAGATCACGAAATTGTATGTTCGTTGGGAAGAATTGGAAAAAATTATGGCATAATTAATATTAATATGCTTTTATGATCACCGTATGACTACAAGTCTAACTGTTAGCTCAATTTCGGCATGACGCATCAAAAAATAAAAAATAGAAGGTGTATTTAATGGGGTTGGTTAATCTTAGAAGTTCAAAAATATTAGTTTTTTCGGTGAGTTCTTCTTTAAATATAGAAATTAAGGAAGTTCTAGAAAACAATAAATATAAGAATGTTCAAATTGCAGAAAATGTTCCATTAGTCCTTCAAAAACTAAAAGATACTAAGTTTGACATCTTAATCTCAGATATAAACATTGGTGATACTAAGATTGAAGACTTTTTACTCGCTATCAAGAAAGCGTATCCTCGTGTTGCACCTGTCATTGTTAAAACTCAAGGTAAATCACTGCCTAGTGAACTTATTTATAGCGAAGTGGATTACCCAATCAGGTTAGAAGTATTAATTCCAATATTAGAAAATGTCATGATGGAGAAAATGGGTATTGCCGTTTCATCTGTGGCGATTGAAGAGTAGATATTATGCCTTTTTATTTTCAATTCAGCCTAGCTAAGTAAAGCTTAAGTCAACTTGCGCACGAAATTACTCATAATACTCAGTATAGTTGAATATGAGTAGAAGTATTTGCTCGATTTTCCTTTAATAGAAATGTAACATGCTGTTTTTATTAGTAGGGAGGTCGGCACCAATTTTTTCTGAAGGTTCAGAAATGGTTTTGACCCCCTAAACGCCATGGAAAGGCAATGTTATGAAACGGATTTTCTTGAATGAAGTAAGCAACACCATGATGCAAGTCGCTCGATTATTTGATGGAATCAAGCTTCCCGAGCCACGTGGAGCAACACAGTATCAGAAGGGTCCCTTGTCATTCCTGACATGTGGCTTCCCTGGATATCCCAATTGTTCTCTCCGAGTCATGGTTTACAGGCCGATTTTAAATGAAGAGTTCGTTTGTCATGCTCGACTTTCATTTCGGCCATGTAGCGCGTTTGAAGTCCCCTCAACCTATGACCTCGGTTATAAAGAGTTGAGAGATCTTTTACGAGGGACAGGCGTTCGGACAATTGATACTGCAGGTAAGCAGATCTTTGCCGATTTTTTCCACTTGCAGGATGTAGAATTCTTGGAGGCTTATCGCACCGAGGAATTTAATCTGCAGGTTGAGAATGTGATGTCCCGCGCTGCCTAGCGAATTTTTCTTGGGGGGTGGTTCTATTTTGGTGCGACCCTCCTTTTTTTACTTACAGAATAGGTGCCACGCTCCCACGGTCATTAAGATAGGGAGTAAAGGCGTTGGTTCGACAGGCTCACCACAAGTCGCCTTTCCTCTACTCGTAGAGTCGTACATTGAGGGTAAAATAGGCATGGTGACCTCACCGGCCGTAAAATCAACAACTGAATACGGGTGAATTATCTGAAATTAAGCAACTTATCGGATGAATTGACCCAAATATAGATTAAACTGCATAAATTTTATTGCAATATCTCCTTACATTTAGTATCTACGCAATCGAATTTGTGCACCCATAGCTCAGTTGGATAGAGCAACTGACTTCTAATCAGTAGGTCAGACGTTCGAGTCGTCTTGGGTGCACCAGTTTTACTAAGTAGAGATCTTTTGAATCAATATCTTACAGCTATAATTTGTGTCTTTTAAGCTACTTAAGCATTAGGGCACTATATTCGATAGGGCTGGAATTCCTGCCATCAATAGTACAGCAAAGGCTAATAGAGAGCCCATTACTAGGTTAAGTGCTTTTTTTTCTTGATCTTTAATATGTCTCATAGTTCCCCTTAATTAGACTTAATGCTTAGATGAGAGATATCGACAGTATTATAGTCTTACTTTATATTCTGATGCTAACTATATTCACTGGGATACGGTTTAAATGTAGGAGTGTATAAGTACTTGAATTCATAGTGAGATCTATTATCTATCATAAGCAAATTTAGTGGGGTACTTAGTACTATACCGTATGCTAACTTTCATGTATAAACCCTGAGTGCCACGATCGATGATTACTTTATCTGTACTGTATTTTTAATGGGGGGTAGTTAGACCACTTAATCGTGCAGCTTATTAATCTTTAAATTTAAAATCGTGCTAAGCCAATCCAATGCTCTAAAGAACAATGAGGATCGACAGCAGAGAAATAGTATAAAAATGTCCTCTAAAAACCCTTTCAAGTTAAACCTTAAAGAAACTGAAAATAAGAGTCTTCTTTTAAGACTTTGTGAACCTTTTGAAAGTCAGCTTGAGAAAGTGACATCACTTGATGCATTAGCTAAGGCGTATGATCATATTATCGAGAGTGGTGGTAACGAAGAAAGTTTTTCAGAAGTGGCACTTAGAGAGTTTAATATCAATTATGATATTCAAGATGGAGGGCTTGAAAGAATTCCCAAAACAGGTCCAGTAGTAGTAGTAGCTAATCATCCTTTCGGTGGGATTGAAGGAGTCATTTTAATCGATCTGTTGAAAAAAGTTAGGCCTGATTTAAAGGTACTTGCTAATTTCATGCTTGGCAGAGTGGAAGAACTTAAACCAAATTTTATATTTGTAGATCCATTTGGGTCAAAAAGTAGCACGAGAAAAAACACACAACCCTTAAGAGACTCAATTGAGCACCTGAACTCTGGTGGGCTTTTGGCAACCTTTCCATCTGGAACCGTTTCTCACTTCCAATTAAAATCACGCCAAGTTTCGGATCCTGAATGGAATGTTAATATCGCTAGAATAATTAAAAAATCTAAAGCATCAGTTATTCCTTTATTCTTCGAAGGTCACAATGGTCCTCTTTTCCAAATTGCAGGTTTGATACATCCTATTCTTAGAACTATTCTTCTACCTAGAGAGATGTACAATAAGGTGGGAAAACGAATAAATGTGAGAATTGGATCTGTTATACCTTGGGCTAGATTGAGTACGTTTAGTAGCGATGTTGAAACATTGGCTTATTTAAGGCTTAGGACCTATATCCTTGGTAGTCCTGAGCATCATCAAAGGTTAGAAAAAAAGAAGAAAAAATCTTTGAATAAAGCTGTTAGGAAGTTTGAAGAAATAGTGCCCGCCGTAGATTCTTCTTTAATGGCGAGAGAAATTAGTTCTCTACCGTTCGAACAAATCTTGGTTGAGAATAAAGATTTTATTGTGGTACATGCTGAATCTACTCAGGTTCCTTTTTGTCTAAGGGAGATTGGTCGATTAAGGGAATATACTTTTAGGAAAGTATCAGAAGGGACAGGAAAAAGCATCGATTTAGATGGGTTTGATAACTATTATATTCATCTATTCATTTGGAATCGTCAAAAAGAAGAAATTGTTGGGGCTTACCGAATTGGAAGTGTTGCCGAAATTCTAGAACGATACGGGGTAAGTGGCTTATATACGAGTACCTTATTCGCATATAAAACTGCACTACTTGAACAAATTTCTCCCGCCCTAGAAATGGGAAGGTCTTTTATTCGTCCAGAATACCAAAAGAATTATATCTCTTTACATTTATTATGGCGGGGTATTGGTACTTATGTATCACGTAACCCTGATAATAAAGTTTTATTTGGAACTGTGAGTATTAGTAATGAGTATAATTCAGTATCAAGAATGCTTATCACTTCTTTTCTTAGAGGGAATAGTTACATCTCAGAATTTTCTAGTTTTATAAAAGCTAGAAATCCACATAAACCAAGTCCTCTAAAAGGCATTGACCCAAGCTTAACTAGTGTAATCGTTAAAGACTTAAGCGACGTGAATGAATTGATCAAAGAAATTGAAGCTAAACATAATTCAATTCCAGTGTTGTTAAAACAGTATCTTAGATTGGGTGGAAAACTGTTGGGCTTTAATGTTGATCAAGGTTTTGGTGATGTGCTTGATGGATTAATATACGTTGATTTAACCGAAACCGACCCTAAGATTTTGGAGAAATATTTAGGTAAAGAAGAGACTGTTCAGTTTTTAGAATATCATAGGTTGAAAACTACGACAGGTTAGGCATGGAAGAGTTTGAGTTCCTACATTCACTTCTTAGTAAGCTGGATCCCAAATTCACAGCGCTACCAAGTGGCCCAGGCGATGACTGTGCAATATTCTCCAGCAAGGGAAAAATCCTAGTTTCCCACGATCTTTTAGTCGAAGGAGTCCATTTTAATTTAAATTGGTCCAATCTAAAGGACGTAGCATGGAAAGCACTTGCCACGAATGAGAGTGATATCGCGAGTATGGGAGGCGTGCCAATTGGATATACAATTGGCCTAGTCGTTCCTGATGGATACAAAGCTATCGTGGAAGAGTTATATGAAGGATTTAATGAATATTTGATGGAAAGGGAGGCTTCAGGCTTTTTTCAGAAGATATTGGGTGGAGATATTACTTCTGGTAGTAGTTTCTCTATCTCTGTAAGTGTAATTGGGGAAGCAAGCCAAGCGATCCTACGTTCTGGTTCTAAGCCAGGTGATTTATTGGCTGTCTCTGGACCAATTGGTTTAGCTGGAATTGGATTAAGCTTGTTATCTGAAAGTTGCACCCTTAGTCCGACGAAGGAACTAGAACACATCTCTCTTTTGAAACATAGAAGGCCCATACCCCAAACTAGTTTGGGCGTTTTCCTTTCCAGTAAGGGCTTAGCTACGTCAATGATAGATATAAGTGATGGCTTACTTCAGGAGGCAAAACATCTAGCGACAGCTTCTCAGTTGACTGCAGTTGTTGAGTTAAGCTGTTTCTCTTATCCGGCGCAGATAGGTACGCAAATGGAGTTGTTGGAATTATTGAGCTCTGGTGACGACTATGAGTTACTTTTCACTTTAAGGGATGTAGCCGCTTTTGAAGTAGTTAAGGATAGTTACCCAAATTCATTTATCGTAGGCAAGATGATTGTAAGAGGTGAGGATACTTTATCAATTGAGAATAAAGGAGAATCCCTTAAGAACATTGATTCATTAGGCAGAAAATTAACAAACCTAGGTTATCGGCATTCTTTTTGAGCTGATTTCAGTAGTTTAGCTAATTTACACATAATGTAGATACTTGTTCTAAAAGTCCATCTACTGTTAGAATAAGGTAATTAATCAATTGAAAAAATTTGAAAACTTAGGTTAAACAATGCGTACGTATTTTCAGTATTTCTTTTATACACTTCAGAGTTTTCTTGTTTTAACTTTAATCGTTAATTCAAGTACTTCTGCCCAAGATAGTATTCAAGACTCTGATCCAAGACTTGAAAATGAACAGAAATCTTCTGAGCCAACAGCTCCGATTGATCCATGTGATTCTGTGGAAGATAAAGTTAATAAAGGAACATTGGCGACAGTGGGTACTTTTGGTTCTGTTGGAGCTGCAGTAGATTCCAGTGGAGGGAATGCAGGACCTGGAGAAGAAGCGTCTTTAATAATGGGTTCTATCAAGTTTTTATCGGATACAAAATGTGAAGCAGTTCTGATTAGTAGCAGTAAATGTAATAAGTATAATGTAAGTTTCGAAGTTCGTTCATCCAAGGGTGGTGGCTCTTTGGTTACTTCAAATTCAGCATCCTTATTGCCTGGTCAAGCTCGAGCGGTTAAATTCTCCTGCAAGAGGGAAGAGAATTATTTATTAAAGATTACTAAAAGTACAGCTTCAAGATCAAAATAGAAATTAGTAAATTGAATTTAGATTAGAGTGTATGTTGAAAACAAATAGCTCAGTAAGAAGTAGTTCCGGGCGAATAGTGAGAGAAAGTCTGAAAACAAAAGAGTTAGCCGTAACAGTCTCTAAGGGGTCGATGTCGTATCCTGCCGACCAGTATGCCTTGAAGGATGTAAACTTAGACATATCACAGGGAGAATTTGTTTTTGTCGCTGGGGCCAGTGGTGCTGGAAAATCAACACTGCTTAAAATTTTTATAGGTTCTGAAAAATTCACATCGGGGGACGCTATAGTCTTAGGGCGTAATATGAAATTTATGTCTAGGAAAAAAAGAACTGATCTTCGTAAGGAGATTGGTGTGATTTTTCAGGATTATAAGTTACTAGAGTCACGTACCGTGCTAGAAAACGTTGCCTTTAATCTGGAAGTGAGAGGAGTAGCAAAGGAAGCTAGAGAGAAAGTAGCGTATCAGCTACTCGCTTCATTGGGTTTAAGAGATAAGGTTCAGAACTTTCCACAACAGCTTTCAGGTGGAGAACAGCAAAGAGTTGCTGTAGCAAGAGCCTTAATTACTAAACCTAAGTTGATTTTAGCTGATGAGCCAACAGGTAATCTAGATCCTGATATGACTTATGCGGTCTTTAATTTATTGCTTGAAGCTAATAAATGTGGGGCTACTGTAATCGTCGCTTCCCATAATATCGCATTAATTGAAGAGCTAAATCGCAGAACACTTGTATTAGATAATGGTCATCTGGTTGGCGATTTTAGTAAGGTTAGGGAATAAAATGTCAAAAGAAAAATCATCTGGATCAATAGTTTCCGATTCTCAATTTGAATTCGGCTCAACGTTTCTATCTGATTACTGGGTCAGTAAACCTATAACAGAGTTAGAGACTCGTAATGAGTATCTTTTTAACTTATTTAAAAGAAGTTTATCTACTTTATCCACGGTCCCTTCTACCGCAGTGGCATCCGTGGTCTCCGTTACTGGTGCATTAATAGTATTAAGTTTATTTTTATTTTTCGATACAAATTTAGTTCGGTTATTAGATCAAGTTGGATCTAATAACCAAGGTATTATTTATTTTACCGATGAAGCCGTAGATTCTGAGATTGGGGAAGTTAAAGAATCCTTAAGTTCTATACCAGGAATATCCCATCAATATATTTCTAAGGAAGAAGCACTGAGGTTGTTTAATGTAGATCTAGGTAATAGGAAGGATCTATTGAGTGGCCTTGAAGGCAATCCTTTGCCACGATCAATCGAATTTGCCATTGGTGGAGATACCACACAGGAGTCATTAGCAGCTTTGAAATCCTTTTTGGGTGAAGACGGACATTATAAAAATGCAGGGATAGAGGAAGTGATTTTTGGTGCACCCTGGGCATTGTCTGCTGAGAAACTCAGAGTTGGCTTACTCCAAGTTTCTTTAAGTGTACTTATAATAGTTGTTTTAGTCGTTGTTTTTTTAATATCCAATGTCATTAAGTTAATGTTGTTTAGTCGAAAAGAGGAAATTGAGATAATGCAGTTAGTGGGCGCGAGCTCTGATCGCATTTCTGCTCCATATCTTGTTTCTGGTGCTGTGTTAGGGGTTGTAGGTGCTTTCTTAGCACTGGCATTGAGTTTTGTAATCTACATGGTATTTTTAAAACCTTTGAATTCTTATCTGTTGTTTGGAGTATCGTATGAGGTTTTTGAATTCTTAAGTTTTGGTAATTTCCTGTTCATCTTTTTTGTAGGCATTAGTCTAGGGGTTGGCGGTAGTTATTTAGCTATTAAGAAATGGCTTATGAATTAGTTATGAGTACTAAGTTCAATCAATCAATTTTATTAGTTTTGTTAGGTTCAGTATTTTTGTGTTCCAGCGCCTATGCGGAGTTGAGTAGCAAAGAAATTCAGAGAAAATTGACCATACTAAGAGGTAAAATTCATTCGATTGAAAAAGAAGTAGATTCTTCGAGTTTGCAGTTAGAGAGTAAAGCTAAAATTCTTTCTGATATAGAGTTGGAAGTATCTAAGTTGGATAAGGGTCAAAGAGATGGAGAACTAAGGCTCAAGAAAATCTCTAAGGAACTTGAATCAATTTCTCTTCAATTAGTTGATGGTAATGCACAGTTGCAGGTTAAGCGAGCCAATTTTTTAACTAGATTAAGAGGGATGTATAAATCTCGACGAGGGCTTCCCGCATTGAGTTTTATATTTAGCTCAGAAAATGTTCATTCTTTATATCGCCGTACCTCCTATATGCAGAAGCTAATTGTGGAGGATCATAGTCAATTATCTGAATATGAAAGTTTGTTAAAAACATTATCTGAGACTGAGTTAGCGAGGCAGTCTTATTTTAAAGAAGAAGCGCAAGTAGTTGAGAGAATTAAGACTTTAAAATCTGATCAAGTTAAAAAGAAACTTGAAGCCGCTCATGCCGCAAGAGAATTAAAAGAACAAATAGAAAATCGAAAGTTATTAGTCGCTTCTATGCATAAAGAAGAGGAAGAGTTTGAGTCTTTATTAAGTCGAATAATGGGTGGTGACTCGCATAATCCTAAGGTGTCTCTTACTCCAGAATCGGTCGATAAGCCTACGATCGTAGATAACATAATTACTAAGAAATCAGTTTTTTACCCCGTGCCAGGTACCGTAGTTCAACATTTTGGTAAGCAGAAACATAGTGACTATAAGGAAGTGGTCAATGTAAAAGGTATTGAGATGTCAGCGGCCTCAGGATCTCTTGTTAGAGCGATCGCGGATGGATCAGTCGTATTTAGTTCGACTCTACCCGGATTTGGTAATGTGGTGATTGTAGAGCACCCAGGGAAGTTCTATTCTTTATACGGGAGAATAAATGAGCCTGCTCCTATTGGGAAGGCATTGGGCAAAGGGGATAGTGTTGGAGTCACTTCTGAAAAGGATGAGAAGGGAAGGAATTTTTACTTCGAACTTAGAAAAAATGGAGTCCCATTAAATCCTGAAGATTATTTGAAGAGGGGATGAGGATACTGCATGCGAAGTGATCTTGTTGAGCTTCGCATGCAATAAAATAGTCTCCGTTAAAAAGGAATGTCATCATCTTCAAATGACACAGCTTCACCAACTTTGCCATTAAATCCATCTTGATAGCTTGAGCTAACTTCTTTTGAACGATTGTTATTGTTCGGTGTGTAGCCTTCACTAGAGTCATCTCTATTTTTTGAGCCGATAAATTGTACTGAGTTAGCTATAACTTCTGTCCAATATCTATCTTTGCCGTCTGAGTCTTGATATTTACTGGTACTGATTTTACCTTCGATGTATGCCTGACTACCTTTTTTTAGGTACTGGGCGCAGTTCTCGGCTGTTTTACCAAAAGTCTTTACAGTGTGCCATTCGGTGTGCTCATTCCATGAACCGTCAGCACTCTTTCTTCTTTCATTCGTGGCCAGTTTGATGGAGCAAATAGGCATTTTATTTTGAGTGTATTTGAGCTCAGGATCAGCGCCTAATCTTCCTAATAATATAACTTTATCAAGCTTTTTCATCAGAATAAAATCTTTCACAT
>CAYGUX010000015.1:0-70478 GCA_964353175.1 uncultured Bdellovibrionales bacterium | reverse complement strand
GAAGAATAGTATTCGTCTTATCTCCTGAATATTCAAATGAACTTATAAAACCTAAGTTCATTAACTCTTCTAAGGCCGGAGCCAATTGCTGTTTTATGCTGGAAACATATTTATAAGATCTGGATAAACCAAGCTTTTCAAAGGCTAAGGTATAGAGGTGAGCATCTATCGCATTTTTAAAATAAAAATGTTTATCTAGGTAACGATACAATCGCCTTGAAATAGCACTCTTTAATGCAAAATAAATATCTAAATCAAGCTTTTTGATATAGCCGGATTTAAAAGATTCAAAGAGCATGTCGCTCCAAATAAAGAATGAATTTTTCTCTCCGCCATTTCTTTCATCGTTTATTTCGTAAGCATCAACGATACCAAAATTTGAAGTTTGATAAGATTTAGTGGAATTATCATAAAAAGAGTTGGTAGAGCGAATCCTTACACCGCTTAATCTATCTAAAGACTTAATTAACCTTTGATAGCTTCGTCCTTCAGTAGTCCACCTAAGGGCTCTCAGTAGCTCGTAGCGGGTAAAATACACCTTAGGGTCCCGAAAGCCTTGATCGAAACTAAGTCTCATTAAGCCAAGGATTACGTCGTCATCTGTAGATGTTGGTAATCCAAATTTATCAGCTCCTGTGATTATCCATTTTCGTTCAATCATTTCACCCGATGGACTACGGGTATAATCAGTAAATTCTAATGTTTTAATTTTAGAATCTACTCGGGTTGAGAGGACGGCGAGAGGAAACTCTGCTAAATTCATCTCATCACGAGAAAAATTGGACTTCGCCTTCTTTGGCAAAGTCCCAACTGAGCTGGATTTATTTGAACCCTTAGCGGGGTTAGTTTGCCCTAGCGTATTCAGGTTCATATTTAATTTCTCTGGTTTAATTTCTTTCGGGCGTCTAACATTTATTAATTCGTAAGCTTTAAATTCTTAAACTAAGTTGATCAAGGTTTTGTTTATTAGATGTTTTTTACTTTAATTCACTTTAACTAAACGTAACGTTAGCTTTATCCGTTGAGTACATCAAGAGTACTTTAGTTATTCGAATAGTATATCTAGTACAGTGAAAAAAAGCTAATAAACTTTAGATAGTTACGCCCTAATATTTATTTGAAAACACGATAAAATTTCTTTCAAATCACGATGCAACCTATCTCAGATCACGAGAACTTAATGCTCAGATCACGTTAGCTTTAAGTCGAAACACGAATATTTATTGTAATTCACGATACTTAGCCTCATTACACTATAGTGTTTTGAGGGAAGTTTGGCAGGACTTATCTCAGTACACGAGTGAGCAGGTTATCTCATAGTGAATTGACATAAGAACCTTTATGTCAATTCACTATGATTTGTGAGAATTTTAAAGTCCTCTAAAATAAGCAGATAAAATTCAAATAGTTACAGCTTTGCTTTAAGTAACTTATACTAATGTAGTTGTAAAAAATAGAGCTAAGTGCCACATTTTTCGGTAAACTTATTGTTTTTATCGTGCATCGTACTAAGTACTTAGCTTGTATTATTCTTAGATTTTTTTAGTTTTAGAGACGATAGACTCTATAAAATTGCATATGGAAGCATTGTTTTTGTTCCAAAGTATTTCACTTATTTCAAATCACGTGTAAGCTGAAGCTGCCTCTTTTTATAATAGGGTTTAGATTTTTTCTCTATTAATTTTTTCTTTGACTAGGAGTTTTACAGTGCATTTAAATACGTTCGCAATTGTTAATCAGAAGGGGGGCGTAGGTAAGACTACAACTTCAGTTAATCTATCTGCAGCTTTGGCAGATGAAGGATATAGAGTCCTCGCCATTGATATTGATGCTCAAGCTAATCTATCAGCACATTTTGGTTACCCTACAGATGAAACTGATGAAGATGGAAACCCAATTAATAGACCTTCAATGTATGATGTTTTAAGGCACGATACGTCAATTGAGGACATTATAGTTGAGGTCGATACAAACTTATATATTGCACCTTCTAGCCTTCTTTTGAGTGCAGCTGATCTAGAATTAGGTGGAGTGATTGGAAGAGAGCAAATTCTTCGAAAAGCACTTAGGTCAGTACACGATAAGTTTGATTTTATTATTATAGATTGCCCTCCCTCTCTTGGTTTATTATCTTTAAATGGTTTGGTCGCAGCTTCAAAAGTTATAGTACCTGTTCAAAGTGAATTCTTAGCCCTTCATGGGGTGCGTCAGTTGTTAGATACAATTGATCAAGTCAGAACAGCTTATAATCCAGCTCTGATCGTTGGAGGTGTTTTACTTTGCCTTCACGATTCTAGGAGACGTTTAGATAAAACTGTGGCAGATACCGTACGAGAATATTTTGGTGATCTTGTTTTTAATACAGTAATTAAAACCAATGTGGCTTTAGCAGAAGCACCAGCTAGAGGTACTTCCATATTGAGATATGATCCCAAATGTAGTGGTGCAGATGATTATAGAAACTTGGCAACAGAGGTCTTAAAAAATGAGTCGCAAAGCATTAAAATTCGAAATCAATCCCCTACTTAGTGGTCCATCGCTTGATGTTAGAGCTAGGTCTGGAAGTCCCTATCGGATTATTCCCTTAAATGATATTGATGTTGATCCCGATCAACCTAGAAGATCCTTTGATGCGGAGTCTATCGCAGAGTTAGCATCATCAATTGATGCCCACGGCCTTTTATGCCCTATTTTGGTTCGAGCCACAGAAGGCGGTACCTTTCGTTTAGTTAGCGGTGAAAGAAGATTAAGAGCTTGTAAATCTCTTGGATTAGACACAATTCCAGCTATATTAGATACTCAAGAAGGAGAGCAGTCTGATATATTAGCTAAGCAGTTAGTAGAGAACATTCAAAGATCTGATTTAAACCCAATGGAGAGAGCTTTAGCGGTCGGTCAGTTGAAGGAGCGTTTTAGCCTTAGCGTACGAGAGATCGCCGTTAAGTTGGGCTTGTCAAAGTCATCGGTACAAAGAAGTATGGATCTCTTGGGTTTACCTGACGATTTGCAAGCCGCGTTAATTTCTGGAGCACCTGAGACTAAGGTAGTTCAATTAGCAAAAGTAGCAGATGTTTCTAAACGTAAAAAATTGCTTGATAACCTGGAGAAGTTAAATAGGGACGAGCTTTCTTATATTCTGGAATCAGGTGTTGATATTGATGAGGTGTCCCACGGTGGGACACCTCGTGATGGGGAGATCCTAAGTAGAATCGGGGATTCAAAGTCACAGATTGCAGATCAGAGGATGGAAGAGGAGTTGAGGAAAGATTTGGGAATGAAGATTGCCATTAAAAGAAACCCTAAAGCCTTAGAGAAGGGTAGAATAACCATCGATTTCTATTCAAAGAGTGATTTGTCTGAGATATACGATAGGCTTCGATCTTAAAGCTATTCTCGAATCATCCTACCTTTGTTGATTATATGGGCGACCAATAAGGTCGCCCGATTTGTTTTTATTTAAAAAACAGGAAGAATGGGAGGAGGGAAGACGAACAGGAAGTATTTTTTTTTGGGGTAAGTTGTGCTTGTTGCGAAATGAAATATTTGTCATTGCGAGCGAAGCGTAGCAATCTCAATTACTGCCATTGTTTGAGATTGCTACGTCGCTTCGCTCCTCGCAATGACAAGCAATGACAATATTGGTATTTCGCAACAGACCCTTGAGGAAAGGCATGGTTCGACGGGCTCACCACATGACGCCTTTACTCCTTAATGTAGTGGCTGTGGGAGCGGGGGTAACGCTCCTATTCAGTTTATATGAATTTTGGAGAGTAGGTAGTCTAGTTTCTGGTGTTTAGTGTTATTTGGGGAAGGCGACCGCAAGGGTCGCCCCTACGGGAGTTTCTTTCGTGTATTTCATGGAGAGAGGGGGACAATGTAAGCTCACCTAACATTTAGGCCAATCTAAACCCTCATATCCCGTAGGGGCAACCCTCGCGGTCGTCTTCTTCTTTAGTAGTATGCTCAGAGGTGGTAGTATGCTCAGAGGTGAGAGCAATGGCGAGGGGGGATCCTGGGTAGATCTGCCATTCTCTCCTCTGGATTAATAAGATGATTCGAGGTATTTACTAAAAAAACAACCAAGAAGGATAAGTATGCCAGAGCGCAAGGAGAACCTTAAGTGTCCCACGGCGGGACACTTTGAAAAAGAGTTTCAAAAATATAAAGAACTAACTAAGATTTCAATACAATCTTATTTGAATTCTATCGAAGACGACAATCCAATGTTCTCTTCATTAAAATATACCTTAAGCACTGAAGGCAAATTATTCAGACCTGTATTTTCTTTGTCCGTAGGCGATTATTTAGGGCTAGAATTAAATTCTTTATCAAATATTACACTATTATTGGAACTGATCCATGTATCATCTTTAATTCATGATGATCTTCCGTCTCTTGATAACGATGACTTGAGGAGGGGAAAGCCATCTTGTCATAAGGTGTATGGGGAGGGGCATTCCATTTTGCTGGGAGACTATTTGATCTCGGAAGCTTATAATCTTATCTCTCATTGGATTCCCAATAGTGAACACGCTAAAAAGTTAAATAGCGCACTCTGTAAAGCGTTCTCGGATTTGTGTATCGGGCAAGTACTAGACCTAGAACTTAGAGGTAAGCAATTAAATCAAAATCAAGCTCTACTTGAACTTGAAAGAATCAATGCTCTAAAAACAGGAGCTTTATTTGAACTTTCAGTTGAAATTCCTTTGATAATCTCAGAGGCTGAGGATTCTGTTGCAAAAGTTATAAAAGAGTATGCAAGAAACCTAGGACTAATATTCCAATTATCAGATGATATTCTTGATGTAAGTGGTGACACAAAGACTGGAAAAGATAAGGAAATCAATTATATAGATGTGCTGGGAATAGAGGGAACAGAGGCGAGAGCAGAGTCTTTAGTTCGAAGCACGATAGAGATACTTAGTTCACTTCCCGATAGTGGATCTGGATTTATGCAAGAGTGCATCTATTTTGCGAGGGGACGAAAGGCTTAAAGTTCTGATTTTGAAACTAGTTGTTAGTTATGCTAAAGGATTTTTCCGAGAAGTAAACCCCCCAGTTTTTTGTAAATATTTAGGGATAGTCTATAAGAATATTCAGTAGAGCTAGTAAAACCTATTTGGTTCTTTAAGAAATTAAAGTGATTTTTAAAAGAACCAATGCATAAAAACTTTAAAAATGTTTATTTTGATTTTATAAAGACAAAAAATGAACGAAATGGAGTCAAGCAGTAAGATTTTACATCTCCCCAAAGTTTTCGATGTAAGAGGAAGTCTGACCTACGTCGAGAATGCCAGAGAGATACCCTTTGAAGTTAAAAGAGTGTTCTATTTGTATGATGTCCCAGCTGGATCTTCCAGAGCAGGCCATGCTTTAAAAACTTGCAAACAATTTCTAATTGCAGTCAGCGGTAGTTTTGATGTTGTTGTAGAAGAAAAAGGTATACGTCAAATCTTTACTTTATCTAAACCATATGAAGGACTATTTTTGCCTGCATTAGTATGGAGAGAAATACATAATTTTTCAGCGGGAGCAGTTTGTTTTGTCTTAGCTTCTGAATATTATGAAGAGAGTAATTATTGTAGAGAAATCACTCAATTCAGAAATTTTTCAGGCTAAAGTTTTAGTGAATATAGATATAAAGGAATTTATACCGAATGAAGTTCCCTTGGATTTGGCAATTTTTAATAGTCCCTCCTTCTATGAATACAATAGGAGCCAATTTAGTAAATACCTAACTATTTCTTGTAATGATAAATTTGCTGGTGTTTTCAGCTTTAGATCAGAGGATGGAAAGGAATTTCATAGCCCGGTCAAAGGGACATTCGGAGGTTTAGAGTTTATAGATAATATTAAACTAGAAGATATGAATAATATTATCAAAAGTCTAAAACGTTATCTTGTTAAATACGGTGCAAGAAGGATAAGCGTTATTGAAAAACCGTTCAGCTACAATTTTACACTCAGTACCAAATTGTTTAATTCCTATTTAAGTAATGGATTTAGGGTAGGCAATCAGGAAATTAACTATACTATCGAAGTAGACGGCAATCCACTTTTTAACAAGATGGCATACAGTCATAAGAAAAAGTGGAAGCGATGTAGACAGAATGATTTTGTTGTAAATCAAGTTTTTTCTGAAAGGGAGATAATAAAATGTTATGAAATTATTGCTGAGAATAGAGCGGACAAAAATAGAGAATTAAGTATGAGCTTAGTTCAAATACTGGAGATGTATAAAAAATTTCCTAGTGATATTATTTTCTTCCTTATGAGTTTTGAAGGTAAGCCAGTAGCTAGTAGTATATGTATTAGATTGTCTAAGAATGTATTATATGTTTTCTATTGGGGAGATAAACTAGAGACTAGGCCATATAGCCCTATAGTATTCTTGGCCTCATATATTTATAAATTTGCCCACGATTTGGGAATCAGTTTGCTTGATATCGGAACATCTACTCAATTAGGAATTCCAATGTATAGCCTTTGTCAGTTTAAGGAGAGGTTAGGTTGTCAGATGTCACCTAGAATTACATATGAATACTCATATGTTTAAAAGAGATCTAGAGGAATACGAACAGGCCTACCTTTCTCAACCCTATGAAAAGCATCAGGCTAAATATCGACGTGAAGTTGTATTGCGTAATATTATAAAATACGATCACCAAAATATATTGGAAGTAGGATGTGGACTTAGATCCATTGTAAATGATTTAAACAGTTTTCAAAGTCTAACAGTAGTGGAACCCATTCCATTTTTTTATGAAAAAGTTAAGGAGGAAGCAAAGCTAATTGAACATAAAAGTATAGAGATCCATCAGCTTCTAATGGAAGATTATTCCGCAGTAAGTTCTAGCTGTTTTAATTTCATTCTGATCGGCTGCCTATTACATGAGATTGCTGATTTGGAACAATTTTTAGAGAGCGTTAAGAGATGCTGTAACAGGGAAACTGTAGTTCATTTTAGTGTACCAAATGCGCACAGTTTTCACAGGATTTTAGCGTTAAAATTAGGTTTAATTAATTCTGTTTTTGAAAAATCAGAAAGCAATATTAAATTCCAGCAATTCCATTCATTTGATTTAAATAGCCTTAAAAATGAACTTATGAAAAATGACTTTAAGGTCATAGAAGATGGTTCATATTGTTTTAAGCCATTTACTCATTTCCAAATGCAACAGCTTATAGACCAGAACATTTTTTCCGAATCATCCATACAAGCCTTAGCGTCAATGGATGAGTATATTCCCGATATGGGGTCGGAAATTTATTGTAATGTTAGGTTGAAATAATAATTTGGAAAGACTGATATGATACTAATTTATGGTAACAATGTTGGTGCCATGATTAGTGCTTTGGAATTAGCTAAGAGTGAAGAAGTTACGATAGTCTATCCAAATAAATTTCTAGGGGGACACTTTAGTGGTAGGAAAATTGGGGCATATCATTTTGACTTGGGGATGACGTTTCTTGAATTTCATTCCAATTATATCCAAAGCATAAAACTAATCGACTATGATCCCTCCGTTCATAATGATAGTGCAAGGTTCTTCAAACACGTCGAATCTTACTTAGGAGAATTTAATGATTTTGTTGAGATAGATAAGATTCTAACCTATGTTAATGGATCCCTATACGACGATATCGTTGTTGCGGATAATTTACTGCAACTATCACAGTTCCCTGAAAGGATTAAAGCGCAAATAGAAGAAGAACTGTTATCTCAAAATAGCCAAATTACAGACGATATTCATCCATCTAGGAAGCGAGTAGAACAGCAGTTGTTTATAAAGCATAATTTGAAAACTGTATCTACTTACTGTCATGGAAATACTTTGCATGAAAGTATAATTGAACCTTTAGTGGGTAAGATGCTAAATACATCCTCTGATCAATTGATGTCGCTGTACCATAGAATGGCTTGGGTTCCACTGTATTATCCAGAATCAGTACTTGATGCTATACGAAATAAAGATCTCAAGTTCACACCTACTAAATTTCACTATACTCTGCATAATAACTTTGGAAAAATTGTAAGAGATTTAGAACTTAAAATTAAACAATCTCCAAGAATTCGAACCCACACCACAGAGGTCCAAAAAGTCTTGCGAAATACTAGTGGTTTTCAGATAACCTGCGAGGAAGGTACAAAGTTTGACGTAGCCAAATTGATATGGGGAAATAGCCTTAGAAGTTTTTTAAACGTAGCTAATTTTAATCCCGGTATTAATTTTACGGAGCAAACTAAATCGTCCATATGTATGGCCTATTTAGTGTTAAAATGTGAGGATGTATTAATGCATTTTTCAACTTTACATGTTTGTGCTGGCAACGATCTAATTTTTAGAATATGCAATCAAAGCTATTGTTCTAAAATGAATGGAGAGTCTGTTAAGATATCTGTAGAAATGAATAGTGACAGAGCCCAAGAATATAACGCAATTGATAGAAATAGTCTGGAAAGGGAAATTAAGAATTTTTTAATAGAAGCCGGCATAGCAAAAGGAGGCGTTAAATTTCTAATTTTTGAAGTAGAAAACTATAGAAATGCGATTCTGATACCTACGGAAAAGAATTATAATACATTTAACACACTCAAAAATGAAATCACTGGCACTTATCCTGAAGTTGAATTTATCGGTCCTGGTTCGGGATTTTCGTCTAATTCTTTTAATTGTCAGGTAATACAAGGGTTATCATTAGCGGAGAAAATAGGATGACAGAATTAACGCCGAATATACTAGATAATATTGCAAGGGATTATCATTCTCAAGATCCATTTGGCGATAAATTTATTGAGGATGAATGTCAAAAATATACCTATGATTGGATATTCGAAAATATAAAAAACTCTAAAAAAGTTCTGGAACTTGGTTTTGGAGAGGGAAACTTCACTGAACAATTGGTTCGTAGGGGGTATGATGTTACTTTGCTTGAAGGTTCTATCTTATTGGCCAATCAGGCTCGCAGTATGTATTCAAACGATATTACAGTAATCGATGGATTATTTGAAGAATTTAAAACTACTAAGAGTTTTGACTATATTCTCGCTACTCATGTTTTGGAGCACGTTGATGATCCTAAGCGTCTTTTAAGCAATATGAAAAATTGGTTGAAAGATGATGGAAGAATAATCGTAGTTGTGCCCAACAAAGAGTCTTTACATCGACAAATTGCTTTAAATATGGGCATAATTAATAATCTTGATGATCTAAGTCCTCGTGATATTTTAGTTGGGCATCAGAGAGTTTATAGCTTGAAGTCATTGGTGAGTGAAGTAGAAGGTGCAGGCTACTCTGTAGTAAGTACGAAAGGATTTTTTCTAAAAGTAATACCTAACTCACTAATGATTAATTTCCCAATAAACTTGATTACTGCTTTAAATTCTATTTCACCAGTTATTGAGGATAATTTGCTTGCTAATATTGGTTTGGTAATACAACCCCAAAGATGAAGCAACTAACAATTATCTCCCCATTCTACTCCAATGAATTGAATGTCGAAGACTATTCAATTTTCATAGGTTCAATTTCTAAAAAATTCCAAGCCTATCCCGACTTATCTTTTGAATTTATATTGGTAGATGATGGGTCAAAAGATTTCACCTGGTCAGAACTAGTTAAATTGCAAAAAACCCACGGTAATATTGTGCAGCTAATCAAGTTGACTAAAAATTTTGGTAGTACGAATGCCGTATTTGCAGCTCTCCAATATGCTACAGGTGATTGTATAGCAATAATCTCAGCCGATCTACAAGACCCTCCAGAGTTATTGAGTGAAATGTACGAAAATTGGTTAAAAGGGTATAAGATAGTTATTGCTAATCGCTTGAGCAGAGAAGATCCGTTGATCGATAAAATATTATCCAATATTTTTTATTATATAGTCAGACGATTTGCATTGCCTAATATCCCTTTGGGAGGTTTTGATTTAAGTCTTATAGATCGGCGTGTAGGTAAATTGCTTTTGGAAATGGAAGAAAAAAATTCTTTCTTCCCATTTATGCTACTTTGGTTGGGTTATGAGTACAAGGCAATACCTTACACTAGAAAAAAACGGACGAAGGGTCGATCCTCTTATTCTTTGTCAAAAAAGATTAAGATAGCAATAGATGCTTTTGTGTCCTATTCATATTTCCCAGTACGTCTGATATCAGTCTGTGGTTTTATTCTAGGACTAGTGGCCATGTTATATTCAAGTGTCATTATATATCTGAAGTTGTATAATAGTGAGATTGTTTCGGGATGGTCGAGTTTAATGATTGTGATTTTACTTACTTCAGCCTTTCAGATGATTGGTATGGGTATTATTGGTGAGTATATTTGGAGAAATCTAGAGTCCTCTAGGCGCAGGCACAACTACGTAATAGAAGAGAAGGTATAAAATAAGTGCCAGAAATAAAAGTACCTTTTTTTTCCTTTCCCTTGGCATTTGATAGTATTAGAGCTGAAATTGACTCAGCAATCAGCCGAGTACTTGATCACGGTATCTATTTTTTCGGTGCAGAAACACAGCTATTCGAGGAAGAATTTGCTGCCTACACAAATAGCAAGTATTGCTTAACAGTTGCCAATGGTACTGATGCACTAGAAATTGCTCTAAGGTCAATAGGAATAATTGACTCAGATACGGTTCTAATTTGTGGCAATGCCGGTGGATATTCAATGACAGCACTGAATAATATAGGTGCATCCTATTCATTTTTAGATGTCAATGAAGATAACCTCACTTTAGATTTAAACGAATTGACGTCCGAGAGATTGAAAGAAGCAAAGGCATTAATCCTTACCCATATTTATGGGAATATTGCAGAAGTGGAGGCAATAGTTAGGCTATGCAATAAATATGATGTAAAGGTAATAGAAGATTGTTCTCAGGCACATGGGGCCAGAATTGCAGGCCGACATGTCGGGTCATTTGGTGATTGCGGGGTATTCAGTTTTTACCCCACTAAAAATTTGGGAGCACTAGGTGATGCGGCAGCAATTACTACCTCAGATAAAAAGATTGCAGATACCATACGCTTAGTAAGGCAATATGGTTGGAGAGAGAAATATATTGCTGAAAAAGTTATAGCAAGAAATAGTAGAATAGATGAAATCCAGGCGACAATCCTTAGAGTGAAGCTTAAATATCTTAATAATCACAATAATCAGAGGCTCAAGATAGCGCAAACATATAGGGATGAATTAAAAAATTTGCCAATCCAATTTCAATGCCTAGAATCCCAGACAAGTGTTTACCACCTTTTTGTAATTAGAACGAATTTAAGAAATCGACTTAGGAAATTTTTAGAGCAAAAAAATATAACTACACTAGTTCACTACCCCCTGCCCGATTACTGCCAGGAAAATAGCTTCAATAAAAGAAGCAAAGAAGTTCAATATTTTCCAAATACAAATTTGGCTTGTGAAACTGTTTTATCACTGCCACTCTATCCTAACCAACCCGAGAATCAAATTTCAAAAGTCATAGAGAATATCGCTCTATTTATGAGTGGCAATCAATAAAGAATGTTTAGAAATAACTATTGAGGGGAAAATATGCAATATCCCATTACTGTCGTACAGCTAGTTTTGGATTAGGCCAGCTTGGAACTAAATGACTATGGTAGGACTATGATAACTTCGTTATATACTATGGAGTTTCATGACACCTTTTCGCGTACTTAAACAAATCACGGCCATGGTAGAAAAAGTTAGTTATATCTATATATTCATATTAGTTTTGATCTCTGCATATTTAGGATCAATTTATTCTATATATAACATTGATTCTTTTCATTGGGGTTATATAGCGGGCACTTCGATCTCAGCGATTCATGGAGATCATCTATTTAGTGAAATTTATTTACAGTACGGCGCGGGACAACCACTTCTATTTAAAGCTCTAAATAATTTAGTGGCGATAAATTATACCTCAATAGGTATTATTACGTCTGTATTATACTCTAGTACGTTTATATTAGTTTATGCAACCCTACTTAAAATAGCATCTAGGAAAATTAGTTTATTAATAGCTACTATATTTTTTTTACTGCACCCATATGCGATTTATCCATGGCCTGATTATATTACAGGTGGCTGCCTTGTTTTGTTTTGTTATTTCCTTTGCAGGCAAGATCGAAATCATTCTATTTTTCTAAATGCTATGACTACTGGAATATTATTATTTTTAGCATGTTTTTTTAGAAATACTTACTTCATAAATATTTTAGCCGCATCGTTCAGCTATCTAACAATTAGTAGCTTGTTTAAGGAAGTAAGAGATAAAGGAATTCTTTATTCAATATTGATTTTTCTATCGCTGTCTATCCTATATTTTGTTTATCTATATTGTGATGGTGTCCTAGCTGATTGGTATATTCAAGGAATAGGATCATCAACTAGGACCTACAAAGTTGGATCTAGTCACTTTATTAACATAATTCAATCAATATTAATCCCTATAGATTTAGCAAAGGGAGTGTATTCTACCCTTTTAATTATAACCACGTTTAATTTCTTAAAAAAAATCAGTGAATTCATAAAAGGGAATGCTTTATGTCACGCATTTGATGCGGTAGCGTGTTTCATGTTTCTATTGGGAGCATTTGGGTTTTTGCAAGGAATGATCAACTACGAAATTTTTAGGTTGCAGAATGCATGTTACCCACTATTTATAGTGGGTACTATATATCTCGAGAAAAAGGAAGATAACTATTTACCGCAATTCACCAAAGAGAGAGTAGCATGGTTACTGAGATCCTTAGTGATATTGCTATTTATTAAGTTCCCTTACACTTCAGCCTACTATAATCTTTTAGATGAACCAACGGCGGCCTATTCGGCTAGCGAAATTCCTATTTTTAAAAATCATAAGTTTGCTCAAGGTGAAAAATCTTACTACCATAAACTGACTGAGTTACTGTGCGATGGCAAAAGTAAGATAATTAATCTTACCATGGATTCGACTATTCCATATCTGTGTGCAGGACAGATTAATGGATTGATGTCCCCTTTTTATGTTGACTATGTACTGGAAAGTATAAATCCAGCACAAGCTGCTAAGATTTCTAAAGGAAGTTTTACAAAGGATGAATTAGTAGTCGCGCACTCTAGGCCCAATACCGTTTCAGAGATAACCCTTAATGAAATAGGAAGACTCGTTCGCCCGGATTCTATAAAGTATATTCACGGGGCCGAGATCATTGTATATAGAGTGAATGAAGCAAGTGAAAGTTGACTAAAAGAAAAATGAAGTAAGTTAGAATAGTAGTCAAAAGGCAAAAAACTGTATGAAGCTGCCGCGGACAAAATTAATAATTTTCGGACCTTCAAAAATGCAGTTCAATGTCGCCTTTAGATTGCCATGTACTTAAGTAAAATTTTACCACTAACCTCAATGATTTTTATTTTGATAACAGGATTTTGTGTCAATTCTTTATTTTTCCGTTTGGGTCTCTTGGCATTCGCGCGATATTGGAATCCTAGAAGATTGGATTAATTAGCGTTGAGTTTACATCGACTTCTATGATCAGAAGACCATTTAAGAAAAACTTGCCTTCGGCAATAGTAGCTATTCTAGCATAATGTTTAAATTCATCAGATTGAAAAGGGGGGGGGTATAAATCCCCATAACGCAAGGTAAATAGCCGTGATGAGATAGATATGAATACTGGATTTAACTAGGCTATTCATTAGGTGAAATTATATGATCTGTGAATTATTTTTGGATCGTGGGATTGAAGAGTTTCAAGATGACACCTTAAAGTATTAATCTAAACAATATATTATCACCACTTCAATAAATTAATTTACTCTATAGAAAGAATATATAAACATTGTTGAAAAGAGAAAGGTATTGAATCAACTCTCCTCAACAGCTTGGAGTAGAATGCCTAATCAGCTACTTAACGTAATTAGTTTTCCTCAATGTGACTAGAAGAGAAACATTCCCTAGGGAATCTACCTTGATTAACCTAAGCTTCAGTCGATTGACCCTTACTCGAATCTTTTTACGCCGCAACTCTAGCATTTAAAAGTAATGTTTTTAAGCGATAAACACGGTCGTTCAATTATATACCAGGATAGCCAGCCGAATAAGTAGGCGATTATTATGCTACCAATTTGGAGTGTTCGTAGGTCTGGGGCAAAATAGAGAAATATGATTTGTTGTATGGGAAATGCATAGAGGTACACTCCATAGGAGATATCCCCTATTGCCTTTGAAATTGAACTGAGGATAGGAGTGGATTGTAAACCTATGTATATTACTATCGGTGGTAGTAAGAACTTAAAGTTTTCATATTGGTTCAAATATATCGCAAGCAGTAGGGTAAAAAGAAGAAAAAGTATTATGGGCCTTCTTCCCCATGTTTTTTGGAATGCGATATTAGCCAGAAACGCTCCTCCCATAAAGTAAGTACCTAGATGAAATAGCCAATAGAAATTCATATTGAATGCATGAATATGAATCGTTTCATTGCGAAAATAAATATCGACCACGAGAAAAGAACATAATGCTAGAAAGGATAAATATTTTGATAGAACCGTATTTTTTGAAAAAAATAGGAATGATATTAAAATATATAGAGTGAACTCCATGGAAAGTGTCCATAGCGAGCCGTTAATCGTTGTCCTTATGGGGTTATCGATAAGGATGTTTCCAATGCCTGCTTGGCGCTTGAATAAGACCAGGTTGTAGGGAATATATGTCCAGGTAGTGTAATCACTAAAATAGGATATGCTATCTCGCTCACCAATTAAAGAACCCACTAAGACAGTGGCGGTGAGACAGACAACTAATGCTGGGAAAATCCTAATGCATCTTTTCCAGTAGTAACGAATCAAATTTTTTGTAGTGAACAAGCTTTTGGTCACTAGAAACCCACTAATGCTGAAAAATCCTGCTAAGCCTAAGTATGAGTAAGTGAATTGTCCACCAGTACATTTAAACAGTAAATCACTTTCTTTTAATCCTGAAAGTGAATACGCGTGAGTGATAATTATAAAAGTAGCAAAAAGAATTCGCAAGGCCGTAAAGTTATTTTGACTATCATTAGATGCTTGTAGAGGATGCTTGTCAGTCATAAATTGAATATGCATATAATTTATTGTTTTGTGTTAGCAGGGTATATCACCACTAACAAGATTATTATGTTTGCCTTACATTTGAGCTGGAGTGGATCTGAATCAACATAATACTCATTTGTCCACGAGTATGAAGGTCAATCTGAAGTATTTTGGAATTCTAGAGTTAATAATCTAATAGGGTAATGGCTATAAGAACATTATATTTTAAGATAGGAAGAGTTCTTTCTAGATACTGGGTAAGATTTCATCTTCTAAGCATTAAACTTTTCAAGTAATACTGTAATGGCAATATTAAGCTCCGCAATAAAATAGAGTAATTTAGAAGCAGGCGCCCCAATTGCCTAGGTTAGCTATAAGGATGAGATGGAACAAAGAAGATTGAACTATATACGTACCTTATACAATGCCCCAATTGTAAGTCTATTTAGTTCTATCGTCGTGCTCTTCTCCATTGCGATAGCCTCAATATTGGCAATTCAACTACCATTATATACAGACGATGTGTGTTATCATATTCTTAGTACTCGATTTTGGCAGGATGGATTTTTACGAACTTCCCAGTTTGTAAATTGTCCCAATGCAGGTATGGGTCTAGATATTCCATATGTTCTGAGACCAGCATTAATTTTGAATTCTACTATATTCGGTTGGATTAGCTCTCCACAACAGCTAAGAGTGGTAAGCCTAATCATTTTTATAGCTTGGTTGGCTTGCATCTATATGATTAGAAAGGAAATATTCCCTAAAGAATCTACCTTGTCAAAAGCAATGATATTGATGCTACCACTAAGTGGTTCAATACCTCTTGCATTATCTATGGGCCGGCCTGAAACGAGCATCGTAACAATTCTAATTTTACAATTCGTTCTTTATAAGGTATTAAAAAATAAAAAACTTCTAATAGTATCTTTCTACTTCCTACCCAGCTGGATGTTACTTTTGCATCCCAAAAGCATTTATTTTTTACCTCTTTTCGCGTTTTTCTATTTTACAATATTTAAAAGAAAACAAATACGACTAGCCATATATACACTTTGGCTAGTCGTTCTCAGTTTCTATTCCTATGTTCACTATAAAGTATTATTTTCCTGTGCAGAGGATTCTCACATTGACAATATGATAAAAGGCTTTAACCTTTCACTTGACCCAGGAAAGATTCTTCATGCTCCATGGAATTTTATAGAAAGCTCTGCCAGGTCAGTTGAAAGGAATACAGCGATGTATTTTAAGGGCAACTTATTAATGAATGGAAATTGGACTGGTCTACAGCGAATTGTGAACCAAGACATTTTGAGGTTGAGCGATATTTTGCTTCTTCCCTTACTGATCATATTTCTCAGCAATTTAGCCTCAATATACAGGTTTTTAACGGAGCGAAGAAGTAGAGATATTATTAATGCTTATACCTTTATAATGTTATTAGTGTTTTTATGGCATAGTTTTACGCATAGACTATATTCATTTTACTATGCCGGCTACTTTCTCATACTTTTTATAAGTGCATTTACATTTACTTTTAAACCAATAGATCCCTCGCGGAAATATTTCAAAACCTATCTCCTTAGCTTTGGAGGCAATGCTATCGTTACCTTCCTCCTTTTCCTCCTTTTACTTTGTGACGGAAAACTCCTTAATATAGGTGAGAAATGGCAGGATAAGAGCTTTTACGTAAGTACCTCAATGTTTACTAAACCGTATGCCGAGATTCCACAATCATCAGAGATAAAAAATCTTCTGATGAAGTGTAATAAGGATATAAATATGAATAGCAGGCTTGTGGTTGATGAGGCGACATATTTTGCTTTAAAAAACTACCCTTTACCAATAATGACGCAATATTTATGGGAACATTTTCAGGAAGGAGAACCGTCTCTGGATGAAATTCTAAATGATGGAAAGTTCGATGCATTAATTGCAGCATGTAGGAGAGTACCAAGTAAACTTAGAGATAAATTTATGAATAGTGGCGACTATTGTTGCGTTTCACTTAAAGATAGGGCTAAACATTTTGAGCTGTAATTTTTCAATAGCTATTGTAATTCCCCTTTTTAATGAAGAGGAGAATTTAGAATTCTTAGTAACTCAAATAGAAAAAGAGCTAGACGAAGAAAATTTTTTGCTTATATTAGTTGATGATGGATCTGATGATAATACGGTCGAGACTTTTAAGAATTTGTCAGGTCCAAAAGCGGGGAATGAGCGTAAAATTATAAAGCTAAGTAGGAACTTTGGTCATTCTTCTGCAATAATGGCTGGCTTGAATGCCATACCTTATCAAACTCCTATAGTAGTTGTAATGGATGGAGACCTACAGGATCAACCATCGGATATAATGAAATTAATATCAGAAGTCCGATTGGGAAGTGATTGTGCTTATGCTGTAAGAGAGCCTAAATCAGGCAGCAGATATATAAACTTTTTGACTAAAATTTTCTATCGAGTGCAAAATGCTATTTCAAACATTCGTATTCCTTCTTATGCGGGAAATTTTTCAGCATTTAATAGTCGATTTCTATCTGAACTATTGCACTTACAGGAGTATGAGTTGTTTTTCCCTGGAGCCAGAGCGTATGTTGGATTCTCACAAAAGGGAGTCCCGGTTTCTAGAGGTAAAAGGTATTCTGGCACAACTAAGATGGGGATTAAAAAACTACTATCTTTTGGAATTACCGGAATAATGAGTTTCTCAGATGCTCCAATTAGAATAATATTTTATTTTGGATTTCTAATCACTTTTTTCTGTGGACTATTAAGTTTCATAGTTTTTATACTGAGAATATCTGGTGTTATACAAGTTCTTGGTTTCACTTCATTAGCAATTTTGATTCTACTGCTCTCTGGAGTACAAATTATGTTAATTGGGATAGTCGGAGAGTATCTAAGAAAAATATTTATTGAATCCAAAAAAAGACCATCTTGGATAGTGGAGGAAGTTATAAGTGGATAAGACATATTATGGAGAGAATAAGCACCTATATATGGAAAACGCCCCTAAATTTGCTGAATTTATATTCCGTAAAATTAGGCCCACTCTAAAAAATAACAATTATGATTGTGCTATCGAAATTGGTGCGGGATTGGGGCGATTTACACCTCCCTTAGTTCAACATTTTAAAAATGTAATACTTATTGAACCTAATCAGTACTATGCTGAACAGTTAGAAAAAACATATAGAAAATATCCAAAAGTAAATATTGTTTGTGCGGATGCAAAAACTGCCTTAGCAGGCTTAGATAAAACGCTTCGGTATAATGTTTTTTGTTTTCATGTTTTACATCATTTGAAACTGGAAGAAAGGGAGCATATTTACGAGTTTGTACACTCCACAAATTCTTATGGAGTAGCGTGTGAACCTAATCCATATAACTTATTTATTCCATTACAAATTCTTATTACACCTGAAATGACCTTTAAAGAAGAAAAGGAGTACCTAAAGCTAACGCATCGATTCTTAAAAAAAGAAATTGAGAATTCAAATTTACAGATAGAAAAATACACTCGGATAGCTAGTTTGCCCCCCTTCTTAGCGAAGAAGCTATTAGCTTTTGGATTGTTGCACATAGTAAATTTATTTGAAATGTTATTTCATAGAACTCTGGTCTTACCCTCCTATATTTTAATCGCGTTTAAGAAACATGAAAATTAAGAACATTCGCAACTTCTTGTATGCAACGTTTTATAGACAATTTGTTAAAGTACATTGGACACCTCGCGAAAATGCCTTAGCCGAAGCAATAACTAAAATTGATTTCAGTGTTGGAGATTCAAAAAAAAGACTGTTTGACTATGGATGCGGGGAAGGGTCTTTGTCTGAGTTGAGTCAGAGAATTGGCTTAAATTATGTAGGAATTGATGTTAACCCAGCAATGATAGAGATAGCAAAAGAGAAATATTCTCTTTTGAATCAGGTTGATTTTCAAGCGGGCACAAGTGAAATACTACGTAGAAGTTTGTGTTCTAATGACATTGTGTGCCTAAATGGAGTCGCACACCACCTTGACGATGCGGAGTTAAGTGATGTGATTTCGATTGTCGTAGAGAAAAAGGCTATCTTAATTATTTTAGATCATAGGGGAGTAGAGAGGATTAGAAAGCCTTCGGACTTGTTGCCCAAATTATTGCAATATTTAGATTTTGGTAATTTTGTTAGATCGAAAGAGTCTTTTGAGTTTATTGGAAAATTGAAAATAACGGATAAGATTGAATTTGAAATTAACTTTTTAGGAGTTGTTTTTTGGCCACTATTTTGTTGGACCTACACTTCAGTAGAATGAGCCTTACTCCAATCTATTTGGAGCTTAAATCTAGAGGACAAAATTTTTTTTCTAAACCTAGTTAAATTCCAATTATACCGAGAGCGTACTATTTAAATTCGAATAATTGAACTTCACCAGTATCCTTCCAGGATGACATTAACCCTCCTTCTGAGGTCTCTACTAAGCGAAACTTTATAACGATACCATCCATAATATTTTGATTATTAACATAATTCGTAAAAATCTGATGTTCACCTCCCTCCAATCCAAGGTAGGGAGAAAGAATAAATTGTGTATCATCGATGGGCAAATAGCGATGAGAAAATATCCTACCATCGTTTAGCATCACTTCCAGATTTAGAATGTTGCGTTTATAGAATAATCCAGTAAAATATCCAAAGTAACTTTTAGAGAGTGTTATCTGGGCAATTAAAATAGAGTTTAAATGACTAATATCAATCCATTGGCCCATATGGATTTTAAGTTTTTCTATGGGAGTCTGCTTACGTTTAGTGACCTTAAAAGGACTATAGGAAAGCAAAAATAGATCATCTTTAATTTTCTTATCCAAACGATAGTTGTTAATCATAAACGGGAGCAATGTACTTAATTCTTGTCCGGGATATCGGTTGTCTATTGTTTTAAGACTAAACAAAAAATTAGGTATTTTAGATGTAGATAGCCACTTCAAATTTTTTTCAATAAGATAGGGAGAAATTAAAGCGTAACTTTGAATGCTCGGAATAGGAGTGAAATCGAGTCGGTTGCCATAAATTTCAGCCTGAAAGTAGGAGTTCGTAGATGTAATTCCCGTAAAGTCTATTAGTTCGTATTCTGTTCGTATTTGGTTAAGACTATTAGAGTAGTCCTCTCTAAATTTTCGGCCGTCACTAATGACAATATCCTTAAGAAATAATATGCGATTAGCAAGCGACTGATATTGGTATAGGGAATTTGCCAACAAGGAGTTATTGAACTTTGAAATTGTCAAATCAATAGAAGCAAAATATAAAAAACAACATAAACAAGCCAGAATATTTATTAGGTTCTTTTGTCTGGTTAGGTTCAGCAATGATACTAGGATCAAACTGAAGGCAGATATGTAGGAATGGGCATCATGTCTAGTAAACGAACTTTTATAGGAAAAAAACAGCAGTGCTGCAAGACCTGTGGCTTTATAAAAAGAACTACTCCTAGATTGATATATAAAGTTTTTAAATAGAATGAAGGAGAGGATTAATGAAAAATAGATTTCACTACTGGATTTAGTAATCGACATAGTATCGCTGTAATATTGAACAAAGGTAAATCCTGTATAGAGATAGGGGATAATGTCAATTATATTTTGTTTCAATAACAACCATAAAAGAATGGGCCAGCTAGTGTATATAGCGAGAATATGAAGACAATGGAGTTTAGAACGCATTCTAAATGATTTAATAATCATGATTAGAAGATAAAAAAGGCCTAAAATTCCAAGATTAGCTTTTATTAATATACTAGTCGATAGAAAAAGTAGATTCGAGTATAGCTTTATGAAAGTCGATGACTCAAGTAAGTTTAGAAAGCCTAAATACATAATAAATTGTATTATGGCTTCTCTAATAGGATAACCATAAAGGGTATTGGATTCGATTATGGGGTTGGTAAATAGAGTAATTACGATTGATAAAATTAGAAAAGTTTGAAGGGAGGATTTAGATTTCTTCGAATAGTCTTTTAATATAATTATACCCGCAATTGTCCAAACACATGATATAATTAGCGATATGATATCGTAATTAGTTTGAAAACCTTTGGTAAAGAGAAAATGAGCAGGCCCGAATGTAAAAGTAATGTGACTACCCCACTTTAGTCCGCTACTATTAGCTTCTATTAAGCTTAGCATCCAAGATGAATCTAAATTTACTGAAGGAATAAAAAAAGGTATCGGCGCTAAAACTAAAAATACGACTACTATAAGTATTGGAAAGGTGACTTTAGAAAACATAAAAGGTTAAAAACGAATCATTAATGAGATATTAATAGATTTTAATATCTACTAATTATAGACCACTATCTAAATAGGTCTATAATAAAACTCAGAAATAAGAGTGTCGGGATATTTTAGTGTAAAAATCTGGAATGTTTAATGAGTAATGAGATTGTTTGAGCAAATTAGAATAAATTTATACCTAATATGATTGTCTCTTAATCAGGGGAGAACCAAGAGATTGGTAAACAAAAGAACTGTGCTAAATACATATCTCAGGTATGCAATCTGGATGGTATCAATCATCACTGGGCTTGTTGTTTTTTATTTAACTAATACCTCCGCATTCTACTACCACCCAGACGAACTTATGCATGTGATCATCTCTAGTGGAAATTCCATATAGGATGTCTGGCACCGGGGTTTGACTGAGCTTCCCCCACCACTTATTACTTCTATCAATCCTACTTTGCGGAAGGAAGAACAGGTAGGGGTTGGAATGAATTTTTGAAGAAGGAAGGAGGCATCTCCACCTTTGTAGTAAATGACTTTAATGATTTAGTCATGAGACTTTTAAATCTTTTTGTCACTACTTTGCTCCTAGCTTCTATATCTTGCCATTTGTTTTGATATTCTTAGTTGTAGGGATTTATAAATTATTGAAGTAAGATAAGGCGGTAGCAAGGGTAGTATTTGCCGTTATCTTGTGACACCTTGTTCTAGCCTATTTTTCTATATATCCTTTGGCAGGGCTGCGCTATTGCTACTTTATTTTGCCATTTTGGGAACTAGTCCTAGCCTACGGCATCACTTGGTCTTTAGAGACAGCATTAATTAGGCTTCCTTGGAGTCATAGCCTATTTTCATTCGGAGCATTCTCGATAGTACTTTTAGCGCGATACTTATTTAGTTCAGGTTACTATCTCAAGAGAAACCAAGAATACTCTCTTCCTCTAACATCCTATGAGTATGGAGTGCAATTCTTAAAAGAGAATGTAAGCAAGGATGATATAGTTATTACTAATCGATTGTCCCATTTATATTTTTTGTATGAAAAAGACTTAGGTGAAACGATGTACAGTGCCTCGCCTATCTCCATTTGTCATTTAATCAGACTAATATATATTTTTCTAACAATAATTTCACTTGGGAATATAGTAAACAAAAGTACTTTGAAGATTTTTTAATCCTTTTAAAAAATGAATTGAAGGAGACCAAGCCTAGAAAGGTTTGGCTCTTTTTGTTCTCGCAAACTGATTTTGTTATTCGCTCTTTAAAAACTTGTTCTGAAATGAATCAATATACTTCGGACAAGCATCTTAAAAATGGATTTTTGGTTTTTCGATTAATAGAGATGATTTTTTCGATAAATTTTTTAAAGATTTTGGGGATTTCCGAAGCTGTTTAGCCCGTTCTCAGGAACCTAGGATCGCGAGGGCTATTTTCACCAATGAGTAAGGCCCTTAACTAGCTGGTTTTGCTAATCTTTTTCTGTGACATTTCTTTTACATAAGCTCTACAATCACTTTACATCACCGTGACAACTTCCCCTAAAGTTTAGTCTATTCTCCTCAACATGTTCGGGCGAGTTCTTAAAAAGAATTTAACCGGGCGCTGCAAAAAACAAAAAACGGAAGAACTTAATATAACCTGGAGGGTTAAATAAAATGGCTGCTAAAGTAAATACAAGAAGAATGGAACAAGATGAAATCTCTGATGAAGTATTAGTGAAGAGGATGATGAAGGGATGTGAGGAAAGCTTCGCAGAAGTAATTAAACGATATGAAACAAAAGTACATAACCTATCAATGAGATTGACTAGGAACGCCGAAGATGCGGAAGAGGTGCTTCAAGATGTTTTTATAACTGTATATAAAAAGATCGCAAGTTTTGAAGGTAAAGCAAAGTTTTCAAGTTGGCTTTATAGAATTACAGTAAACTGTGCTTTTATGAAGTTGAGAAAAAATAAACAAGACAGAACAGTATCCATGGAAGACATGCTTCCAACGCTTGAGAATCAAGAAACCAAGAATCCTAATGGATTCGGTGGAAGGTCTGATGCGCTTACAATGAATAATCAGATTAGAGAGGCCTTAGAAGGGGCGATTGGAAAGCTTCCCGAAGATTATAGAGCGGTATTTGTTTTAAGAGATGTTGATGGCTTATCAAATAAAGAAGTAGGAGATATTTTAAATCTAAGTATCCCTGCAGTTAAGTCTAGACTTCACAGATCAAGAATTATGTTAAAGAAAAGATTAAAGAAATTTTACGAAGATTTCGCGGTGCCTCAGCCTACTAAAAGAAGAAAGGTTCGTGCATCCTTTCAAGAGGCGGCGTAATCAAAAAAGAACTGTGTAAATGCTGGTTGAAGCACTTTATGCAGTAAAAAGATATTTCGGTTATTTTAGGTTCTTCTACCTGATGAGAGATTGCAGCCTCTCATCAGGTTTTTTTATGAGAATAGCTTGAACCCCTACTTTTCGCCACAACCACAGCCATTATCCTTGCAGCTTTTAGAGCGTCTCAATTTTCTATAAATATAAACAGCTGCAACAAGTACAAAAGTGATGGTTAAAAATAGGTCTGTCATAGTGCTTGGCATTATAAGCTTTCCACCGATGTTGGCAAGTTTGTTGCCTCAGATTGCCTTGGGCTGGTTTTGCCTGATTAGCGAAGTGCACTAATCACTTGATAGTCATTTATTTTAATCTCTGAATGATTAGAGGTTCTAAAACCCAGCTGCTCTAAAATAATAGGTAGCTCTTCAGAGATAGGGGTGAATTCTTGAGTGTTATTAGATAGTCGCCTAGTATTTAAAATCATTGTTAGGCAATTCTCGGCCGTTAGCATGGGTAAAATTTGGGAATTGAAATGTGTGCGCATTGGCCCATTTGAAAGAGACATGGGTAGGACTTGGAATTCTCCTTTATAGAAATAAGAAATGGGACTTTCTATAAAATCCTTATAATCTGGTGAATTTAATTTTTCTGGTGATTGGGCTTCGATATAAAGGCTGGATGCATATATTTTACATTCCTTTTGCTGTTCTAATAGAGATGCTAACTGATTGTCCCAACGGGAGCCATTCTCCTTACATGAGAAAAAGTTCATTGGAGTTAAGCTATTGTAAGCAAAAATTATAGTAGCGACTAAAACTAGGAAGTATCTAAGGAATTTTGTGTGTGAGAAAATTATAGCGGTCAGGGTAATCGATGAAAATAAAAGGGTCGTTGAAAAGTACCTTGTAAGAAAAAATGGGCCTAAGAAGATAATTGAGGACAGGTATAGGCAAAAATAAGGAAAGAAGGTTGCTAAATAGCCGAATAACTTGAGATTTCGACTTTTACTAAAGTCCTTCCTTCTACTGACTGTAAATTCGATTATTAATCCTATTAATCCTGTAATGCCATGAGTAGAGAGAAGAACTACAATTACAAAAGTTGTAAATAAAGGAGTAGGTTTAGAAGAGATCTCTTCTAAACCACCTATTTTGTTAATGAATACATGAAAAGGGAGAATTAGGGCTGTGCCAAGTCCAGCTAGAGTAGCTAAGGAAAACTTAATACTTAATTGCTTTCTATTCGTAGGCTCAGAGAATAGGTAAATATAGAGTAAGAGTGGGGGTAGGCAGAAAAAATAGAAGTAGTGAGTAAGGATTAGTATAGGGAGTAGGATCAAGTGCTGGATTAGAAGCTTTAGGTTATTGCTATTTAAGTTCTTTAGAATATTAAATAGAATAATGGAAAGTAGTAAGTTCGCTAGCACGTAGGGCCTTGCTGCCAGTTCGTAGAAAAAGAACATTGGCGAGGCTATATATGCAAGTATTAGGAATTGCGCGGCCTGCTTATTAAAAAGAATCTTTCCAATGCGATAAACTACCGTGAGATTAATCAAACTTAGAACTAAGCTCAAAGATCTTATGACAATTTCTGAATCTCCAAAAACTTTCATCCATATGGAGAGTAGTAGGAAGTAGGTAGGTCCTTGTCCTTGGGTAAATAGTGTTTTATGAATTACGGATTTAAGGCTTCCCAGAGAAATACCCCATGAACCAAGTTCGTCAATATGGAAGGGAAGGCAGCTTGATTGCCTAAGAAATAATGCAATTAGCGCAGAGAATATAAGTAAATAAAATAAGGTCTCTTTAAAAGGAAATAACTTTTTAACAAGTTGCTTATATCGCATTTAGTACTATTGGCTTTTATGTGAGTTCATCAAAGCTTTTCTTAATACAATCTTGGAGTTTTAGCTCTAATTTATTAAGCACATTTGGAATTTCATTTTCATTCTCAGTCTCTATGCTTAAAAAGAATAAAGTGGGAGGCATTTTAAAGGAATGTATGCAGATTTTAGTAGTATCCTGAATATATACGCTTAAGTGTTTTTCTAACTTTTTAGTTTCTTTGTGATTTAGGCCAATATAGTTTAATCCTTCTGTGACCGAATTGAAAATTTGCGTAGGGTGGGAAATTAACTGATCTTTAGAGTTTCTTTCAAAGTGCACTAGTTTAGCCCGTTCGTCGTTTTCAATTCTAAGTTTTAAGGTCTCATTGGGTTTGGATTCTAGATAGGTATCTAAGATTTATTTATGGCATGCAAAGGTAAAGCCCTTAATTCGAAGTCGGCTATCCCATTCTTGAGGATCTGAGATTGAAAATTTATAGTTAGTAGGCATATTACTTTCAATTTTTGTAATTCTGTTTCTAATTGATTTGTTTGACTCTCAGCTCGCCATTTTCAATAATTTCACGGAGTTCGGCAGGTACTTCAAAATTATTATTTATTCCTTTGGGATACTTTCCTGAAAGACCTGAGAAGCTTTTTAATTCGTTTAAGTATTTAGTGGCATTGGTAGACTGTAGAGCCTTAATAAGTAGGTGAGTGCTATCATATCCGTAGAAGCCTTCAGATACCGGTGTGGTATTATAGGAGTCGCGATAGTCAGAAATAAATTGACTAAGCTCTCCACTCTTTGGTCCAGGTAGCCATGCGCCGTTTAAGTGACCTTTTGCAGACTTTATCTCTGCTGGGTTAAAAAGCGGAGGTCCGCCTAGGAACTGTCCATTAAAGCCTTGTTCTCTTAGTTTGATGGCAAATAATGAGATTTGTGGTGGTAGTAAGTATAGTACTACAGCATCAGGTTTTGATAATCTAATTTTCGTCACCTGTGAACTAATGCCTAGATCGCCTGGTGTAATCTCACTATTTGAAACTATGATGTTTTGGTTTGTCATAAGAAAATCATCTTTTAGGAACAGAAGCGCCTCTTGGGTATTCGTAATGAGTGCAACGCGATTGAATTTCATTTGGTGTATGGCCTGACTTAAAACTTTAGTTTGTTCTTTAGTAGAAAGGAAAATACTATTTACATAACTTCGATCTTTGCCAATGCTCTCTAAGGCAGTGATAGCAATCATCGGAATTTTTTTTCGCTCCGCAATGTCTGCAACAGAATTTGAAGTACTTCCTCCAAAGGTAATCAAAGCATCTATATGGTCAACATTAATCAACTTCCACACCGCGCTAACTGAATTTTTAGCTTTAAACTGATCATCCTCAAAAATTAGAGTAATTATATTTTGTGGATCGAAAAGTTTTTTAGAGAGTAGAATGCTATTATGAATACTTTTACCTACGTCCGCAATTGGGCCAGATAGGGGTAGAATCACCCCTATCTTATATTCGCGAGCCTTATCGTTCGCCTCACTTGGGGTAGCAAGTAATGAAATGACAAATAGTAAGTATATATAGCAAGTTAAGGGTTTGAGTAAGAAAAGGTCTTTCATTGATCTATATTATCCTATTGGTATTAGCTGCCTTGAAAATTAAGCTAGCAGAATAATATATGACAAGTAAAGTGATTGATGGCAGATTGTTGTCATAAAAAAAAGACAATATGACTCAGGCAGAACGATCGGAACTAATTAACGTGCTTCAGGACTTTGGATTGAACCTTGTTCAATCCAAAGTGTACTTAGGCCTTCTATCTTTAGGAGCTACAACTGCGGGGCCTTTAGTCCGTAAAACCAGCCTTCATAGGCAGCTTGTATATTCGGCTCTAGAGATTCTAGAATCTGAGGGCTACGTCTCTCATGTAACTAAAAATAATCGAAAGGTATTTAGTGCGAGGAGGCCAGAATTTCTTTTAGAAAAACAATCTTTACGAACGAGAAAATTGCAACTTTCGATTCCTAAGTTGCAAAAACTAATTCCACAAGGTAGTTCAAAATTACATGTTGAAGTGCTAACAGGTAGAGAAGAGTTTTTGAGAAGAATATTTACTATGGTGGACTCCGCAGCAAATGGAGATGGAGTCTTAAGGATGATAGCAAATGTGAGAGATGTCGATGTTTATGCCGTACTAGGATCTGATTATGAAGACTATCGAAAATATTTACTAGAAAAGAAAGTTAAAAAACAGCTAATTGCACCTGCGAGCTCGATTAGTGCGGCTTACCCCGATCGACTGGTTAAGGAGAAAGGATCAGAATTAAGGATCTCTCCCAGCGCTCTTTCTATGCCTACTTCTACCCTTTTTACGAATGAAGTAGTTGCACTTGATATATTTTCTGAAGAGATTATTAGCGTGATGATTTGGAATACTACAGTCGCCAAATCTTTTAAATCTCATTTTGATATTCTTTGGAAAACTGCTGTAACTTATAAGACTTATATTAAGGAAAACCAAATACTATGAATGAAAAAAATCTTGTGGTGTTAGCTCATATCAAATCAAAGCAAGGCATGGAAGCGCGTACTCTTATGGAGCTTACGAAACTTATAGAGCCTACGGTGAAGGAAGATGGGTGTATAAAGTACGAACTGAATCAATCATTAAAGGAACCGACTGATTTTCTGTTCTATGAAGTTTGGACTAATCAAGAAGCTCTAAGCCAACACTCAGAGAGTGAACATGTTAAAGCTTTTAGAGCTATAAGAGAAGAGTTCCTTGATGGGGCGCCTAGTGTTACATTATGGGAGAGTATTTAGGAGTGGATTGTTTTTAGTGAGTTAATTTTACGTAAAAGTATAGACTCATTGAGATGCATGTGCTTCAATTGTCTTTTATTGGTAAAAAATAGATGAGATTTGTAACTATAAAATACTTCCTTTCTTTAATGCTATTAGCTTTTCTTTCTACCAGTTTGCTTTTAGCAATTGAGCCACACGTAAGTGATCAAAAGTTTAATTTTGGAATAGTTATTCCTCTATCAGGTGACTTAGCAGAGTATGGGTCTTCAATTCGTAACGGATTCGAATTAGCCAGATTAGAGAAACCCGAAAAGTTCTCTAAGATAAAGTTAATTTATGAAGATTCTCGTTATGATGGAAAGACTGCAGTAGTCGCTCTGCAGAATATGAGTGTTATTCATTCTATCAATTTGTATTATCTTTGGGGGGTTTCTCCTACCGAGGCGATGCTACCCATTGCGCAAGCAAAAAATTTACCAGTTTTAGCTGAGACAACCGTAAAGGAAGCCACACTTGGTAAACCTCTAGTAATTCGCGCCGCTAGAACAGGGGAAAGAATAGCAAATGCATTGGCCCAAGAGTTGAAGAATCGAGGCATTAAGTCTGTATCTTTAATAGTCACTACGATTCCTTTCTATTCTGATATCGTAAAGCATTTAGAAATTAATCTAAGGGAAATAGGAATAGAGGTTAGTAGAAAAGATGAAGTCGATGCCTCAATGGCAGATTTTAAGCCTATCCTCTGGAAGAAGAAATCTCAAGGAGAGGTAGCTATTGGAGCGTTTCTGTTGCCAGCACAATTGGTGTCATTCTATCGGCAGGCTCATTTGATGAAACTTGATGTTCAAACCTTTAATGCAGACTTATTAGATAGTGAAACCTTAGTAAACGAATGCCCCGAAAATATAAATGGAGCTTTCTTTACTCAGGTTGGAGTGACTCAAGACTTTAGGAAGCGTTATAAGGAAAAGTATGGAAATGACATCCAGATAGGTTCGGCCGCGCAGAGTTATGATGTTGGAATGCTTGTAGCAGATCTATTTGGTGAAATGGATAAAATGCTTACTGCGGAGGAGGTGATAGAAAGAATATCACAAATGCCACCTAGGCAAGGAGCATCAGGAAACTTTAAATATACTGACACTATTGATTCCGGAAAAGAGATTCGTATGCCTGTTTCTATGAAAGCAGTGAAGGATGGAAAAATCATTACTCTGCTTGAGGATACTGGGTTTTAGATGGAAAAATTACAATTTGCTAAGTCAGAGAATGAAAGTGCGTTTCATCAGGAAGTTAAAGATGAAGTTTATGGGCTTCTTGGCCATGATCGATCACATCTTGGGCCAGATTTTTGGTTTTGGTTTAAAGCGTGCTTTTGGGCTATCTTATGTTGGGGTTCCTATGCTCTAGTTTTATCACAGGTGGTAGTAGGAGTGACAGCTTTCTTTGTTGCATTAGTTTTTGAGGTATCTGGACTATTATTTGGTTTTAGTATTGGTCATGAAGCTTCTCATAGACTTTTGTCAAAAAGAATGGGAATTAATAGGATATTTCATTTTTTAAGCTTTTTGTCGGTAGGAGTAGATCCAACACTCTGGGGGTTACGGCATATTAAGTCACATCATATTTATCCAAACGTAGAGGGTAGTGATATCGACATAGATAAAAACCCTTTGCTAAGACTGAGTCTTTGCCACCCATGGAAGCCAATGCACCGTTACCAGCACCTGTATGCGCCTATCGCGTATGCCTTGGCACTTGTGCACTCTATCCTCTGGGGAGATTGGGTATATTTACTTTCAAGTGAGTATCAGTGGATTCGAGATGGTCATCAGAAGGTTAAGCTCTGGGTTAATTTTGTATTGTTTAAAGTATTCCACTTTACAATGCTGTTGATTCTACCATACTTAATATTGCCATATTCTTTCGGGCAAATTTCAATCCTCTACCTACTTTTTGGGGCCATTTCATCTTTGATTTTTATCATTATGTTAGTGGGGACACATTTTTTTCTAGAGGCCAGTTATCCTTCCCCAGATTCAGAAGGTAAATTATCTACAAGTTGGGCCGTTCATAACCTTGCAACTAGTTGTGATTGGAACCCAAATAGTCCTATTGCCAGATTCCTTAGTGGCGGAGCCAATTGCCATGCCGCACATCACCTATTTCCTAACATCTGCCATACGCATTACGGAAAGATTAATCCAATTATAGAGCGTGTGACCAATAAATATGGGATAACGTATCATCGAAAATCGCTTTGGGAGATGATGAAGTCACATTTTAGTCATTTAAGAGAGATGGGAAAGGCTCAGGGGTAAGTTGTGGGTTGCTGATATGTTTAGCTTTAGAATTTATCTACCATTTTGTAATCGACTAGTTTGCCATCACCTACTTTGTAAATACCTATGGGGAAACTGTAGTATGTCGCTCCCGTATCTGTCTTTTTTAAAGTATAATTTCCAGAGATTCCAGCTTTTTCTCGAGTAAATCGCATTTCTTTGATTAATTTCTCTTTAGTTGGAACCGTATATTGTTTCAATATCGTAGTGAAAAATAGGGAAAGAAAATCATAATACTCAACTCCATACTCAATTCCGAGGTCTGTTCCAAATCTATTATTATATCTTGTTCTAAATTCTTTTGTCACATAAGGCGCCACTACGAGAGTATCTTCTATGTATTTTTCAAGTCCAGCATTTTCTTCCGTAACAGCAAACTCTTCTACTCCTATCATCGGAATTTTATATCCGAGTTCCATTGATTGTTTTAAGAAAGCTCTATGCGAGCCTGGGAGTAATAGTACTAAAAGATAGTCTAACTTTTTCTTCTTAAGTTGTAAGATTTGAGTTCTAAAATCTACGGTGCCAGGTATGACATCTATTTCTTTTGTTACAAATTCACCAATTTGTGCGTTATCAACAACTCCGCGCATCAATGTATCCATGAATTGATTATTGTTTCTCACTACTCCTAGGTTTTTAACGCCTTTTGATCGTAATTCATCCCAAATAACTTTTCCAAACTCACCGGTAACATTTCTAAATAAAGTGACATACTTTTTATTTGCAGCATCTCTATCTTCTGACTCTGGTGCAAAGAAGGGGATTTTATCAGCTTCTGCAAGTGGCGCAAGGGCGGACAACATTGGCCCCCCGAAACAATAGATAGCATCAACCTTATCTATAGAGATTAGTTTCCTATAGGCGCTAATTGCTTGTTTTGTATCATAGGCCGAATCTTCATAAACTATTGTGAATCGTGTTTTAGGACTGGGGGAAGACTTGTCCTCTTGGAAAAGTATTTCACTATTTAAATGGGCCTGACCAAAGAAAGCTAGGTTACCACTTAGTGGGAGGATTACTCCTAATTTGAAAGCTGGTGATTTTTGGGAAAGAACAGGTTTAGGTATGTATAGTAAAAAAATAATTGCATACAGAAAAGGTGTTACAAGCTTTTTCATGAAATGGACAGTTTTTGGTTTTTGTTAGAGATGTAAGTAGTGTAGGAGAGGGTTTGTTTAAAGTCAAGATAGCTAATACGCTAGACTTGTTTGTTGGAATATTTGTTAATCATCTATTCTATCTATCTTTGCAGCTAAAATAAAGTCACTTTCAGTAAGATTGTTGATGCTATGCGTTTGTATTTTAATATTTAAATAACCCCAGCCGAATTTGATGTCTGGATGATGATTTTCTTTTTCTGCGATTTGGGCAATTTGATTTACTTTTACTAGCGCTTCTTTAAAGTTTTTAAATTTATAAGATTTAGTTAGGTGAAGTGAATTGAGAATCGTCCAAGATTTGAGTCTTGAAAGTAAAAGTTCTTTTTCAGATTCGGAGATGGCAGGAGTATTGCCATTACATGGTGTGCAGCATTTGTTTGAGAGATTGTTCATAAGAATCGTATTGTCCTAGATTAGCTAGCGATTTCTACTTTGACCCTAAGTTTTTTTATTCGTGGATCTTGTAAGTCTTTAATAAATCCTCCTACTTTGGATCGTTGAACTGCTACATAACTTGCCTTGTCGAGGATTGAAATTAAACCAATGTCACTGCCTTTTAGCCTGCAAGCTTGAGTTAGGAATCCTAAGACGTCGGCTTTACTGATCTTGTCTTTCTTTCCAGCACTTATGTAGATGCTGGTAAATTTAGGTAGGGGAAGTGTTGTTGCTCCTCTTTGAAGTTTGAACTCTTCTACTTTATTGGTAATGTATCTTGGTAGCGGCTCGTCCTCTGTTACTATAACATAAGCCTCACCTTCAGCGTGCATCCTGGCTGTTCTGCCATTTCGATGCATGAACTCGTCATTGTTTGGGGGTAGTTGAAAGTGAATTACATGTTTTATGAGAGGAATATCTAGACCTCTTGCGGCAAGATCAGTCGCTAGTAAAATATTCGTTGCTCCACTTCGAAACTTAATTAAGTTTTTTTCTCTATCTATCTGTTCTAGTAAACCATGAAATATGCAGTGAATTATTCCGTCTTCACTAAAGAGAGTACTAATTCTATCTACCGCTTCGCGGTGATTGCAGAATATTAGAGTAGGTTCTTGTTTGAAATGTTTAAGTAGTTTAATTAAAGACTGCACTTTTTCTTCACTATTCGTTCTTAGTGAATACATCTTTAAATTGCTAGTATCGGAATTTCTAAAGTCTATTGTTTCAAAATTCTTTGATCTAATAAATGAAGGCGATTTGTCGATAGTAGTAGCAGAGGTTAGAATCACTTGAGGTTTGTTTTTAAACACTCTAAAAACTTCATCCAGCTCATCTAAGAAGCCTAGTTGCAAAAGTTTGTCATACTCATCCATTACGACAAGCCCTACATTCGATAGATCAATAGTTTTTCTTGAAATGTGGTCTAAGATTCTACCCGGAGTTCCTATTAAAACCGCTGGTGCTTCAGATAAGCTCTGGCCTTCTATCTTAAATGAATGACCTCCATAACAACAGGTAACTTTCAATGAAGATTTTAAGGATCTAAAGACGCTCTCTACTTGTTGAGCTAATTCTCTAGAAGGTATGAGTACTAGAGCATTTACTCCCTCTTCTAACTTTTCCAGTTTTTCCAATACAATACTTAAAAAAGCCAAGGTTTTGCCTGAGCCAGTGGGGGAGAGTAGCATTAGGTTCTTTCCACTCTTGCCCTTTTCTATAGCTGAGAGTTGCATGGGGTTGAAGGCATTTAATTTTAATGTTTTTAGAGTATTTGCGTGTAGGGGATTGAGTGTTTTTTTCATTTGGGAGAATTAAAGCAATAAATAATTGTAAGTAAGATAAGACATAGACCAAGCCAGGATGGTCATATAGGAAAACATTAGAACTACCCAGCTCCAAGAACCAGTCTCTCTCCGAGTGACCGCTAAGGTGGACATGCATTGGCATGCAAAAACGTAGAACACCATAAGGGAGAGAGCTGTTCTAGTTGTAAAACTTCCTTCTGAATTTTTTCGTTTTAGAACCGCGATTAGTGAGCCTTGATCTTCCTCTGCATCTAGTTGGTAGATTGTGGCTAAGGAGGAGATGAAAACTTCTCTTGCGGCAAAAGATGCGATCAAACTAATTCCTATTTCCCAATTAAAGCCTAAAGGTTTAATTGCTGGCTCAATGAAACTACCTAATCTGCCGGCCATGCTGTATCTTACGGGAGACTCTGTATATTCCGCTGGGGGTTTTGGGAAGCTTGCTAAAAACCACAATACGATTGAGCAGGCTAGAATCATAGTGCCAGCATCTTTAATGAAAGATCTGACTCTGTCATATACATCATAGAATACGGTTGTTAGAGATGGCCGTCTGAGTGGAGGCATCTCCATAACGAATAGTGCGGGCTCCCCTTTTAGAATCGTTAGCTTAAGTATTAATGAAACTATTGCAGCTACAACCACTCCGAGTAGATACATTCCAAGCAAGGTGATTCCTTGTGCGGATAGGCCAAAGTAGGTTAGTGTACTTGGAATGCAGGCAGAAATGAGTACTGAATATACGGGAAGTCTGGCACTACAACTCATAAGGGGAGCTATTAGGATAGTCGCTAGACGATCAGCCTTGGAGGCTATGGTTCTTGTTGAAAGGATGCCAGGGATAGCGCAGGCGAATGAGCTGAGAAGTGGTATAAATGATCTTCCTTGAAGTCCGAAAGGTCTCATCACTCTATCCATCACATAGGCCGCTCTTGCTAAGTATCCACTGTCTTCAAGTAGGCTTAGTAGGAAAAATAGGATTGCAATTTGAGGAACGAAAACTAAGACATTTCCTACACCTGCTACGATGCCATCAACAACTAGGCTGCTAAACATGCTACCTTCGGGAAGTAGGTTGGATAGGGTCTGGGAGATGAAGTTTATTCCAGATGCTATGTATTCCATTGGTGCCACTGCCCAAATGAAGATGGACTGGAAGAGCATCGCCATGAGTAGAATGAAGGTTAGAAAACCACTAACTCGATTGGTTAGTATCTTGTCTATTTTTTCCGAAAGGAGACCTGTGGCTTGTTGGACTTGACTAGAGCGGGTGAAGACTTTGTTCGCCCAGATGTATCTTAGGGTCGTGTCAAAGCTTAGAGGGTCAAGGCCATTCTTGGAGATGATTTGTTTCGTCTCTTCAATGACTTTAGTTAATTCATCTGATTTTTTATCTGTCTGTTTATTGGAGTGGGCAAAAAAACTATCTGAAGCGATGCCAAGGCCTAGTAGTGTCGCTGTCGATTTGGGTAAGGAAGGTTCAGCCTCAATTATTTTATTCCCTAGAATTGTTGTTGCTTGAATAACTTCTGGGTAGTCTTTGCACCAAGTGAACTTTTTAGATGAAGTTTTGGATGATTCTATTGTTTTGAGTAGGGTGGATTTGAGTTCTTCTAATCCATGCTTTTTATTAGCATGAATGGGGACGATGGGTAGATCAAGTTCCTTAGCTAGGAGTTCTGAGTGAATTTGAATGCCTACTTTATTTGCAAGATCACCCATAGTTAGGGCGACTACAATCGGGTAGCCAAAATCTATGAGTTGTGAGAGGAAATAAAGATTCCTCTCCAAGTTGGTGCAATCTATAACCGCAATTACAATATCGGGGGGAGCTTCTTTAGGGTATGAGCCGAAAAGGATTTTTGTTGCAACTTGTTCGTCTTCAGAAAAGTTAGATAGGGTATAAATACCAGGTACATCAACTAGTACAGCTCTCTCATTCTCGGATAGGTTGATAGAACCAATTTTCCTTTCTACTGTAACTCCGGGATAGTTCCCTACCTTATATCTAAGTCCCGTAAGGGCATTGAAAAGTGTGGTCTTTCCACTGTTAGGATTGCCTGCAATTACAACTCTTGCGGGAGAGCATGTAATCTTATCTTTGATGGTCATTGTGGGGTCAGTATGTAAGTCTATTTAAGTCAGTAGAGAATTAGCGTTTCTATATTAAGGGTCAGCTTAAAATGATTATTGATTTGCTACAAGTGGAAGCTCAGAATTATTAGAAAACTCAAATGATTCAATTTTGACTCCAACCACATCTGCTTCAGAAAGCCGAAGAGAGAGTAGAAAGCCTCTAACTGAAATTGTAATTGGATCACCAAAAGGGGCAACGCTTTTTACTTTCACTTTAGTCCCTTGAGTTAAGCCGAACGTTTGTAGCTTCACCCTTAGTTCTCGATGGTCAGTAGAGATACTATCAATAGTAGCCTCTTCGCCAATTAATAGTTCGCTAAGTTTTTTAGTCTGCATTTATGAGTTCCTTAGTGTGCCAATAGCCTGCTTTATAGCACAAGCAGAAATATATTGGTAGATGCAGGCTTCGGAGTCTATGAGCTGGGCTACTTTGGATCTGGGTAAGGTGCGTGGCTACTTCTAATATGAGTAATAACACTCCGTCTATAAAAGACCCTTTCCCCATAACCGTTTAGATTTTTTGCGTTTTTAGCATCGTAGTCTCTCACAATCGTCAAAATCTATTTAATAGCACCAAGTACTAACTTTGGTTCAGGGGTTTTCTTAGGCTCTTAAGGATTTCTTAGAGAAATTAAGAAGCTCGTACCCAGGCCTGGTTTGCTTTTTAGGACTATTTTTCCTTGGTGGTAATCTACTAACTCTTTTGTGATGTATAGACCTAGTCCTGTTCCTTCGACTTGCGAGTGTTCTTTTGACCTGGAAAACATATCGAATAGTTTTGATTGTTTTTCAAGGGGTATCCCAGCACCTGTATCACTGATTTTGATATCTACTCCGTTCTTGACGGATTCTAGCTCAAGAACCACTTCACCCTTTGGTGGTGTAAATTTTAAGGCATTGCTAATTAAGTTGGATAAAATTCTATGGATAGATAGTTTGTCTGCAAAAAGTTTTATTTCTTTTTCGGGTCGTACAAATAGGAATTTAATATCTTTAGATTTTGCTACAGGAATAAAATCATCATAGACATCCGCTCCGACTTCTTGAATATCAATCCAATCTTTCGCAATGTCCAACATTCCATCTTCTAGACGCCTTGCACTAAGTAAGCCATCGATCAAACTAACACATGTTCTGGCACATGAAGCTACTCTAAATAACATCTTCTCGGCGATTTCCCCTGGCTCGTCCTCTAACATTAGTTCTGTGCTTGTTAAAATTGCACCAAGAGGGCCTTTTAGATCGTGAGTTGTAGTGGCCAACATGTTTTTCTCTCTAGTAGCGCTAATCTTTAGAGAAGTTAAATCTCTAATCCAAAGAATATGATAACGTAAGGCATTACCATTACTACTAGCCTCATTTTTAATGACTGTAGTCAGTCTTAGGGAGTAGAATTTTTGTACGTTCTCGTTATTGCTGTCAACTGTAAGCTCAGATCGCCAGAGAGAGTTTTCTCCAACTACGATTTGACTAAAAAATTCTTGCGAAAGTTGAAAGTCGTGTTGAGCAATTAAAGCCGTGATAGAAGGCTCTAAACCCAGTTGCTCTTCGTGCCCGTTTGAAAGGACTTCTGTGAAATCATCAAAACTAGGATTCTTAAATAGTAAGTCTCCTCGTGAGCTTAGAATCGCAACCCCATCTTCTGCTAGGCTAGTAGCCATCCAAAAAGCATTCCTTTCTTCTGCGGCCTCTTTCTCTCCTCTCTTCTCTATTGCTCTTATCCAAGTTCTGCTAAGTACCATTTCGAGCTGTCGGGGGAATGTTGCTGTAAATTGTTTAGTGAGATAGTCCCAGGCGCCCTCTCTCATTGCCTTTACTGCATCGTCTAGATTGGATGAGCTTGTAAGAACCACAACTGGTAGTTCACTTGATTGCTGGGTAAGTTCTTTCACTAGTTCTAGGCCAGAGCTTGTAACTAGGTTTAAATCTGTAAGGACTAAATCGACTGAATTGTTTTCTAGAAATAATCTAGCCTCTTCTATGGACTCAACGTGATTGATTTTTACGGCGAGGCCTCTGATTGCCCTAGCGATTAATTGAGCATGTGCTTTATCGTCTTCAACCAAAAGCACCTCAGATGGAAGCTTCGCTCCATTGACTGTGGTGGTACTGGGAATATGTACGCTTTCTTCGGTTGGGTTCATTCTATTCGTGATTACACTTAGCTAGGCTCGACTTTTTATTTCATTTAATTATGATGCTATAAGATTAAAAAACGGTGGATTAGATTTAACTTGAAGGTAAATACTAACCCCTTGTAATAATTAGCTAGTTTTCATGCTAAGCTATATGGAGCACTAATTTTATGGTGAAACCTGATCATTGGATAAGAAAATGGGGCGAAAGTGGGGGAGCAATTCCCTTTAATTCTGCACACGTTAATCCTGCAAGTTATGATTTAACCTTGGGAGATCATTGGATCTGTCCCACAAGAGAGCCAGAGGAGTTTAAGGCTGAAGAGATAGTCCTATTTCCTGGGGAAGTGGTCTTGGCTACGACTAGGGAAGTTATTAAAATGCCTAGAGATGTTGTCGGTGATTTAAAACTTAAAAGTTCTCTTGGAAGATTGTGGTTGAACCATAGCCTTAGTGGATGGATAGATTGTAACTTCACAGGGCAAGTCACTCTAGAGTTACAAAATTTAGGCCCATATCCTAGGAAGCTTAATGTTGGGATGAGAGTTGCGCAAATCGTATTCTTGCAGATGGAGGAACCTCCAGAAGTTGCTTATGGCGAGGGTAAGGTAGGAAATTATCAAGGTCAGAGGGGTGCGACTAAAGCTTGGACAGATTCATTTTTCCCGATTACCACTGACGAAAAAAAGAAGTAAGAAATAATGAATGTGCTCATTGTCAATGATGATGGAGTTGATTGCCCCTTGTTTTGGTCATTGTTAAGGGAATGTAAAAAGCAAGCTTGGATCAAAAATCTTTCAGCAGTGGTTCCTGCGTTTGAAAAAAGTTGGATAGCCGGGGCTATAACTAGAGATGCTGAAATTAGTGTCTCAGAAAAAGTACTTGAGGGGACTCAGGTCTTTGTCGTGGATGGAACTCCAGCAGATTGCGTTTCTATTGCCTTATCAGGACTGCCTATAAACTACCCTGACCTTATAATTAGTGGTTTAAATGCGGGCATGAATTCAGGAGTAGCATTTTCTCATAGTTCTGGGACTTTAAATGGGGCTAAGTTTGGTGCCTTACATGGGATTCCTAGTATCGCTTTCTCTCTGTTTGTAGATGCCGATATTAAAAATGCTTGGAACGTAAGGGATTTTGAAGTTTTGAGTAGCTTTGAAGAAAAATTTAATAACATCAATCGATATTTATTGAAGGCCGCGAGAGCGATTATAAATTCTGGCTCAATTTTAGGGGAGTCTGCAGTGGCTCATTATTGTTCGTTCAATAGTCCCGCTAAGTTTGATCCAGACTTAGAGCCAGTCTTAACTACTCCAAGTAATAATAGATTTCTTCCACTCTACCAAGAGGTCTCCCCAAACCAATGGAAACATAAGTTTTCAGGCTTTGTAGAAAATTTTAAGGAGTCCTTAGAGTACAAACCAACCCTATCAAGTGATATGGAGTTACTTTTTGCAGGTAGGGTCGTATATTCTTTGTTTAGACTTGACTATGACTACGGTAACTTAAACTTACCTCTGAGCGTTGCTGGCAGAGTGTCTGAGTCTTGGTCTGCTCTTTAGCTTTTTACATCTCATGGCATCTGGATTTTCTCTACAGAAAGTTAAAAGTTCACGTTGAATTGTTTTTTCGTGAGACTCCGTATTTCTTCCTTCTTCCATAAGCTGATTTTCTTTTGAGTATCGTTCCACATCACTGTAGCGACGATATTCAGCGTCTAGGAATTTATCACACCGAGAGTGGTTTGGATTCTTCTCGCATAGGTCTCTTACTTTCTCTTTTCTTTGATAATTCTCGAAGCTATTATCTTGGTCACAGAGGGCCAAAGGTGGTCGAAATGTTACTGCCACAAGAAATATAAATGTATAGAAGGCTCTTTTCATAAACATAATCCCCATCCTTAGGGTTAGATTGTTTAACATTGTAAAGGTGTCCGTACCTTTATCGTATTTTTGAGTATTATCACAGCAGGTTATGATTTTACCACCGGCTTGCTTCGATAATCGCTACAAAAAGGTTGTGACTAGTTTCTGATAAAAGTGTGCATAAAAAGGACTTTTGAACTTAGAGTCTAAATTTGAGGTCTTTGCGGAATAGATTTGCAATGCGACGTGAAAGGACTATAAGCAACTGGTAATATTCCAATTTTTATAGGAGATAGTATGAAAATTAAAAAATTAGCCGTTCTTGGCGGAATTTTAACATTTAGCTTCTTGGCCCATGCGGATGATCTAGCAAAAGGTAAAGAAGTTTATAATGGAATGGGTGCTTGTACTGCATGTCATGGTGTGACGGGAGCTGGAGATGGAGTAGCTGGAGCTGCTTTAGATCCAAAGCCTGCAAACTTTGTTGCTGCTAATTATAAGTATGACACTGATGGTGATGGGAAGATGGGGACTGAGGCGGATATTTTTAATGTGATTACCAACGGTGCATTAAAGTATGGTGGGAGTATGATGATGGTAGCAAGAGGGGATCTTCCAGAAGCGGATAGAAAAGCTTTGGCTAAGTATGTTGCGAGTTTGAGGAAGTAGGTTTTTTTAGAGATGCGTCGCCGGCCCAGTAAAGAATTTGTTCTCTGGTGCTCATTCTCGCCATAACGCTTTGCGTTATGAGCTCCGAGGCGTCAGACCCGATTTGAGCTAGGCATTTTAAACTTGCCAAATCGGGTCTTCCAACCCGCTCCAAAGAACAAATTCTTTACTGGGCCTTCTTAGTTTGAAGCGTGCCACAGTGCGCACTTCTGTCTTGGACTATCCCGTTATTTAATCTCAGATAAGAAGGATGAACTCTGTAGGGGCGATCCCTTGCGGTCGCCCTCCCTTGGTATTGTATTGATTTGAGGCTGGCTTTATAAAGGCAATTTATAGTGCTCCCAGCCTTCTAGCACTCCTTCGATTACTGTTGTTTTTGCAAAGTAGCAGTTTGTTTGATTGCTTTGAGGGTGGGCGTTTATCGCGTCTTTGGTGTTTTGATCTGTGTTTTGAACTACTATTGATTGTATTCCGCTCTTAAAGACCGCTAGGTCGTTTCCTGAGTCTCCGGCGTAAACTACTTTGGCATGTGCGTAGCTTTTAGAGTCAATAAGGAAGTTAAGTGCATTAAATTTGTTTGCAATTGCGGGTATGATGTCAATCAGGGCGCAGTTTTTCTTAGGGTCTCTGCTGCTAATGATCTGTATCTTTGTGAGATGGGGGGAGAGTGTTTGTTTGATTTGTTCTAGTGTTTGCTCTAGTAGGTTTTCGGCTGTGTCGTAGCTAAGTTTAAAGGTTGATTGATTTTCTTCTTTTTGCCTCTTTAGTGCTGGTATGGAGCTTAGGTTTGAGTGTAGAAGTTGGAGAGAATCCATTTCTATCATATTCGCTAGCGTCTCTTGGTATTTGTTTATGGGAAGATAGTTTTGGTCTGATATTTCATAGAGACCTGTGCCTACGTCTGTGATTAAAAAGGTGGGCTTAGGGAGAGAATATGTGCTTATTGCCTCATTAATAAGTAGTAGGGAGCGTCCTGAGGCATAACATAGGTCAACTTGATTCGAGGTATCCTCAATACGCTTAGAAAAGGCCGTACGTAACTTTTTCTGATTATCCTCATTATGTGGTATTAAGGTTCCGTCGATATCTGATGCAAAAAGGTATTTAGAGTTCATTAGGGTGATTGCTGTGATGTTAGAGCCTTTTTATATCTATTATAAAAATACTTGCAGAATTAATACATGAAGATAGACTAAGATTGAAGTTATAAATAAGTTCCATGGATTAATGAAAAAGAATAGTAATACTACGAGCACGTCGAGTGGTCTCTATATTATAATGTTGAGCGTACACGGCTTATTAAGGCATGATAGCCTTGAGTTGGGCCGGGACCCTGATACGGGGGGGCAAATTAAGTATGTATTGGAATTGGCTCAGGCTTTGTCGCAGAGAGATGAGGTGCGAAAAGTTGAACTAATTACCCGATCGGTAGAAGGTAAAAATATTGACCCTACGTATAAAGAGCCTGAAACAGTTTTAAATGATAAAGCTTCAATTGTTAGGCTTCAAGTAGGACCTAGGCGATATCTAAAGAAAGAGAACTTATGGCCTTATGTAAGCGAATTTTCTGATGCGGTACTTAGCCATATTCGATCAGTTGGTGAGAGACCTGATATTATTCATGGTCATTATGCTGACGCAGGGATAATCGGTGGTCAAGTAAGCCGACTCTTAGGAGTACCTTTTATTTTCACAGGCCATTCTTTGGGTCGTGTAAAGAAAGACCGTTTAATTAAGAAGGGAAGCGAGGAAAGTTCTTTAAATCACCGTTTTAAGTTTACAAATAGAATAGAAGCGGAAGAATTTACGTTAGAAACAGCCTCTGTTGTAATTGCTAGCACGAAGCAGGAAGTAGAAGAACAGTACGAACTTTATGACCACTATCGGCCTGAATTAATGCGGGTGATTCCGCCTGGAATCGATCTGGGAAAATATCAAAATATAGATTCTAGTAAGGTATTTGACTCTCAAATTTACAAAACCATCAGTCGTTTTTTGAAAGATCCGAGAAAGCCTAGTGTCCTAGCCATTGCTAGACCTGATGCTAAAAAGAATTTCCCAGCATTGATAGAAGCATTTGGGTCTAGTCCAACTTTGAGGGAAAATGCTAATCTGATTTTAGTCGCCGGAATTCGTACTGAAGTAGCAAAATTAAGTGCCGCTTCTAGGAGAGTTTTTAGGCAGATTTTTGCATTGATCGATGAGCATGATTTATATGGTTCTGTAGCTTTACCAAAGGAGCATGCACCAGAGGATATTGCTATTCTATATGCTTTAGCCAGATTGACTAGGGGAGTTTTTGTAAATCCTGCTTTGAACGAACCTTTTGGGTTGACCATAATAGAGGCTGCCGCAAGTGGAGTACCTATTGTTGCAACCAAAGAAGGAGGCCCGGCTGAAATTTTAGCTAAATGTGAGAATGGGATACTTGTTAAGCCTACTTCAAGTGATGAAATATCCTCTGCTATCACGAAGATCGTAGGAGATCCAAAGTTATGGGATGAATACTCGGAACATGGAATGACTAAGTCTGTAGAGAACTACTCATGGTTTACCCATGTAGATAGTTATCTCTCTGAGGTGGCAGATATTCGAAATAGATTTAAAGATACTCCGAATGTTATAAGTGCTTATCATACTCCTTTAGCAAGCTTTGATAGAATCTTGATGGTTAATTTGGATCACGTCCTTGAAGGTTCTAGGGATGAGATGGCTAAGTTTAAGGAGATAGTAATAGGTTGCGATAAAAAACTTTGTTTTGGTGTTAGTACAGGTCGATCTATTAAGAGTGCTTTAAATAAAATCAATGACCTGGATATGCCTACGCCAGCAATTATTATTTCAGGCGCTGGAAGTGTGATTCATTATGGGAAGGTTTTAGTAGAGGACTATTTATGGAGGACACACATTGCCCATCGATGGAGGAGAGAGCGTTTATTGGATGCTCTTAGTAAAGTTCCTGAATTAAAGCTACAAGAACAGGTCGAAATAACAGAGTTTAAAATTAGTTATACATGTCTGCTTGATACTACTTTAACTAAGACTGCTTTATCAAAGTACTTAAGGCAGATTGGACTTAGAGTAAATATTGTTTGGTCCTTTGATAACAAGATCGATATAATACCCATTAGAGCTTCTACTGGTATGGCCTTAAGACACCTAGGTCTTCGATGGGGAGTGGACCCTGATAAGATATTAGTTGCGGGGTTTGCTGCTAACGATATCCCTATGCTTAAAGGTTCTACCTTAGGAGTGGTAGTAGGAGGATTTAGAGAACCGCTTGAGAAGCTAAAGGGCTCTAATAGAGTATATTTTTCAGACAAGTCCGGTTTGGCTGGATTGTTAGATGGCATTGGCCATTATGATTTTTTTGGAGCAGTGAAGATACCCCTAGAACAGGAAAGATTGATAAGTAATGAGTAATAAAGATGCGGCTTGGTTACATAGCCAGGCTACCAAAACACATAATAGAATCATAGATAGACTTAAAAATGATTTCTTTAAGGATGCTGATGAGGGCGAACAGACAATTTTTCTAGGTCGCCTAAGAGATAATTTTTTAGATTTGTTTACAGATTTATATGAACTATACGGGACGAACTACGATTTTTATTACCATCTAGAGCAGTTGATTTTGCAGACTGCTACAATGTGGCGATCAAGATCAGACGAGCTTAAGGTATTAGACGCAATTCGCGAAAACGATAAGTCCTGGATCTTATCCAATAGAATACTTGGTGCGATGTGTTATGTTGATCTGTTTTCAGAGGATCTCGCTGGATTGCGAGAGAAGATTCCATATCTTAAAGAACTAGGGATTACTTATCTGCATTTGATGCCTCTATTTAAAAGTCCTGATAATGATAATGATGGAGGTTATGCTATCTCGTCATATCGAGATGTAAATCCTAACTTTGGTACGATGGATGAATTAGTTGCTTTGACTAATGAGTTTAGAAGACATGGAATTAGCTTGTGTTTAGATTTTGTGTTCAATCATACTTCAGATGAACACAAGTGGGCAAAAGCCACATTAGCAAGCGATACTGAAAATTACGTTGATTTTTACAGAACATTTTCAGATAGAAAGTTGCCTGATCAATATGAAAAAACATTAGGTGAGATATTCCCCGATGAGCATCCTGGGGCATTCACTTATAGACCTCGAATAAAAAAATGGGTTTGGACATCTTTTTACTCTTACCAATGGGATTTAAATTATGAGAATCCAGCTGTCTTTAACGCAATGGCTGGAGAGATGTTGTTTCTTGCAAATCTTGGAGTTGAAATTCTAAGGCTTGATGCCATAGCCTTTGTATGGAAACGACTAGGAACTTCTTGTGAGAATTTGGAAGAGGCTCATACACTCGTAAGAGCTTTTAGGGCGATAAAGGATATCGCATGTCCAGCAGTAGAGTTTAAGTCTGAAGCGATCGTACATCCTGATCAAGTTCAAACTTATATTAATAAAAAGGAATGTCGCCTATCGTATAATCCTAATTTAATGGCATTGTTGTGGAGTACCATAGCTACGGGGAATACTAAGTTGCTTAATTTTTCCTTAGAAAAAAGATTCCATTTAGACCCTGATTGCGCTTGGGTAAATTATGTTCGATGTCATGATGATATTGGTTGGGCTTTTTCTAATGAAGATTGCGCAAGTGTCGGTATCGATGGAGATTTACATCGCAGGTATTTAAGTGCATTTTTTACAGGAGGACAGGAGGATTCTTATGCTAAGGGTCTTCCTTTCCAAAAGAATGCGGAAACTGGTGACATGCGCGTCTCAGGCTCCTTAACTTCGCTGTGTGGTCTGGAGTGGGCACTTGAAAAAAATGACGAAAAGGAAATTGATCTAGCAATTAAGAGAGTCCTTCTTCTTAACGGAATTATTATCACCATCGGTGGAGTGCCTATGATCTATCTTGGTGATGAGATGGGGGCTTTAAACAATTATAGTTTCTTAAGCGATAAAGATAAATCAATTGATTCTCGTTGGGTACATCGTTCATGTTTTCCATGGCATCTTTTGGGACAGAGAGATGTTGAAGGTTCAGTTACGAATAGGATCTATACTGGGATCATGAAAATTACCCAAATACGATCACAGAATATGGCCTTTACTCGAGCTGCTACTGAATTTATGGACACAGAGAATGAGTCGGTGTTAGCCTATTTTAGACATCATGGAGAGCACATTGTTCTAGTGATTGCTAATTTTAGTGACTCGATTCAAGCTGTCTCAGGTAGAAAGCTTCGCCAACGAGGGTTGAAACGTTTAACTACGGATTTAATTTCGGGTAAAAGTTTGGATATTGGAGATCAGGTGGAATTACAACCATATCAATTTTCGGTGTTGCTAGGAGTTCGCTAGGTGAACCTATTTTCAAAGAGTGAAACATCGGTGGACTTAGGTAAAACGGACTCAGGTAAGTTCGGTACCTTTGGCGGGGTTTTTACACCTTGCACATTAACAATTCTTGGCGTGATAATGTTTCTCCGTTTCGGAGAAGTGGTTGGTCAATCTGGCTTATATGGCGCTCTTCTTATAGTTATTGCATCTAAGGTTATAACAACACTAACCACTTTATCTCTATCAGCAATTGCAACCAATACTAAAGTTAAGGGTGGAGGGGCGTATTACTTAATAAGTAGAAGCCTAGGTGTTGAGTTTGGCGGAGCTATTGGAGTAGTTTTTTATTTAGCGCAGGCAATCTCCGTTGCGATGTATGTAATTGGATTCACGGAAGCCTTTGTTGTAGCCTTCTCAAGTTACTCTAGTAATTTTACAGAAGTTGCGACGCTTATAAATATACTTTGTTTTATATGTGTATATGTAGGCGCTAGTTGGACAATAAAGGTTCAGTATTTTATTTTAGGAATTTTAGGTTTGTCGTTAGTCTCATTTGGGATAGGGGCTGTGAATAGTTTTGATGTGCAGATATTGCAAGCGAACTTAAATCCTAACTTTAAAACCGGAGAAAATCTTTATACGATGTTCGCACTTTTCTTTCCTGCTGTTACAGGAATAATGGCTGGGGCGAATATGTCAGGAGATTTGAAAAATCCCGCTCAAGCTATTCCTAAAGGGACTTTAGCAGCCGTAGTAGTAACTGCACTGATTTACATCGCTCAAGCTGTGCTCCTAGCAGGTTCTAGAGCAGGAGATGTCTTAGTAAATGACAATATGATCATAAGAGAGATCTCTTATTGGCCATCACTTATACTATGGGGAGTGTTTGCAGCCACTCTTTCCTCAGCATTAGGTTCTATGATGGGCGCACCAAGGATTCTGCAGGCATTTTCTAGAGATGAGGTTTTGCCATCTTTGAACTTCTTTGCCGCTAGTAGTGGTACAAGTAATGAGCCTAGAAGAGCAACGGTGCTTACTTTTATATTGGCTCAGATATGTATTATGTTAGGCGATTTAAATGCGATTGCTCCGATTATTACACTTTTCTTTATGATTACCTATGGCCTAATCAATTTTGCTACATTCTCAGAGTCAATCAGTAAGAACCCTAGTTATCGCCCTACATTTAAGTATTGCCACTGGTCTATTTCTTTAGCTGGAGCATTGAGTTGTTTGCTTGTTATGTTTTTAATAAATTGGTTGTGGGCGATAGTTTCCATCAGTATTATTTTTCTATTGCATAAATATATAGATATTAAGGGGATAGAGGCTAGATGGGGTGATGTGAAAAGTGGAATGGCATTTGAAAAAGCAAGGCTTAGTTTAATTAAACTTCAGGACCTAGCATATCATCCTAAGAATTGGAGACCGAATGTCTTAGCTCTAACTGGAATTGGTTGGAGTCGCCCTCATATTCCTTTGTTCGGTCAATGGATAACAGCGGGTCATGGTATTTTAACTCTCGCTCAGGTTGTTAAGGGTGAGGTGGAAGATCATGCAGAAAGAATTAGTTCTTATGAAAATACCATAAATAAGTTTATTGAAAATGAAGGTCTAATGGCCTTTCCCGCTGTGGTAGTGGCGAATGATGTCTTGGAAGGCCTAAAGTCCCTTCTTCAGTGCCATGGAATTGGAGGCCTTAGGTCTAATACAATTTTAACTGGATGGCCTAATGGAAAGGATAAGGTTGAAGACTTTTTCTCTATTCTTAGGTTGGGTATTAGTTTAGAGAAGAGTATAGTTGCAGTTAAGTTGGGTGGTACTGACAGTAGTAAAAATGTATTGCCTGATAATTTCGAAGGCACTATCGATGTTTGGTGGAGAGGTCGAAAAAATGGGCCTTTACTATTGCTCTTAGCTCATCTATTGCATCAGAATTCTGAATGGCGTCAGTGTCGGATACGAGTGATACGAGTTGTGGATAAGGAGGCTGGTATGGAGGACGTGCGTAAGCATATCCTGGAAGTCGCAGCAGATGCTCGAATTATAGTAGAGCCAATAGTCCTAATTTCTAAGGACGATATAAGAAAGACGATTAGCAACACTTCCTCACAAGCTGCAGCAGTCTTAATGGGATTTGAAATGCCAGATGTTGGACGGGAAGGTGAGATGTATGAACGATTAGAGGATCTTTCCATGGAATTACCTCGGGTGTTGTTTGTTCAGTCGGTAGGAGAGGTTGAGCTTGGGATATAGGGCTATTGACTTCCATTGTTAAATACCTTATCTAAATAGCCATGTCTGAAAACTACTCAAATATCTCTTCTATATCTCCTCGGCACTTGGCTGTCGCATGGCTTTGGGCCTAGCCCAATTTTTCGTCGTTATTTCACTCCCTTAATTTTATTAAATATTCTCTAGCTGATAATATGCAGCTAAACGAAATTGCCATAACCGCCACTTTATATGCGAATTAAATCTAAAACTCTAAAATTTTTTGGTGACTGTGTTAGTCCTGTGGGACTATATTTAAGTCTTCGGGATAAGTATCCAGGTTCTTGTTTGCTTGAAAGTAGTGATTACCATGGGGTTGAAAACAGCTCTACTATCCTAGGGGTCGGTCCTCTTCTGAGTGTTGAAGTTAGTGGAGAAGAGTTGACAGTTAGAGGGGCTGCGGGGGAGGTTTTAAGTAGAGTTGCAGTCTCACCAGCAACTGATAAGTCAAATCCAAGTGATGCAATATCTCAAATAAAATCTTTCTTTTATGAACTAGAAATAGAGAAGTTAGATTCCAATTTAGCACCTGTATTTAATGGTTTGATTGGGTATATTAGTTTCGAGTCAATTCCTCTATTTGAGAATATAAAGTTTAAAAAAGAAAGGGATCCTAGAAGGCAGATACCGGAAGTTAGATATACGTTATTCTCATATCTAATTGAGGTAAAACATTTTAGTAACGAGCTCTACATCACTAAAAATTCCTTAGATGTATCTGAGCCAGAATCTATATTAGTTAAAGATATTAATCGCCTATTCTCCGTGTGTCTGCATAATACCTTTACTAGTGGTGTTTTTAGTGCTGTTGGAGATGAGTTATCTAATATTAGCGACAGCGAAAATTTAGAGATTATTAATACATGTAAACGCCATATTCAGCGCGGTGATGTATTCCAAATAGTTCCATCGAGAAGGTATTCTCAAGAATTTTCAGGTGATGATTTTCAAGTCTATAGGGCTTTGAGATCTATTAATCCTTCTCCCTACCTATATTATTTTGATTGTGGAGGGTTTAAACTATTTGGTTCAAGTCCAGAAGCTCAGCTAGTTGTAAAAGACGGAGTTGCTTCTCTATACCCAATTGCGGGTACTTGTCCTAGAACAGGCGTAGATAAAGTGGATAGGGCTCACGCGAATAAACTCTATGAAGATCCAAAAGAAAATGCGGAACACGTAATGCTTGTTGACCTTGCAAGAAATGACCTAAGTCGATTTTGTAAGAGGGTCCATGTACCAGTCTTTAAAGAGATACAATATTACTCACATGTAACGCATTTAGTTTCGCAAGTGCAAGGTACATTAAATAGTAAGTCTTCGATTTTTGATATCTTAAGTGCTACATTTCCAGCAGGCACTTTAAGTGGTGCTCCTAAGTACAGAGCACTCGAAATATTAGACGATTTAGAGGTTGGTAGAAGGGAGAATTATGCGGGAGCAGTTGGTCTGATAGATTTTTCCGGAAATTTAAATCATGCCATTATCATTCGTTCCTTCTTGAGTAAGGATAATGTTTTATATTCTCAAGCTGGAGCGGGGATAGTTTCTGATTCCGTACCAGATCTTGAAGTAGAAGAGATAAAAAATAAGCTAGGTGCTTTAAAACAAGCGATTAAGATCGCACAAAATATGTCATCGAGAGGATAGTATATGAAAGTTTTTATAGTGGATAATTACGATTCTTTTACGTTTAACTTGGTTCATATAATCGAAGATATATTGGATCAGGATGTTGTCGTAAAAAGGAATGATTGTTTTGATTTAGATGAGATTGAAAATTATACTCATATTGTTCTTTCTCCGGGTCCAGGTCTTCCTAGTGAGGCCGGTTTGATGCCAGAGTTAGTTAAGCGTTATGGTCCAAGTAAGAAGATTTTAGGGGTATGTTTAGGTCATCAATGTATCGGAGAAGTTTATGGAGCTTCTTTAGAGAACTTGTCAAAGGTCGTTCACGGTAAGGGAGTTGAGACGATTGTGACTAGGAAGGAAGAGCCTATTTATTCGGGGATGCCAGAGAGGGTGATTACGGGACGGTATCACTCTTGGGTAGTTTCAAGTGAGAATTTCCCTGATTGTTTAGAGGTCACAAGCAAGGATGAGCAAGGTTATATAATGTCATTAAGGCATAAGGAGCATGAGGTTGTTGGGGTGCAGTATCATCCAGAATCAGTCTTAACTCCAGATGGGCGAAAATTATTAGAGAATTGGTTAAAATAGGTAGCATTGAGTTAAAATGAATATTAAAGAATATCAGCAATCACTTATAGACGGGATTAGATTGAGCTATAGTGAGGCCAAGGGACTTTCTGATTTGATTTTAGATCCCAAACTTTCTACTGTTAAGGTAGGAGCGATATTGTCCTTATTGTCCTCTAGGCCATTAGAGGTAGAAGAGGTATTGGGTTTTCGAGATTCATTGTTTGAAACAAAGATTAGTCTAAATTTAGAATATGATAGGGCCGTGGATGTTTGTGGAACTGGTGGGGATGGAAAGAATTTTTTCAATATTTCAACGACTACATCTTTTGTCGTCGCAGCTAGTGGAGTGCCTGTTATAAAACATGGTAATCATGGAGTTTCATCTAGTTGTGGTTCTTCAACGGTATTGGAAGCTTTAGGCTATCAGTTTACTACTTTGGAGGGTGCTCTTCAGAAACAGATTGATAAAGTTGGGATTACTTTTTTGCACGCTCCTTTATTCTACCCTGCGCTTAAACATATCGGAGTAGTTCGAAGAGAATTGGGGGTAAAAACAATTTTTAATATACTTGGGCCGTTATTAAATCCAGCAGGTGTGCCATTACAATTAACAGGTGTGTTCGGATCAGATGTTCAGAGAATCTATCAAGAGGTATTAAAAGAGATAACAGAAGATTTTTATGTAGCTTATTCTTACGATGGTTCTGATGAGGTTAGTTTAGTAGCTCCAAGTAAGGTTCTTGGTAGAACTAGAGAAATAGTACTTGAGGAAGAACGAGATTCTGCACTTGGGAGGTTGAAGTTTTTTAAACCTGAGGATTTAAAGTCGCCGAGTAGTACAGGTGGTGCAGCGGAGTTGCTTGTAAATATATTGAAGGGAGAGGGAACGGAGGCGCAAACTCAAGTAGTAGCTTGCAATAGTGCCTTTGCCATAGCCTTAAATAAGAAGATTTCTTTGCTCGATGCTAAACATGAAGCAGATGAAGTACTAGCTAGTGGAAAAGCATATCAAGTATTAAGGAATCTACTAGAGTGTCAGTAAGTATTAAAATTTGTGGTTTGAGAGATGTCGAGAATATCTCTGAGATTCTTGCCTTGGCGTCAAAAGATGTGAGGCTTGAATATTTGGGATTTATCCTTGTGCCTGAATCTAAGCGATATGTTCCTGTTGAAGAACTAACGGAGTTGTTACAAATAGAAGGGGTAGCAAAGAGAGCAGTTTTAGTAACTAGAGATATGCCTTTGGCTGAATTAGTCAGTTTGCCATTGAGTTCCGTAAGAGGATTGCAGCTTCATGGAAGTGAGGAGTTTGAAAATCGAAAGTATATTTTGGCAATAAAAGATAAATACCCCGATTTGTTAGTGTTTAAGGCTATTGGGGTGAGTGAGATAGAGTCCTTTGAATCTTGTGCGCAGTATGAAGATTTAGTTGATATGTTTATATTTGATACTAAGATCAAGACTGCTAGTGGGGAAGTTTCGGGAGGGACAGGCATTAGTTTTGATTGGGAGATGCTCTCCCAATATACTTTAAATAAACCATATATGTTGAGTGGCGGTTTAGATTTAGATAATTTGCCAATGGTGCACGGTCTTATAGCGAAAGATGCTAGATTAATCGGAGTAGATTTAAATAGTAAATTTGAAATTGAAGTCGGACTGAAGGATATAAAAAAATTGGAAAAAAGTTTTAGAATATTAAAAGGTGAATATGAGTGTTGATTACGGAATAAATAATGAAGGCTACTATGGTGAGTTCGGAGGATCTTATATCCCCGAGATGCTTTATCCTAATGTGTCTGAACTTCAAGTTAAGTATAAAGAGATTATAGAGACAGCGGAATTTCAAAAAGAATTTCGAGGACTTCTTAAAGACTACGTGGGAAGGCCCTCGCCTTTAGGTTATTCGGCGCGATTATCTGAACGCTATGGAGCACAGATATTTCTTAAAAGAGAGGATCTGAATCATACTGGTTCTCATAAGATTAATAATACCATCGGTCAGATTCTGCTCGCTAAAAGACTTGGAAGAACAAGGATTATTGCTGAGACAGGAGCTGGACAGCATGGAGTGGCAACAGCTACGGTATGTGCCCTGATGGGTATAGAGTGTGTTGTATATATGGGAGAGGTTGATGTTAAACGACAAGCTCCCAATGTGCAAAGAATGGAGCTTCTAGGTGCGACAGTAAGATCTGTGACTTCAGGTAGTCGAACTTTAAAAGATGCTACTAATGAAGCGATGAGAGATTGGATATGTAATCCAACATCAACCCATTATATTATTGGCTCCGTTGTTGGGCCACATCCATTTCCTGATATGGTTTCCACTTTTCATTCGGTGATAAGTGAAGAAGTGAAAGTACAGCTTTTAGAAAAAACCGGTAAGGAAGATCCGAATTTAGTCGTAGCCTGCGTCGGTGGGGGAAGTAACGCAATGGGTATATTCTATCACTTTATAGATTCACCTAATGTACGTTTGCTTGGTGTTGAGGCTGCGGGGAAGGGAGTAGATAGTGGTTGTTCAGCGGCTACAACTAGGCTTGGTAGCGTCGGAGTGCTTCATGGTTCCAGGACATTATTAATGCAAACTTTTGATGGCCAAGTGTTAGAAGCACATTCAATCTCCGCTGGCCTTGATTATCCAGGTATTGGGCCTCAGCATTCACATTTATGGAAGACTGGTAGAGTTAGTTATGAATCAGTCACAGATGAAGAGGCCTTGGAGGAAGCTTTGGTAGTTACAAGGTTGGAGGGAATTATACCAGCGCTAGAAACTGCCCATGCTTTTGCTGTTTTGCCTAAGTTGAAATTGAAAAAAGAAGAGGTCGTAGTAGTTTGTCTCTCTGGGCGTGGGGATAAGGACTTGGATACCTATGTGCAATATAAGAGTTCTCTTAAAGAATCTAGGAGTTAGGGATGAGTAGAAATAATAATTTAAGTCGAGTATTTGCTGGTGATAAGAAGCTTTTGTCTGTTTTTACCACGGCAGGTTTCCCTGTATTACGCTCTATTAAACCAGTCGTTTCAGCTTTGGAAGGTTCTGGGGTTGATTTTATTGAGTTGGGTTTCCCTTTTTCTGATCCTGTCGCGGATGGAGCTACTATTCAGCATACAAGTGAGATTGCAATTAAGAATGGGATGAATTTAAAAGCTCTTTTTGAGCAACTTGCTGAGTGTAGAAAGGAGATTAGCTTGCCCATTATCTTGATGGGATACTTAAATCCTATCATCCAGTTTGGTATGGACGAGTTTTTTAAAGCTTGTACTAAGTGTGGAGTGGATGGAGTGATTATTCCTGATTTACCTTTGGCGGAATATAAGTTGGTGTGGAAAGCAGAGCTCGAAAAAAGGAATCTGTCCTTTGTTTTTTTAGTAACTCCTCAAACAAGCGATGAGAGAATAAGAGAGCTTGATTCAGAGAGTGACTCTTTTATATATGCGGTATCTTCTCAGGCGGTTACTGGTGGAGAAGCTAGTGGTTCTCAAGCTTCTCCAGAAGAATATTATAAGCGTCTTCTAGCTTTGGATCTAAAACATCCAGTGGTTGTAGGGTTTGGCATAAGTGACAAAGCGAGCTTTGACTTAGCGACTAAGTATCATCGAGGAGCAATAATCGGTAGCGCCTTTTTGAGGGCTTTGGGCGAAGATAAGGAAGGGATAGAAGCTAGGGTCAGTGCGTTTATTCAGACTGTTAAATAGAGAGGCGGTTGAATCTGTAGGGGCAACCCTCGCGGTCGCCCACGAATTGATTTGATGGGGTAACTTGGGGATGGCGACCGTAAGGGTCGCCCCTACAGAGATATTTACCTGAGGTCTAGCCCAGTCCTCTCCACATCGTTTCATACATTTCGATGTGCATGTTTATGAAGTATCGATTTTCGATGATCATTCCGATATAGGGCGGATTTAGTTGGTGCATTAGTAGTTTGTTGGGTGTGATTATGAGGTTGGTTTCTACTTCCTTGCTTCCTTTGATAATTTTAGTTTTTTCATTTCCAAATCTACCTTCATTCATTCTATGTCTAGCTACTGGCCCTTCGTTTAGGAGCATCCTAACTTTAATCGGCATTTTCGAGCGCTTATTTAAAAATTCTTTGGTGAATTCTTTAAATAAAGCACTCCATTTTTCCATATTTCCAAAAACTAAGTAGTCGCTTCCAGGAAGTATGGAGTCAAGTACTTCTAGGTAGCCTTCTTTGATGTTGTCTATGCCTTCAATATAGCGAATAACGCTTTCGGTTCCACCTAGTTTTCGTAAGGCTTCAAAGTTAGGTAGGGCGTCAATTAGAGCAGAACGTTTTTCTTCTACTAATTTTGAAAGAGAGTAGGGTTCTAGGGCGACTAGTTTTTCTTTGATGCCATGAATCTCTTTTTTAATAATTCCTTTAGCAAGTAAACTATCTAGCACTCCGTAGCATGTTGTTCTTTTAATGGCTGTGAGTTTAGCAAGATCAGAGATGGTGCTAGGCCCCGCCTTTAGTGCTGCGAGGTAGATTTGTGCCTCTTTTTCGTTAAGTCCAAGCCCTTCTAGGATGGAAATTAGTTTAGTTTCTTTCATATTCTATGATTCTGTCGGAAAAGTCGTCGTCAATAAATGCATTCTTAATTAGGATGTTATGTACATATATTTCGATTTTGTCGACAATTTTGGCGTTATTGCGGGAAATCTGAAATAAAGTGTAGATAATTAACCAGGAGTTTAGATGGAAAAGAGCGTTTACGGGGTCTGTTTAGTAATATTGATATTGAGTGTGAGTCCATTTGTAGCCAAAGCAAATGATTCACTTAGGCTAAGTGGATCTAAAGTTATTTCCGTTCTACCGCTTATCGCAAGTGAGGAAGGATTTTTTAAGGAAGAAGGGATTGAAATAGACTACCAAAACATAGAGGTTGGTAAGTTTAATATGGATGCCATTTTAGCAGGTTCTGTGGATATCGGTGTCATCGTAGATTCAAATATCGCCTTTAATTCCTTTAATGAAAATGACCTTGTAGCTTTTGGATCAATCATGACCTATCAGGCCAATGGGATTATTGCGAATAATACTCTTGGATCTAGTAAAGATTTGCGAGGTAAAAGAATTGGTTTTTTCCCTGCAACAACATCACATCTCTATTTATTGTATTACCTTCGTACTCATGGACTTAGGTCTAAAGATATTTTTCCAAGGATAATTCAACCTCCAGCAATGCTTCAAGCACTAAAAGAAGGAAGCGTTGATGCTGTCAGTATATGGAATCCCTGGAGATATAATATACTTCGTACCCTCGGTTCTAAGGCGGATGAGTTTCCTCTGGATAAAACAATTTACCCAGCAAGAGCCTATCTGGCCACAACTAGAACATATTTGAATGGTCATAAGGAACTTATTCAGAGATTTGCCCGTGTTCTTAAGAAAGCTGAAAGCTATACGAAGAACAACCCGGAAGAGATCTATCGGAGGTATGCGAAGTGGAATAATATGGATGTTGGCACTGTTGATGCAATGAAGGAGTGTTTGTCGATTGAATTTGAAACCGGGGGTTCTATAGAAAAAATGGTACAAGATGACATTGAGGTTATAAAAGCAGAGATGTTAGACTATCAAAATAGAGGTAATCGTCCTGCCTCTGAATCCTTCGATCACTTTTTAAATAAGTAGGGGGATCTGTATGTTGTTTATGCATCTGGGGCATCGTTTATGGTACCGTTGTTTAGGGTTTCTAATTGTACTTGTTCTCTGGTTTGTTTCTGCTGATAGTATGCATCTAGTGGATTCTAGTCTTCTACCCAATCTAATAGAAGTATGGCATGCGATAGTAAGCGATGTTGTTTCAGGAGAGGTCGCAAATTATGTACTGCCAACTATGTATAGGTGGATACCTGGCTTAATTTATGGGGCGACTCTTGGCACTGTTTTTGGTCTGATACTTGGTTTAAACCCTATTCTTGCAAATGTTGTTAAAGGGCCATTGGAATTTCTAAGGGCGATCCCAGTTTCTGCTTTAATCCCACTTATATTCCTACTATTTAATACTGGTGACGAGAGTAAGATTTTTATGTGTTTTCTCCCGTCATTCTTACTGTTGGTAGTTTATTCTGAGAGTGGAGTAAAAAGAATTTCAAAGGCTAGGGTGGAGGTCTTCCAGGTTATGGGAGCTAGTAAGTCTCAAAAGTTTTTTAAATTAGTCTTGTGGGAGACTCTTCCCACGACACTCCTTGGACTTCGATTGGCATTTTCTACTTCCTTGCTTGTAGCAATCGTTAGTGAGATGTTTATGGGTGCAAATTTCGGTATAGGACAAAGAATATATGAGTCCTATATGTACAATAACACTATTCAGCTTTACGCTTTGATAACAATCGTAGGAATCTTGGGGTATTTGGGATCTAGTTTTCTTGAAAGCTTAGAAACAACTTATAACAAAAGGATACTGGGATGTTGGAATTAAGAGGGATAAGTAAAAATTATGGGAGTACTCCCATAATTCAAAAGTTGGATCTATCTATTAGAATAAACGAGTCCCTTGCCTTGTTTGGCCCGAATGGCTGCGGGAAATCCACTTTATTAAGAATTTTGCTTGGTTTAGATGCGACTTATAAGGGCGAAATTATTGATAAACAAAATATGTTAGCAAGGAAATCATATCTTCCGCAAAGCCATAAAGACTCCTTACTTCCTTGGCTTAGCGCTAGGGAAAATATTATTCTTCCGTTGAAGCTTAAGCGAATACCTTCGAAAATCATTGAGACTTTGCTGGATGAACTTTTAGAAAGTATTGATATAAACTTTGACTTAAGCTCTCGTGCAGGCAGCCTCTCTGGGGGGGAGGCTCAATCAGTTTGTTTGTTACGGGCGTTGATAAGTAAACCTAAGATACTATTTCTTGATGAGCCGACATCGAACTTAGATTATTTCGCGATTGAGAAATTCATTCAAAACATCAATATGATTAGAGATCGTTATCCCATGGCGATTGTTTCTATTTTTCACGACCCTCAATTAGCAAAAAGAGTGTCAGATCGGGTGATATTCTTAAGCCAGAAGCCTTGTCGGATAGTCGAAAGTTCTGAAATTTTAAAAGGTTATGAAAATATGGCGAATGGATTTAGTTAAATTGATAGTCTTTAAAGAGTTCAATGAAATATTTTAGATCTGCAGTATTTTCAATATGTTTATTGGCATCCTCTAAAAGAATCTCTGCTTGTTTTTTTATCGCACCTTGAAATAAGGGTTCTTCGTAGTCATTTTCTCCTGTCTTTAGATAAAACAAGATATTTAAGAGTTTGCTCATGATTACTATGTCGTGCCTAACATACTGGCGAATGGCTGCAAAACTAAAAGCTAAAATCTCTTCAAAGCTAAGAGTGGTTAGAAATACCTGTCCGCCATCTTCACTTACGTAGCAATTAAAGGTACGTAATTTCTGACGTTCTTTGTAAATGCTGGAGAGGTAATCCAGTCCAGTAATAGCAGTCCCTGGATCGTTAATGCCAGGTGACATTGCTTTAAGTATAATTTCAACTATTTGTTTGACTCCAAGATTGGGGTGCTCAGTGATCCATTCTTCATCATCTACTAGGATGTAGTTTGTTAAATCTTCTTTTAGTTTTTTAGTCTCCTCTATCGAAGTATAGAAGGAAACTGTGTGATTGGAAATAAAAGCGCCTTCTGTTACTCCAGTTTTTATTTTTATGTCGTTTTTTAGACTGTAAGCAGCAAGTTTTGAAAGTTCAAAATCTTTAACGTATCCAGTCAATTCGAGTGCAATGGGATACCATTTAATATCCTTTTCACTTATGAGCTTTATGTTTCTATTAGAATTAAAGTTTTGGATTTGAGTAAGAGTTTTTTTGTAAACTTTATATATGATTTTTGATATTTGAATGGATTGAGAAATTGAGTGAATAAAGAAGATAAATAGACCTAAGCAGCTTACTCCCAGTATGATTGAGTAAATAACTCCAATTGAAGGAAATGAATTGTGGTATGTGCTAGGTTCCATCCGTAAAAGACTTATGATGCTATTTATAATAGAGCCTAGGTAGAATCCTAAAACTATCTGATGTTCTTTATTGGCTATGAGTCCAGGTAGTAATCTAGGCGAGAAGTTATTCGCCGCTTGGTTTAAAACGACCATAACCATAGAAAAACTAAATACCATTAGTGATATTAGTGCTCCTATTAGTACTATTAGAATCGACCGAGCCGTGTCTATATCGTTTACGACGATAAGGGGAAGGAGTTTGTCTATATTCGTAGTCCAGCCCTTTTGATCAACAATAATTAAGGCAGAGCCAATCATAATAATGATTGCTGCAATAATCGTAGGATAGAAAGCTATACTATTTTTTACTTTGTTAAGAATCGATTTTATATTGAATTTAATAGTGTTCATTTCTCTTAATGTAGATATTGATCTTAATTCTCAATAAAAGAACTGAAAATCACCAAGGGTTCTTCAAAATGCCATGAAATCGCTACTTTGCCTATGGATAAAAGAGGTAGAGGTTCACATTCAGCAGTCTGCAGAGGCTAGTTGAGAATAGTCATAGATTGTTGAGTCTGTATAAGTATAATGTTAGTGTGTTAAGAATGCTAATCAAGGATAATATACCTTTATGTTAAAAAACAAAATATCACTTATCACAGGCGCCACAAGCGGTATTGGCTTAGCTTCAGCGGAAAAACTGGCTCAAGCTGGATCTAATTTAATCATTTCTGGTAGGAGAGTAGAGAGGTTAGAAGAAATCGCATTACGATTAAGCAAGGCGAATGGAGTTAGTGTTCATAGCCTCAAGTTGGATGTTTGCAATAAGGAAGAAGTGAAGAGTGCTTTGTCGTCTCTTCCCGCAGAGTTTGAAAATATAGATATTCTAGTTAATAACGCGGGGCTTGCTGCTGGTAAGGATTTGTTCGTGAATGCTGATACCGATGATTGGGATATGATGATAGACACCAATTTGAAGGGACTTTTGTATGTGACTAGGTCGATTTTACCGGGCATGATTAAAAGGAATGCAGGATTTATCGTAAATATTGCTTCAACAGCTGGCCATGTAGTTTATCCGGGAGGAAGTGTTTATTGTGCTACTAAACATGCAGTAAGAGCTGTATCGAAAACGCTTCTATTGGAATTAATGGATTATGACATACGAGTAAGTTCCATAGACCCTGGAATGGTAAGAACTGAGTTTAGTGAAGTTCGCTTTAAGGGTGATGGCGGTAAGGCAAATGATGAATATAAAGGCATGACTCCATTATCTGCTGAAGATGTGGCAGATGCAGTTCATTATTGTTTGACTAGACCTTCTCACATGATGGTCGGTGAAATGGTTTTGTATGCGACTGCTCAGGGTGATGGTCGGACTGTTAGTCGGAAAGGTTAGGAAGTTCAAGTAGGATGTGAAAAAGAACTCGTTTGGAGTCTTAAAAAAGAGTGAAAAAAGATAGCTGCAAGCACGAGGGTGTGCTTGCAGCTTCAAACGAAGGGTCCAGTCGCTTAACGCGTTTTGCGTTTGCGATTGGTCCCTTTTTTACGCCAACCGCTTACCGTCAGGCTGTCGTAGGATTTTTTAGCTGGTACAGGAGGTTGCTCTTCCGCTGGTTCAGATTGGGAAGAAGCAACGACTGCTCCTTCTTTGAATAGCTGCGTCAGAGGCGTTTCACGTTTTGCGCGACTCTGTAAAAGAGCTACGCGATACGCCAGTTGCGACAGTACTTTCGGCTGAGCTTTAGGCTCTGCCTGGATAGTACTGGGTTTCTCCCTAACCGTCGCCCATGGGTCTCGGTAGGTAGGACAATTGTCATTGATGCGTGCGATAGGGGTTGTCATTGTCGTCATGCTCATCTTTCCTTTCGAATGAGCGGTTTTTTTGGCATACCTTAAAGTATTCTCTTATGCCAAAGTAAGAGTTCAGGGAATCCATTTTCCCCGAGAGTGTACCTCTAAAAAACTTCTAAAAGTTCCTTAAAGGCACACTCCTTGGAATAGACTCCTGTTCTCTTTCAACAATACCTTACAACTTCCCATCTCTTTTTCACAAAAACCTTAAAGATTAAAACAATAAAAAAACCTAAATCTCCAAACGAGTCTAAAGACAGAAGCAACAAAGCCTCAGTCTTTGGACTCGTCTGTATTCATCTCTTCCCAGATTCAATTTTCAAAGAACTACCGTATCTTAAATAAAGTTATGCATAGTTATGAAAATTTCGTGAGCTTCAAAATGGCTCTTCACCCTTTAGAGTGGGAATTGGTAGTAAGAAAATAATAATGAACATAATATCAATCTATTTCAACATCATTAGAAGGCCTACCACTTTGTCATCCTGAGGCCCTGAAAGGGCCGTGATGATCTCCAAACACCTATTATTATTGATTTTTTGAGATCATGACCCTTCGACACGCTCACCACAGGCTAGCCCCTTCGGGGCTTCGCTCGCAATGACAAATATTTCATTTTTCAACAGGCCCATAAAGTAAGCTGAAAAATAGGAGGAGTATTTTATAGTTTAGCGATAGTAGGACGATGTCGATGTTAGAGACATTGTTCAGTCACTAAAGTTAATTTCATAATGCGAGTTTTAGCACTTTTACTTCTTTTCGATATGAGCGCTTGTACGAGCGTTAATCCACCGAAACAACTCATACCTGTTTCTATGCCCTATAAAAGTGATTTGCCAGAATTTAATTTAATCGTTGAAGAGATACCCTTCTTAGCCGACTTTGATGCAGAAGCAGAGAAAGCTGCATGTCGCAATGTGATAATAAGTAAGCAATCTCTAAATGTAGGAGATCTACAAGGATTACGTGATTGTCATGCTAATTATACTTGTTCTTTGTCTAATTCAAAGGTGGGTATTCAAGAGACGGTACCTGCAATGTACATCGGTCAAAAGTTAGTGCCAGGATATTACCCTTCAGAGCTAAAGGCACAATTAACTTCTGCTTTAAAAGGCATAGGTAATTTAAAGGTGCTTATGGGAGAAAGAGCTTCAAGTCCTAAAGGTTCTCCACTTTATTTAATCCGAGCAAAATTAACGGAGTATAATGTATCGAGTAACAAGGACTCAAGTGGATTTGGAGGAATGGGAGTAGGACCATTATCTATTTTTCAGTTAGTTAATGTTGAAAAGATTCAAAAAACAGGTTTCGTAAGGTTTGATATTCGCATAGTCGATATAAATAGTGGGAGAATTCTTTCAGCTTTTTCTGTTGGGGGATCTGCTACAGACGCCTATGTAAATGAAGGAACATTTAGTGGCATGATCTCGGAGAATGTTCAGTTTGTTCCAATGCTGATGCATCAAGCTACCCGTGCAGCCCTTAATGAAGGTGCCAAGCGAATATTTGCGGAGTTAAATCAAAAGTGAAAAGAAATTTAAGTTCAAATCGAATAGGGTTGGTTCTAATCATTTGTATGATATTAAATGCTTGTTCTCAAACGGCATCGGTTACATCCGAAGTACCGGAAGGAGCGAAGGTTTTAGAATTGAATAGAATAAAGGATGGAAGTTTACCTGTTTATCTCTTGGAGGTTGAATCTCTAAATATTCCCAAGCTAAATATAGACGCACATTGCAAACAGTATAGTGGGCCAGAAGCATTGATGAATGCAGCTTTGATAAACGCGTTAGTTTCTTCCGGAAATTTCGTAGTTCTCGATCCAGATTCTGAGAATGCTTTTTTTCAACCTCCATTAAAGGAAGGAGAAATAGGACCTTATGTTGTTCAAGCTACTTTGACAGAGTTTAGTAGAGGAGTAGTTGTTCGAGAAAAAGGAATAGGGGCTGAAATAAATGATGAAGATAATATTTTAGAAACTATGGGTAAGGGTATGATGATGATACCTAGCTTTTGGGTCACTCAAATTACGGGTCTGCCAACAAGTTGGAAAGAAAGAGAGGCGAGAGGAGTTGTTGGTATAGAAGTTAGTGTGTTAGATAAAAAAAGTGGACAAATTCTAGTTTCATTTCCAGCACATGGAGAATTCGTTGTGAAAAATAAAGAGATAGGTGACGGCATTTTTGGATATTATTCGGCTGAGTTAGTATCCAGTCCAGTAGAAAGTGCCGTTAGGGCCGCTATGAATGAAGCTGCGATTAAATTAAAATCAGAGTTGTCTAAAGTAATAAGGTAGAGCATTATTCTAGGCTTAGGATCATGGTTATTAAGTTAAGAGAAATGAGCCAGCCAGACGCCTGCGACCTTAGATAATTCTTGAGGCTTTAGCTTCCATTTTCTCTTGTTAGAATCAATTTGAAGGTGTAATTCTCATTCCATGAAACTTGTCATTCAAATTCCCTGTCATAATGAAGAGCATACTTTAGCGCTTGTTTTTGAAAAGATGCCTCGATCTATAGAGGGTATTCAGGAGATTGAGTATCAGATCATCAATGATGGTTCTACTGATAGGACCGAGGAGGTTGCTAGAGAGCTAGGAGTTCACCATATTATTAGAGTGCCTGGTAAAAATCGGCGTTGGTTGGGTCGAGCATTTCGGATGGGGATTGATAGCGCGCTATTAAGGGGAGCGGATATTATTGTTAATACCGATGGGGACAATCAGTATCCATCGGATAGAATCACAGATCTAGTTCGACCTATTGTTGAGGGTAGAGCAGACATTGTTATTGGGGATAGAGATCCGAGTCGTATAAAAGAGTTTTCACTTTTAAAAAGATTCTTTCAGAAATTAGGGAACATGGTTGTTAGTTATGTTACGGGAGAAGAGGTGAGGGATGCGGTTAGTGGATTCCGTGCTTATAGTCGTCGATCAGCTTTAAGTATTCATATTTTAACTAATTTTACATATACTGTAGATTCTCTAATTCAAGCTTATAAAAAAGGATTGGATATTGAGTGGGTTCCTATTGAAGTAAATGCAAAGACTAGAGAGTCCCGCCTTTTTTCTGGAATATTAAGTAAGGTTCGAAAATCGGGTGGTACTATTCTTAGGATAAGTACGGTGTATGAACCATTTCGAATTTTTCTACTAGCATCTCTTCTTCTGTTTATACCTGGCATTTTTGCGATTGTTCGCTTTCTATATTTCTATTTCTTGGTTGAGGGTGAGGGCCGTGGACATGTACAATCTGTAATATTGGGTGGAGTTTTGATTCTGTCTTCTATCCAGATGTTTGTATTAGGCGTGATTTCAGATTTGTTGTCGGCTAATAGACAATTGCTTGAAGAGACTTTGACTAGGGTTAAAACCTTAGAGATCAGTGCCGAAAATAATGAGTAGTGTTTTTTTAAATTCTAAGTATTCTAAACATATAAAAGAGTTAATTAAGTTCGGGTTTAGTTCCGGAATTGTGCTGGTTTTTAAGCTTTGTTTAAGTTGGGTTCTTCTTAAGTTTGTTTTTGCTGAATTGGCGTATGGAATTGTTCATGTAATAGTTTTCTTTTTTTCATACTTCACTCATTCGAGACTTACTTTTAAATCTCCCATGAGCTTTAAGGGAGCTTATAAGTACTTTTTAGCTGTGATTCTTTTTAAAGTATTGGACTATTCTTTATTCGTTGTTGCTTTTAGGTATTTTGAGGTTAAGGAATTGTGGAGTATCGTCTTGGCAACTATGTTCGTCACTGTATTTAGATTTTTAGTTGTAAGAAGTACTTTTAAACAATCGATAGACAGAGGCATAGACAAACAAACAAAGAGCTTAAATGATTGAAGGCTTCTCTAGATATGAGCTTTTCATCCTTCTCTCTCGATTTTTTATCGAAGCTATTTTTCTATGTGTGTTTGCGGTGTTTCTATCCAGAAAGATGGGTTTAAAAAAAGTGCTTTCGGTATTTATTGTTGGAAGAAGGTTCCTTATTCTTTCCTTTTTAACTCTATGGGCTCTTGTTCAATTGCTTGATCGTTTTCAATATCATTATCCCCAAGCATATAGTTTCTATCCTTTAGAGAGATTTGCGATGTATCAATATGCTAAGGTTGCAGATACTTTTGATACGTATCAATTTATAGTTACTGATTCTAGGGGTGAAGTTAGAGAGTTAGATATAACTAAGATCTTGATAGATGTTGGTTTGCCCTCTGTAAATACTAGATTTAGAAGGTTGTCAGAGTTTCTGCTTGGAGATAACAAATTTAAGCAGGAGCTAGCACTAAGAGAACTAGATGAGTATGGTAAAGGTTTAAGTAGTTATCTAAGGTCTAAAAAAGAAGAAGTGGGAAGCATTGATTTTCAAATATTACGATATGATTTACAGAGTCCGCAGTTTTCTTCAGAGCCACTTTTAGTAAAGACAGTAAGAATAAGTGGGAGTGATGGATATTAGAATTCATTCAAATGCTAATCGGAATACGCTAGCGATAGCCAGGATTTATATTCTGTTTATTTGGTTGATTAAGTTGTTTGTAGCGGATTTGGAAGTATTTAGTTTCTTAAGCCTGGATCTATTTCATCCACATGGGGTAATGGCTTTAATTCCAAGTAGTCTAAGATCGTTTTTGTATTACGATATTGGCATGTCTAATATTCGGTACGTACTAATTTGTATGCTTGTGCCAGCGATTTTGGGAGTGAACTATTCAAAATATTTTTTATGGTTATTTGCCCTTGGAGTTAGCATTTATCTGGGGTTCCTTAAGGGTTTTGGTGGACATGTTAATCATCGAGAGTTGATTTTGTTATATGTTACCTATGCGTTCTGTGTATTGCCTGTCTTTGACGGACTTTCCTTAAGAAGAGGAACTTCAGAAGTAGTTGATAGACAGCACTATGTCTCATCAATGCAGGTTTTAGCTCTGGTAATTGTTGTTAGTTACTTTGCGATTGGCCTAGCTCGTGTAACTGTTGGTTTTCCAGAAGTCTTTGATCCGCGTGTTATGAGAGCTTGGATTTTACATAGGAACTTGCGGCCAAACCCTTATGGGTTTACTTTTGGGATGTGGTTTCTTGAGAATCCATATATGAGGAAGCTTCTTCCCATCTTTCTACCCATGACTACGCTTATAGAGCTATTATTCCCAATTGTTCTGTATTTAAAAGCTAGGGCGGTGACTATTCTTGTTTTTGTGATGATGACAGTTCATGTGGGAATCTTTTTTATGATGAACATTCCTTTTTTTGAGAGTATCTTCCTACTCGTGCTATTGTTGCCTTATGATAGAATCTTAAATAAACAAAGGTTGAATACCGATGCGAGTTAGTATTGTTGGGGGTACCATTAGTGGCAATAGAGGGGCAGAGGCTATGCTTGTCACAACTATAGGTAGGATCAGGGAATTTAGTTCCACTGCTGAATTTTTTGTATTTAGCTATTATCCGCATAAAGACCGAGAGTTGTGTAAGGATGAGAGGGTTAAGATCCATGATTGTCGGCCACTAGTTTTAGCTTTAATTATATTCCCCTTGGCTATTTTAGCATCGGTACTGAAGTGTGTGGGCCTAGGGAGTTTTTTAAAATATTTCCCATCAAATATTAGGGACCTAGAAAGTAGTAAGGTTTTACTAGATGTCGGTGGGATTACCTTTAGTGATGGCAGGGCTATATTTTTACTCTATAATGTGATTAGCCTCCTGCCAGCAATGTTGTTAAGGGTTCGGGTAGTAAAATTGTCTCAAGCTATGGGCCCGTTTAACAGTGGATTAAATAAGGCTCTCGCTTCGGCAACTCTTTCACGATGTTATAAGGTATTTGCTCGGGGAGAGAGGACTAAGGAAAATCTATCTTCTCTGTCTATCTCACAATCGAACTTTTCAAGAGCAAATGACATTGCTTTTCTATATGATTCTAATTATTCCCTCAGCATTGAAAATGAAGATTACTTAAATATAATTAAGGGTAAGCTAGAGATACTTAAGTCTGAAAACGTTAAGATAGTCACATTAATTCCAAGCTCCTTAGTGTATTCTAAGGACGAGACGTATCTAGCTAAGTTAGTTAAATTAACTGACTTATTAGTTTCCTTGGGCAGGCATGTGGTATTGGTGCCAAATGCCACAAGAGAGGGTAGCTTAAAACTTAGAAACAATGACATTCGAGTTATAGACCTCTTAGTTGAAAGTCTCTCCCCTGAGGTTAGGTCTTCGGTGAGCTTTGTAAATAAGGATGTTAACACTAAGGGCATTAGAGATGTTTTATCTTTTAGTGAATTGGCTATTAGTTCTAGGTTTCATGGTATGATTGCTAGTTTAGCGTTAAGAATTCCTGTTGTGGTTATTGGCTGGAGCCATAAATATCGTGAGGTGATGGAGGAGTTTTCATTAGGGGATTGTGCATTAGATTTTAGTTTAAGTGAAGAAGCTCTTTTGGAAGCTTTAAAGAAAGTGTTTCAGAGAGAGAAAGAGATTAAAGAAAAGATTGAAGAAAATATTGCAAAAGTGCAAGACCTATCAATGGAGCAGTTTGATTTCCTTAGGGATCATATAAAGTGATATTAATAGTTTTAGTGATTGCCCTCTGTGATTAAGTTGTTAATTGCTTAATCTAGTCGATTCCAACTAGGTCGTATTCATTAAAAGTTTGAGTCTTTAAGTGGTTTTTATCTATAGTCTCAACTAGGTTTTTAATACTATCTTTTAATCTGTTCTGATTTTTAACCCCTCCTTGCTTGAAAGACCAATTCAGATAAGACCAGTTAATTAAAATGTGCGTAAATTGTTCTTCTTTGAGTAGCTCTATAATTGTTTTAGGCTGAATCGAAGATAAGGCTATAAAATAGCTCCAGCTGTAAGCGTAGCGACCTAATTGTTCATAGTCACCACGATACTTTTTATTAAGTAGAAGTCCTTTCGTCTCTCCAACCATGAGGATTTTGCTATTTTCTGGGAGTTTTAGATTAGCCTCATTTAGGACGAAAGCGAGGTTTTTACTTGTTCTATTATATCCATATTTCTGAATGCGACTAAGTTGAGATTCTTTTCCACTAAGATAAAGACTTGAATTTTGAAGTGTGTGCTTAAGGTAGGAGTACTTAGTTGGTATGTAGAGTGAGAATAGAAGGAGAATGTAAGTTAGGATATTCATTCTACGCGATTCAATGCGTTTTGTAATTAGTAAAACAAGCGCTGAAAGTGATAGTGCTAATACTGGCAGTACCGGGATGAAGTATCTAAATAAATATATAAAGCCACTTAGAGCAAGCATAGTAAGTACACTGAGAATGGTGAGAATACTAAGTTCATTGTTGTACTTTAAAAGAAAAAGCGGAGCTAGGATTCCTAGTAGTAGTGGTAGGAAAATGTAGTGGTAGGGATTCCTTGAAAAAAGTTCAGGAGTTTTAATAAGTTTATTTAATTCATAGAGCTTTGGTTGTTTTGAGGATTGTTTAAGGCCTAAGAAGTGGGAAAGTTTTTTACTGAGATTCTCATCTTCTACTTCGTAGGGGGCGTTTAAGCTTTGGTGCTGATTCTCAATGATTTGATTAATATCGTGAGTTTGTCCATTTAGGGTAATCTTTGGTTGGTATCTTCCGATTCCACTGGAAGAGATTGAAATGGGATAGAGAATTGCATGGAACTGACTAAGATTTTTAAGATACCAATAGCTTGAAGGGATTAGGAAAAGCGTGCTGCAGATGGCAAGTAGTTTAATTCTGTATCTTGTATCTGGATTAAGGACGCTAAAATAATAAATGCCAATGGGCACTGCAAAAAATAGCCCAGTATATTTGGTGCTAATCGCTATGCCAGCCAATAGATAGGCGAGAGAAAAAATCTTGAAGTTTTTTTGCTTAGATCCAATATGGGCTAAAAGAATAAACCATAGAAGATAGAAGCCTACTAAATTATCAACTTTAGAAGTTGTTCCAATCTCCCATAATATATTTGAAGCGATTAGGCTTGCTACTGCTAAGATTGCATGTCTCTTGTCTAGTAGCCTTTTCCCTAAACAATATGTAGTGGCAAGTAATCCAAGTGTGAACACCAGATTAATTAACCTACATCCTTCTTCTAAATCAAAGGCCAGAAAATATACATATATGGTTTGTGCAAATGCGGGAAAATTATATGGGGCAAAATGGGGATAGCTTTTTATGTATCCTGAATTTAAGAATTCATAGGCTAGTGGAAGTTGATAACTAGCGTCATCCCAGTCTAGAGTAGGTAGGAGACAGTAACTACTGAGTAAGCTTAGTGGGATAAGGCTCGCGGCCAAAAAAATTGAATTCTGTAAGTTTGGTTTTGAAAAGCGATGTTTTAGTAGGTTTAAGTAGTTTGATCTAAGGATGGTGAAACTTGAGAATGCAAGTACTGTGATGCTGAAGCGTATGTTTTCTTTAAGGAGATACCCAAGGGTTCCGAGAATTAGGCTGTATATTCCAAGAAAAGCTATTCCTAGTGCAAAGGAGGCGATTAGTTTTTCTGTTTTATTAAGTGCGTTTTTATGGTCAATAAATTTGAATATACACAGCCCCAAGTTAAGGCTAATTGCAATGAAAAGAAATAGGAAACCAAATACTTTTATGAAATGCATTAGTAAGTTTAGAAAGCCAGGTGGGTCGTAGAGAATTGAAGTCATTGTTGATGATAGAGGTAAAGTTAGTTTGCGCACATTAGAAATAGTCTATGCATTCCTATTTAGAGTTAGTATAGGTCAGGAATGCAAAAGTCACTAGATAGAATTGATTTAATATTTGCACTTTTAATTTTTCTAATTACCTTTTTCCTAGGGTACGGATTGTTGGTGCCTGGTGTGGATGGACTTTTTCATGATGATGGTATCTATCTATTAACAGCTAAGTCACTAGCGGAAGAAGGTCGCTATGTTTTTCCATTTTTGCCGATTGAAATTGAGCAGACTAAATATCCTCCTGTCTATTTGTCTATTTTAGCCTTAATTTGGAAGCTTTTTCCTGAATATCCAGCAAACTCTATTTATTTTCAGTTATCCTCTCTCTTATTTTGTAGTTCTTCCCTTGCTCTAGCATATCTAATGTTAGTTAAACGTGCGTATGTTTCAAGGATGATTGCCTTAGGCGCATTGTTGCTCTTAGGTAGTTCACATTTGTATTTGTATTTCGGATCGGTGGTTTTAAGTGAGATGTGTTTTGCTTTTATTTTAATCTTAGTTATTTGGAGTTTTGATTGTGTTTTAGATGATGAGAGAAGAAGTCATCTTTTATGTTTTTTTTGTGGTGTTTTAGTTGCTGTATTAACTCTATGTAGATCGGCGGGTATATTTTTCTTACCCTTGCCTATTCTGTATTTGCGAAAGTCTAAGCTGAATATGCTGATGTACTTAAGTGGTTTTGTGTTTACAAGTTTGCCATGGTTTATTTGGTGTTTGGTGGTGAAAGAATCTCGTTTATTGCCTATCGGGTTTTCATACTATACTGGCTATTTATCTTGGTTAGATTCGGTTTTGCCTGTTTATTATCGAGTGCTTTCGTTCAATCTACTAGAAGCGGTTTTTATGATGCCATTGGCTTTATTTGATGGTTTGTCAGTTTTGTTATCGGAAGATAGCTCTCTTTGGGGGATTGTTTTATTATCAGGGATTATATTATTTGTCGGATGGTCTCGACTGTGGAGGACTAGACGTTTTATAGTTTTGGCTCCGATTTTATATTGTTTAGCTCTCCTCCTTTGGCCAGGGCCACCGCTTAGGCTGTTAGTACCGATTTTACCCATATTATTGCCATTGATGTTTGAGGGAGTGCGGGGGTTTTTGGCTCAGCTTAGATTCTGTAAAATTTATACTGCAATATCGAGCGGTCTTGTTGCATTTTTATTCGTATGTAATCTTTTAAAGATAAGTGAATACCAAGATTTAGTTTTAGAAACTAAAATTCCATATTTAGAAAAGCCACAAAGTAAGAATAAGGTTTATTGGAAGGACTATGAGGAGGTCTTTACTTGGATTCGAGGGAATTCTTTTGAGGACGATATCATCGCTTCTAATTTTGATCCTTTGGTTTATCTTTATACGGGCAGAAAAAGTATCATGCCTTATGAACTAGAGCCTACTCGCTGGCTCTATGGGGACGGTAAAAATCCATTTGGTAGTGATGAGGAGTTATTGAAATATTTAAGCTATCTAAATGCCGACTATTTAGCCATTTTCCCAATGCCTGATTTGCTGAATGCAGATATTTTACCCCCTACTTTTGAGAGATTGCGAGCTAGCTATCCTACTCAGTTTGAATTGATGTATCGAGGTACGGATACTCGCTTCCTAGTGTATCGTTTAAATAAAGAGTAGAGGCCTTAGCAAATTATGAGGGTTTAAAAAATAGAAGGAGAAAGATAAAAAACCAGAAAAGCGCCTCACATGAGAGTTCGGCGTTTTCGGTTTGTGTGTAGTGGTGCACTTCTATCTTGCACTCTTCGAAATCTCTTCATAGTTACTCTATCGTTTAGAAAAACTATCAGATGCACTAAT
>CAYGUX010000014.1:0-72502 GCA_964353175.1 uncultured Bdellovibrionales bacterium | reverse complement strand
TGAGCTTAGAAAAAATTTACTAATAGGAGTAGAACGGCATATTGTGGACGCTTACAAATGTAGAGCTCAGCGTCAGTTCGGAATTGCTACGTTGATTTTAAGAGAGAATATTTTCTCCTTCCTGCTCAGTCATAGAATACAGGAAAGAACGCTTCTCCCTGCGGACCAATGCTACGGAACGTCTCCATGCTCCGTGACCACGGCGTTGCTCATGGTTGAAGCAGTGAGATCCTCGTGGTGCCCTGATTTTGGGTTTCCTTGCTCCCATGACAGAGATCTTTCCACCCAGCCTCCATTTCAGCAGGGGGGTGGGCAGACGTTTACGTTGAAGAATTTCTGTTCCATCATCATCCTCTGAATACTCGGAGTAGACGAAAACGAAGGAATCTTCCTCTGGCCATGGGCCGGTTTCCCACTCGTCATCAACCAAATAATCCTTAGCGAAAGCCTTCTCCCTCTTTCTTTGCTAAAATTTCTTAGCGAATTGCGGTAGGTATTCAGTTCTCCCGAATATTCTCTATATGAATGGTTTCCCATCTTGATTTGCTATAATGTATGACATACTTTGTATACATGAATACGTTTAAGAAGATATTTTACCTATGTTGTGCGTTCGTTTGCATCGATGCTAGAATTAGTGCTTTTGCAGAAGAGCTTCCCCCATCCCCTAGTTCTAAGAAGAAGGAAGTTGATGTTAGGGGGTTTCGAAACTACTTGGACGGTATGGAAGAGGCAGAATTAGATCTCGAAGGATTTCTATCCTTACATAAGAATAGCAAAGTTGTCATTCTAGACGTGCGTTCTCAGTTAGGCTTTGATCAAAAGCACATCAAGGATTCGATTAATATTCCTCTGACGGAGCTTACAGAGCATACTTTGGAAAAAAATATTCCTGACAAGATGGTTCATGTAGTACTAGTGTGTGACGCATCGTTTGTTGGCCACATGTCGAGAATGATTCCTATGACAATCCAGGCTTGGCCTGTACTTAAGGCAAGTGGGTATGAAAATGTACATACCCTTGACGTGTCAAATTTATCTCCAGAGCAGAAGGCCGAATTTTTAGTTCGGTAGTTGTCTCTAAAACACCCCAGTTATAAATGAAAATTTCAGATTTACTTGCTTCGTTGAATATTCAATACCCCATAATTCAAGCCCCAATGGCAGGTGGTCCATGTACACCTGAACTTGTAAGTGCTGTGTCCGAATGCGGAGGTTTAGGTTCTATAGGAGCAGGATATTTAAGTGCTAAGAAATTAGGGGAAGAAATAAAAAAAGTAAAAAAACTTACAAACAAGGCATTTTCGGTAATGGTGTTTGCTCGTGGATTACTTATATCTGTTATGTTTTTACAAGCTTGTTCCATGATTTCTGAGGATGGGTCTAGGGAGCTTGGAGATAAAAAAGTCGATCAGGTTTTGGTGGGTAAGAAGATTGTGGCAAAGCTTGGCACTGGCGAGACTTGTGCGCCTGTGAAATTTAATAATAATTCTGAAGTTGCTTTACAATGTTCTGATGGAAGTATCGCGATTTGGAGTGAAGGTAGTGGGATTAAATCTCTACCAAAGTTGCCAGAGGTACTTTCAATTCTTCCTGCGAATGTCTCTTTGGATTTTAAAATTTCTGGATTTAGTGATGACGGTAAGATTCTTTTAAACCCCACGCAGCCTTTATCTAGGCCAGATATCGAAGAGATTCCTCCAGTTAGTTATTTGTATGACGGTAAAAGTTTTGTAAAATTAGATAAATGTTTTGATGCTATTAGTGATAATGGCGAGTATTTAGCAGGAAGGGAAGATCATCTTGAAATGTACTTGTTTCATAATTTAAATCCTGTGAATATAGAGGCACTTCCTTCAAACTTTAGTGTCCTTAGTGTGAAGGCTGTCAATAATGCTGGTGAGATTTTAGCTACTTTAGCCTTTGAAAATAGTGTTGATTCGTATAATAATTATTATGCGGCAAGGATAGGATCTAAAGAATTGATGATTTTATCTAGTAGTGTGCAAGATGACACGAGTAGCTCGTCAGCAGTAGATATTAATAATTCAGGTGAGATCTTGATCGATAGATTGGAGGGTCTGAATAATCCTCGGGAGAGAGTTTTAGTTGTTGCTGCAGGAGTAACGACGGACGTGTATCCAGAAGATCTTTCTGTAAATACCGTCGGAGTTTCTTTGAATGACAATAAAACTGTTTTGTTCTCAATTGAAGGAGAGGTCTTTATTTCAGAAATAAATAAGCCTGTAATCTCTATAGAGCAGAGAGTTGGCCATGCCATTTCAAGTTTTTACTATCTTATAAATGATAAGAATCAGTTGTTGGTAAGTGGAGAGGGTGAGGGAGAGTTTTATATTTTGGAGATAGATTGATGCGGTCGTGCTAGGATTTTTTATGGGCCCTCGCTTTTTTGATTGGCACCTCCATGTGCCAATCAAAGGCCGTTCCTCCTGCTCCGCCATCCATGGCTCGCCACGGAGGAACAAGCCCGCTCGGCCCCATAAAAAATCCTAGCACGCCTGAGTATCCACCCCATTTGATTATAATAAAAATACGTTTTGATTAAAAAAACCATTGCCCGAGAAGTTTGTAGGTTCTTCTCGGGCGCTTTTTGGTTTTTAGGATTCTGATGGAGGTTTGACCTCAGCGTAGGCAGCTTCCAATGCTTCCGCTTTTGATAGTCGTTCTTCCGCTTCGGCAAGCATTGCTTGTGCTTCTTCCATCTGAGTTTGTGCGACTGCGCTTTGCTTTCTGCAGGTGGTTTGATCCAGTTCAAGTTGGGCCAATTCTGCAGCGAGCGTTGCTTGATCAAGCGCCAATTGCTTGTTATCCTTACAGATTTGTGCGCGAAGTTCTTTCACGCCTGCCTCTATTGAGTCATTCAAGTTTGCTTCACCGAGTTTCAGCTCATGTTCACGCTGTGTTAGGTTACCTACAGCTCGTTCGATGCTCTTTCCTACTTCGGTAAGTTGGGACTCCGTAGGATCGATAAGTCTCACTCCCAAACCAGCCAGGCTTTTCGCAAGAGAGGTTGTGGCAGAAGTCAGCCGCTTCAACTTCCGACCTTCACCAGCTACTTTTTGGCCATCCTCAAGAAGCTTGCTTGCATTCTTGAGATTTCCAAGGGCGAGCCCGAGGTACTCCTGTAGAGCAAGCCAAGCCTCATTGTCCTTGGTCTTCAGGCCATTGAGTCGGGCGTGAAACTTTCTTAGCCCTTTGGTAAAGGGTATGTAAGGAAGGAATGCGCAAATGAAGAAGTATACGTATACGCCGGCAATAATTAGAGTCAGGCCGATGCTTAGGATCGTCAGGCCGTGCAGGAAAGACCTTCTACCCTCGATTTTGCTATCAATAATCTTTAGCTCTTTCGCGTTTTCTCGCAGGGCTGCGAGTGTTGTGGTCTGTTCCTCAAGCATTGTTCTTACTTCCATGGAAGCACTGTCAAAGGTATTATTGTCCTTCTCTAGTTTATGCCCAAGCTCAATATTTGCCAGAGCGAGGTGCGCTATCGTTGATAGCATTAAGTCGGCCGTGTCCTTGTCAAGCATGGCGGCCTCAAGGTAAATTGTCTTGTAGCCAGGCATGTACTCATCCACAAATTCCAATTGCTGAGCAACCTTAGAATCTGAAGGTTCCTGTGCAGGGATTCTTGAAGCCATTGTGTTGCAAATCGCCAGAATCATCGCCAGTGAAAAAAAGTTTCTCATTTAAATTCTCCTTTGATTGGATCCCCCAAAGTTCAGATCAACATGATCTAAATCAAAAATTCGGGTGCTCCCTTCATTAAATGAGCCGTTAAAGTCGGTTGATTTAATGAAGGGAGCAAAGAGAGAGATGAGTAAAACCTTAGTTAATCAAAACGTACTATTTGGTTCTTCGAAGCGAATATTTGAAAAATATGAGATGAAATTTGAGAGAAACCAAATAGTACGTCTGTTTACAATCTTCTACTCGATATATGTTTTAAAAGAACGCAATTGAGCAGACCTGCCATGAGGTAGCGACTCGGAAGGCTATTTAGTCTCAAACTAATTAAAATGATCTTAAGCACTTATAATGTTAGAATCTTAAACTTGAAGCCCATAATCCGCTAGCATATAACAGATTAAAAGAATGTGCAAATAGTGGTGCGAAGAAATTATTAATTGTAACAACGGACGCAAGACTATCATAACTCTATAGGTACCGAGCAACGGGCGAGGTAGAGGTTTTTTTACTTTTTCGGGGAGGAGGTGTGGTTGTGGGAAAAAGTGGTAATAGGGGAAAGCGGAAGGATCGTTCTAGGAATAAGACTCGGAGAGAACAGTATCGCGATCAGCGAACAGCTTCTCCTGCAATGGGTAATAATGTTCCAATCGGAAGGTACTTCAAGCTTGATTTACATGGAAAAACTACTGCGGAAGCGACGCCTTTTATTGAAAGTGCATTAAGGGATAACTATCGAGGATATGATGGTATTCACTTTGTTCATGGTAGTAATAATGGTGTTGTGCTACGCAACTTACTTGAATCGATTCTCCAGAAGGCAGGAATGAAATGTTTTCGTGAGAAGCGAGATCTAGGCAGTACATACGTTCCCTTGGATTGATAAGTAAGGGTGTCCAGCTGAATTTTATTATAGGTATAAGCTCCGTTGCTCGTACCTATTTATATTTTCGAATAGTATTTAAATTGCTTTCAGTGTTGCTAAAACTTTGGCCGTAATAGTTATGCCTAACAATCTCTTTTGGCAGAACAACATCTTTTAGCGATGAGATAGTCTAGCGAGTATTTTCCAGCACCAAATAGTAATACTATCAATGCGGCATACATAAATAAGAATGGTGGGGCTTGAAAGAACTTATCTGGATCTGAGAATAGGCTATTTAGTTCTTCTGTGTGCGCGCTAAGGTAGGCTACGCACATTGTTATTATTAAGGGTAGGTTTACGAATTTTGATCCTAGTCCCAGCATTAGGCATATTCCACCTAGAAATTCTGTCGCTGATGCCATAAAGACGTTTATTTCTGGAAATGGAATCCCAAGACTTGTAAAAAAGCCTACGGTCCTATCAAAGTTTAAAAACTTTCCACGCCCTGTTAGCACGAATTGCCAACCCCAATATAGTCTTATTGCTAGCAAGAATAAATGTTGAAGTTCAACTAGCAGATAATTCCATTTTTTTAATACATTTTTTATTAGGTCTGTTATTTGATTATTCATTATTTATTCCTTTTTGTGTGCGATCTTTATTTTAAGTTAATTGATTTGTTTAAGCGCTTGGGCTTAGTCGATTTGTGGATCAGTGTTAGGATTTTCTAATGAAAGCCAGCTTAAAGCCATCCATTCACTAAAGCTCTCTTGAATAATACTTAATGCTTTTTCTGAAATGCTATTTTCAAGCGCCTCTAGTGAAATTCCTTGTTCAAATTTTTTCAAAATTTGAAATTGTTCTTTGTTTAATTGTTTAGAAAATATTTTTGCGCCTAATCTGTGTATGGCTAAAAATGTTTCCTCCTTGTTTATGGAGCTTATTCCTTCATTATTGGTTGAGTCTTCTTTTTTAGTTAGTGTGTTACTTGCAGAGCTGTCTTCGTGGACAAGGTTTGATTTGTTAAGTTGATTAACTGGATAGTCAAGCTCTAGCAACTTTACATGTGGTTGGAGATATAAGGTTTCAGATGGGAAATCTGTACTTTCAACATCTGGCACACTTAGTGGTTTAATTGTCTTTGATTCAAAGGCCTTCATCTTTGATAGATCGTAGAGGCTAGCGTCTGCTAGAAGTTTATTTTTATTTTTTAAAAAGTCAGGGAACCTATTGCCTAGATTTCTTAGGGTATAGCTTATAGAAGGGAATTGGACTAAGTACTCATCTCTCAATCTAAGGTAATCTTCTTTCGTAAGTAGTTTTTGAACTGTGCGAAAATCCTCATCGAAGGAACCTTGAATCCTCCACCAGTATTGTCGGGCATAAAATTGAAGTCTTCCATGTGGAGCGGTGCGATCATTAGAACGAATCATCTGATCTGTTCTAGGGTCATTTTGCATAGAATCACCTTCTGAAAGGGGGTTTCTAATTATTTCCGCAAACGTTCTTTGAAGGTTGACTAGAGAATCTTCCGAATCTATCTGATCTAAGCTAGGTAGTGATTTCGTCATTTCTATCTACTATCCTTGAGCTGCTTTTAGGTCAGAGATCTTTGCAAGTTTTGCGCCTGCTTTATCGGCTTCCCTTTTTACTTCTTCAAAGCTTGGTATATGCGCATCCCATTCTAGTAGGGTTGGAGTCCTACCGACTTTAGTTAGGGTGTAGTCGTAGAGATCCCATACAGGTTCGATAGGTGCTTTGTCGTGGGTGTCTATGATTACGTCTTCCATGCGGGAATGGCCAGCTATATGAATTTGTGCGACTCGTTCATGGATAACATTATCTACATAGGTTTTAGGGTCGAAATTGTGATTTTGAGAGGACACGTAAATATTGTTTACGTCCATTAGTATTCCGCAGTCTGCTTGTTCTACTACTTCTCCTAAGAACTCCCATTCGGTCATGGTAGAACTTGTAAACTCTGCATAGCTACTTAGATTTTCCACCGCTACTGGGATCTCGAGGTAATCTTGAATATATCGAATTTTATCAGCGGCACATTTAGCTGTAGCTTTTGTGTAGGGTAGGGGGAGAAGGTCGTGTGTGTAAGTGCCATCTACGCTTCCCCAACAAAGATGATCTGCCATCCAAGGAGTTTTAGTCTTTCTTACAAGCGCTTTAAGTTTTTTTAAGTGCGCTTTGTCAGGCATTTCTGGAGATCCAAAGTAAAGGGACACTCCATGCATTATCACTTGGTATTGTTCTAAAATCTGATCTAGAACTTCTAAAGGCCTACCTCCATCAACAAGAAAATTCTCGGAGATTATTTCAAAAAAATCTACTAGTGGTTTTTTTGAAAGAATATGGCCGTAATGTGGGACTCTTAAGCCGATGCCAGCGCCTAGTTCAGAGTATTGGTTATGTTTATTTGAGCCCATTCGTTGTGTGAGTCAGAGGTCGTGATGTTATTGGGGTGAATAGAGTCCAATTAAATGCAATCAATGGTGAAGGAATTGAGAACATTTAGTTTCGTATTGTGGAGGGAAGTCTTCCTCCCTCCACAATAACAGAAAGTAAAACTATTCTTTAGCTCCACATCCTTCTTTGCCTTTGCAACTGTCTTTGTCGCCAGCTTCTTCGTGTTCAGCAGCTTCATGACCTTTGCAAGAATCTTTACCTTTGCAAGAGTCCTTTTCAGCAGCTTCGTGACCTTTGCATCCTGCTTTTTCAGTATGATCTGCAGAAGTGTCATCGCCTGCGAAAGCTTGTGGAATCATGTAAGATCCAGCTACTAGTCCAGAGATTGCTAATGCAACAAGTGTTTTTGATTGTAATTTCATAGTTTTCCTTATTAATTAATATTGGGGTTTTGTACCCGAATGAGAATTCGAAGCTTAGGACAGAAAAGTTACATTTGAAAGTAAAATTTTTTTATTCTTAAAATAATGCTACCTTGGTGTAACTTTTGAACCTCTAATGTCGAAATAAACAATGCAGAGCTAAGTGGATCTAGAATTAAGCATAAAATTAGGCGAGTTATTGTCTGAGTCTCAAAATGGCGACTCTCGGTCTTATGAGGAGTTTTTGCGCTTAATATATGGTTTAGTTGAGCGGGCTGTGGCTACTAAGTTAAAGACTAATAGGGAAGATGTTGTGCAAGAAGTTCTTTTAAGTTTACATAATGCCCGACACTCTTTCTTGCCTTCTAGGCACTTCTATCCTTGGTTTTATGCAATTGTAAATGCGCGTATCATTGATGAAAAGCGTAGGATGTTTAGGGAGGGGAGAAAGATCGAGGCTTATGGTAAAGAGGCAGAGAGCATCGGCACAGAGGAAAAAACAATCAACAGTATCAACGAAGACATCAGTGCTGTTTTGCAAGATCTTCCGGAGAATCAGAGACGGATTATCGAATTAAATAAATTGCATGGCTATTCAATGAAAGAGATAGCTTCTCAATTGGGATTGAGTGTGGCCAATGTTAAGGTTATCGCGCATAGGGGACTAAGTAACTTAAAGTCCGCATTTAAGGATAAGAACGATGGATAAGAATTTATTTATCCAAAACTTAAGAGATGATCTTGGTTCAAGAAGCAAGTTGCGAAATCCTTATGTTGACTCATTAATATTTTTTATAGTTGTAATTTTACCTGCGTTTTTTTTGGTAATAGTTTTAGGATTTAGAGAAGATATTTCAATTCTAGAATTTCGATTAAATTATTTTTTAGAGGGTTTGATTCTCCTACTATTGTTCTATTCCATGTTACTGGCCTCTTTAAAATCGAGAGAGCCTGGGGTGAGTTATGAGTTCGAACGCTCAAGTGCGATAGTGCTTTTTCTAATGTGGGTTATGTCTAGTGAATATATTGGTCATGCTGAACAGATGGTTGTTTTAGAGGAACCGGAAGTTTCTTGTGCAAGGTTAGTATTTTTGAGTACATTGGCTTTTGGCACTCTATTGTATTATTTTGTGAGAAAGGGCTACTTGCTTAATTCAAATTCTAGCTTTTTTATGAGTGTTTTTACTGGAGCAGTTTTTGGCGGGATACTTTTACACTTGGTCTGCCCAGGTGATACATCAAGCCACCTGATTTTTTGGCACGTTGTGCCAGTCGTAGTTTGGCCTTGTTTGTTGAGTGGGGGGTATTGGTGGTGGAAAGGGAGACAGGCTTAGAAAATTGCAGTAAATAAGCTATTCGGCATTTACGGTAAACTGTAAGTTTGTAGAACTTCTTTCTTACCACCTTTCCATTTGTTTATGACGAACCCATGATCTGCTACTCTGTCTTTCCATCCTTTAAAGTCGAGTAAGGGATCTGGCCCTTGAGATGATAAAAGTTGGGTTTGGCAATCAATCTCATCTTTAGGGCATTCTGAGATTACCTTAACCAACTGTTTTAGAAATAGATAGGCATTTGCGATTGCTTCAGAGGAAGTAAGGTCATTTTTTGGGTCTGCCTTTAAAATTTTTTCTTTAAATTGAGTGTCAAATTTAGGATATCCAAAAGTTATGGTGTGTTCGATTTCTGTAGGATAGGTATTGATTACTTTGGTGGTGAGAGTATCTGAATCGGGGCCTCCTACTGTAATATCTAAGCTTAATATCTTGAGATTCTTAAAAATGTTCAATGCATCTACTTCGTAACCAGAGTGGAAAATTGCTTTAATGTTCTTAGTTCTAAAGGAAAGTATGGGTGTGGCTAACTCCTCAGTCGGATTAAAGGCTTTGATTTCTAGATCCTGATAAACTGAAAGGGCACCTTTAGCACAAAGTTCTCCAACCTCATTATTAACCCTTAATATGCCAACCTTTTCAAGGCCCTCTTTTTTCCATTGTTCTCCTAAACGACGGCATCCATCCTCGTAATTGAGATAAGTTTTAAATGCATATGGATTAGCTTCTAAAAATGATACACCTCCACAGGTTCCAACTAGAATTTTTTTGAATTTAGATGTGACAGGTGAAACTGCATTCACGATTAGACTGAACTCAGAAAAAATTGCATCGACCTTGTCATGGGTGATGAGTTTGTAGGCTTCAGTTACTCCTTGGCTTGGTTTGAATGCGGAATCTGCATAGATAAATTTAACATCCATGCCTTCTTTTTTTAGTTCGCTTTCCAAGATTTGAGCCCCAAGTCTTGTTTGATTTCCCCAGAATGCGCCATGACCACTTAGGTCTGTAATTATGCCGATTTTAATTGGGTCCGCGTATGAAAAAGTGGGTAGAGCAAATAGAATAGATAGAATGCTTAGAATGACGAGTCGCATAGATTTTTTATGATTGGTTTTATTCTTAAATCCTAGCAGAGTGAAAATCTTTGGTAAAGTATGGGCAGAGAATATGGGGATTCGAAAAGAAACGTTCAATTTTTTAAATGAATTTGGAGGAGGGGGGGATGTCGGTGGAAAAAATAGTACTCTGGCTTAATAGTTCGGAGCGGGCTTGTACTGCCGTAGGCGGTATCAGGATGGTACCGCAGGCAGGACGGCCTTTAAGGCGCACATGGATGTGCGGCTTAAAAAAGCGAGGAACTATTAAGCCAGAGTACTATTTTTTAGAAGGGGGATGTTAAGGATACTTAATTTAAAGCCTCAACTCCAGGTAACTTCTTACCTTCAAGCATTTCTAAAAAGGCTCCACCTGCAGTTGAAACAAAACTCATTCTATCGAAAGCATGTTTGTTGTGAAGGGCTAGATCTGTATCTCCACCACCAACAACAGTTAGAGCTTCTGATGCACATAACATGTCAACTAAAGAGTAGGTTCCATTCGAAAATTCTTCAGTTTCAAAAGCTCCCATTGGTCCATTCCAGACAATAGTTCTTGCATTCTTGATGGCAACTTGAAAAATTTCTAATGATTTAGGCCCAATGTCTAAAGCCATTTTGTCAGTTGGGATCTTATCTGCGCTAACTACTTCTGTTGTGAGGCCAGACTTTAGTGCGTCTGCGATAACTACATCTGTTGGTAAAAGTAGTTGTTTGTCATTCTCTTTGAACCATTTAAGAGTATCTTTAGCTAGATCTACTAGATCAGGCTCGGCGAGTGATTTACCTACAGGATAGCCCATAGCTAGGAAAAATGTATTTGCCATTGCTCCGCCAACAATGACAGCATCTGCGACTTTGCCTACATTTTTTATTGCTGCAATTTTTGTAGAGACCTTAGCCCCACCGAAGATAGCTAGGAATGGCTTCTTTGGAGTTCTTACGGAGCGATTAAAATATTCCACCTCGTCTCTTAGAGTAAATCCTGCTCCTTTCTCTGAGATAAGAGCTGGGATTCCTGCGGTACTAGCGTGTGCTCTATGAGCTGTTGCAAATGCATTATTGACATAGACTTCGCCTAGGTCTGCAAGCTGTTTAGAAAAGGTTGGATCATTCGCTTCTTCTCCACTGTGGAATCTTACGTTCTCAAGTAGCAGAACTTCGCCTGCTTTTAGCTTAGAAATTTGGTCTTCAGCTTTAGGCCCTATGCAGTCTTCTGCGAAGGAGACATCTGATTTAAGAAGTTCAGACATTCTTTTAGCTACGATTTTCAGTGATAGCTCGGGTACCACTTTTCCCTTAGGTCTTCCCATGTGACCAAGGATGATTATTTTTGCATTTCTTTCTTTAGCGAACTTAATTGTATCCAGTGCTGATTTGATCCGATGGTCGTCAGCTATGCTACCATCAGAGTTTAGAGGGACATCAAGGTCGCAACGGATTATAACTTTTTTATTGTCTAAGTTTAAATCTTCTATAGTTTTCATTAAGTAGTCTCGCAATAATAGCAAATTAATCAAATATATTTGTGGCTTATCCTACAAGTTTTATTGAAAGATGTCATTTTAACTTGCGCAGGCTTCAGTGCGTAAATCCATCATACAAGAATGGTGAGAGGAGTAAGTTACTGAAAATAGGAGGGCGATCGCAAGGGATCGCCCCTACGAATAGATGTGAAGCTGTACGCAAACTGTGTACAGGCCTCAGAGCATGGGGCGGCGGCTAGCTTTAAGTTAGTTAAAGTTGTAAGTAGTTAAAATTGTTCATTTATGTAGTGGTGTATTTTAGATCCCTGTTGGATCATCTAGGAATTCCCAAGGGATGTTGTATTTCTCTGAGAGGTGAGCGCCTAGGGCCCTTACTCCGAAAGTTTCAGTGGCGTAATGCCCTGCGAAGACAGCGTTTAATTTTTCTTCTTTACAGAAGTGGTATGCGAACTGTCTTGATTCGCCTGTGATAAATGTATCAAAGCCTGCTTCTTTATATTGGTATAGGGTGTCGCAGGCAGATCCTGTAACTACGCATACTTTATTCGGTATTTTAGGCCCAAAGTTAAATGCTAATGGTTGAGCTAGGGCTCCAGGCACTTCTTTTAAAATTTCTACAAAATCGTTTAGGCTTTTAGATTTTTTATTCTCGCCAATGCAAGCTATGTTGATTCCATGATGTTGAATCGCTGATTCGGTGTTCTCTAGTTGGAGAATATCTCTAGCTAGAATGAAATTATTTCCATATTTTTCATGGGCATCTAGCGGAATATGTATGCCGAGTAAATTAATATTGTTCTTGAAGAGTTGGCTAACTTTTCTGCCCGTACTTCCAGTTAGAGGTGGGGTCGATCCCCAAAGTAAGCCATGATGGGTAATTAATAGGTCAACTTTCTTGCTAATAGCCTGTTCAAGGACGCTTTCAGCAAAATCCACTGCCACTCCAATTTTATTTATGGATTCACAGCTCTCTACTTGTAAACCATTTACGGCATTGTCTGCGTAGGCGGTATAATTAAGTAGAGCACTAAGATAGTTAGAGATTTCTTTTAGTGGTTGGGACATAATGATTATTCCTGAGTAGCTTACCTTGCTTGGTGTTTGGGAAGACCTACGTATTTGATAGTAAATAGGCCCTAGAGATTTTTATCTTTTTCTACTATAAGTCGGGCACTTATAAAAGAAAGATGATTAGATCGAGTAATTTGATCTAAACATTGAATCACAAAAAATTGAATTTCAAGGAGCTGATATAAATGTGTGCTTGGTTTTCCATAAGTAAGGCCCCAAAGACTTCCGCAGAAGATAGCGATAAATTAGAAATACCTGGAGGTCTTTGGACTAAGTGTAAACAGTGCAGTGAGATTGTTTATACCAAGGAACTAGAAAGGAATCTAAAGGTTTGTCCTAAGTGTAATTATCATTTCAGACTTACTGCATTAGAAAGAATTGACTTGATTTGCGACAGAGGAGAGTTTGAGGAGTTTGATATGTCGCTTCGTTCAAATGACCCCTTAGTTTTTAAGGATTCAATTAAATACAAAGATCGACTAAAGAAGGCTGAAAAGCCTGGAACTAGTGAGGCTGTTCGCACAGGATATGGTCGAATCAATGGGGTTCGTACAAGCCTTGGCATTTTTGATTTCGGGTATATGGGCGGAAGTATGGGGGTTGTTGTTGGTGAAAAATTAACCCGATTAGTTGAAAAATCTACTCAGTCTAATTTACCTGTTATTATTGTTTCATCTTCTGGTGGGGCTAGAATGCAAGAAGGTATATTTTCTTTGATGCAAATGGCCAAAGTGACTCAAGCACTTGTTCGCCATGGGGATAAAGGCTTGCCATATATTTCAATATTAGCAGATCCGACTACTGGTGGAGTGGCTGCTTCTTATGCAATGTTGGGAGATGTGCATATCTCAGAGCCGGGGGCTTTAATCGGATTCGCTGGGCAAAGAGTAATTGAGCAAACTATCAGAAGTAAGCTACCTGAAGGGTTCCAAAGAGCAGAGTTTTTATTGGAGCATGGTATGTTGGATATGATTGTTCAGAGGTCGGATTTAAAGAAGAAGCTTTTTGATATTATTACTCTTCTCACACCGACTAGGAAAGTGTAAGGTAACAGAACTAAACGTATAAATAGGATATTTAGCTTGGTTCGCAATTTGTTAGTTCCCCTAGGCCATTTAATAAGTACTAGGTCTATAATTCATGCTGGCGCTCTGGCAGTATTGTGCAATTGTTTTGGTACTTTATCCTATGCTCAAATTGAGCCACCTGATCGTAGGTATTTATTCCAAGAGGATAGAGTCCGTAAAGAGACTGTCAGAAAGAAAAAAAGAGAAACTCAACAAAAAAAAGAACAGTCAGCCTCATCTAAGTTGGCAAATGGGCAAAGCCTACCGTTTGATATTTCTGCAAGAACCATAGACTTTGATACTTCCGGCAGTATTCTAACTGCAACAGGTAATGTAATCATCTCCTATGCTACCTTAGTAGCAGAAGCTTCTAAGGTAACTGTAGATACTGCTAGTAATGAAGCTCAATTAACTAAAGACGTTCGTATTAGCGAGATCAACGCTAATATGACTGCCCAGAAAGCAACAATTAATTTAGAAACTCAAGAGGGAAGCCTTGAGGACGTATTCTTAAATTTTGAGGATGGAGATTATCGAGTCCTAGCCAAGGAAGTTAGGAAGGAAAGTGGGGAGACTTATAGTTTAAAAGAAGCAATTCTTACTACCTGTAATTGTCCTGAGGGAGAGGATTGTAGGCCTTGGAGTTTATATGCGGGGGAGAGCCGAGTAGAAAAGGACGGTTACGGTGAGGCTTGGAATTCAACACTAAGAGTATATGACGTTCCAGTTTTTTATCTTCCATATATGGTGTTTCCAGCTAAGAGTAAACGGCAGTCTGGATTTTTGCCGATGACCTTTGGCCCGAGTCGAAGGACTGGTGTATCGGCATTTGTACCTTTCTTTTGGGCCATTAATGATTCTACGGATTCTACTATCACGGGCGTGTATGAAAGTAAGGTTAGGACTGGGGTGGATGTTGAATTAAGAAAGCTATTTCAAAGAAATCATTCTTTAGAGGCTGGATTAGTGTATTTTAATGAGTCTCAAAGAGCGGGGAAATTATTAGGTACAAGAGTTGATGGTTTAGCTGATCCGTCATTGGATGAAAATAGATTCGCAGGTTACTGGAAAGAGTTATGGACAGGTAAGGTTGGCGAACAGCCTTTGCAGTTAATAGTCGATGGTCATTTCGTAAGCGATGATCTTCTCCCTAGAGAATATGAAAGAAGTGCAATCGCAGATAACAATGCGCGGTTTGTTACTTCTAGTGCAGTGCTTAGGACTCCTATTGGAGATGATTTTAGTTTGGACTTATCTTCTGAGTATAACCAATCCATGGTGCAGTCTGATGATTTGGTTTTTCAAAGATTACCAGAATTATCTCTAACTGGGATGAATTTTTTCAGACCTTTTGGGGAATCTCCTTATGGTTTACGATTAGTAGTTTCTCATTCAGCGGATACAACTAACTTTTGGCGTACTGAAGATTATACTGGGATTCGTTCTGAGATATATGAAAAGTTTAAATTACCTTTCTATGTTGGTAACTTGTTAGATGGATCTGTCGAAGCTGGGGTCAGAGCTACTCAGTATCAACTTAACGCTGGGGATCAGGTAAGTGATTCTGAACTTGATAGTGGGGTAGATCCATTGACGACTTTGCTTCCCGATAGTTCTAATCGTTTGCTTCCTTCTTTAACTGCTAAGGTTGGTACTTCCTTTGAAAAAGTTTTCCCTGTTGAAGAGGGTAACTTATTTAAGTTTATAGGAGAGTTAGGTTCTTTGGGTCGGACTCAACAAATTACTCGAATGAAACATACGATCGAGCCAGGATTGAAGTATTTATATATTCCTGATGTTGATCAGAGTGATAATCCACAGTTTGATTCTCAAGATCAAATTGCTCAAAGAAATGTTGTTACTTACTCTTTAACGCAGAGATTATTTACCCGTTATGAGCCAAGAAATAAGTATTTATTCGGAGTGGAAGAAGTTACTCCACGGCCTGAGAACTTGGGAGGTTTAACTGCTTCTGGCCCATTGGATGAGTCGGTGCAATTTGGGGTAGATCCTGCCGTGTCTGGGGATTATGCGCCTCTTAGAAGAGGAGATGTGTCTGAGTTAGTAACTTTTAAATTATCTCAAAGTTATAATCTTTTAAATCCCGAAGATGTTGGTGCTCCTGCCGGTACTTCTGCTTTGTCAGATGCTAATGCAGATCTATTATTATATCCAAATGAGTATGTTCGTCTTAGAGGTAGAACTGATTTTAATATAGAAGAGTCGTCTTTTAGTAGTTATTTAGTCGAAGGGCAGTTAAGTAATAGTAGGGGAGATTTAGTTAGAAGTAGATTGCGCTTTGTCGATGGCATACCTGAAACAAGGCAGTTGGAAAGTGGCATAGAAATTGGTCTTACAGATAGAATTCGATTCGGTTACTATACTCGTTATGATGATTCAATTAAGAAATTTATTGAACAAAGAGCTGGGGTAAGATTGAGTAGTGCATGTAATTGTTGGAACTTTGATGTTCTAGTTAGTGATCAAACTAATCCTGATAATACTAAGCTAACTTTTAATATAACTCTTATGGGCTTAGGTGAGATAGGTAATACTCTGGCCCAGACTGTAAATAATCAAAATACCAATTCAATAGGTCAATAATATCCCTAGATTTTAGGATATTAAGAGACTTTGCCTCATTTGATATTAGTACGATATTTTAGTAGCTTACTGCTCGTTTAAATTATTAGGGTCTATTATGTCTTTAAAGGGAATTGTACTTGCTGGTGGTCTTGGCTCAAGGCTTGCTCCTTGTACTCAAGTTACAAATAAACATCTTTTACCAGTTTACGATCAACCAATGATCTATTATCCAATTCGTACTTTGATTCAAGCGGGTATCGAAGATATTATGGTCGTTACAGGCGGACATTTTGCTGGAGACTTTCTAAAGCTTTTAAAGAATGGCCAATCCTTTGGCTTGAAGCATATCAATTATACTTACCAAGAAGGAGAGGGCGGAATAGCTCATGCTCTTTCTTTGGCAGAATATTTTGTTGGTACTGATAGGATGTGCGTGGTCTTGGGGGATAATATTATTGAAGGTAACATCTCAGAACCTGCTAATAATTTTAGAGCACAAGCAAGCGGGGCTAAGGTTCTTTTAAAAGAAGTTGAAGATCCTGAGAGATTTGGTGTTGCTGAGATAAAAGATAATAGGATCGTGCAGATAGTTGAAAAACCAAAAACCCCAGTAAGCAAGATGGCGGTAACGGGCATTTATTTTTATGACCACACTGTATTTGATTTTATTAAATCTTTGAAACCATCTGAACGAGGTGAGTTAGAGATTACGGATGTAAACAACATGTATTTAAAGCGTGGTGATTTAACCCATGATGAGCTAAAAGGCTGGTGGACTGATGCTGGTACATTTGAGTCTCTTCGTAGAGCTTCTAACTTAGTAGCGGAAACTGGTGCGAATAAAGGGAATCTTTAGGCTAGGAGTAAAGAAATGAAGTTGTTAGTAACAGGTGGTGCAGGGTTTATTGGATCAAATTTTGTCCACTATGCTCTAAGGGATGGCTCTTATGATATTCTTGTATTGGATTCTCTTACCTATGCAGGTAACTTAGAGAATTTAGAATCCCTTATAAATTCCCCGATAAATTCACCGAAGTTTGAATTCGTCAAAGGCGATATCCGAGATGCCGAATTAGTTTCAAAGTTATTGAGAGAAAAAAAGATTGAGGCTGTCATACATTTCGCAGCTGAAAGTCATGTTGATAGATCAATCCTAGATCCTCTTAGTTTCGTAAAGACAAATGTTGAGGGAACTCAAGTTTTACTTGATGAAGCTAGAAAGTATGGGCTTGGAAAATTTGTGCATATCTCTACTGACGAAGTCTATGGTTCTTTAGGACCAGAAGGGCGCTTTGTCGAAACAACTCCTCTTGACCCTAGTAGTGCCTACTCTGCTTCAAAGGCTAGTTCAGATTTATTGGCCTTAGCTAGTTTTAGGACTCACGGATTCCCAGTATGTGTGACTAGGTGTACTAATAATTATGGCCCATATCAATTCCCAGAAAAACTAGTTCCACTTTTTATCTCTAATGCCCTAGAGAATAAACCCTTGCCTCTATATGGAGATGGGAAGAATGTTCGTAGTTGGCTTTATGTTGATGATCATTCAAGCGCTATTCTTAGGGTCTTAAACGATGGTAGAGCTGGAGAGGTATATAATATCGGAGGAGCTCCGGAGTCTGAGTTGGAGAATATTGCTGTAACGGAAATAATTCTTTCAACTTTAGGTAAGCCTAAAGATTTATTGAAATATGTAGAAGATCGAAAAGGTCATGATCGTCGTTATGCCGTTGATTACTCCAAGATTAAGTCTGAATTAGGCTGGGAACCTAAGGTGACTTTTGAAAGAGGTATTCAAGATACAATTAGCTGGTATCAGCAGAATCGAGATTGGTGGGAAAGGGTTAAGTCTGGAGAGTATCAGAAATTTTATGACTTAAACTATTCTAATAAAATTTAGGTAGATCTTGGTGTTAAGTAAATCATCAAAAAATATTTTTGCAGTTCTTGGGGCTAACGGTATGTTGGGATCTGAGTTTGTTAGGCAAATGCAATCGGCTAACTTACCTTGCATAAGAAGTGCGTACGGAGACTTTGATAGAAGAAATTATGCAGAGGTGGATGTTACAAATCCATATTCATTAGAGTATTTTGTAAGAAAGTTCTCTCCGTCTGTGATAATTAATTGTAGTGCTTATACTGCCGTAGATTTAGCAGAGAGTGATTATGATAGTGCATTTGCGGTAAATGCTTTGGGAATGAAGAATTTAGCGGAAGTTTGTAAAGCCAACTCTATTAAATTAGTTCATTTTTCAACAGACTATGTGTTTGGTGGGGCAAAGGGACTGTCAAATGAAAGAGAACCATTTACAGAAACTGCAAACTGTAAGCCTTGTGGAATTTATGGTTATAGTAAGTATTACGGTGAAGAGTTTGTTAGAAGTATTCTTCCTGAGGATAGTTTAATATTGAGGACTAGTTGGCTTCATGGGCAAAGTGGTCCTAATTTCGTAGATACCATTGCTAAGTTGGTTGTGGAAAAATCGGAATTGAAAATTGTTAGCGATCAAACTGGCAGTTTGACTTGGACGACTTGGCTTGTTGAGACTACTTTAAAATTGATCAATAAGGAGGTATCTGGGATAGTGCATGCTTCAGGCTCAAATGAAGCTACTTGGTTTGATGTTGCAAATGAGATAGCTAAATCTTTGAGCTCAAAATGTAAGATATTACCTCAAACAACCGAGGACTTAGGTAGAGCAGCACCAAGGCCAAGGTATTCTAAGCTTGCTACAGAAAATCTAGAAAGACTTTTAGGGGAAAAAGTTCCTACTTGGGAATCCTTTTTAAAATCTCACCTTACTCAAATTGGACTAATTAGTTGAGGGAACTTTATTGTGAATAAACTTAATACCGAAAATGGCGCAGTGGTTGTTGTGATGGCAGGGGGAAGCGGTACTCGATTTTGGCCATTTAGCAGGGTGTCTAAACCAAAACAATTTTTGCCTTTAGTGAAGTCTGGTCGTACGTTGATTGAAGAATCAATTAGTAGGCTTAAGGACTTAGTTGGTGAAAATTCGACCTTAGTCGTGACGGCGGAGAGCCAGGTTGATTTAGTAAAGCAATACTGCCCAAGTACAACGATATTGGCCGAACCGATGGCTAAGAACACGGCAGCCTGTTTAGCTTTTGCAGCACATTATGTACTTAAAACTGTCGGCGATATTCCGATGATTTGTACTCCCGCTGATCATTTGGTTAAGGGTGATGCTGAGCTAAGGGCTGTATTTAAAAAAGCCATTACTCTATGTAATTCTGATGACGTGCTAGTAACCATCGGTATTAAACCTACTTATCCAGAAACTGGATATGGATACATTAAAAGAGGTCTATCCTTTCAAGGAAATTCAGGAAAACCTTCTGGTTCATTTCGTGTAGAAAGATTTGTTGAAAAGCCTGACTTGAAGACGGCCTTGACCTATGTTGAAGCAGGGGATTATTATTGGAATAGTGGGATGTTTGTTTGGAGGCCAAGTGTGCTATTGGCTTCAGTTAAAGAATTCCTTCCTGATACAGACAGATTGACTGAGTTGGTAGCAGATGCCGTGATGGCTGGAGCTCCAATGGAAGAAGTACTCTCACATTATAAAGAGTTAGAATCGGTATCAATCGATCAAGGGATTTTAGAAGAAGCTAAGAATGTTGTAGCCTATCCAGGGTATAGTTTTAATTGGAGTGATATTGGTTCTTGGGCTTCTTGGTATGATTCTGCTTTGGCTGAATCTGGAGATAGTCATCAGAATGTAGTAGTGGGAGATGCCATTTGTTTGGCGTCTAAAGGTTGTGCGGTGATGGATACAGAGAAGTTTGGAAATGTCGAAAATCATTCAAAGCTAATCGCACTTGTTGGCCTTGAGGATGTGGTAGTGGTGGATTCAGATGATTGTTTACTTGTTTGTAAAAAAAGTGAATCACAGAAAGTTAAACAAATAGTAGATTTATTGAAGGAGCGGGCTAGGCTTGATAAAATTTAAGCAGCTCAAGTTTATTTTTAATATAGTTAAGGAATAGTATGTCTAAAACAGCTTTAATCACAGGAATTACAGGTCAGGATGGATCTTATTTAGCGGAGTTCTTATTAACTAAAGGTTATCGTGTAGTCGGTATGGTTAGACGATCTAGTTCTGAGAACTTTGAACGGATTAATCATTTGAAGGATAAGATTGAATTACGTCAAGGAGATCTACTGGATCAACTATCTTTGATCACTTTGATCGAAGATGTGAAGCCAGATGAAGTTTATAACCTCGCTGCTCAAAGTTTTGTACCAACAAGTTGGGAGCAACCAGTATTAACTGGGGAGTTTACCGCTCTTGGTGTTACTAAGGTGCTTGAAGCAATTCGCCTAGTAGATAAAAAAATTAAGTTCTATCAAGCGTCTAGTTCTGAAATGTATGGTCGGGTTAAGGATGTTCCTCAAACTGAAGATACTCCATTCTACCCACGCTCACCTTATGGAGTGGCTAAATGTTATGGTCATTACATTACTGTAAACTATCGCGAGAGTTATGACATCTTTGCAACATCAGGGATATTGTTTAATCACGAGTCTCCAAGAAGAGGTTTGGAGTTTGTTACTAGAAAAGTTTCAGACGGAGTTGCTAGAATTAAGCTTGGTTTAAGTAATGAGTTAAGAATGGGGAATCTTGATGCTAGAAGAGATTGGGGTTTTGCAGGAGACTATGTTAAGGCTATGTGGATGATGTTGCAGCATTCAACTCCTGATGATTATGTAATAGCGACTGGAAAAACTTATCCAGTTAAAGAATTATTGCAAGTAGCTTTTGGAGCCGTTGATTTAGATTGGGAAAAGTATGTAAAAATTGACGAGAAGTTTATACGACCTGCTGAGGTTGATCTTCTTATTGGAGATCCTAGTAAAGCGAAGAAGATCTTGGGTTGGGAACCTGAAGTTGATTTCCAAGGCTTGATTAAGATGATGGTTGAAGCGGACGTGGAAAGATTAAAATCAAAAGTGTAGTTAGGAATAATAAATGAGAGCATTAATTACTGGTGGGGTTGGTTTCGTTGGTACTCATCTATCAAGGCATTTAGTTGATTGTAGAGATAGCGTGGCTGTAAGTTATTTGCCCTCCCAGAAAGGAACTGATCAATTAAGCCAAAGACTTTCAATAATGCCAAAGTTAGTACAATCTGTGGCATTAGATGTTTGTGACCCTTCAGATTTAGGTCAGATTTTGTCATTAATGCAACCAGAGGTGGTTTATCATCTTGCAGCTCTTTCATTTGTTCCACAAGGAGAAGGCGCTCAAGATGAAGTTATTAGAGTGAATGCTACTGGAACTAGAAATGTTATTGAGGCAATGAAAGAACATTGTCCTAAATCAAGATTGCTTTTAGTTAGTTCTTCTCAAGTATATGGAGTGCCTAGAGTATCTTCTCAAGCAATCCTAGAAACTGCAGAAATGAGACCAAATAACTTTTATGGTATTAGTAAGGCTTTAGCAGAACATTATTTAGTAAAGTCAGTTCTAGACGGAGATCTCGACGGAGTTATTGCTAGGCCTTTTCCTCATATTGGACCTTATCAAGAAGATAGATTCTCTTTAGCTAGCTTCTCTAAGCAGATCACTGAAATAAAGTTAGGTAGGAGAGAGCCAGTTTTAGAAGTCGGGGACTTGTCTGTCAAAAGAGATTTTTGTGATGTCTCAGACGTGGTTCGTGGTTATCGGGATATGGCATTGAATGGTAAACCTGCAGAAGCGTATAATTTATGTTCTGGTGTGAGTTATGAGTTAGCAGAATTTGTTTCAATGATGATTAAGCTTGCGGGAGTGGAGATTGAAATCAAACAAGATCCAGCAAGATTGCGACCGAATGATATTCAAGAACATCTTGGAAGTTATCAGAAGGCGCAGAAAGATTTTGGTTGGAAGCCAAGAGTAGAGGTTGAAGCGATGTTAAGTAGTATGTTGTCTTATTGGGAAGAAGCTTTATTGAGTTAACTATGAGCAATTTAGGTGAGAGTTTCATTCAAAGTGTTATCGATGCGCCTGAGGGTTTTCAGAAGGCCTTAAGACTTACGAAAAAAGGTCTATTTATCCCTGAGGATAAATTAGCTGAGGTCTATTCAAGCTACCAAGATTGGTTAGGTAAAAATAATCTATCTTTAAAGTCAGAAGACAAACTTACGCATAGGGTATTTGGAGTGGATGATCCAAGTCTTGTATATTTACCAGAAGGCTCGGCATGTTTTGCAGGTTATTTGTCACCGCATAATCTTGAAGTAGGGGCGAAAGTTGGCCAAGTACCAGTATCTGCATCGGTTTTAATTGATTCTTTAACGTACGTTCACCCCAAGGATCCATGGATTGGCCGTGTTGCTGGGATTCGGATAAAGAACTCTCCTCAGTCAGGGACAGTGTTTGAATTTTCTAAGGCTATTAATGGTGAACTAGTAACTTATAGGGCGAAGGAATCTGATTTAAGAACTTTTGTAGCCTTTATCAGAAGTTCAGCTAGGTTTACTTCGGAATTCCCCAACATTAATAGATCAATGAGGGATGCAGTTGAAGCATTTTATAAAATAATTTTTTCATCTAAGTCTGTTGGCGAGAAGAAGTTTTTGATGGTTCCAGAGGCTCTTAAGTCATTGAGCGGTATTTCTTTTAGAGCAGCATCGAATTTAATTATTGTTGTAGATGCTACTTATAATATTCTTAGAGTCTATGAAACTAGAGGTAAAAACTTCTTTAAATTTCTAGAAGATGAAGTGCAATATTTAATAGAGAAGCAGAATTTAAAGAATGTTGACCTGATAGAATTAGCAAGAAGCCATAAGTTTTTATTAGGAAGGGTAAAAATAAAAAAGGACTTCCTATCGATTGAAAAGCGAGGTTTCTTTACCTTAGTAGATGGAGTGCAACGTTCAAGTTGGTTCAGGTCTAAGTTGCCGTTTCGATACTCAATAAAAGATATCTTAATTCATTTATCGTCTGCTTTAAAGTATGCTGATTGGGTCGATATGACAAAACTCGGACAAGACACTAAAGGCGCTCCAAATCCTAAAAATCGTTACGAATTAAAATATACGCCATGGACTTTTAAAACTGGTAAGAGTCGAAATATCTATGAGTTTGTAGAGGGAAGGGGTTAAGATACTTCATTGTCTATAAGCAATTATAATAGATCAAACAGTATGAATACTAAGTTCTTAATTTCTAACAATTGCAACTTTAAATAACTGAAACCTTACTCTTGTACGACGCTCTGAGGCCTGTACATGGTGTACCCTGATGGGTCACCTATGACGTAAGTGGTACCCCTAGGTGGTGCATAGGGCTTCATTGAAGCCTACTTAAGTCCCTAGAATCAAAAGGAGTGAATCTTTATTTGTCAAAATTCTCTGCTCCCTTTCATAATATGCATATGTGGAAAGGCCTTTTGTGCTGATATCTTCCACGCAGATCTTTGACATTTATATCTGTGTAAAAACATTCTTTATCAATCAAAGGATAAAGAAATATTGCGTTTCTCAATGCTAGCTAGGCAAGCCTGCACTGAGAGACGTGAGAAAGGAAAAGGTTTTAATAAAGGATTAAATCCATCTCTCCTTCTCGTCACTAATGACATTTGGTTGTTGTCACACTAATCGTACGTCTTATATTTTCTTAGAAAGAGAAAAAAATGAAAAAACCTTATCCAAATTGGATGCGTTATTTCGAGGAAGTTCCATTTTTCCGGGGCCTTTTGGCCAAAAAAAGAGGGGAGAAATTCCTCGGGCACCGTATTTTTTACAGTTTTGAAAGTTGCTTAGCAGAATTCGATCAAGAGGAGCAGTCGATTCTGAGGGGAAAAGGATTCGAAGCCATTGATTTAGTCATGGCACGGCTATCAAGAGGGAATGAATTTGGGTTCGAGAAAGGGGACATCAGGAGGATTGAAGCAAACTTCATGTTTCGAAAACAAAAATGGGAAGACTGTATATGTCGCCATAAAGCAAGGGTCATGGCGGCATTCCTCCAGGATTTAAGCATTCCAGCGAAACTGGTCTGCTTTAGCGGAATTGGTGTTGATGGGGGTTGGCTCCCCCATGCTGTGGTTTATGTATTTGAAGTGGAAAAATACGCTGACCCCACGAACAGCCTTCCCGACAATCATTGCTATATGACCAGGGATGAAATGGTTAGGCAATGGAACTTAAATTGCAGTTGAGTATAGGATACTCAACTGTGGAGACAAACACGAGGAAGTGGTTGTCAAACTACTTTCTCGCGTCTTTTTTTTAAATCATTCAAAGAAACTTATCATAATTCCAAAAACCGTATGGCATGTTTTAGGTACTACCCTCTTTTCAACACTTAGGGACTTTATTAGTTCTCAGTTTGTCTAGGTGCTTAATATGCCCAACTGCATTTAAAAGAGGCTGGTACGTAATTGTCGATTGCCTCGGTCTGATACTAAGAGGCTAGTACCTAAATAATTTGAATTATTTGCAAGCTTTTAGATTATTAGTGATTTTAGTAGGGAGTGAGGCTAAATACTTCCCCTTACTTTGCTTCTTGGTCTGATCGGGTTATATAGGTCTTCATAATTTGCAGATAGACTATTAAATTACTAGTAAACATTTTTCAATAATTACAGAGGATACTTCTAGCATGGCGACTGAAATTAAAATGCCCCAACTTAGTGATACTATGGATCAGGGTACGATCTTAAAGTGGTTTAAGAAGGAGGGAGATAAGATTTCTAGAGGTGATGCTTTAGCGGAAGTTGCAACGGATAAAGCAGATTTAGAAGTTGAGTCCTTCTACGAAGGAACTTTATTAAAAGTTTATGCTTCTGTGGGTGATAGCGTTAATGTGGGGGAGCTTTTAGCAGTCATTGGTGATCAAGGTGAAGCTGTTGATACAGCTCCATCTGCTTCTAAAGAAGAACCGACTGCTCCAGCCGAACCTGTAGTGGCTCAAGAAAGAGCTACTTCAACACCTGCACCAATTGTATTAAACCAAGAAGTTCCTTCTCAAAACGATTTTTCTCCAGCTAATGTGAATGGCTCGGGAGAGAGACAAAAGATCAGCCCACTTGCAAAAAACATTGCTCAGAGTCATGGCGTCGATTATTCAAGCCTCACAGGCACGGGTGAAGGTGGGAGGATTGTAAAAAGAGATGTTGAAAAAATGATTTCTAGTCCTTCGTCAAATCAAGGATCTATTCATAGTTCTCAAGGTAATAGTGTAAACACTGGAACAAATACTCCCGCAATGCAGGCCACTTCTAGACCAGCTCAAGCTCCTAGTTTGCCAGTTGGTGCGATGACAGGTGGTACTAAGGTGGAGCAGTTGAGCAAGATGAGAGCTACGATTGCTAGTCGTATGGTGGAAAGCGTAAATACCGCGCCTCACTTCTTTGCTACTACGAAAATTGATGTTTCAAACCTTCTTCATCTTAGAGAGGTTTTAAAACCTAATGAGGCTTATAAAGGCATTACTTTTAACCATTTAATCGTTAAGGCTGCGGGGCTTTCTTTAAGAAGTTTCCCACGAATTAATTCTAAATATGATAATGGTTCAATAGTTCAACCTGGAGAGGTGAATATTGGTATCATTACTGCTCTACCTGATGGTTTGTTAATCCCTGTAGTTAAGAATGCGGATCAAATAAGCGTGATGGATATTGTTAGTGAAGCAAGAGGGCTAGTTGAAAGAGCAAGAGCAGGCAAACCTAAGGGCGATGATTTACAGGGAGGAACCTTCTCTATATCCAATATTGGTAGAGCTGAGGTAGAACACTTTACTGCAATCATTAACCCTGGCCAAGGAGCGATCTTAGCGGTGAGCGGAATTCAGGATGAGGCAGTGATTAAGGATGGTCAAGTGGTTCCTGGTAAAACATTAAGAGTTACCCTATCGGTCGATCACAGAATTATTGATGGGGTGGTGGCTGGAGAATTCTTAACTTACTTTAAAGGATTGATTGAAGAGCCTGTTTTATTGTTTGCTTAAAAATTGTTCATAAATAGAGGGCTATTATATTGTGTCAGTCAGGAGAAAAACTAAACCATTAGTTGTATTGGATAGGCTTGGTCCTGAAGGGTATGAGGCAACTCTAAGTGTTCAAGAGAATCTTTTAGCACTTAAGGTTAGAGATGAAACCGTTCCTGATACATTGATCCTTGTTGAGCACGATCATGTCTATACTGTAGGTAGAAGCTCTCCTTTTTTAGAGCCTATAATAGAAAAAGCTAAGAACGTACCTTGGATAGAGGTCGCTAGAGGTGGTCAAGCTACTTATCATGGGCCAGGACAACTAGTTGCCTATCCTATCTTTTCCTTAGCTAACTCAGAAAAGGATGTTCACAAATATTTAAGAAAACTAGAAGATGTAATCGTTAGTACTCTATCTTGGTTCGGCCTAAGGGGAGAGACGAGGGAAGGTCTAACTGGAGTATGGTTAAAGGATGGGGCTGGTGAGTGGAGGAAGATTGCTTCAATTGGTATTGGTATTCGAAAGTGGGTGTCGTATCACGGGATCTCCATTAACGTAGATCCGGATTTAGAATACTTTAAAGCTATCTCACCTTGTGGACAGGAGGGGAGCCTTATTACTTCATTGAAGGAGATTCTCGGAGATAAGTGCCCTACAATGACAAGAGTTCGGGAGCTACTTATTGAAAGTTTTTGTACTGTGTTCAAACAACACATTAGCGATGATGACACAGAGTCCCAGGCGATAAAACGACGAGGAAGACCTTCATGGTTAAGAGTTAAGGCTCCAGGGTCGCCAGACTTCTTAGAGACTCATAGCATCGTGAAGGAACATAAGCTGGTTACTGTTTGTGAGGAAGCGAGATGTCCCAATATGGGCGAGTGCTGGGCTCATGGGACTGCGACGTTTATGATTATGGGAGATCAGTGCACACGGCGCTGTTCGTTCTGTTCAATTAAAGATGGAACCAGTAGCTCTCTAGAACCACTTGATCCTTTTGAACCACTTAGAGTTGCACAAGCGGTAGCTAGGTTGGGACTAAGACATGTCGTCATTACCAGTGTGAATAGAGATGACATTGAAGATATGGGTGCAGCTCATTTTGATAAAACTATTCGTGCTATTAAAAATCTCAGTCCTGATTGTGATGTTGAGTTCCTAATTCCTGATATGAGAGGGCGTCGTCAGTTGTTAGAAACAATTTTAAAGAGTGGTCTATTAAAAGTCCTTAATCATAATACTGAAACTATTCCGCGATTGTATAAAACAGTTCGCCCGGGAGCTATTTTTAAACGCTCATTAGATCTTTTGGCTTGGGTTAAGGAGATTCAAGGTAATGTTAAGACTAAATCTGGTTTGATGGTCGGATTGGGTGAGACAAGGGATGAGGTTTTTGCGGTTCTTCGTGAACTTAGAGAATCAAAAGTAGATATTATTACCATAGGGCAGTATCTCCAACCTACAAGTGAGCAACTACCAGTTTATCGTTTTGTAACTCCTGGGGAATTTAAGGAGTATGAAGACTATGCAATGGATTTAGGGTTTAGTCATGTGGAGTCAGGGCCTTTAGTTCGTAGTAGCTATCATGCTTGGAAGCATACTGGGGATTTAATGGAACCAAGAAAGATTATGGCTGGAGTTAGCGCATGAAAGTAGGCTTTTTAGTTAGTATAATATTATTCGCATCAACAGTGTATGCTCAGCGACCTGAAGAAATGGAGTTTAATGCTTTGCCATGTACGGCTCCTGGATCTATTGATTCAAGGGGTGAGACTTGTACTATAGAAGATGTTCGGGAGTATAAAAAGGATAAGGCCAAGATCTTAACAGCCGAAGAGAAAAAAATTGAAAAGCTTTCCAAGAAAAAAGATCCTCTTAAGATATTGGATGCGAATAAGAAGAGATCAAAGGGAGTATGGGTTAGGTCTGGTGGAAATAACTAGGTCTATGCTACTGAGGTTGTAAAAAATCAATCATTTTTCTTAAAACAAACCGCTGAGGCGCAGAGAACGCTGAGGGGGGAGGGTTATTTTAGGCCTGCTATATGTCTACCTGGCGCCGTCACCTGTCAAGACAACTAAAACTGTCTTGGCTAAAATTTTGAGGTCTAGTAGTAGGGATTGTTTTTGAACGTATTCTAGGTCGTGTTTTAATTTGTCTTTATAGGAATCCACTGAATCTGCATAGCCGGAGCTAACCTGTGCTAGCCCTGTTAGGCCGGCTGGAACTTTACATCTACTCATGAAGTCGGGGAATTCTTTTTGAAGATCAAGTGCAATTTCTGGGCGTTCTGGTCTTGGCCCAATTAGGCTCATATCTCCAATTAGTACATTGATTAGTTGTGGCAATTCATCTAATCTAGTTTTTCTCATGAACTTGCCTATTTTAGTGACTCTAGGATCGTTCTTGCTTGCCCAGACAGCTCCTGATGTAGTCTCAGCATCACTTATCATGGTTCTGAACTTAAACATGGTAAATACCCTTGGCCCCGCGGTTAGTCTTCTTTGGCAATAGATAGCAGGTCCTTTTGAGGAAAGTCTAACCATAAATGATAGAATAAGCATGATTGGAACCGCAAAAGTAAGTAAGGCGAGTGATCCAAGAATATCAAATAGTCGTTTCCAGGTATCGTAAAGAAGGAAACTAACTAAGCCTTTATTGAGGCGCTTAGAGTATTCATTAATATAGTTTTTATCTAGAGAGAGCACTTTTAAATATTAATTCCAGTTGCAATTTATATCATAATAGCAAAAGCTACTCTATATGCCCAGAAAGCACCTTATAATATGTTTAGGGCATTCTTTGACTTACTTCAAATTTAAGATCTGACGTCTTACCATCCTTATTGGTTTCTAAGATCAGGGTAAGGGGCCAAGACGACCCTGATCTTATGGAAATAACATAAGTGTCCTTAGATTTTTGTAGAACTGAAGAGTCCCAAGTGCTCCACTTGTTTGGTTCAGAGAATAGGCAGTTTACTAAAAAAGTATTTAGATTAAATGCTGATAATAGATTGTTCACTTTGGTTTCACTTGAAATTAAATCCCCAATCTCTACCACAGCTGTTTCTTTGGGGTTTTGATTCTCTAAGAAGCTTGGGCTTGCAGGTAGATTCATCTGTCTGTACCAAGCCTCTTCATGGAAATCCATTCTACCATTCTTGCGTTTATGACACATGTAAGTTGGTCTCTCGCTCTTGTTATGTTTCTCATGTACTGGGGTAATGAAAATTGAATCATTCGTATCAGAGAAATGCTTTAAGTAGTATTTTGCCTCTCTTAGGTTTTCGCATGAATGCATTATTTTCAATGAAGATTTATTCACTCTAACAATTATATATGGGGATTTCCAAGTCATTTTAATTTTAGGTTTAGGGTGATAATTGTACTACTAAGTTGATCGACATTTTTACCTCCTAAATTTAATTAAATATGCCTTCAGAAAATCCTGAGGAAATTTAGAGGCTTACAAACCCTCCGTAATTTACTGTAGCGATTACTTTTAAGTAGTCAAAAAACATGCTAAAAGCCTGCAAACATTAATTAAAATTAGCATTGGAATTTACGGCCTCAGTGGCTCGTTTTTTTGAGGCTAAAAGTTAGGAGCGCTGACATGGAAACTAAAACAGAAAGAAAAAAGATCGCCCTTATTGGTTCAGGGAATATTGGTGGAGCCTTGGCATACTTAGCCTTAGTTAAGGAACTGGGGGATGTTGTTCTTTTTGATGTTGTCGAAGGTGTTCCTCAAGGTAAGGCCTTAGATCTATCTCATGCGGTGCCCGTGTTTGAAAATTCAGTTTCCGTTAAAGGAACAAACTCTTATGAAGATATTGCTGATGCTGACGTTTGTATTGTGACTGCAGGTTTAGCAAGAAAGCCTGGTATGAGTAGGGATGATCTACTAAATACTAACGCATCCATTATGAAGTCTGTTGGTGAAGGAATTAAGAAGTATGCTCCTAATAGTTATGTGATTGTAGTATCTAATCCTTTAGATGCAATGGTTACTCTGTGTCAGAGAGTGACTGGATTTCCTTCTGAGAGAGTCATTGGGATGGCTGGCGTTTTAGATTCTGCTAGATATAGAGCTTTCTTAGGTGAAGAGCTAGGAGTGTCTCCTGCTTCAGTTATAGCAATGGTTTTAGGAGGCCATGGAGATACAATGGTACCAGTACGTTCTCATACAACTGTTGGTGGAATTCCTGTTGAGCATTTCATCAAGCCAGAGAGATTGACTGAGATTGAGAAGAGAGTTCGTGTCGCTGGTGGAGAGGTTGTAGGCTTGCTTAAGACTGGATCCGCATACTTTAGTCCAGCGGCAGCGGCGATTGAAATGGCAGAATGTATTTTAAAAGATAAGAAAAAGATCGTGCCTTGTGCCGCTAAGTTAAACGGTGAATATGGATACGATGGCTTGTATATTGGTGTGCCAGTTCAGTTGGGAGCAAAGGGAGTAGAGAAAATAATAGAAATTAGTCTTACTGATTCTGAAAAGAAAGAATTAGCCATAAGTGCAAAAGCGGTAGAAGAACTAATCGCGATATTGCCTAAGTAACGTAATTAATAAATTAAATCGGGGAAAATAAATGAATCTTCATGAGTATCAGGCGAAGTCTTTGTTGAGGAATTTTGGTGTACCAACTTTACAAGGATTCTTAGCATACACACCAAAGGAAGCGGAGAAAGCTGCGGTGAATCTTGGTGGTGGTGTTTGTGTCGTAAAGGCACAGGTGCATGCTGGTGGTCGAGGAAAGGCCGGAGGAGTTAAGGTAGTTAAGACTCCTAGTGACGCTAGGGATATGGCTTCCAAGATACTTGGAATGACTTTAGTCTCTCCTCAAACAGGCCCAGAAGGGGTTCTTGTAAAGAAGGTCTATGTAGAAGCTGGTGCGGAAATAGATAAAGAATATTATCTTAGTTTAATTGTTGATCGTGCTAAAGGTTGTGTTTCGATTATCGCTTCCGAAGAGGGCGGAGTGGAGATTGAAGAAGTCGCTGAGCATTCCCCAGAGAAAATTTTAACTGTAGGTGTAGCGCATGAAACTGGATTCCAAGGATTTCACGGAAGAAAGGTTGCAAGTTTTTTAAAGTTGAATAAGGACGAAGAAAGGAATTTCTCTAAAGTACTTAAATCTTTATATAACGCATTTAAGGGATTGGACTGTGATCTACTTGAGATCAATCCTTTATTAAAGACGAAAAAAGGCGAATTTATTTGCTTAGATGCTAAGATGAGTATCGATGAGAATGCATTGTTCCGTCAGAAGCAAGCGTTTAATTTCATGGATTATGATGAAATAGATGAAAGAGAAATTCTAGCTAGCCAAGTTGGAATCAACTATGTCGCCTTGGATGGTAACATAGGTTGTATGGTTAATGGTGCCGGACTGGCTATGGCTACTATGGATATTATTAAGCAAGCCGGTGGTGAACCAGCAAACTTTTTAGATGTAGGGGGCGGGGCTACTACAGATCAAGTAAGGGAAGCATTTAAGCTGATTTTACAAGATAAAGCAGTTAAGGGAGTTTTAGTTAATATCTTCGGCGGTATTATGAAGTGTGATGTGATTGCTCAGGGAGTGATAGAAGCATGTAAAACTCTTAAGTTGGAAGTACCAGTAGTGTGTAGATTGCAAGGTACAAATGTTGAGTTAGGTAAAAAACTATTGGCTGAATCTGGATTAAAGATTACCACGGCAGATGATATGGATGATGCCGCAGCAAAGATAGTTGCACTGGTAGCGTAGTTTAAGCTTAATCAAAATTTAAAGGATTAGAATTCAAATGGCTGTTTTAGTATCGAAAGAAACAAAAGTTATTACACAAGGAATTACTGGGAAGTCAGGTCTTTTTCATTCTAAGGGATGTAGGGATTACGGTACTCAGTTAGTCGGGGGGGTTACTCCGGGAAAGGGAGGAACTGAAATCGAGGGCTTCCCTGTCTTTAATACTGTCTCTGATGCAGTTAAGACAACAGGTGCGAACACTTCCATGATTTTTGTTCCACCACCATTCGCGGCGGATTCAATTATCGAAGCAGTTGACGCGGGAGTGGAACTGATAGTTTGTATCACTGAGGGCATACCTGTATTGGATATGTTGGCAGTTAAGAGCTATTTAAAAACTTCAAATGCGAGATTAATTGGCCCAAATTGCCCAGGTATAATAACTCCAGGCGCATGTAAAATTGGTATTATGCCAGGTCACATTCACCTTCCAGCTATTAAGGGAGCCAAGAATGTAGGGGTTGTTTCTCGGTCTGGTACTTTAACTTACGAAGCTGTTGGACAGCTTACAAAGCTTGGTCTGGGTCAATCTACTTGTATTGGAATTGGTGGGGATCCACTTAATGGCACAAACTTTATTGATTGTCTTAGCTTATTTAATGCCGATTCTGAAACCGATGCTATCATAATGATCGGAGAGATCGGTGGGTCTGCGGAAGAAGAAGCCAGTGAGTGGATTCAATCGAATTGCAAGAAGCCTATCGTGGGATTCGTAGCTGGAGCTACTGCGCCAACTGGACGTAGGATGGGTCATGCTGGTGCTATTATCTCTGGAGGTAAAGGTACCGCTAAAGATAAGTACAGGGCGATGGAGAAGGCAGGGATATATACGGTTGAGTCGCCAGCTCAGATGGGTAAACGATTACAAGAAGTATTAAATAATAGTAAGTAAAATAGAAATACAAGAGGAAAAATGAGTAAAGAAAGAACCTTATCTATAATTAAGCCGGATGGCGTTCAGAAGAATGTTATTGGGAAAATTTTAACAAGATTTGAAGATGCAGGATTAAAAATTGTAGCAACTAAAATGCTTCAACTTGATAAAAACCTCGCAGGATCTTTTTATGAAATCCACAAAGAAAGACCATTTTTTAATGACTTGGTAGGGTTTATGACTTCTGGACCAGTTGTTGTGAGTGTTCTTGAGGGTGACAATGCTGTTCAAGTTAATAGAGACTTAATGGGTGCAACTAATCCTAAGGAAGCAGCTGCAGGTACGATTAGAGCAGATTTCGCAGATAGCATTGATGCAAATACTGTTCATGGATCAGATTCTTTAGAGAATGCGAAAAATGAGATTACTTTTTTCTTCCCTGAATTATAGCCTGAATTATAGATTGAGTTTGTAAATGGCTACTGAATCCTTGAGCAACACATCACTTTTAGATATCTTAGATTATGATCGAGATGCTTTGAGAGATTTGCTCAAGGATAAGTTTGACTTGTCTCCATTTAGAGCAAAGCAGCTATTTTATTGGTTGTATAGAGCTAAGACCAGAGACTTTGCGGATATGACGAACCTCTCTAAAGCACTAAGAGAGGAATTGAAAAGCCGATTTTTTATTAGCCGTCCTAAAATGGTAGTGAAAAAAACTTCCATCGACGGCTCAAAGAAGTATTTGTTTCAACTACATGATGGATCTGAAGTTGAATCAGTCCTAATTTGTCAGCCTTCTCGATATACTTTATGTGTTTCATCTCAGGTAGGTTGTGCGGTAGGTTGTAAGTTCTGTCGTACGGCTTTGATGGGCCTGAAAAGAAACCTTAATACCTCCGAAATTATTGGTCAAGTGATGGCAGTATGGGAGGATGCTTTGGCGGATGGAATTGGAAATAAGAATAATTTAGAATCTTCCCCATTCCAAAATATTGTTTTTATGGGAATGGGTGAACCATTACATAATAAAGCCTCGGTGATAAGTGCCGTTAAGATTTTAAATGATGAATATGGACTAACTTTTTCAGGTAGAAGGATTACTGTAAGTACTTCTGGCTTTGTGCCTGGGATTAAGGCTTTCGGAGAAAGTGAAGCGAAGGCAAATCTCGCGATTTCATTAAATGCTACTACAGATGAAGTCAGAACGGAAATAATGCCTATTAATAAGAGGTGGAACCTGGATGCTCTTTTAGGGGAATTAAGGAATTTCCCTCTTAAGGCAGGAAGAAGAATTACATTTGAGTATGTAATGTTGGGTGGGGTTAATGATACTGAGGCTGATTTAAGGAGATTGCCTAGATTGCTTAGTGGGATACCTGCTAAGGTTAATTTAATACCTTATAATGAGAATGCTGGCTTAGGATTTAAGCAGCCTAAAGCGGAGCATGTTTTCTACTGGCAGAAGGAACTTTTAGGCTTAGGAATGAACTCAACGATTCGTTGGTCTAAGGGCGATGATATTAATGCCGCATGCGGTCAGCTAGCAACTAGCGATGAAAAAAGAGCAGCTTAAGACACTCTTAGAGATAGTCTAAAAGGCTAAGATTACTAATTCTTGATCCAGATGACAGTAGCGCTTCTAAGGAAGTTTGCAAGTTAGTAAACGAAGCGGATGCTTCAAATATATCGGCGTCTTGAATTGCTGCTCTTGAAGTTTCTGTATGATCTTTCAAGGTTGCTAAAATTTCTTCTGTTTGATTTAATCTATTGGTTCTTGCTCCAATGCTACTAAGCTCTGTTTCTAGGTTATTGCTTCTAGCAGATTGAATTGCATTAAGTGCTGCTCTAATATCTGCAGATTGAACACTGTAGTCGCCTGGGAATGTGTAATCTAGGTGAGTTCCCGCTGGGTCAGGATCATCAATCGCACCGTCACCATCTGCGTCTATTAAGTCTGTTCTAGACCCTTCTAAAGCTCTTCCTAATCTCTCTAATGCATTTATAGCATCAAGGAATACATCTTTAGCTGCTGTGTTTATTCGAATAGACTCAGTGTCACTAATCCTTACTGATCTGGTTGTATCTTGCCCTGGAGAAGCAACAACAGAATCAAGTTGGTAATGTGTGTTTGCGCTTGGGTTCTGTCCAATCGCAGGAGTAGGGTAGAATGCAGGTTGGGCATCAAATGGTGTATCGCCATCATCAAGGCCACCATAAATATAAACACCGTAGCTCTTTGTGTTGGCTAGAGAAGCAAGCTGGTCTCTAAGTTGGAAAATTTCTGCTCCTATTTGTTTCCTTGATTCTCGAGTATATGTTTCGTTGGCTGCTTGAGTAGCTAATTCTTCTGCTCTAATTAAAACATCATTAGCACTAGTAACAACTTGTTCTTGCGTTTCTAGATAAATTCTTGCAGTAACTACTCTGTCAGCGTGTCGGTCTATTCGTTGAGAAAGGTTTTGTAGGTTTACGATAGTTCCAGATCTACCAGGGTCATCACTTGGAGTGTTGACCTTTACGCCAGTAGAAATTTGGTTTCTTGTCGTTTCTAATCTGCTACGCACATCAAATATTTGATTTACAAATCCGTTCAAATACTGTCCTGTACTAACTCTTGCAGCCATATCCTATCTCCTTTAACGTAGTAAACCAATTAGTTCTTGTGAGAGTTGTTCGCTAACAGAGATTAGCTTAGATGATGCTTGAAACGCTCTTTGAAATGCGATTAGGTTAGCAAATTCTTCGTCTAGGTTTACCCCTGAGTAGCTTGCTTGTAGGGTCTTAGTTTGCGCTTCTCTTTCAGAGAATATTTTCACATCACTATCAGCTCTAGCTGCCGCCGCTCCAACGGAAGTGACTGTAAGCGCATACATTCCATCAATTGTAGTGGCTGCATTAATTGATCCTACTCCACTGTAGGTGACGATTGTATTTCTTATGTCAATTAGAGCTTCAATATTAGAAGCATCTCCTGAAGCGTAGGATGTTGATCCTGCCGCAGGATCTAAATCTCTTGCGGCTGCGATTCCTCTTTCATCTGTTACATTAAATCGAAGCCGACTCGAGAAGTTAGTAACTGAACCTAGGGCAATGATTGCATCTAAGTCTGCATTCTCTGCAACTCCATCGTTATCAATGTCTCCAAAGCTATTTCCTGCAGCTGCTCCGTTAAAGCTAAATAGTCCATATGGAGCTGGTTGATTGCCATCAAGGTCAAATGAAGATGGATCATGATTTCCGCCTGCTGTCTCATCAGGCCCTGTATATTCTAAGTTAAACCTAGTTAGTAGATCTCTAGTAATTAATTCTACTCTTGATGCAATATCGACAAGGGTTCCGTTAGCATCAAATGGTGAAGTATCTGATGCAGATTGAACTCCTCTTAGATCTAAAAGCCCTGCAATTTCTCCTGAGCCAGCTTGTAGTATGTTAGAAAGATCGACATGGCTCCCACCACCAAAGTCATGTACTATGTGACTTATAGATTCGCCATCTAGACCAACTGGATAGCCTCCCACTGGTGCGAAGCTAGGAGTTTTTGTAGTTTCTAGTTTCACTGATTGATTACCATTAACAATAGTAAAACCATTGCTAAGGTAGAGATTTACTTTTCCTTCACTATCTTCAACTGTTCTAAAGGATACTAACTCTGAAAGCTCGCGTTGTAGTTGATCTCTTTGATCTCTTAATGTTAGTGATTCTTGGATGCCGGTTTCACTTTTGCCGATTTCTATGTTGAGTTGGGCTATAGACCCTGTTAGTCTATTAACATCATTTACAAGTATATCGATTCTGTCATCAGTTTCCCTCTGGAGGCTTGAAATTGATTCGTAGGTTGAATTAATAGTATATGCTAGATCGTTCCCTTTTTGAATTACTTGGGTCCTTAAAGGTATGTCTCCAGGATTTGCTGCTAAGTCTTCAAGTGAACCAAAAAATTCATTTAATTGATATCCTATTCTCCCAGGTTGACCGTCGAGTTGAAAAGGTGCTTCTGTTCTTGAAAGGAACTCACTTCTGATGTCAGCTTTTGCTCTATCTCCAATTCTTCCAAGTAAGTCTTGATTTAAGAACTTATCAACGATTCTGATTGTCTTTAAAACTTCCGAACCCGTACCCACTTGAGACGCAGTAGAACTATTGGTCGTTGTTGAAATGATCTCAGCACGCCTTCTACTGTATCCAGCAGTATTTACGTTGGCAATATTATCGCCAATAACTTGCATACCCGTAGTTTGGGTAGCTAATGATCTTTTACTTGTATTTAGTAAACCTGAGATACTCATATTATTCTTAGTTGAGACTATTCGGGTATGACGAGGCAAGAAGCGTGCTAGAAGCAGAGTGCGAGTAAAATACTTGTATTTATAAAAGCTTAGGACAATAGCTAGGCTACTATTACTTTCGATGTATTTGAAATATTTGGTCCTTGAAGGCAAGAATTGCCTGAGGGGCTATGGCTTAACTATATTCATTCTCAGGTCTGAGGTTGGTGGTTTAAGTAGTAGAAAGTGCAGTATTATTTACTTTTTTCAGCATTGTTGTCATAACAGTTAAAACGGGGGCATACGGCTTTCAGGTTCGGTATGGTTTTATGCCCTAACTATCCTAAAGTACACCTTTATGTTGAATAAATATTGCATAAAGGTGTACTTTGGCTGGTGAAATTGGATTTTCTCGAAGTGTATTCGGGAACTCCGGCTATTGTTATGCCCAAGTAAGGATAGATTCATGGATGAATTGCATGCAGCATTAAATCGGTTGGAAACCGAGATTGAAGTGCTGAAGTTATTGCTCGATGAAGTTTCGTTGAGTGATGCTGAAATCTCACATCTGGTTCAGATTGTTGAGTGCTCTGGAGATGAGATTGCTGCGGTAAAGTATCGCATCAAACCAGAGTTACTTGATGCTGACGAGAGTGAGTAGGGCATTGATGTCGCGTAAGTAGCATCAATAACTGATCCTTGCTGGGGGCAGTGTAAGAGGATGTCTTCCTCTATACTTTAGGTATAGGTTTCTATGCCCTGCCCCCGTTTTTATTTTAATTGGTATAGGCAGGCGGTTGCGGATCTCTTATTGAAAAATCTGTAATATCAATGACTTCACTCTATAATTTTACACTACTGTTTCCGAGTATCCTTGTTTTATCTCTAAGGGCACGCTTTTGTGTAAGTGCCGAATAACATGTGTATTAACAGGCATTAATACATTTAGATTTTGGCTATAAGAATGGGCATTGAGACTCAGAGAAGAGAAGTGGAGGTGAGTAGGAATAAGGAAAGTAGTATAGAAATGCTTTCTAATCTAAGTCTACCAAAGGTTCCTTCATCTTCTATTGTGCCAGTAGAATTAGATCCGAGGACTAACAAAGTACCTGATAAGGCATATATAGCTGTATCTATGCCTCAGAGAGCTGAAGAAGATGGAAAAAACAATCTACAAAAATTATCAACCGAAGCAGAGCAGGAAAAGCTAAGGGCAGAGATTCTTGAGATGTTTGAGGATAGTTTAGATCGTAACAGTGACAATGAAGAGTTTCGTGAGAAGTATGCCTTGATTGACAAGGAGATTTTGCGCGGTCATGTACCTCATTTTCTTAGTGAGATATACGAGAAAAGAGTAGGAGCAGGTATGGATGTGGCTGTGGAAAAGCTACTAGGCTCAATGGAGGAAATGATTGAAAAGAAAACTCTTGGAGCAGAGAATTGTGTAGGTATCGTAGAGAAGTATATAAAGGTATTGGAGTTTTCCGAAACCAGAAGGGTGGCTAATCGATTATTGGAGTTGGAAGGGGATAAGGGTGTTTTGGGATTTAGTAGTGAAACACTTGAGCGATTAGAAAATATCGGGAGTAAAATCCTTGAAAACGATGAAATAAAGAAAGTTTTAAATGATCAGTTGACTTTGCGATTTAACGAGAATGAAACACTATTAGATAAGGGCTTAGCAGTAAGAATATACTCTGCAGCTGCCTTAGCAGAACAAATTCCTATTTTTTTTCCAGAGAAGGTAAATAATACAAAAACATTATTCAATGTACTAGAAGGTCTTAGGGGTAAATTTGATGCAAATTTTGCACAATATCTAGAAGATGCAATTGCTCCTCTAAAGGAAATGGAGGGAACAAAAACTCTCACGCCTTCTGAAGAAAATATTCTTCAGGTAAGATTAAAAAAGATTGAAAGTATTGCTAAGTTAAGTAGTGAACTTTCCTATCTTCCTAATGAGACCGTTAGCAAGTTATGGATGGATAATGTTCGTCCTCTTCTGGAGATAGTTACCCCTTGGGAGACACCTTATGATTCAGTCAAAGATGAATTTAAACCGAAGGTAGAGGTTCGAGAGGTAGAAAAACTGATCAATAGTACTAAGAGCGGAGTAGCTAGGAAATTGGATGTAATTGATCAATTGCTTGGAAATGATTCGTTCACTACCCTAACTAGAAAGAGAATGAATTTAGATTTTGATATAACGCGTAAACTTGAATACTTGTATAAGACTACTTTTGATATTCGATTAAATCATTTTCATCGTGCGGAAAAAAGAGTCGAAATAGCAAGTGAAATTAACCAGAAGTTGGAAAGCTTAGATAAGATATTGCCACTTCTAAACAATATATCTCAACAAGAGCTTCTTAAGGTGAAGGAAGATGGTTTTCGTGGGTTGTCACAATCCATAGGCGAAACTTTTAACCAGCGGATAAAAGAGGTCTTCCTAGACTTGCGCCCACGGGTGGGACCAGGAATAGCCGAGGTAAATGAATCAGTTACGCTTCTATTAAGTCAGCAAGAAATGTTGAGCAAGCTAGCGGAAGAGATATTACCTTCTGAGGAATATGCAGCCTATTTAGAAAATAGAAATCAACTGAAAAATCTAGAATCTCTAAGTGGCCTTGAAGAGATAATGGATGAAGTGTCTAGTATTGCCATAAAGGAATTTGGAGAAGATATAGACTATAATTCTAAAAAGTTTTTAGAACACTTAGCCAAAGGGTATCAAAGTTTATTAGTTTTGGCTAAAAGTACTGTGCCGGACGATTCCTTTGGTGCGTTCAAGCAAGTTGTTGATCTACACTATGATAAGAAGGTGAGATCTGTTCATTCATCTAATGCAGCGGAAGCAATAATGGAGGAATACTTAGAACTTGGTAAGGACATAGATCCACAAATTGTGAAAAATGTCCTCATAAATATTTCACATAGAATAGAGGGCGATATTATAAAAGTCTTTGGTCGTGAGGATTCCAAGTTGAGAGGGCAGAGTATTAGCGAAAGCGAAATTGTAAAATACGTTGACAAGCTAGATAAGGAAGATCCAAAGGCAATGTGGGATTTGATTAAAGAACTTGACGGCTATCACTCTGAGGATAAAAAAATTCAAAATAGGCACTTTGACATCCTTGATGAGTCATTGCAGAAGTATTTGAGAAATGAATTGAATCCAGAGCAGGTAGGAGTCCTGGAAAGTTATTTTGTTGGTGGTCGCTCAAGTATATCAACTATTGTGGATTTAGTTATAAGGGGAACTGTTGAGGGCAGTACAGTTGAAGATAAGTTAAATGCCGAGGTACTTCGGAATGCAATTGATTTAAAATTTACAGGAACTACCCCTTCAACTGAATTTATGGATAGCGTTACTGGTGTGGAATATGGTCCGGAGAGGATGTTGAGACAGTTGGCAGTAAGATTGGATCTAAGTAGAGGCTACGATCCTGAGAAGCGAGTTGAATCAATAGATTTTGTGCAAAAACATTTAGAAAATAATGTGCCTGATTCGTCTTTAGAGTTGAGGATGGCAATTTCTTTTCCTAGTATGAGCCAGTTGTCGGAAGATGATTTAGGATCGTTTAATGAAGTTCAGGCTATGAACATGCTATATGATATGACACCCTTTCAAAATGGACGAATAGTTAATAAATGGTTGGATTCTTATGACGCGGACAGAGAAATGTTAACTAAAGCAGAACAAGCCCTATCAGGTCTCTTGGTGAGAGATGTAGAAAGTACAAAGATATTCGATCAAATGGCTTTGCCCAGAATATTGGATAGGCCAGCTCACGATAGTCGATATCAGTCAGGTGCAATGGAGTTTTTAGTTGGATTTGCAACTTCCATGCCTGGAATGGAGAGGAGTCAGGTAGAGTTGTTTCATCGCCTGACTCAGTATCGTTTTAAAAGAGCCCTAGCTTGGGAAGAAGTTTCAAAGTACTTGGAAAAGTAAAATTGATAAGTTTGTTTATTAAGAGTAGTTTTTTTGGATTATATTTTTAAAGAATATTCAATACGATTGAGTCAAAATGAATGGCTAGTTTGTGCAGAGGCGCATCGCGCTAGGCTTTTTCCGATTGTTGATAAGCATGTTGTTTCTAGGACTCGTGGTATTAAACATCCCGTCTATGACTTTTTGTTTACTTACTATAGCTTTAGTAGTGGGCAATTGTTGCGTTGGAGTCCTGGGATAGATGTTGAGTTAGAAGTTGATACGGCAGAGCAATTGGACTGGAAGGACTATTATAGTTGCTATCAAGGTTATTGTTATATTGATGCTGAGCTATTCCCGGAAAGAAGAATTCCTTTTTTAGAATGGACTATAAATTATCTTAAATCAACAGCGGAACGTCCGCCAGTTTTTCATTGTTTTGGCTTACATGAGTGGGCGATGCTGTATAAGTCAGAAAGCAAAAAACATCCTGATGTACCACTTAGAGTCGAGCAAGGTATTTTAGATGAATTAGTAGAGGAACGTCCGCTTTGTTGTTCGCACTATGATGCCTTTAGATTTTTTACTAAGGAAGCAAGGCCTTTAAATAAAACTCAGCTAGAGAGAGAGACTGTCCATTTACATGAACAAGCTGGATGTATTCATGCAAATATGGATTTGTATAAATTAGGCTATAATATCGCTCCTTTTATTTCTTCGGACTTATTAGCAGATTTATTCCTGTTAGCCCGTAGGGCAAGAGAAATAGACATGAGGGCAAGCCCTTATGATGTTAGTGAATATGGATTTGTAGCGATTCCTATCGAAACGAAAGAAGGAAGAGAAGAGTACGTAGTTGAACAAAAGAAACTATTTCAAGATGGGCAAGAATTGCGGGGAAGGTTAGCTTCTGTTTATCAGATATTGCTTAATGCTAAGCAATTGGGAGGTGAAGGTTTAATAGCTTGAGCTTAGTGAGCCTTCACGAACTTGAATGGTACGATCACTCAAAGATAGTTTTCTAACTCTAGCATCATCGTTGTTACTATCTCCGCAGCTACTTAGACTAAAAAGTGCGAAAGTCAGTGGAATGAGGATAAAGGATAGAAAAGATAAGTTAAGGCTTGAAGTAAAAGATTTTGTAGTGGATTTCATAAATATACCATAATTATTTGATGGTGTTTCGCTTATAATGTTATCGCGAGAGTGGTAATTTTAACACAATGAAAAATTCTAAGGCAATTACTGAGTTCACTGTGTACTCTAATGTTTTTTCCTAGCTATTGGTAAGCCTATTTCCTAATAATTCGTCAATTAGATTGGGTGTTCTAAATGAAAGTGCCTGTTTATACTAGGTTAGCAAACCTAGGTAGCCAGTTCATAACTGGCATAATTACTGCACCAGTACAGCTAGTAGAACTAGAAGTCTAAAGAGTGACTTTTCTCAAGTTTTCTGAGGGATGTTTTAGGACTTAATGGTTCGATGCTTAATAAGTAGTAGTGTGTAAGCAGTGTAGGTTTTAAATGCGAAGAGTTGTATTATTCGCAAAGTTTGTAATAGCAGTATTATTTCTTTGTGTTGTAAATTTAAAAAAAGTTCAAGCTGAGCTAGTTAGACTAAACTGGAATGAAATATCCAGTCCAAGTGATGTTAGTGCTTATTTGGTGCGCTTAGGTGTGCAATCTAATACATATACTAAATCCTACAGTACCAACAGCAAATTTTTAGAAATAAATAATTTACCAAATAATACTGCGCTATATTTTCGTATCCAAGCGCTGAATTCTAACTTCGAAATAATTGATCAGAGCGCCGAGTTTGTCTATCAGATCCCGGAAGTGGCTGGGGCGAGTGTCGATGATAGCGATGGTGATAATATTTTAAGTGGACTTGATAACTGTCCCAATACTTATAATGTAGACCAGAGCGATAGTGATTATGATGGTCTGGGAGATGCCTGTGATGGGAGTTCGGATCCAATTTATCCTACTCCAATGCCTACCGTTGTAACGACACCTTCTCCAAGCGCCAGCCCCTCACCTAGCAATACTGGCTCCCCAAGCCCAACTAGCTCCCCAAGCTCATCAGTTCCAAGTGCCACACCTAGCGCCTCTCCAAGCGCTTCTCCAAGCCCAACTCCGACTATTCTTCCGATATTACCGGAACCTTTAGATTCTGATTATGATGGAGTTAGCGATGATGAAGAGGTGCAGTTAGGTACAGACCCCTATGATAGAGGGAGTAAGATTGAAACGTTGAAAAACCTATTCTGTAACGAGTGGAATGGATACTTGGGTATGTATAATTTTGCGGAACTGAGAAATAGTTTAGATAGAGAGGTACCACTTGTAGTCCTAATGTATGATATGGAGTCGAGAGAACTTAGTAGGACTAACTTTATGATCTCTGCATTGACTCAGAGAGACATAGGTTTACATGAATTAAATGGCTTTACTAAAGATCACTTTGGTCGAGTTTGTTTTCAGCATTCGGAAGTTGCTGGGACGATAGATGGTGGCGTAACCTACTACCTACCAGAAGCAGTAGGAGACAAGTATCAGTTTGCCTATTCCAGTTCATTTACGAATGGACAGAAGGGGGAGGTTTTCTTGCCTATTAATACCTATAACCCTAATCTATCAAATGAAAAACAAGAGAATGGAGTCGCTAACTGGGTCCAGATTACGAATCAAAGTAAGAGTAGTAATGAATCGGGAACTCTTTTTTTCCATGGGCAAGATGGAAGTATGTTGACTTCTAGGCGAGTTGATCTTGGAATTGGGCAAAGAAAGGACATAGCGGGCCACGGCTTTGGAAAAATGATTGGCATGGCTAGATGGGTTCCTGATAATAATGGATCTACTTTTCTATTGAGAGTTGTTCGTTATATCTACGACAATAAAAGTTTTTCAAATAGCTTTGATACCGCATTTCAGATAAATGGTTTGTATGGATCAGGAATGTTGCAAACCGCGCCATTGGATTTAACTCAAGGTTCATCGATTATAGAGGTATTAAATACTTCTAATGAAGCTACTTCAGCTAGAGTCGAGATACGAAGTGATAGTGGCGAGGTGAGAGGAGTAGTTACTCTGCCAGAGTCGTACCTTCCTGCTTACGGTTCGTATCATTTAATTGTAGATGGTATGTTGAAGCAAGGTGAAAGAGGCACTGCTTTTGTGTCAGCTTCTAAGAAAAATTCAGTTGCTATCGTATCTATGATTTATGCTAGAGATTCACATGGGGATGTGAACTATATGTATGGCGTGAATGGTACTGTAGCAATAAAATCGGAATCTATGGGCACTTTCAATTCTTACCTTAGTCAGATGCCTAGTTTAATATTGCCTAATCCGACTGGAAGTAGTGTGAATATTGAAGTAAATATAAATGGACTTTCAGGGCCGATCTCAACCTTTTTTCAGTCGATACCAGCTAGAGGGTCTGTAAATTTGAACTTAAGAGCCTTGGTGCCAGAGAATACTTATGGTACTGTTTCAATTAAGAGTCCAGTTAAAATCGGAGCTTGGGTTGTTAGAGAGAAAGGGGATCAGTTTGGTATTCCCACTCAATTAGATTAATTATTGCTGATACAAATTAATGGAATATACTAAAAGATTGAAAGTAGCGTGCATAATAGGCACGAGGCCTGAAGCTGTGAAAATGGTTCCTGTAATATTGGAATTGAGCACACGACCAGAAGTGGAAGTAGTTACAATTTCTACAGGTCAACATCGAGATATTGTTAAACCTATTTTAGATGGTTTTTCGATTAAAGCTGATTTTGACTTAGAGATTATGAAACCAGGGCAGTCCCTGGCTGATATCACAAGCGCAACACTCTCGACTTTATCACCTTTATTTGATGAAATTAAACCTGATATAGTTTTAGTTCAAGGAGATACGACAACCGCTTTTTCAGGGGCATTGTGTGCTTTTTATAAAAGGATTAAGGTTGGGCATGTTGAAGCAGGTCTAAGATCTTATTCAAAGTCAGAGCCATTCCCAGAGGAAGCTAACCGATGCATGATATCTAAGATTGCAGATATCCATTTCGCACCGACGGAATTAAATAGAAAAGCATTATTAAAAGAGGGTATTAGTGAGGACACAATTATAGTTACTGGAAATACTGTAATTGATGCTTTGTTTATGCAGTTAGATCGCTTGGGCGATACTTTTTCGAATTCAGAATTAAAGTCCTTTTTTGAGACTGATACAAGAAAAATCTTAGTCACCGCGCATAGGCGAGAGAACTTTGGTCAAGGGATTTTGAATATTTGTGAGTCTATAAAGAAGATTTTAATTCAATTTGGAGATGTTGAGGTCTTAATACCTGCACACCCAAATCCACAAGCCCGAGGACCTATTATGGATCAATTAGGGAATAATCCAAGAGTAAAAATCATTGAACCCCTAGATTATTTTGACTTTATTCAAGTTATGAATCGTTCTTATTTGATTCTAACTGACTCAGGAGGTGTCCAAGAGGAAGCACCCTCTTTAGGTAAACCGGTTTTAGTTCTAAGAAATGTAACTGAGAGACCAGAGGGTGTGGATGCTGGGGTGGTGAGGTTGCTCGGGGTAGAAGTTGACTCTATTGTTTGCGAAGCTAGTAAGTTGTTATCTGACAAGACAGAGTATGATAGGATGGCCCAGAAGGTAAATCCTTACGGAGATGGTGGAGCAAGAGGTAGGATCGTGGAAACAATATTGAAAGCAAGGTTTTTTAGTAAGTCTAGGAATTAAGTATTTAGAGGTATTATTTTTTTACCGATTTGAATTGATGGTGGATAGTTTAATGTATTGTTATTCTTTAATGTAAGTAGAAGAGTTTGTTGCTGTTATGAGGCTAAAACTTTATCAATCATTTCCATTGATTTTCGAACATATGCTTTTTCATCAAATTCTTTGGAGAGTAAGCAATGACCATTTTGGCCAAGTTTTATTGCTAGATCAGGATTGTGTGATAACTCAATGATATGAGCTGAGAGTTCTGCGATATTCTCTGACTCAAAAAGTAGTCCATTTACTCGGTGTTTGATATATGTTGGTATGCCATTTACACTAGAGCCTATAATTGGTTTTTTGGCGGCCATAGCTTCTAGGAGGACCCGACCCATTGCTTCACTTCTGGACGGTAGGACTAATGCGAGACAATTAGCGATCAGTTTATGTGCTTCTTGAGTCTGAATAGGTCCAAGTATTTCAATCTTAGGGTTTGCGTTAATATGTTTTTGTAAATTATGCAGGTCTGGAATCCAGCCAGCAATTTTTAAAGTAATGTAAGGGTTAGATTTAGACGCAATATTAAAAGCTTCTATTAATATGTCAACCCCTTTTCTGTACCAAGGGTATCCCAAAAATAAGAAGTATCTACCTGCACTTGTTTCTTGACTAGCAATTATGTCAGTAGGTACAAAGTCATGAAAGACACTCGTTTTTAGGTTTTTGTTAGGGTCATATTTCCTTAACTGATCATCGTAAAGTAGTTTGACGTGATCAGTTATGCGTAGCACTGCTTTTAGAATGAGATTGTATGCGACAAGTCTTAGCTTATCTAAGAATATAGGTTTCGGGTTGTCAAGGAGAGATCCGTCTTCAGGTACTCCAGGTATTTCAATTATAGTCTTTGAACCGGTTAGTAACTTGAGTACGCATGCAGAAATTCCAGTGGAGTTACTACCATATGACATGATAATATCATACTTTCCTTTGTTCTTATGTAGTTTTAATCCCATTCTAATGTAGTAGAAAACTTTAGCCGTGAATCGTAACCACGATGGATAGGCTTCTAAAAATAGAAAATGAGATTCAAAGTTGCCAGTCATAAAGGGAGAGCCATAGGGTGTATTATAATATTTTTCGTAATCCTTTTTGGACTTCCACCAAACACATTCTAGGATGTCTCCTTCTAGGAAGCTAGAAAGGGCATTAAATTTACTAAGACTAGAGTCAGTGCTAGGAGGAATCGGACTTGCGGAGAGATAAAGGAGTCGTTTCATCTATATTAATGTGCTATAAATTCTTATTAATTTTTCGGATTCCATGGTCCAGTTATACTTCTCTATAATAGCTTTTCGTCCATTCTGACCTTTCTCCTTAGCTTCTTCAATATTTGAAATTACTTCTGAAATCATTTGAGCAGCCGATTTTGGGTTTCCTGATTGGAAGACATACCCAGCGTTGCATTCCCTGATAATTCTAGCAAGTGGCTTGGCATCAGATACTAATACGGGTTTAGATAGTGACATGTATTGAAATAGTTTATTCGGAATTGTTTGTTCGATCATTGCATTTCTGATGTGAGGAACTAGACACAGAGTGCTTCTTTCAATGTAGTCTGGTACCTCCGAAAATGATATCCATCCTGGAAAAGATATTATATCTAGGATGTTTAGTTCTTCCGCAATGGAGATGAGTCGAGTTCTGTCTACTCCGTCTCCTCCTATGATGCAATTGAAAACGAGGTTTTTGCTCTTGCAAAGGGCACAAGCACGCACAATGTCCTCTAATCCTCTTTCTCTATTTATACCTCCTACATAAAGAATTAGAGGAGGAGATAGGTGATTAGTGACGTTCAACGTTGTATTTGGGACAAATGTTTCGAGGTCAACCGCATTGGTAACTATGGTAATGATGTCTTTATTTATGTTTTTAGCAATCAAAGCATTTTTCTTTTCATCAACTACTGTAATGATTCTGTCCACCAATCTAAGTGTTATAGATTCTACCAAGTAGGCTAGATGGTGATTTTTAAAAATGTATGACGTCCATTTTTCTTTTCCCCAAGCTTCTAGACACTCTGGGTATGGTTCCCACATATCAAATACTACGGGAATTTTAAGTATTTTACCAACGGCAATTACGGCCAATCCTAAGGGAATATCAATATTATGAAAGGCATTGATGCGATGTTTTTTAGCAAATAGTATAATTTGAATGATCCAAATAGGATTTAAGAATATTGGGAACTTTAAAATTTTATTTAGTGTGTAGGACGGTAGAGTTGGTTTAATTCTTATAACTTCTATATCACCTACTTTCTCATTATGGTTTTTAAACTTTCCATAGTTGTTGCATAATAGAAAAACATTATGACCCGCTCTGGAGAGTGATTTGGCTTCTTTTTCAATTCTTTCTGCAGGAGGGAACTCACCCCCCTGATAAATGATACCTATATTCATGTTGGCAGTATTTAAGTGAGTAAGTTAAAAAATTTATTCAGCGTAAATGCCCTTATTAGTGCAGGAAGAATTTATAGGTAGAAAAGTATTTGGGCTAAGTTGTGGATTAGTTTCTAGTGATTGTAAGTCAAATCCTAACTCTTTCCACTCGTTTAGATTGTTGACACTTCCACCTGAAGAATTCGGTCCGTTAGAGCTAGAGTAGTAAGCGAAACTAATAGATTCATTCGGATTGAAAAAACAATTATTATTTGAAAGTAGATAGGGTACAGATTTAACTTCATTCATTAACGAGTCTTTTCCGTAGGGATCGATTGTGTACATACCTAGAAATGGGCTGTAGGAAGTTTTATCGTAGGCAATATTATTTCTAGAAGTATTGGCACCTATGGTGCCTTCAGCCGCATAAGCTTCGCTGAATTGGGCACTAAGGAAAGGAGTGTTAATGGCAGTATTAAATTCCATTAAGTTCTCCCCCATAAATGGAGGTTCTGGTTGCCCATAAACGTGCATATATATCGCAACATCATTATTTATGAATAAATTATGGTGAAAATGTCCTCCATGTCCAGCAGTTCCTATAGCGCTAGCATAGCAGTTGGAAAATATATTGTATCCAACTTCGAATGTAGAATCTAGTGAGGAGGGGCCGTGCTTGTAGGATAAGCAGGTCCCCGTTTTTTGGGCTGAAGTATCCTGACTATGAAACATGTTAGAGTAAGTTATTTTTATGTCCCCCCCCCCAAAGATAACCATATTCCGACTGTTCTCAGTTTTATTGCCATTCGTATCGGCATTAGTTCGGTCATAATTATCGTGTAGGATTGAGTGATGTAAATGAAGGTTTGATACTTTAGTTAATTTAAGTCCAGAGAGGTTGTTATTGTCAACTCCATCTGTATTTCTAATAGTTAAATTACCTAGATCGAAATTATGTCCATCTGCTATCCAAATACCGTCTAAAAGTGAATTATCAATAGTGAGACCTTGAAGATTAATCCATGAGCTTCCTATTAAGGATATTGCATGCGTATCTCCAGGAAGTTTAAGTAATGGAGTGTGACCAGGATAGGATTTAAAAGTAATGGGTGCAGATGATGTTCCTTCGATCGAAAGTAAGTATAGAAGAACCTTTTTTTCTCCAAATTGATAAGCCTGATCATATATACCTGATTTTAGGTAGATTGTGTCTCCAGGCACTAAGTCTATTTTGTTGGCAGGTGGTGGCGTAATGTAGTATGAAGATAACCTTTTAAGTGTTTTAAGTGGAGAGCTAAAGCTACCACTATTGTTATCATTCCCTTTGATAGGATCGATATAAAAACATCTTCCGCCTAATAACTTTTCACAAAGTGGGGTGCATGTACAAGTTGTATATCCGCCAGCGTTACATGTTTTTACTCCATCTCCACAAGCGGCCTTACATGATACTGAGATTCCTGGGTAAACAAATTTATCGCCATCGTCACAATCTTCAGAGGCTGGGAAGCCATCTCTGTCTCCGTCATCCCCAGGGCATTTTAGATCAACTCCATCACAATCCTCATCCATCCCACTTCCACAAATTTCCTCTTTTGGAGTGCATGAATTTGTGTCTATTTTTAATGGCCTGAGTTGATTCTCAGCTAGAGCACTATTTATTGTTATTGGGAGGTTTAAAAATAAAGATGAAAAAAAGAGTAAATTAAGGGAGAGGGAGATGCGGTAAATCATTTGCTACCTATTTAGGGGTTTGTCGTAAATTAGAGAACCATAGACATTATATCACAAGTCCCTATAATAATTAAGAGATATTTGCAAGGTTGAGTAATTCTCGCGTGGTGCAAGTAGCTATAATCTTGTATGTTTCTCATGATTATTTAGCCTTTTTAATTTATACCTTATTATGAGCGATTTAACCCATGCCCTTAGAGGAGCCTCATGGCTTGGGATTTATAAACTTTTAAGCCAAGTACTCTCTTGGTCCGGAACCATAATCGTCACTCGTCTTTTAACAAGTGAAGATTATGGTGTCATGGAGATGGCCACGGTATTCACTGGGTATATAACTTTTTTTGTGGAGTTTGGGGTTGGGACTGCTCTTGTAAACAAGAAGGATGTAAATCTTAAGGAGGAGGTTTCTGCTTTTTGGTGCATGGCTTTATGGGGTTTGTTGTTGTCCTTGTCGTGTTTGATTCTGGCGCCAATTACAGCAAGTTATTTTAGTGAACCCAGAATTGGTCCTTTAACAAGGTCTGTAGGACTTTTGTTTATATTCGGATCATTGAGTATCGTTCCTCGCTCAAGACTTCAAAAACAATTAAGGTTCAAGGAGCTGGGGGTTATTGAAACCCTTGTTACCACAGCAAGTGTTCTATTTAGTGTTGCTCTTGCTTACCTTGGAGCTGGGGCTTGGACTTTAATTGGGTCTTATATCTTTCGTGAATTTTTAAGCCTAATTGCTTATTTCTATAGGTCTAAGTTTAGACCGATTTTTCACTTTTCATTTAAGGAGATAGTCCCCTTTCTTCAATTTGGCTTGCCAGTAGTGCTCTCTAGTAGCCTATATTACGTCTATACTAAGGCGGATAGATTCTTTGGTGGTGGGGTGCTTGGTGCAGAACGTTTAGGGTTTTATGCAGTAGCCCTTCAGCTTGCAGCTATACCCGTTGAGAAGATTGTGACTTTGATTCAAGGTGTCTTGTATCCAACTCTCTCGAAGGTAAAGGATGAGCCGGAAGAATTTAGAAAGATCTATTTGTGTTTTATATCGTTAATTGCTCTTATCACTTTCCCTATTTATATTTGTGGTTATCTGTTAGCAGGAGATTTAATTGTATTAGTGATTGGAGAGAAGTGGGCTCCAGCTATTCCTTCTTTTAAGCTTTTGTTAATCGGACAATTAATAATGGCCATTTCTTCTCCAAATAGTCTTGTTCACTTTGCAAGAGGTAAGCCTCTATGGAATATGGCCTTTAATACATGTTTAACCCCGGCTTTAGTTTTTGCATTTTGGTACACCTCACAATATGGCCAATTGGACTTACTCGCCTTGCCTTGGGTCTTTGTTTACCCTGTGTTTACTGGAACATATATAATTATTACCAACAGGGAGATTCAAATCGGACTCTTCAGGTATCTCAACACCTTTCTGCATCCATTGGTAGCAACTTTAAGTATTTCTGCCTGTATCCTATTTGCGAGGAATTATCTTATGGATGCTGGATCTCAGCTAAACTTTTTATCTTTAGGTCTAATAGTGGTAACTTGCGTGCTTATTTATGTCGGGTATTTTTTAACCTTTGGTGCGAGATATACTGCTTATATTAAGTCTATTGTTCGAGGAGAGGATCAAGTTGATTATTTCTTATAAGGAAAGGATGTGAGTTGTGAATAGAAAGTACGTTTATTTTTGTTTTCCAGTTATTGTATTTATTTTTCTTTTTCTCTCGTCTGTTACGCCCGTCATCACGCGGGGTGAGGGTAGAGAAGGTCTAGTTGTAAGGGCTTTGGATTGGGGAGAGAGCTTTGTTTTGCCCTTGCGTCATGGAGAAGAGATTCCTTCTAAGCCCCCTTTGTTTCATTGGGTAGCTTATGGCGCTTCTCAGATAACTGGTAATGTTGGTCCCATGGAGATTCGAACAGGCTCAGCTATTGGGACGGCTTTATTAATCATTGGTACATATTTATTTTTCAGTGTTCATGCTGGTCATATCTTAGGTTTATTAACAGCCTTGGTGTTAGCTAGTTCTTTAGAAGTGATGAGGTATAGTACTCAAGCAAGGGTTGATCCATTATTTGCTGGAGTTTTTGCTTCCGCGGTGTATTTTATTTTTTCGTTTTACCTTGGAGTAGGATCACGAGTTCTAACTGGTTTCGGTGCTTTAGCGTTTCTCGTATTATCTGTATTAGCTAAAGGGCCATTTGGTTTAATCCTTCCTGTGGGAGTGCTGCTGTTATATCTTATAGCTAAGCGGGATCGACCTGATATTAAAACCTTAAGTAAGGGATTCCTTATATTCTTAGTGGCGCTTGGTTTGTCGTCTATTTGGTATTTTCTAGCCTACAAGGTTGGTGGGGATAGATTTTTAGAAGTACAATTACTAAAAGAGAATGCGTATAGAGTAGTTAAGGCTCAAGGGGATGAAAGAGGGCATGAAAAACCATTTTATTTTACTTTTATCTATCTACTGCTCGCGACTATCCCATGGTGTTTGTTCCTACCGCGAGTAGTTAGTGGTTTTAAGGCTTTGAGGAGGGCTGGAGATGTTGGTTCAGATAAACTATTGGTATTGAGTTTATCTTGGCTATCTTTATTTATTGTTGCAGTGATGATTAGTGTAAGTAAGAGGTCTGTGTACTTTCTACCTGCTCTTCCTGCGATGTCGTATCTTGTGTCTGTTTGTATCGTAGAAAGTCGAAAGTTAGTGTTAGATAAATGGATTCCTAAGTATGAAGTTTTTTTAAACTTTATATTGAAATCGGTTATGACTGTTTTAATCGTGGCCGTTCTTTGTATATTGCTTGTACCCTTTCTAAATTGTAATTCGAGTGGTAGTGCCTGCTTATCTAAGGTATTTGACCTAATTTCTGTATTGGAGAGTCATGTCCTTTTGGTCTATCTTGTCGTTTTGATATTCGCGTTTAGACATTTTACTAGAGCATTTTTTAAATTAGGTAATGCTAGAGTTGAGGATGCTGTAATCGAATTATCTTTAACCTTTGTTCTGCTGTTCTTTTCAACTCAAGTTTTAATTGCCTCAAGGATAATGGCAATTGAAAGCCCTGAGAATTTTATGCATCGGGCAGTTGCACTCTTACCACCTTATGGGTCTAAAATTTTAGCTGGTGGAACTGATGTTTTTCAATATAAGAATGAATATTATGCTCCTGCTTTTTATTTGGATAGGCCAGCGCCGGTTCTTGCTGATCTTTCTGGGCTCAATATGTGCAACACAAAAATCTGTAAGGATGTTTATTTATTTGTATCCGAGGAGGATCTTTTGGAGTTTGTAGAAAATCCATATGAGTTGCTTTTAGTAAGTTCAGAGAAACTTGCGAATAGAGATACTAAGTTGGCTTTAATCAAAATATCTATTAGGGCTGATTCCGAACTTAATTAGATTGAGCCAATTATTTAAAATGGCTTGTTTTTGATATTAATGTAAGTTGCAGTCAGTCACAGGCTCAGTTCCTTCAAAAAATACTTCTGTTATCGCATTCTCAGGGGGGCAGTTGGGAGTCATGAGGAGTGCTGAATATTTATCGAGGGATCTGAATTTAACTGAAGCTGGTGGCATGAAGTCTAGTTTTGGTTCAAGTGGTTGAATACATTTCATGTACTCAGCCCAGATAGGAGCAGCGGCTTTAGCTCCCGTTAGTTTCAATTCTTTATTGGAATCAAAACCTACCCACACAACACTTAATATTCGTGGGGTATAACCGACGAACCAAGAATCTCTAGCATCATTGGTAGTACCTGTTTTCCCAGCAACAGGACCTTCTATCCCCATGCTTCTTACAATCCTGCCAGTTCCGTTCTCAATTACTGTTCTAAGTATGTCTGTCAGTACATATACAGGTCCTTCATCAACTACCCTAGTCTCCTCTACGGGCCTTTTATATATAACTTCTGAATTTGCTGAGTTTAGAATATAGAAGAATGGTCTTAAGACTCTTTTTACTCCTCCATTTCCAAGGATTGAGTAGGCTTGGGCTAATTCAAGTGGAGTTACTTCTCCAGCACCCAGGGCTAGAGAGGGAACTCGTGGAAGGTTTGAGCCGAATCCAAATAACTCTCCTGTCCTTGCTACGTGGTCAATACCTATTTTCTCAGCCAGTCTTACGGTCGGTATGTTCATTGATTTGGCTAGGGCTTGTCTCAGTCTTACTTCTCCAAGATATTCGTCTTCATAGTTTTTAGGTTCCCAATATCCACCGGGAACTTTAATTGAGACTGGTTCGTCAATCAGGATGCTAGTAGTCCTTGCGGTGCGGTATGAGTTTAAGTTGGGATCTAGGGCGGTGAGGTAAACAAATGGTTTGAAGGTTGAGCCAGGTTGTCTTTTAGCTAAGGAGACTCTATCGAATTGGCTTTGACCAAAGTCCCTACCTCCAATCCATGCTCTGATTTCTCCGCTTGATGGTATAACTGATATCAGTGAGGCTTGAATTGGTTCTTTGGATTTCTTAATCCAAGAATAGCTTTTAGTTAAATTCTCTAGGCCTGATTCTACCGCTTTCTCAGCACATATTTGATATTCTAGGTCCATTCCCGAGACTACTTTTAGGGAGTTTTCACTTAGAGCGTTTTCCTCAAGTAAGCCAGCGATTTCTCTTTGAAGATAATCGACGAAATATGGTGCAATACGTCGAGTTCTAGTAGCTGGTACTACTGCGGGCACTTCTTTAATAGCCTCTATTTGTTCCTCCTTGGTTATCTTAGATAGTTCTAGCATTCTGTCTAAAACTATATCTCTTCTAGCAAGAGCCTTTTTTAAATGCCTTCTTGGAGAGTAGCTGCTTGGAGCTTTAATCATTCCTGCAAGCATTGCGCTTTCGGAAAGCGTAAGTTGATTTACTGTGTGTCCAAAAAAAGACTTTCCAGCTTCTGCGAATCCATGAATAGCAAAATTCCCCTCTTGACCAAGAAATATTTCATTCATGTACATCTCAAGGATTTGATCTTTAGAATATGTAGTTTCTATTAACACCGCAGCGATAGCTTCTTTTACTTTTCTAAGTATGCTTCTCTCTGATGAAAATAGGAGATTTTTTGCTAACTGTTGAGTTATGGTTGACCCACCTTGAACGAAGCTGCCGGCTTTTAAGTTTACTACAAAGGCCCGAATGATGGCTAAGGGGTTTATTCCATAGTGGTAGTAGAAGTGTTCGTCCTCAATGGCTAAGATAGCTTCTTTTAAGTTGTCTCCAAAATCACTAAGTTGCCTTCTTGTTGCAGCCTTTTCTGAGGAGTTTCCCAATACAGATAAAATCTCAGGCTCTAGCCAGATCGTGCTAATATTATTTTTGGTTAATGATTCACTGATATCGGATATTTTTCCAGAGGGCGAAATGTTAGCAGTATAGAGCATTTCCTGCTGATAGGTGTCTGATTGTATTTGTGTTTTCCTTAGGTATATAGAGAATTGGTTGTCGGACAATGAAAATTCTCCCGCTTGAGTAGGCCTGTTGCGAACTTGATTATACTGAAGTCTTTGAAGACGGCTTGGTACTCTAGCTAACTTGAGATCTGTATCTGTGCTTATGGGGAATGGCCTTGATAGAATTACTGAAGAGGATTCTGTGATCTTTCTTGCTAAGAGACCTTGAATTTCATCTTTTAAAATCAGTGATGAAATAAAAAGAGCAATCAGACCGAACAATCCCAAAAAAAATAGGAGTCTAAAGATGCTTAAAAATAGTCCTCGTTTGTTTCCTGTAGAAGACGCTACTGGAGCACGCTCTTCCGTCTTTCTTCTTCTCTCAGAGATAGGGTTTTGCCTGCGAGTTTCTTTCCTCTTAGCTTGTCTCTGTCTTCTTCTTTCCATCGTAAGTGCTTTATCTTAAAGGTCTTTGATTTTTATCTATTAATATAGAGTAGGTCTCTTGTCTAATGTCGTCCTTGGGTGATACAGTTTGGCAAAGTTTAGGAGATAGATAAGATATGATTGCAAGGCTTAGAGGAACAATTTGCGAGAAAATTCAAGATACCTTAGTTCTAGATGTGAATGGTGTTGGATATGAGGTCAATGTAACTCCTCAAGCTTCTCAAGCCCTAGGGCCTGAGGGCACAGAAGTTACGCTAACTATTTATACGGATGTTAGGGAAAATGCAATTGTATTATATGGTTTTAACTCTCAGTTGGAGAGGCAAACGTTCCTACTATTAAAGAAGGTCAAAGGCATTGGTTCTAAGATTGCATTGTCTGTTCTTTCATTTCAGAGACCAGAAGAGTTAATGATCGCTATAGGCAATTCTAATGTGACATCTCTTACTAAGGTTCCAGGAATCGGTAAGAAGAGCGCAGAAAGGATAATTGTGGAACTTAGAGAACAGGTTTCTCAGTTTGTTAGTGAGAATTGTACTCCTTTAACTGGTAATGTTGAAATTTCAAGAGTCGAGCCAGGCATAGGATTGACTTCTTATGATGCGGTGTTGGCGATGGAAAAATTGGGCTTCTCAGAGGAGAAGGCCAAGGCTGCGGTCGCTGAAGTGGTTAAAAATCACCCGCATGTAAAGGACCCAGGCGAAATGGTTGGGCATGCTTTATCCTATCTATCTTGAAATTATTTTAGAATGAGTTTGGGAATGTTTTCAAAATTTTATATGGTAGATCTATGAATGAATCTGAAAACGATTTCCCCACTAGGGTTATTTCACCTGTGGAAAGCCCTGAGGACGGGAGTCAACTCTCTTTAAGGCCTAAAACTCTGTTGCAGTATATTGGGCAGGAGAGGCTTAAGGATCATGTGTCTTTAGCGATCTCAGCAGCGAAAAGGCGAGCAGAACCCTTAGATCATGTTTTATTGCATGGTCCCCCAGGGCTTGGTAAAACTACTCTTGCGAGTGTTATCGCTCAAGAGTTAGGAGTTTCTTTTAAAGCTACTTCAGGCCCCGTACTTGAGCGACCTGGCGACTTAGCTGCGATTTTATCTGGTTTAAATATGCATGATGTCTTGTTCATAGATGAGATTCATAGACTGCCTAGAATTGTGGAAGAGATTTTATATCCTGCGATGGAGGATTATGAGTTGGACATCATTATCGGACAAGGTCCATCAGCAAGATCTGTTAAAGTAGAGGTTAAGCCTTTTACTTTGGTTGCGGCTACAACAAGGACAGCGTCTTTGACAGCTCCTCTAAGAGATAGATTCGGAATAGTTGAGCGGTTTGATTTCTATACACCAACAGAACTAACTGAGATTGTAAAAAGGTCAGCGGGAATTCTTAATGTCGAAATTGAAGAAATGGGCGCTATCCAGATAGCAAAGAGAGCTAGGGGTACTCCAAGAATCGCTAATAGACTGTTGCGTAGGGCGAGAGATTTTGCGCAAGAACGGGCCGATTCTGTTATTACTGAGGTCGTGGCTGATAGAGCTTTAAGGTTGTTAGAGATCGATGAATTCGGATTGGATAAAATGGATCGAGCTTTATTATCTGCAATTATCGATATGTTTGATGGAGGTCCAGTAGGAATTGAGACTCTTTCTGCGAGCCTTCAAGAGGAAAAAGCTACTTTAGAAGATGTCTATGAGCCGTACTTATTGGCCCAAGGTTTTCTTAAGCGAACTCCTAGAGGGAGAGAGGTATCTAGTAAAGCTTATGCATATCTAGGGAGAAAAGTAGTGAATCGTCAAGGCTCACTTTTTGATGAGTCTTAGCTTGTTCTATGCGTTCTATAATGTTCTATGTGGATAGACTAAGAGATTTATTTTGGTAAAGGTAAGAAAGAAAAAAGTTGGTATTATATTATTGCTTGCATTGGCTGCAGTGGTAGCCAGCTTGTTGTTGCAAAGTTCTTTTCCTGTTTTAGAATCTACGGGCAGTATCGAAAATAACTTGGGATTTTTAGTCTTAATTAATTTTAATATCGTTGCGGTGATGGTTTTAGGTTTTATTGTTTTGAGAAATATTATTCGATTAATCCTTGATAGAAGAAGAAATATCCTAGGGGCGAGATTGAGAAGCCGTTTGGTTTTGGCATTTATTCTTTTATCTTTAGTTCCAACTGCCTTACTGTTTTTTGTTGCCCAAGGTATGTTGGAGGGTATCTTTAAGGAGTGGTTTTCCCCAAAGATTGAATTGGCATTGGAGAGCTCTAGAACAGTGGCGAGTATCTATTATGATTCTTTGGAGAGTCAGGTAATCGATATTGGTACCTTTGTAAGATATCGTTTGGAGAAAGAGCCCCTCAATAATTTAGATGCAGTGCTTGATGGTGTAAAGAAAGATGTGGTGGACTTCGATGTCCTACTTTATAGCTCTGAATTAAAACAAATTGATTCTTCCAGTAGCTTAAATTTACATCTACCTGAGCCTTCACTTGAAGAGATTATAGAAAGCCCAGAAGATATTATCGTAAAACCTGAATCGTATGGGAATAGAGAATTCGTACGAGCTGTTTTTAAGGTAGCTAAGAAAAATGGAACGCAAGAATATCTCGTTGTAAGTAAGTTCGTCTCAAAGGAGATTAGTCAATCTATTAATAGTATCTTAGTTGCGAATGATGACTACCGAGATTTTAAAACATATCAAAGACCGCTTTCCTCTGGGTTTTTCTCGACCTTAGTTGTCGTAACTTTATTAATTATTTTTGGGGCAATTTCAGTGGGGTTCTTCTTGGCTAGAGGTTTAACCGTGCCGATTGGCCTGCTAGCAAAAGGGACCGAAAAAATTGCGAATGGTAATCTTAATTTTCATATTCCAGAATTTGGAGATGATGAATTAACCGTTTTGGTACGCTCATTCAATAAAATGACAAGTGATCTTAAACAAACAACCGAAGAGTTGGTTTCTAGAAGGCGATATATTGAGACCGTGTTAACAAACGTAGGAGTAGGTGTGTTCTCAATTGATAATCAAGGAAGTATTAAAACCATTAATACTTCTGTATGTTCTATCCTTGACTTGAATGAGTCCGAATCTTTTTATGAGCGCAACTATATTGAGGCCTTGCCTCTCAGTTTCACTCAAGTATTAGAGGAAATGATCCAAAGAAGTTTGCGTGGCAAGGTGGATAGCGCAACTAAGAGTGTTATTTATCAAGGTAAGTCTAGTGTTCGTAATTTACAGATTATTATCAGCAGGCTTTATGAAGAGAGAAGAAGGGAGGAGATTGGTTTAGTTGTGTTAGTTGACGATGTAACGGAATTAGAAAGGGCTCAACGAATGTCTGCATGGCAGGAAGTAGCTAAAAGAATAGCGCATGAGATCAAGAATCCCTTAACTCCAATTCAACTTTCTGCTGAAAGAATTCAAAGGATGAGTGAGAGGTTGCCCGATAATACTTTAGCAAAGGAGGATGGTAATTTAATTGTCGAATCGGTAAATACCATAGTGAAACAAGTTGAGAATATGAGAGTACTCGTAAATGAGTTTTCTCAATTTGCGAGATTACCTCGTTCTCATATCTCAGAAGGGAATATTGTCAGTGTCATTAGTTCCGTCGTAGAAGGTTATCAAAGCTCAAGGCCTGATATATTAATAAGTCTTAAGAAGAGAGAGGTTAGTGCCTCGACTTTATTTGATTCGCATCAAATAGAAAGGGTGATAATTAATTTGTTTGATAATTCTATTAGTTCCTTAGATGAGGCTGCAAAAGAAAATCCAAAGATAGATATAAATATTCATGAAGACCCTGCATTGTCTGTGTTATTTATCGAATTTGTTGATAATGGAATTGGAGTGAAGGATGCTGATAAGAGTAAGTTATTTGAGCCGTACTTTTCTAAGAAAGTAGGCGGTACTGGACTAGGATTAGCTATTGTTAAGAGCGTGATTTCTGATCATAATGGGTTTATTCGAGTTAGTGATACTGTTGGTGGAGGTTTGACGATTAGGATTGAGTTACCGACGGTGGTTGCTCGATAGGGGAGGATGGAAAGTAGTGTCTCTATGCCCTTGTGTATATTAGTATGTTTGAAAATGTTCACGGCGTACAACAGGGGATATCGATATGATGAATTAATGGAAGAATTCAATTATTAAACAGAATTCGCTTTTTCACTAAGGCCACAAGGGATTGCCCCTACGGGAATAGAATTTAGATATTCTTCTTCTAAGTCTCTAATAATACATAACATTTCCTTGGCAACAATAAATCTGAAGCAAATCTCTTCATGCCCCTGACTAGTGGGTGTTGGTTGTGAAAGGGTTCTAGAAAGGGTTGAGGCAGGATGTTGTGCCAGTGGTGGTTGAAAGAGGTGGCAAAATGAGGTGGGGGAAACAGGGAGTTTCAGTAAGTATGAGGGTACTTAGGTTGTGTGGATGTTGCTTGTGTGAATTGTTAGGAAGGGGAACCAGGTGGTTGTGGTTTGTGTGCACAAGGGGATCTTCGGGTCCCCTTTTTTTTAAAAGGGTAGGGAAGGTGTATTAAGCAGGATTTGGTGGATTAAAATGGATTCAAATAAAAAAGATTTTTTAGATTATGCTGAGGGCGACTTTGCCTATTATAAAGTGTTAAGAGTGCTTGAAGAAGAGCGTGTATTTTTAGTTACAAGCTTAGTTGATGGTACGGTTTGCGCGATAAAAATATCTTTAAAAAATGAAATACAAAATTCACTATATAATTTAAAAAGAGAATTCGTAATGCATGCTAATTTTCAGCATCCAAATATTGTAAGTTTGGGCCAAGCTCTTGAAGATGATACTAGGTTTGGGTTTACGACTTGCTATATTGGGGGCGGAGATCTTAGAACTAGGATTAAAAGTATCTCACGGCAGGATGTGGTATTTGTTCTAAGGGATATTGCTTTAGGTTTGGCACATATTCATGAAAAAGGATTTGCTCATACAGATATTAAACCAGAGAATATTCTGATAAGCACTAAGGGCGTACCATTGATTTGTGACTTTGGTTTGGCTAGAGACCTGAAAGTTAAACGTTCAAAAGATAACTCTGAGCTATATGGGACTACTAAGTATGTAAGCCCTGAGTATGTGCTAAAAGGAGACTACGGAACTTATACGGATATCTATTCTTTAGGATTGATTGCAGTAGAGTTGTTCGCGGGTTCGATTCCCGGTGAGGACTTAAAGCCAGTTGATATGTTAAAGCAAAGAGTAATGTCTTATGATAAGAGCGTGTATGATAAGATTCCTTCCAGACTAAAAGGACTTATTATGTCTTCATTAGAAGTGAAGCCAGAGAATAGAATTAGAGACGGCGCACAGTTTGTTGAAAGTATTAATCAATATATTGAGGAGATCGGATTGGAAGAAAGTATAGATGATAGACAATTCCGATTAAGAGTATCCTCAGATATTCGCCCAGTTCGATTGAGAAAACGAACAGAACCTATTCGGGTGGATAAGAAGGCTGCCTAACTGCCTCTATCTATTGTGCCTGCTCCTGCCCTTGCGCTTGAGCAGTTGATCTGCTATATTTCGTCCGTTTGCCAAAAAACGGGGCTTCTGTGAAAGTCCACCATCTAAATGATGGGTTAATGACCCCAGAGAGGGTTAAAGGAATTAAGTGGTTGTAAATTCAGTGTTTATAATACCAACAAGCGTTTATAGCGTCTCGTCTTTTTCTTATTCCTTAGTTGTTTTCAGAAAATTGTTAGTTTCCATCGTATCCTATCTAGTTGTAAGGATTGCGTACATTCTCAGGTCACTTAGCTATTGTATCCCCCATCTTACACTTAAAAATATTTCCAGTTTAAAAATCAATTTAATCAATAATCCCTTAATAAGGAACATAATATGACAGAGCAGTCCCCTGAATTAAAAAGTACTATTGATAGATCCTCTTGGAAGAAGGTCTTAGATTCAGATCAAATTAGACGTGCGGTTGTGCGGATTTCTCATGAAATTCTTGAGCGTAATCGAGGTCCTAAAAAGGTGGCGGTTGTTGGTATCAGGACGCGGGGCGAGTTTCTAGCTCAAAGAATTAAACAACAAATATTGGATCTGGAAGGAGTAGAGATACCATTTGGAATAGTTGATATTACTCTTTATAGAGATGATCTTTCTCATAATTCAGAACAACCTTTAGTTAGAGGTACGGACTTACCTTTTAATATAGATAAGTACAATATTATTCTAGTTGACGATGTTTTATTTACTGGCAGGACAATACGGGCGGCACTAGATGCTATGGTTGATTTCGGAAGACCAATAAGTGTTCAGCTTGCAGTGCTTATTGACCGTGGTCATAGGGAGTTGCCTATACGGGCTGACTATGTTGGTAAGAACTTATCTACTCAACGTACAGAAATTGTCGATGTGAGTTTGTCTGAAAAGGATGGGGAGGATTCTGTCCATATTAGAGAACGAGGCAAGTAATTATGACTAGTATTGGAAGTTCTAGGGGGAGCTTTAAGGGGCCACATTTAACTGGTATAAGGGGGCTTGGTAAGGAAGATGTTTTATTCCTTCTGGAAACAAGCGAGAAGTTTCTAGAAGTAGGTGAACGTTCTATTAAAAAAGTACCTGCCTTGAGAGGTAAGACTATAGTAAATCTATTCTTAGAACCTTCAACTAGGACGAGAACTAGTTTTGAAATTGCTGGGAAGAGGTTAAGTGCTGATGTTATAAATGTTTCTGGAAGCTCAAGTTCTACGACCAAGGGAGAAACTCTTACCGATACTGCTTTAAATATTAAAGCAATGAACCCCGATGTCATTGTATTGAGGCATGCTTATTCTGGGGCATGTGAGTTGTTACTTAGATTGGTTCCTAATGTAAGTATTGTGAATGCTGGAGATGGTACTCATGAACATCCTACGCAAGCATTGTTAGACTGCCTAACTCTAAAGCAAAAATATGGGAGGTATGATGGCCTCACTATCACTCTTGTTGGAGATTCATTAAGAAGTCGAGTTGCAAGATCAAATATTCATATCCATAAAATACTTGGAAATAAAGTAAGATTAGTTGCCCCTCCTACTTTAATCGATAAGGGATTTAGAGAAATGGGTGTGGAAGTATATAGCCATATGGAGGATGCTTTACCTGGTAGTGATGTTGTAATGAGTCTAAGGATGAAGCATGAGTATCAAAAAGATTTTTATGTACCTAATTTAGATGAGTATGCAGATCGATATTTAATTACTGAAAAATTAATTAGTAAGCATTGTCCTGAAGCTACAATATTGGCACCCGGTCCAATTATCAGAGGGACTGAAATAACTAGTGAGTTAGCGGATGGACCGAGGTCGTTAATTTTTAATCAAGTTACTTGTGGTGTAGCGGTTAGGATGGCAGTCTTATTTTTGCTATGTGCTAGCAAGGGACAGGAAATTGATACATCAGAGGAGTCTAATTAAATGAAGTATATATTAGAAAATGCCTCAGTCGTGAGATCGGGAAAAGTTGAAGATTTAGATCTTATGGTAGAAGGAGGAACCATTGTCGCAATAGACAAAAAAGGGTCTTTTTCTGAGATTAAGGATTCTGAGAAACATAATCTTCAAGGTAAGGTTTTAAGTGCTGGATTAATTGATATCCATGTTCATCTTAGAGATCCAGGGCAAGAATGGAAGGAGACAATCGTTACAGGTGCTCAGGCTGCGGTAGCGGGTGGTTTTACTGATATTTGTTGTATGCCTAATACAAAGCCTGTCAATGATAGTAAGGCTGTGACTGAATATATCTTAGACAGAGCTAAGCTTGCTGATTGTAATATCCATCCAATTGGCGCGATTACTTTAGGTAGTAAGGGTGAAGCCATGGCCCCATTTGCGGAACTTCAAAAAGCGGGATGCGTTGCTTTCTCAGATGATGGATGGCCTGTGGCTAGTAGTCAGATGATGAGGCGCTCATTGGAGTATTGTAAGATGTTGGGGGCGGTCCTAACAGTTCATGAGGAGGACAAGGAATTGTCAAATGGGTTTTCCATGAATGAATCTCCATTGAGTATCCGAATGGGCTTAAGGGGGATGCCCGATGCTAGTGAGAATGTGATGATTGCTAGGGATATTGAATTGGCAAGGCTTACTGGTGGCCGAGTTCACTTTTGCCATGTTAGTACGGCTAGAGGTGTGACCTTAATTAGAAGAGCGAAGGAAGACGGTATTCTTGTTACTGCTGAAACGGCTCCACACTATTTGTATCTAAATGAAAATTTGGTCGATGGGTATAATACTCAAGCTAAAATGAGTATGCCTCTTAGAAGTGAAGCGGACTGTGAGGCTTTATTGGAGGGTTTAAACTCAGGAGTTATTGATTGTGTGGCCAGTGACCACGCCCCCCATGAGACAGACTCCAAGAATATAGAATTTGATAGAGCTTCCTTTGGAATCTTAGGTTTCCCAACAACTATCCCAATCTTATTTGATTTATATCACAAGGGTAAATTAACTTTACCTAGGTTAATTGATAGTTTGAGTGATTCTGCAAGACGATGCCTAAACATGCCAATAACAAATTTAGAAGTGGGGTCAAAGGCCGATATTTCGGTGCTGGATCCTAATCATGAATTCACTCTGTCAAAAGAAGATAATCGCTCTAAGAGTTCTAATACTCCTATGTGGGGTTGGTCATTTAAGGGAAGTGCTTATATGACAATTGTAAATGGTGAAATGAAATATAAAAGAGGGTAAAATAAAGATGACTCACAGAGCTAAAGCAGTGTTGGTGCTAGCAGATGGTACCGTATTTACTGGTCAGTCTGTCGGAGCGAGCGGAGAAGGTGTAGGAGAAGTCGTTTTTAATACGAGTATGTATGGTTATCAAGAGATCCTAAGTGATCCATCTTATGCTGGTCAAATGTTGACCTTCACTTATCCTCACATTGGTAATGTCGGGGCAAATTCAGATGATGTTGAATCGAATAAAGTTCATGCCACTGGAATAATATGTAGAGAGCTTGCGGAAACCTATTCCAACTATCGAGCTGAGATGTCTTTTAATGAGTATCTTATAAAAAATAAGGTAGTAGGTATTTCAGAGTTAGATACTAGAGCATTAGTTACTCATCTTAGAAATACTGGCTCACAAATGGGTGTTATCTCAACCGACATTGATAACTTGCCTCAGTTGAAAGAGAAAGCAAAAAATCTACCAAGTATGGAGGGAACTGATCTAGTCCCAAGTGTTACTACTAGTGAGCCTTATGAATGGACTCAAGGATCTTTTAGTTTAGAAGAGAATAGGTACAAAGAGGTAGATGCGTCTAGCCTAAAGAATAGACCGCATGTGGTGGCGCTCGACTTTGGGATAAAATATAATATCCTTAGAAGACTTGTTGATGTAGGGTTTAGAGTCACGGTTGTGCCAGCGACAACAACCTATGAGCAGATTCAAGCACTTGAGCCAAAGGCGATCTTTCTTTCTAATGGCCCTGGAGATCCAGCAATGGTGACTTATGGGATTGAGACAACTAAAGCTCTCTTAGGCAAGTATCCTCTATTTGGAATTTGTTTAGGTCATCAGATATTAGGTCTTGCGGTTGGTGCGCCAACTTTTAAACTTAAATTTGGTCATAGAGGTGGAAATCATCCTGTCAGAAATGAGAAGTCTGGTTTTTGTGAAATCTCAGTTCAGAATCATGGTTTTGCTATTAAGAAAGAATCTGTTCCAAGGGGAGTGGAGATTACGCACTTAAATTTAAATGACAATACAGTGGAAGGAATCGAAATTCCAGATGCTCATGCATTTTCTGTGCAGTACCATCCAGAGTGTTCCCCAGGGCCACATGATTCAGAGTATTTATTTGAAGAGTTTTTTAATCGAGTTGAAAAGTTTTACGCGTAATTAAGTTGGATAAGAGAAATGCCTAAGAGAACGGATATAAAAAGTATTTTAATAATTGGCTCAGGTCCTATTGTCATAGGTCAAGCCTGTGAGTTTGACTACTCAGGGGTGCAAGCAATTAAGGCCTTGAAAGAAGAGGGCTATAAAGTAATCCTAGTGAATTCAAATCCTGCAACGATCATGACTGATCCAAATTTAGCAGATAGAACATATATTGAGCCAATTACGGCGGAGTTTATAGAGAGAATCATAGCGCGAGAGAGACCAGATGCAGTGCTTCCTACAATTGGTGGGCAGACTGCTTTAAATGTTACTTTGGAGTTGGATGAACTTGGTATTTTTGAGAAATACGGGTGTGAGCTAATTGGAGCAAACGTAGAAGCAATTAAGGCGGCTGAAGATAGAGATGCTTTTAAGGTCATCTCTGAAAGGGCAGGACTTGAGAATGCGAAAAGTATTTTAGTTAAAACTTGGGATGAAGCAAGAGATGCGGTGCGACAGATAGGTTATCCATTTATTATTCGACCCTCAAGAACCTTAGGTGGTAGTGGGGGAGGAGCTGTCTATGGTCCAGAAGAGTTTGATATGAAAATTAAGAGAGGTTTTGATGCCACTCCTAATCATGAGCTTTTAATTGAAGAGTCTCTTCTGGGTTGGAAAGAAGTAGAGTTAGAAGTAATGCGGGATAAGGGAAATAATGCCGTAGTTATTTGTGGAATTGAAAACCTTGATCCAATGGGAGTGCATACTGGTGATTCCATTACTGTTGCTCCAATTCAAACTCTTACTGATAAAGAGTATCAGATATTGAGAGATAAAGCTCTAAGGCTAGTTAAGGAAATAGGCGTAGACACAGGTGGATGTAACGTTCAGTTCTCAATTTGCCCAAAAACTGGAAGACAAATTGTAATTGAAATGAATCCGAGGGTTTCAAGAAGTTCTGCTTTAGCGTCAAAGGCTACAGGATTTCCTATTGCCAAGATCGCAGCGAAACTTGCGGTAGGCTATCGGCTAGATGAATTGCCAAACGATATTACTAAAATGACGCCTGCTTGTTTCGAGCCAAGCATAGATTATGTTGTCGTTAAAATCCCCCGTTTTACATTTGAGAAATTCCCTACGGCAGAAAGAGTACTAGGGACTCAAATGAAATCTGTGGGTGAGGCTATGGCGATAGGAAGAACTTTTAACGAATCTCTTCAGAAAGCTTTAAGATCTTTAGAGACGGGGAGAATGGGGCTTTTGGGAGGTAAGGAAAGTCAGCGTTATAATAATCTCGATGAGTTGCTTACACTGATTGCCACCCCTACAGATAATAGATTATTTTTATTGGGAAGGGCTTTAGAACTTGGAGCTACTTTAGATCAGGTGTGTGAAAGCACAGGAATCGATCAATGGTTTGTGGCGGAAATGATAAGGATCGTAAAGGCAGAAGCCTCACTAAAGTCAAAATCTGTCGATCAGCTTTCAAAAGAAGAACTTCTCAAGGTAAAAAGATTGGGTACGAGTGATCAGAGGTTATCGCAGTTACTGTCTTGCGAAGAATCTGAAGTAAGAGCCCTTAGGCATAGATTAGACATTCGCCCAGGATTCAAAACTGTAGATACCTGTGCTAGTGAGTTTGAGTCTTTTACTCCTTATTTCTATTCTTCCTACGAAGACACCTCAGATTCAGAACCTACCGATAGGAAGAAAATTGTAATTCTTGGCGGTGGCCCAAATCGCATTGGTCAAGGCTTGGAGTTTGATTACTGCTGTGTACACGCTGCAATGGCTCTACGTGACGCAGAAATTGAAACAATCATGGTTAATTGTAATCCTGAAACTGTTTCTACGGATTATGATACCAGTGATCGTTTGTACTTTGAGCCACTTACTTTGGAAGATGTATTGGAAATTATACATTTTGAAAAACCTGATGGTGTAATTGTGCAATATGGTGGACAAACACCTCTTCGATTATCTAAGGCACTTCAAGATGATGGAGTTCCAATTATCGGAACTTCTCCAGATTCTATTGAACTTACCGAAGATAGGAAAATGTTTAGCGTTCTTTTATCCAAGGTTGGATTGGTGCAGGCAAAGAGTGGAACTGCCGTTTCTTTGGAAGAGGCCTTAGAGGTAGCGAAGGAAGTGGGTTATCCCATGATGGTAAGACCTTCCTATGTTTTAGGTGGTCGAGCGATGGCTGTACTTCATTCTAACGAAGAGCTAGCAACGTACATTGAAGAGAGCGTAGAGGTTTCATTTGATAGGCCTGTCCTATTGGATCGTTTCTTGGATGATGCGACCGAAGTTGATGTTGATGCCGTATACGATGGAGAGACCGCAGTGGTATGTGGAATAATAGAGCACATCGAACGTGCCGGAGTGCATTCTGGAGACAGCTCTTTTATCCTTCCTAGTCAGAATCTTTCAGATGAGACCATAGAAGAAATAGAAGCTAGTACAAAAGCCTTGTTGCGTGATTGTCAGGTAAGAGGTTTAATGAATGTCCAGTATGCGGTTAGGAAGGGTAGAGTCCACGTCTTGGAAGTAAATCCAAGGGCGTCCAGAAGCGTGCCTTTTGTATCCAAGGTAGTGGGTGTGCCATGGGCAAAGGTTGCAGCTAGAGTTATGGCGGGAGAGAAGTTAAAGGATCTGCATAGTCTAGGAATTTATGGCCCAATTCTAAATTTCACTGATTACAGAGAAGCTATTTCTAAAATTAAATACAAGGCAGTAAAAGAATCTGTATTCCCATTTATTAAATTCCCAGGAGTTGACGCAATCTTGGGGCCTGAGATGAAGTCTACAGGTGAGGTAATGGGGATAGAGAATAATTTGGCCGATGCTTTTTCAAGAGCTCAGAAGGCTGCGAGCAATCCTCTTCCCACTGAGGGCAAAATCTTTGTTAGTGTTAGAGATGATGATAAAGAAAAGGCCTTGCCTATGGTTAGAGATTTAACTGAACTTGGTTTTTCTATTATAGCTACTCTTGGAACAGCTAAGTTTTTAAGTGATAACGGAGTTAAGGTGCTCGTGATCAATAAAGTCCGAGACGGCTCACCGCATATTGTCGATGAGATTGAGCAGGACAGGATTGATATGGTAATTAATACCCCCGAAGGTAGTAGCCCTTTGATGGATTCAAGAACGATTAGAAGTTCATCTATTCAAGCTCGTATTCCTTTGTTTACAACTTTGCAGGCCGTTGAAGTAGCGATTGAGGCTATGAAGTTGGAGCATGCGGGGCTTAGTCGAGAGGTTAAGACTATACAGGAGTATTTGGCGGAGATTTAAGTTTTTGACCGCAAAGGTCCTGACAAGGGGGAGGAAGTTTCGCAAAGGGGCATGCAGATGTCATTGCGAGCGAAGCTTGGCAATCTCATAATGGTTCCGCTAAAAATCTTGTTCTTTAAAAAAATAAACAGCTGGCTTAACAGTTCCTCGCTTTTTTAGAGCGCACGTCCGTGTGCGCTCTAAAGGCCGTCCTGCCTGCGGTACCATCCTGATGGGTCTGTTGCGAAATATCAATATTGTCATTGCGAGGAGCGAAGCGACGTGGCAATCTCAAACAATTACAGATAGTTGAGATTGCCACGCTTCGCTCGCAATGACAAATATTCCATTTTTCAGCAGGCCCCCTTACATTTACACAACCTACAACCTCTCAGCAACATGTTCATGAATAATGCGGGCTAAAGTACATTTCTATATACCTAGTAAGATTAGGACTTCAATTTAGTTAGTACAAGATGAAATATTTGTGGGTAAAAGTAAGCCTATTGTGGATGCTTACATTTCTTCGCGTACGCGAACTTGTTCCGGGGTTTCAATTTTTAGTGCCGGTTTTTAGTAGTTTTAGAGCTTAATAAAGTAATTCAGAATAAGGTAATTCAGGTACTCCAAGCGGTGTGCAATGAAAACCGCCTGTTCCATCTATCGGTGAAGGCGGGGGCGGGACGTAAACCTCTGGATCAACTAAAGGTCCGCATACCAAAGAGTTAAACAACTCCAAGAGCAAGATGCTATTACGCAAAGCGTCGTTGTTAACCTTTTCTGCCTGATAACTTGAAGTGCCTGGTAGTGGCAGCGAATCGCCTCTTCCTGCAAGGCAATCAAGTTGAATGTTAGACAAAAGTAGTTGGCTTTGAAGCTGCTGATAAAGCATTTGGTTGGCTTCACAAACACTCGGCGATACGACAGGTCCGTTTCCGATCGGGTCTGGAACCGGGTCTGGAACTTGAGCCACTGCTTGACCAATCACTTGGATCATAAACAAAAACAACGCGAACAAAACTTTCATATTCATCTCTCTAAAATCTAGCACTTATAAAATTGTGCTTATCCATGGAAAGAAACTTGTAGAAATAACAAGTCCCGCAAAACTTTGATTTATCTCGTCTATTTAACAGTGTGTTATAGACCAGATGAACACGCGCATAACATATCTTATCTAGATGTGTCAATGACATTTTCAAAACACTAGCCTGAATAATTCACGACGAGCAAATAAAGTTAAGGTGAATTTCTGAAAAGTGTAGTATTATGAATTTGTTAAGAACGAAAATGCCCACCAAACAAGGAATTCACCTTATGACAGACTGTAACACAAAATTAAGATTTGTCTTTAACAAAAATAGAAGAATGAGTTCCCCACGTCGCTACGCTCCTCGGGATGACAGTTATAGGTTTTTCTTAGACTCGTGGTAATAGTAAGCCTATTGTGGACGCTTACGTTGAGACTGCGGGGTTGTTGGTGAAGGATTAGGGCTTTGCCCTCTCCTTTTTATGGGGAGGGGGATTAACCGCGGAGGCGCGGAGGTGGGGGTAGTTTAAGTGGGTGTGTAGAGTCCGTGCTTAACCCCCTTGAATTATTAAACCTAATTTGCCCATAGACAATACTTGATATTTATGCGATAAATATCAAGTATGCTTAGTCGACTACTTAACCCCTTAGATAATAATAGTTTTTTCCTTTTTGGTGCGAGGGGGGTGGGTAAGTCTACTCTTATTAAAGAGAGATACCTTTCTGAAGCTTACCTCTATATAAACTTACTTAAAGATACTGAATATCACTCTTTGAGCCAGAGACCAGATTCTTTACTAGAAAGAGTAGTGGAAGCTCCGGAGCATTCTTTGATAATTATAGATGAAGTACAGAGAGTTCCAGCTTTATTAAATCTTGTTCATCTTCTTATTGAAGAAAAGAAGTTAAAATTTATCTTAAGTGGATCAAGCTCAAGAAAGTTAAAGCGAGGCAATGCTAATCTATTGGCCGGTAGAGCTCTGTATTATGAGCTTTTTCCTTTTACGCACTTGGAGCTAGGCAGTAAATTTAATCTCGAAGACGCCTTAAACTGGGGTACTTTACCAAGCCTTCTTAATTTTCCTGAGAGTAATGGCAGGATAGAGTATCTACAATCTTATGTAGATGTTTATCTGCGAGAGGAAATTGTAGCTGAGCAATTGGTTAGAAATATTCCGCCGTTTAGGAAGTTTTTAGAAATTTCAGCACAGATGAATGCTAAGATTGTGAACTATGCAAGTATTGCTAGAGAAGTGGGAGTTGCTCCAGATACGATTAAGCAGTATTTCAGCATTCTGGAAGAAACTCATTTGGGAGTTATTCTTCCAGCCTATAGTCACTCAATTCGGAGGCAACAATCCCAAGCACCAAAGTTTTATTACTTTGATTGCGGTGTTCCTAGAGCGATATTGAATATGAATAGCTCGCCTTTAAATGAAAGTACTTCATTCTATGGCGACATCTTTGAACAATTTATAATTTTAGAGTTTATTAGGCTTAGTAGCTATAAGAGAAATAGGGCAAAATTTTCGTATTTAAAAAGTAAAGATGGTGCAGAAATAGATTTAATTATTGAAATTGGGAATCATTCTCCTACTTTAGTTGAAATAAAATCTACTAGGAATGTCCATCCTGAACACCTAAGAAGTATTTCAAATTATAAAAAGGAATTTAAGAATTCACTTGCATATTGCTTGAGTAGAGATGAGATTAAGAAGGAGATAAATGGAATTAAGGTTATGTCTTGGAGAGATGGTATTAAGGAGATTTTAGATTTGTAGGCTGGAGCGTTGCTTGGTAACTCCTCAGAGTTGCAATGCTGAATAGGACTTGAGTCTTTGATATTGTCCAATTTGACCCGAGGTTGGGGCTTCGGGATTATAAAGCAACGTTAGTTAAATCAATAGGAGTTTTATGAAAAGACTATCATATGAAGGTGAGAAAGTAAGTATAGGAGTAGATGTCCACAAGAATCACTATACTGTATGTTGTTTGGTGAGATATGCACCAAAGTTAGTTAAAGTAAGTTTTTAAAAATATAATGGTATAAATAGAAATAATCTCAGAAGGGCTAAGTTTTTGCTGTAACCACGTGGTTTGTCTGTCGAAAAATATTCTTTTTCGACGTCTCAGAGTTTGTGGGACGGCCTTTCATGAGCACAAGGACGTGCCAATGAAAAATGGGAGCGCTTACAAACAATCCCACTCAAGTCCTTTAAGCTTTTATTTCCTATGAATTATTTACACGCTTATCAAAGACCTCTTAAAAGCAACTACCTCAGAGAAGGCAAAGACAGCTTCTATTCCTTTATCCGCTGCCCTTTTTCTTGCATCTTCAATGTTGTCTACGCCGATCACTTCGTTAATAATTGGTTTTGCTTGCTCTATGGTTAGATTAATAAAACCATTAACAACCGCTTGAATTACGGATTCATTATGTGTTGTCCCGCCTCTGAGTACTACTCCGAATGCGATTACTCCGTCGAGGTTGTGGTGTTTTTCAAATAGGAGTTTTGCATATAGAGGTAACTCATGGGAACCAGGTGCCCAAGTGATTAGAATGTTTTTTTCCTCAAGGCCTATTGAGAGCAACTGTGTTTTTGCACTTGCTACCATAGCTTCTATAATATCTCGATGCCACATGCTTGCAATGATAGCGACCTTAGTGCCTGGGATGTGCACAAATTTATCGGGGGTTTTGGGAAGCATACCTGCCATGATTTATCCTTTTTTGGTGAAATCCTTGAATGTGAGTGTCTATATC
>CAYGUX010000013.1:0-73506 GCA_964353175.1 uncultured Bdellovibrionales bacterium | reverse complement strand
CTTAGTCTGAAAAGTTGTGTACTTATAGCGAGTTTTATGTTTTCCTACTGGTTCCCATTTCACGAAGCTATTTAAATTTTATTTATCATCTCCATAGCGCTTCAAATCACAACATAAGTATAATACATTAATATGGAGGTTATATGTCGGATTTAAGTATGGATACTAAAAAGACAGAGGTTAAGAAGGCTGAGTTGCCCTCTCTCGGGGAAGTAGGGAAACGTGTTGGAGAATTTGCATTGGGCGTCTTCAAGGGGATGACAAGGAGTTTAGTGATGCCTCCTCATGGCCTAAAGGCATCAGAAAAAAAAGTTTCGATAGGGGCGGATGGTTCTGTGAGTCAAAGTCTTACAGAGTATTTTAAAGAGCACCCGCCTAAACCTAATGTATCAGGTTCCGAATCTTTAGAAGGTATGCAAGTAAAGCTCGGCAATATTCATGACGATAGACAAAAAATACTAGAAAATGCCAAGAAACTAGGCATATTCGGAGGCTTGGGAGAAAATGAAGCTAAGCCTAATAGTGAATCTAATCCAGCTAAGAATGCAAGACTCGGTAATATCTTTGAGGATAAAGGAGAAATACTAGAAAATGCTAAGAAACTAGAAATCTTTGGAGGTAACAAAAAAATAGAAGCTGAGCCTTCTCGTGATTCTAAGAAAGTGGATTATGAGTCATTTGCAAAAGAAGCAGCTAGGAGCGCAGCAAAAGCAGTCGCCGATGGTGCTGTAGATTCCGCTAAAAAGCAGATTCTGGAACAAGCAAAGAAGCACCCTGCTTTTAATATGGAAGAGCCCAAAAAAGACTAGTATGGTTTAATTCAACTAGACCGAATTCTTGCGGTAAGCAATTTTTCGGTCTAGTTTTCCCCTTAAACTTTTCTATGGAAATTGCCCTTCGGTCCATTGGGAAAGCTTCTGAGTTGCGCACCCCTACAGGTTCGTATCTACGTGTAGGGCACAGGCGACCTGTCGTGAGTCCTATCGAACCAAGCCTTTGCTAAAAGATGAAATTAATAACGACAAATAGTAGCCTCCTGATCATCTAAATTCTAATATCATAATTCGGTGTTCTTTATTGTTTGCGAATATGATCCTACTTAAATAGCAAAGAAATGTTTTCATAGGGCTGAGGAAGTATGTATGAACGCAGGTATAGGATTTCAAGTTTCTTGGACTAGTAGGGGATGTTATGATAATGAAAATTAATAATGCAAAATACTTGATGCTAAAAGGCTTGTACGATTATTTTTTACCATTATCTTTTATTCGTGGAGTATCCAGTTGAATTCAGAGCAAGTATCAAAAATTCTAGAGAAAGAGCTTTTAAAAAATGAAGCTTTTCAAAACCATCATGGTATCTCACGTACTAATTTACACGAATATATTAGGATGCCTAAATCAATAATTTGCGATTTAGACGATGGGCTATCAAGTAAGAATGAAGTTTGGATTGTGCTACAGATTTCAAATAACGCAGAAGAAGATAAAGTTATCGTCTATAATCCAACTGGAAATGATTGGGGAGTTGCCGAGTTTGATATCAAGAATAGGAAGTGGGTTATGATAGTTGTAGCAAGTAGCTTGGCAGAGGCTCTTGATGGAATGTAGAGTTATCAATTATAGTAGTACTAATTTCTGGGTTTTTATGCCCGTGGTGCAAAAACTAGAATTTTTTCAAGGGAGACTCTTTAGGGGTCTACAAAGGTATTAAGATTTATGAATGGTAAAGAAGTCGTTACTCAACTTACATCGCTAATGCGTAGTTCGAAAGAATCGTTTTGGACTTGCTTACGTCGTTTACTAGTTAAGAAAGGGATAAATCTATCAACTACATTACTTGTATTTAGTGTAGAGCAAGGCGAGAACTCTGAATTTGGAGTAGTAATTACTGAAGATAGAAGAGTATTCTCATTTGCGCTTGCTACTGCGCTTGCTACTATTGAAACATGGAATGATGTAGTTGATTTTATTGAATGGGACGATATTACGCTTTCCTGGAAGACTTCACCTTACCGTGGTGACATCGAAGCTGGGTTTGAGCTAGTTCCTAAGGTATGAAAGTGCTTATTTATATTTATTAAAATACTATTTACCTCTACTGCCGACCTCAAGCCCCCCAAAAAGGATAATCCGTATACCCCTCAGCCCCACCACCATAAAATAGGGTATTTCTTTGTTCATTCAGTGGTAAATTCTCTTTAAATCTCTTGGGCAAATCTGGATTTGCAATAAATAATTTACCGAAAGCTATCGCATCTGCTTCACCTGCATTTAGAACTTATATTTTTAAAAGATATCGGCCTACCTACTAACTTAACCAGATCTGGCGAAACCGTGTCAAAGGAAATTGACGCCATCCCTGGAATAGTAGATTTCAGAACTCAAATCTTAAAGTTAAAAAAGAAAAAATTAGATTATCTCTTAGTACTTCTACTTCCAGGTTCACACAGGGCATTTTTAAAACAATCAATGGAACTGGGGTATAAAGTTCCTATGATAGGAGTAGAAGAATTTGCAGTTCCCGAGGAGAATGCTGGACTTGAGAAGCACATAGAAGATACTCTCGTAGTGGCTCCATACGTAACCGACGAATTTAGGCTAAGGTATAAAAAGAGTTTTGGAACTGATCTAGGGATTGAGTATGGGGTAGAGTATTATGATTTTCTTTCATTACTTTATAACACTATATTAAGACAATATACGAAACCTTCTAATGAAAAATTAGTAGAAGAAATGCGACTGACCGGAGAAAAGACTGGGGTGTCGGGGAATTATGTTTTGAAGAAAACGGAGACTGGAGCGGTGTATTTTAGTTTCCCAATTGCCATCTACAAGGTATACCGAGGAACATTGTTAAAATACAAAGTGGTTGATAAGTTTTAGTCTACTTGAAAAATGTACCACTTAAGAGAGATCAACAGAAAAATTCTTTAAAATGTCTTTTATTCTAAATAATAACTTTGAGTTACTATTTATTTTTTTATGAGTAGCCACGCTACTGTGAGAAAAATCCATAACCCCCTAAAATACTTACACTAATACAAAGTCCTAGCATTCTTAACTTACAAAATATCTTAACTCTTCCTCAATTCACTTAGCCACAGATTATTCACTTTCCATACTAAAGTTACGAATATATATTAGGTGAGGTTCTTGGTATTTACTACTACCCTCTTCGGTGTGCAAATGGAACTGAGCAATTTGGCTCAAGCACACTTAACGCGCATACGGATATCCTATTTACTTTAGGAACTTGCTAGTACTGTTTTTGTAAATTCTGTAGAGATAGTTTTTGCAGATCAGCTCGTAGTATAATCTAGTTTGAGCAGCTTTTCATTAAATACAAACATAGCATCCCTCAGTGCTCAGCGGCGTCTCTCCTCCGCTACAGACAGGCTATCTCAAAGCTTGGAAAGGCTATCCTCTGGTCTTAGAATTAATCGTTCCTCGGATGATCCAGCAGGTCAAGCAGTAGCTGCAAATTTAAATGTAGATAAAAGAGTTTATGCTCAAGGCGCTAGAAATGTTAACGATGGCATTTCTTATCTAAATGTAGCTGAGAGTGCAGTAAAGGAAATGAAAAGTATTCTCTACAGGCTTGGGGAACTCGCTACTCAAGCTTCAAATGGGACTCTTGGAACAAGTCAACGAGCCGCCCTAGACGAAGAAGCACAAGTTCTTACTGATGAGTACAATAGGATACTTGGAATTGCTGAGTTTAATAATATCGATGTGCTCGCCAGTGATGCTACAGAATTAAGCGTACAAGCGGGATACGGTATTAATGGTAATATTACTCTATCCCTTGCTACAACGATTAACGAAACCCTAGGAGATGGCACACTTCAGGCTAAATCAGACTATTCTACCGGAGACAATCCTACCGAAACCACTATAGGTGATTTTAACGGTGATGGCATTCAAGATATTGCGACGACTAACAAGGTTGATGATACGGTAGGTCTTTTTCTTGGCAATGGAGATGGCACATTCCAAGCTCAAACAACTTTAGCTGTCGGAACTACTCCTAATGCAATTGCTAGCACGGATTTTAACGGGGACGGCTTCCTTGATATTGTAACTGCTAATTCAAATAGCGCCAATGTAAGCATACTTTTAGGAAATGGGGATGGTACTTTCCAAGCTTCTACCACATACGCTACAACTTCAAGCCCTTCCTCGGTAGAAGTTGGCGATTTAAATGGCGATGGTTTTCAAGATATTATGACAGGAGACTTTTCTTCTAATAATGTTTCTGTACTTCTAGGGAACGGGGACGGTACTTTCCAAGCAGAAACATCCTATACAGTAGCAACCCCATATGATGCAATTTTAGCTGACTTTAATGATGACGGCGTTCTGGATATTGCTGCCTCCGACATCCTTAGTGACACAATTAGCATTTTTATAGGCAATGGAAACGGTACTTTCCAAGCCGCTGTAGGATTCGCGTCGGGGAGCGAACCATATGCAATAGAGTCAGGAGATTTTAATGATGACGGCTATGTAGACCTTGTATCGGCTGATAACGGCGGAGACCTTAGCATATATATGGGCAATGGCGATGGAACTTTCGTTAGCGGAGTTACATATGCCACAGGAGGAACGCCACGCAAAGTATCAGTTGGCGACTTAAACGGTGATGGCATACTTGACCTGTTTGCAGGAAACGCAAATGCTTTATACGCTGGAGTCTTTCTAGGAAATGGGGATGGTACTTTCCAGGCGCAAAGCACATATGCAACGGACTTTAACACCACCAGTATCAACGTGGGAGACTTGAATAATGATGGTGTGATTGACGTTGTTACTACCAATGCAAATACCGATACCATTAATGTATTTTTGGCCAACACAGTCTCCACATCCTCTACATTTGTAGTAAAACCCTTAGAAAACATTGATTTATCGACAAGGCTAAAGTCCTTGGCCACCCAGACAGAAGTAGATGAAAATATAGAATATTTACTACAGACAGAATCGATGGTGGGAGCTGGATTAAGTCGGTTTGACTTTGCTACAAACCTGCTCAAGTCTCAATCAGAAAACTACGCAATCGCAGAAGGTCTTATTCTTGATGTCGACTACGCAGAAGAAGCTACAAATATGATAGTTTCTCAACTAGTTCAACAATCTGCTGTCGCAGTTCTGGCTCAAGCAAACCAGCAGTCTAGCCTTGTCCTAGGATTAATCTCAGATCAGGAAAACACTTCCCTCAATAATAACTTTGCATCGAATAATTATAACAATCTCTACTTCTAGGAAAGTTAAAAATCTCAATCGATGAGATAAATGCACACTTAACAAGATTGAGCTTCCTACGAACTAGAATCAAGTAAAGCAGAATTATGAATATCACAAATTGGGAGGGTTAAGTGGGTAGATAGGCTACCGTTTCCAGTGATATTATCATGGACACTAAACTAAATATATGCTATATATTTAGTTTATGATACCAAGAATAGTAGATCTAAAAGACCTAATATCCCAAAATTACTCTATTTTTCTTTTTGGACCTAGGGGAGTGGGGAAAACTCAGCTTTTGAGTGAGTTGAGCGGTGTTGATATGCATTTCGACTTTCTGAAATCTGAAGTTTTTAGAAGTATTAAAATTGACCCTACTCTTTTAAGGTATCAGGTAGAGGAACTCCTTACCACAAAAGAGAGCGCCTTAGTTTCAATCGATGAAGTTCAGCTAATACCGGAAGTGTTAAATGAGGTTCATTACCTTATAGAGAAATACCGAAGTAAATTAAATTTTATTTTAACTGGTTCAAGTGCTAGAAAACTTAAGAGGGGAGAGGCTAATCTTTTAGCTGGTAGAGCAATTCAAGTGCGTCTTCATCCCATATCTTTGCTTGAAACAAATATCGACCTGCGAAAGGCGCTTCATATAGGAACCTTGCCTAGGCCGTACTTCGACAAACATGACCCCAAACCTTTTCTGACAAGTTATGTTGACACTTATATGTCCGAAGAAATAAAACAAGAGTCATTGGTTCGGAAGTTAGATGCATTTATGCTTTTTCTGGAATTATCGGCGCAGTTGAATGGGGAAAATATAAATTTTTCTAAACTTGGTAGGCAATGTAGAGTAGCTAGTTCAACAATAGAGCAGTATTATTCAATATTAGAAGACACACTCTTGGTGCATAGAATCAATGGCTGGAGTGAATCAGTAAAAAAACAAATGGTGCAAGGCCCAAGGTACTATTACTTTGACTGCGGAGTGCTAAACGCAATCAGAAGAGAACTTCAACTTCCAGTGGCACGGTCTAGTTTTCGGTATGGGAAGTTATTTGAAACATATATTATTAATGAGATAATTAGGGTGTCTGATTATCTGAATCTAAATTTTAGATTCAATTACTGGAGAACTAGTACTGGGCAGGAAATAGACATTATTTTAAGAAGATCATCCTACGAGAATCCTCTTGCAATCGAAATTAAATCGAGCACTAACCCAGACATAGAAGATTTAAAAGAATTAAAACAGTTTAAGAAAGAATATCCCAATGCCCGTTTGGTATGTATATGTGAAGCTGATAAGAAATATAGAAAAGAAGAAATCGAGTTCTATCCGTGGCAAGAATTAAAAGAGTTGTTGCTTGGATTTTAAGAATATTAGTAAGTACTATGTTCTTTAGCTGTATTTCCCCTTGCGAGTACAGCCCATAATCAATAACAAGCTTGTGATCGACGCTCTTATATTTTAATAAACATTAGAATAACAAACTAACCAAACCATGAAGATTTCCTCAGAATCACTGAAACTCGAACAGCCTCCCAAAGATCTAAGCATTGCCCTAAGGTCTCTTTGGTATTTAAAGAAAGGCGATTGGGATAGGGCTCATGATGTTTTGCAGGAGGAGGATAGTAAGGAGACAGCTTGGGTGCATGGGTATTTGCATAAGATAGAGGGTGATGTTGAGAACGCAAAGTATTGGTATCGGCAGGCGGGGAGGAAGTGGCGAAAGGATGTTGGCTTGGAGGAAGAGCTGCGGGAGTTAATTGAGAGTTTATAATTTATGATAACTAGTCAAAAGAACATTAAATCAGAAGCGGAGATACAAGTTCCTATCGAATCTATTTGGGAGCATTTTAAGGGTGGTCAATATCAGATTCTTAGCCATGAGCTAGATGCAACCTCCTATGAAGATAATCGACCTCCTAGTGTATTTGTACGATATGTTCAATTGAGTGATGGAAGGTATCCCAAGGGAACAATATGGATACGTCAATTTAGTGATTTTGTTTCTATGGTGGAAGGGGTGGAGAGAGGCTTAGGAGATTTAGATTGATAAATATGGATTGAAGATATTACCCTGCCTACGCCTTCAGCCAATAATAACCTTGTCAATATAGAACTATGGTGATAAACTTCTATACACAAACTAAACAATGTATATATGGCGAAACTTAAAAAAATATCTACGAGTATCCCAGAAGCGCTCTTGAAAAAGGCATGCAGTCTTAGTGAGTTAAATCAGACTGAAACTTTAATCGCTGGCTTGAAGGAGCTTGTTGCTCAAGCTGAAAGGAGGGAGGTTCTGAAGTTGAAGGGTAAGATTAAAATTGATTTGGATATTGATAGATTGAGAGAGAGAGTTCGATTGTAGTTAATGAATAATCTTGTCTTAGTAGATACCTCTATTTTTGTGGATTATTTAAGGGGAGGTGCGGATGATACTTTGTCCGTACTTATATTAAATAATCAAGTGTTATTATCTCCGGTTGTAAGATTAGAGTTGTTAAGTGGAGTAAGGAGAAAAGAGTTTGCCCAATTGGAAAGACTTCTGAATGTTTTGATTCCTATTGATTCGTTTGTTACGCCCAAGTTTTGTGAAAAGATTCTACAAAAGGCAAAGGGCTCCGGCTTACTAGGGGGCTTGCCTGATCTATTAATACTTGCCGATGTAGTTTCCCATAACGCAACTTTATTCTCTGGTGATATGAAGATGATTAAGTTGGCGGAGAAGTTGAGAATTCGCGTGATAAGTAATTAAAAATAAAATAAACAATGACGCGAGGTCAAACTTTTATTCCTTACCAGACCTCTGGTTATAGTCTTCACCTCTTCCATTAAACTCCTTCATATAGGGAGCTGCGTTTACTGTTGCCTTTGAATTTATCTTTTTCACGCCTGGTATGGTCTGGACTATGGAGAATAGGTGGTCAACTTCTTTAAAGCTGTGAAAATCTCCACCTACAGTTACTATGCCTTCTTCTACTGAAATCTCTTTGTTGGAAATACCCTCAGCACTTAGAGCGGATTCTATGTTCTTTGTAATCTCTGAATCACTAGCATCAATTTTCCTGAATTGATTTTCTTTGATGCTAATTTGGTCTTCGATTTCCCTATTACCAGTATATTCTTTGGCGATGGCTAATATCTTATACTTTTCATTCTCTGAAGGTACTTCCCCTCTGATTATGACTGAATATGGAGAATCAGAAACCTCTAGCTTAAAATGAGATAGTTTGGGGTCGTTTGTAACTGCATTAATAATCTTTTCACTTATTGAATGAGAGTCTTCCGCTAGGCCTGTGGATGGGAGAAGTGCTAATACTAAGAAAAGAATAGTCAAATTGATTTGAAGGGAGTATCTTTTAGTCATAATTTTTTACACGCAATTAAATTAATACTTACTACTTCGCTCCTAATACTTACTACATCACTGGGGAATCTTATGGAACAAAATCTTTGGAATAAATATAATACATATTACTTAGAAATGCCTACTTTGGCTATGAGCTTGGACATAAGTCGAATGAGGTTTGAGCAAAGTTTCATTGATTCAATGCAACCTAAGATAGATTTAGCGCTTAAAGAGATGAAAGCGCTTGAGCAGGGAGCCATTGCCAATCCAGATGAAGGACGTATGGTGGGGCATTATTGGTTGAGAAATACAGAGCTCTCCCCAAACGCAGAAATTAAGGGCTTAATTGAGGATTCTATTTCCGCTATAAAAAGCTTCGCTACAGATGTCCATTCTGGAAAGATTAAGGGCGAAAAGGGTAAACTTTTTAATAAAGTACTAGTAGTTGGTATAGGGGGCTCTGCATTAGGGCCTCAACTTGGTTACGATGCCTTAGGATCCGCTGAGAATAAATGCGAACTCTATTTTTGCGATAACACAGATCCAGATGGGATAGAGCGTTTATATCAAGAATTAAAAGGCTCCTTAGATCAAACCTTAGTCTTGGTTATCTCCAAATCAGGAGGAACGGTAGAGACTAGAAATGGAATGTTGGAAATAGAAGCAAGGTATAAGCTAGATGGCTTATCATTTGCTAAACATGCTGTGGCTATAACTTGCGATGGTAGTAAGTTAGATAAACATTCGAAGGATTCCTCTTGGTTGAAACAGTTGTATATGTGGGATTGGGTAGGTGGTAGAACTTCTTTGTTGTCTGCAGTTGGATTAGTACCATTATCCTTGATGGGCGCTAATGTAGATGATTTGTTAAGTGGGGCAGGGGAGATGGATAGTGTTACAAGAGAGAATGATCCATTAAAAAATCCAGCTATGTTGCTTTCCCTCATGTGGCATTTTGCAGGGAATGGAAAGGGGGAAAAGGATATGGTTATTCTTCCTTACAAAGATAGACTAGTGCTTTTTAGTAAATATCTTCAACAGTTAATTATGGAGTCTGTTGGGAAAGAAAAGGACCTTGATGGTAAGGTAGTTAATCAAGGTATCGCAGTTTATGGGAATAAAGGCTCTACCGATCAACATGCTTATATTCAGCAATTAAGGGATGGCTTAAATAATTTCTTTGCCGTGTTTATTAGAGTTCTTGAAAATGTTTCTAGCGTGACAGGTAAGTTTAATAATCTACAAGTTGAGGATCAGCTTACTTCTGGTGATTATTTATCTGGATTTTATCAAGGAACTAGAAAGGCATTGTATGAAAATGGACGAGATTCAATAACTATTTCAGTTGAAAGTCTAAATCCTAAAACTCTAGGAGCAATGATAGCTCTGTTTGAAAGAGCGGTTGGTTATTATGCCAGTTTTGTTAGAATCAATGCTTATCATCAACCTGGTGTGGAAGCAGGTAAGAAAGCTGCGACAAAGGTAGTAGAGATTCAGAAGGTGGTTATGAATTATCTTGTTGGTAATAAAGGCGAGCACACAGCGGATGCGATCAGTAAGGCCTTGAAGATAGAAGATGATGTTGAGACAGTCTATCTTACCCTTGAGCATTTAATGACCAATTTTGAAAATGTTAAGAAGACTGACTTAGGTAAGCCTTCAGAAAGTACTTTTTCATATTCAAAATAATAAATTAGATGTTTAGAAGGCGTTACGCTCCTGTTGGGTCCCAGCCAGGGACCCTAATGTTTGACCCATCGAAGGAAGAAGTTCAGGTTAATGTGTTGCGTTACGGCGAAGATCATTTAACTGAACATAGTTATAAGGGAGATGAGTTTCTTGAGTATGTTCAATCTGGTAAATTTAAGTTGCCAACTTCTGGCATTCTTGCGAAGTCCGATGAAATAGTTTGGTTAGATTTAGATGGCCTTAGTAATGAATCGGTCTTAAGTGCAATTAAGGATTTGTTTACGATCCATGAGTTGACTTTATCAGATATAGTTAATGTCCCACAGCGCCCGAAGATTGAGGAACAGGAGAATTATACAATAATCATTACTCACATGATGAGTATGAATGAAGAGTATGAGATAGATTCAGAACAAATAAGCATAGTGTTGGGGAAGAATTTCGTTTTAACGTTTCAGGAAAAACCTGGAGATGTATTTGAGTCTTTAAGGGATAGATTTAGAAAAAGTAAGGGAGCCCTTAGGAGGTCTGGAACAGATTATTTGGCATATGCATTATCCGATAGAATCATTGATCAGTACTTTCCTATTTTAGAGAAGTATGGAGACTATCTTGAGGATATCGAGGAAGAGTTGATTGTTGATCCTTCAAAGGAAATATTAAGCGAAATATATCATGCTAGGAGACAGCTTTTAGGACTAAGGCGAGCAATATGGCCTCAGAGAGAAATTTTTAGTTCTCTAATAAGAGATGAGTTTAAGAATATAAATAAAACTACTAATACATACTTTAGGGATGTGTATGATCATGTGATTGAGATTATTGATGTAGTTGAAAACTACAGAGAATTAGCCTCAGGTTTTATGGATGTGTATCTCTCTAGTATGAGCAATAAGTTGAATGATGTGATGAAAGTACTTACTGTTATCTCAACTATTTTTATACCCTTGTCTTTTTTCGCGGGCATTTACGGAATGAACTTTAAGTATATGCCTGAACTGGAGTATGAATACTCATATCCAATATTGATTGTCGTAATGATTGTCCTAGGTGGAGGAATGTTACTAGGCTTTAAAAAGAAGGGCTGGCTAGACTAGCCCTTCATCACTCCTAGCAGTGAAACTATATCGAACTAAGTCTATTCTCTACAGCCTTCCAATTTACAACATTCCACCAAGCGTCTATGTAATCTGCCCGCATGTTTTTATGTTTTAGGTAGTAAGCATGTTCCCATACATCTAAAACTAACAGTGGAGTTTCATCCCATGTCCCCAATTTATGTTGGTTCTCAATTTGATGAACAATTAATCTATCATCAGATTTTCTGTAGGAAAGTATTGCCCAGCCGCTTCCCTCTACTTTAGCCGCGGCACTTGCAAACTGTTTTTTAAATACTTCAAGACTACCAAAATCTCGACTTATCTTTTTAGCGAGTTTACCCGCAGGCTCTCCACCACCAATACCTTTTAGTGGGCCGTTTTTAGAAGGCGCCATGATGGTCCAAAATATTGAATGTAACGCATGACCTCCTCCATTAAAGCTTAACTTTTTGCTCCAGTATTCAATCAGAGAATAATCAGCACTGGCTCTCGCTTCGGCTAAGGCTTTCTCGGCTGCGTTAAGGCCAGTTACATATCCTTGGTGGTGTTTAGAATGATGAATTTTCATTGTCTCTTCATCGATGTAAGGCTCCAAGGCATTGTAAGAATATGGTAGAGCTGGAAGTGTGTGTGTAGTTATTTCACCTAATGACTTAGGAGGTTCATTATCTGCAATAACTTTAGCAGTAGCTCCAAGGCCTAAGGTGACCGCTCCAACAACACCTGCAGTTTTAATAAAGTTTCTTCTATCTAGGTCAGAATTAGAGGACATGTTTTGAAATAGTTATGGGTTAGAAAAGTATAATGTTCATGTTTTGTACCAAGAAGAATTTGAAATGCCAAATAGATTTGTATTAAGTATATGAAACTATGGGATAGTTTGAGGTATTAGGGGGGAGTCCTCATAGACCTGTCTATGTAACTTGTCTAATTTAGTGGCACTTTGGGTGGTAACTGAGAGGAGCCAAGAGTTTTGGTTACCTACCTAACTCCTTTTCTACCTCAGATCGATAGGTATTGAAAAATCAATAACTTAATCATCACTACCTATTCCAGTAGGCTAGTGCGTACCTACTTATTTAACTTTTTGGGTAGGCCACTAGCTTATCGGTTTGTTCTACTATTTTGGCTCAGTGCTGAAATAAATACGATAAATAATTAACACATTATTCAAACCAGATTCTTGTTGACGACAAAGTCTTAAATATGAGACACTCAGATGATAAAGATTTTGAAACCTTGCCAAAAGGAGATTTTAGAGTTTCCTGAAGATGTTAGGGGTGATTTGGCTGATCTTCTTGTTCGGTTAGAAAACGGAGAGAATTTAGCCATGCCCATTTGTCGGCCTATGCCTACTATCGGGAGGCGGGTTTATGAACTTAGGCTTAGGGATAGAAATAGTATTTATAGGATTATTTTCGTTATCTTGGGAGCAGAAGGAATATGGTTGATCCATGCCTTTGTTAAAACAAGCAACAAGACCCCTATTCAGAATTTAAAGACAGCAGCAGATCGGCTAAAAAGGATACTATGAAAAAAAGAACCAATTCTAAAAAACTATCTACAATGCTAGGAATTTCTAGAGCTAGAAGTACCGAAGCTATTATAAAGGCAAAGCTTATTAAGGGTATTCAGGATAATATTCGAGTTAACAATATTACCCATCTTGAACTCTCCGAGTTGTCAGGTCTGCCTCGCTCAGCTGTTAGTGGAATTTTGTCGGGTAGTTTGCAGAAGGTAACTATTGATCGGTTGTTACGAATGGTGGATGGTGTGGGGATGGAGGTGGAGGTGAGATTAAAGAAAGTGGCGTAGAGGCAGCTACCCAATGGACTTTTGTTGGCTCATTGTGTGTATATAATTGTGAATTCGACCACCAAGCAAGCGGTGCACCAATAATTAGTGAGATAAGCGTAGCAAATACAATTGAATTTCTGGTAGTTTTGCCCAGAATACTGATAGTATTAGAGGAGCGGCTATCGCAGATGCGACAGCTCTATTGAAATTGAAGAGCACATCTCCATTTAGGTAATCTTTAATAGTCAATATAAGTAATCCTGCACTGATGCCTATGATCAAAACGCCATACTTGCTGGCAGAAAGTACTTGCGAATCAGTGGCTTTGGTATTTATATACTTTGCATAAGTATCATGCCCCCAAATCAGGCCTGACAATCCGGACCAGGAATTAAAATATTCCTTGGGCCTATGTAGAACTACTAGTCGTCGTGGAATGGTTTTCTAACAGAGAGAATGGATGTGGCTAGTAGCCTAGTTACCTAACTAATTAAAAGTTACCTACCTAACTACCTTCCTCTTCGCCTCCACCCCATCTAACAATTTCTCCATATAATTCCCCTTACTCGTCATCCCCCGACACGCTCTAAGAGTCTCTTTTCGAGATCTTCCAATCCTTTTATCTGTCGATCAAAATCTGATTCATACAAGTGATCCTGGACGATGCGGTATTATTCAAATTCACTTTCAGCATGAGCCTTCGCAATTTCAGCAGTTACTTTGCCAGCGTCTTGTAGGATATTTCTATCCCATAACGTCAGAAATCCACTTAGGCGCTTCTCCCAGTCGCTCATCGTCATGGGAATTTTACGTATGGCCTGCATTTCTGCCATATCCAAATATGCAGATACAATACGCTCCATCTGCCCAAGCTCAAAGTCTGAGAGATAGTTTTTAGCGACGACAACATCATATTTGTGAATTTTACCTTTTGGAGCAGTATCCCAATTGGTAAGTCCCATATTATCTTTGGTGTGGTCTGCCCTCTCCACTATCACCTCAGCCGCCGTACTGCCATGAATAGCATAATGGATTTTATTTTGAACAGCGGCAAAAAAACGTTTAGTGGAACTTGCTGAAGAATCATAATCTAATGCAGTAGCGTAGATATCAGTAATCTTCTGATAAAACTTGCGCTCAGAAAGCCTAATCTCTCGGATCTTTTCAAGTTGGCGGTCGAAAAATTCGTTAGCTGTAAGCCTGGGGCTAGTGGCCTACCTACTGACCTAACTACCTGGGTACTCCTCACATAAATTCATTGTTGTTAGAGCTTCGTGCTAAGGTTGAGTCATAGCTAATATATACCTAATCAGGGCTAGTGGCCTACCTACTAGTTTAACCATCTGGAATTGTCTGAAGCCTGGGACAGCCTATTGCTTACAACTCATCTAAATGCTATTATTCCGACCTAACTACTGCTCTTTTAAAATTCAATTTGGGTAAAATAAATAAGAGGTACTCATAAAGAAGCATAATTGTGCTTCTTTATGAGTACCTCACCTAGTGTGGGTAAGGTAAAGGTTTTTAGGTTACGTGACGGGAGTTTTGAGATGACTAGTATTCGAGTAATGTTACTAATCTCTACCAGTGACTTGGGAAACAAGGAGTTCTCTATCCAATGGGCTGATCTGAGCTATAATGGAGGGGTAACAAAATTTCTTTTTGATGTCTGCTCGCTAGAAGAAATTGACTCTATTTGTACTACCGTAGAGGGAATGGATTTCGAATTTACAATCGGTAGCAGAAAGATCAAGACTGTTCGGGATGTAAGGTCTGCCGCAATTGAATGGTTTGACGTTCTCGAAAAGTGGCAGAAATTCTGCAAACTGGAATACGGAAAAATCATTGATGTTCCGACGGAAAAGAGGACGGCGACTTATAAGCTCTTGCTGCTGTTGTCTCTGGGTAGCTGCAACTGGAGTGGTCTTCTGAAAGAGATTGGACTTGATAGTGCAAATTGGTGCCGAGAATTCCGTCTCTCTCTGGTCGCAGTAGACGCCCCCGTCTTGGAAGCTTCAGTGGTGTCCTCGGAAATCGGTAGCAATGACGCGTTCATGAGGTGTCTTAATCAGATACTCGAATAGTCCAAACGTGCTTTTCCAAATTCTGAGCAATTGCCCTTCCCACGCTTTGGTGAGGGCTTTTTTGTTCCTTATCTTATTAATTCCCCAATTCTCAGTTAGAGTCGGCTAGTAGCCTACGTACCTATTTAACCATCTGATAAATTTGATAAAAGTAGAGTTATTCCTTCTCTTCCCCGAACTCTTCTCAGTGCATTGCTTAGCCACAGCGACTAAGCACAACGCAATAATGCCACCTTAATACTGCATAATTGCCTGCTTGAATTTCTGCAAACTACTTTCAATTCCAACTAAGAGCAGGATTGTCTATGACTATAGTCTGTATTCATATTATTATGAGCCTTAGGTTGTGAAGTGGGCATCTAATTATGCGTGGTTTTTGTGTGGTTACGTGGGCTTGCTACTTACTTCTGTTAGTTCATTGCGACTAGATATAAGGTTGTATTAAAGGAAATTAGAGCTAGGGGTATTTTTTAAATGTGGGTGTTTGGGGAAATGAGAGTTTTTGTTCTTATATTGATTCTGTCTTCTTTCTATGGGTGCTCCTATAGCATTAATCTTTTAAACGATAATTTGCTTTTAGCTTCAAGTGAGCTTCGGCCATCAACTCACTCTGTTAGTAAAACAGAAGGTGTAAGTTTTTTTTCTAAGGATGGGATTGATTTAGTTAGAGTCGGCTAGTAGCCTAGCTACTTATCTAACTATTTGAAAGATCTAATGAAATCAAGGCATTTTGCAACAAGCAGGATGATATCTTCAGCATACGGGAAAGGGACTATTTGAAAATAATTTGCAGCCACTATTGTTTCCTATGATTTTGATGTATGGTTAATGTGGCCTCGAATTTTAGGTTCAGTTGAAAGGTTCGTTATGAGTAGTAGCGATGCGCAGAAGAAGGTAAATGTATCAGCTATTCTGAAAAGGCTTAAATGCATTCAGGATACAATGGTAAATATCCAAGCAGAGTTGGCAAGATTGGTGGAGGAAGTAGCGGACTTGTCTGGAGTTCCAATGCCCAGACAGAAGCAACTTCGTAATCTGGCCTCGTTAATGGTAGACCATGGCACGACTAAGGACTTCCATCGGGAAGGAGAACAATTGTTGTCTATTTTGCACCTCCTCCAAGAGCATGGACCTAAAAATAGCGTGTTCATCAGAAACACTCTTCATGTCCAAGCGAAGGAAGATCCTGGCCGTATAAGCGGAGTTGGAAGTTACATGACTTCTCTGGCTAAGTTGGGATTAGCTAAACTGGAAAAGGGTACTTATTCCATAACTAGTGCTGGGAGCGAACTATTGCAAATACAATGAGGAGATCATCTTCTCATTGGCCCATGACCCCAAAATCTTCTACTTAAAAGGTTTTCAAAGTAAAGGACTCGGGGTCCTTTTTTCTTCTTTGCAGTTTATTTGGAGAATCTTTTCCTTAGTGTTTTTACTCTTCTTTTTTCTAATCTTTGGGTATTTCAATAGTGCCTGTAGGCTAGTGGCCAACCTACTAATTTAACTACCTGGCTACTAATTTAATGATCTATTTGAGGGTAAAATTAAATTCTATGCCAGGATTTAATAGTGCAATGAAGCGTTGCACTATTAGAAAGTAATAAATATGCATGCGCGAGAGAGTGAATTGGGGAAAACAAACAATAGGATTCTATAGTTTTAACGGCTTTCGTATGTTAAAAGAACGTAATATAAGTTTGAATACTAATTCAAACATTCCTATAAAATTTATTATCAATAAATGACTAAAGAGCAGCAGATCGAACAAGCATTAATTGAGAAACTTAAGGATCTCAAATACGCATACAGGCCTGATATTCGTGACAAGCTAACTCTCGAGCAGAATTTTCGTGAAAAGTTTCAAGCCCTAAATCAGGTAAAACTGACCGATTCTGAATTCGCTCGCCTCCGAGATGAGATAGTAGATTCGGATGTCTTTAATGCCTCTAAAACTTTAAGAGAAAGAAACACCTTTCAGCGCGAAGATGGAACACCTCTTCAGTACACCCTCGTTAATATTAAAGATTGGTGCAAAAACGATTTTGAAGTAATTAATCAACTTCGGATTAATACAGATAGCAGCCATCACCGGTATGACGTAATACTACTTATAAATGGTATTCCAGTTGTTCAAATAGAACTAAAGACCTTGGGCCTCACTCCTCGCCGTGCGATGGAGCAGATTGTCGACTACAAAAATGATCTTGGAAACGGCTATGAGAACACTTTATTATGCTTCGTCCAGCTTTTCATAGTAAGCAATAGGGACAATACTCTCTACTTTGCAAATAACCACAATCAGCATTTTAGCTTTGACGCGGATGAGCGATTTTTACCCATCTATCAGCTGGCAAAAGAAGATAATACAAAGATCACCCACCTAGACGATTTTGCAGAGAACTTTCTTGCTAAATGCACCCTAGGTCAGATGATAAGCCGCTATATGGTCTTGGTTGTAAGCGAACAAAAATTGATGATGATGCGTCCGTATCAAATATATGCTGTTAAGGCGATCGTTGATTGCATACACCAAAATCGTGGGAATGGATACATCTGGCATACAACTGGAAGTGGTAAGACTCTTACCTCTTTTAAAGCATCTACCCTATTAAAAGATAATCCTGACATCGACAAATGCCTGTTCGTAGTTGACCGTAAAGATCTGGATAAACAAACTAGAGACGAGTTCAATAAGTTTCAAGAGGGTTGCGTAGAAGAGAATACCAATACTGAGACACTGGTTCGTCGAATGCTATCAGACGATTATGCCGATAAGGTCATCGTTACTACAATTCAAAAACTGGGACTTGCGTTAGATGAAAATAGCAAGCGAAATCAGCAAATCAAGCAAGGTGGAAGGGAAACTTACAAGGAGCGTCTTCAGCCCCTTAGAAATCAACGGATAGTATTCATCTTTGATGAATGTCACCGTTCTCAGTTTGGTGAAAATCATCAGGCTATAAAAACTTTTTTCCCAAGGGCGCAATTATTTGGCTTTACTGGAACACCCATTTTTGACGACAATGCCAGTTATAATAAGGTAGATGGTACAATAGGTTCGTATCTTACAACTGAAGATATATTTGAGAAGCAGCTTCATGCTTACACGATTACAAATGCAATTGATGATAGAAATGTATTGCGATTTCATGTCGATTACTTCGGAGAAAAGCCTAAAAATGCTTCTACAGATGGTAAGAACAAGGTAAAGCCTAGACATGCCTCGCCCCAATTGGTAGTAGCTGAAATTCTTAAAAAACATGATAGCGCAACAAATCATAGAAGATTTAATGCCTTACTTGCGACCTCTTCTATCAATGATGCAATCCAATATTACGAATTGTTAAAAGAAGCTCAGGCAAAAATGCTGGCTCAAGATGAAGGCTACGTGCATTTAAATGTCGCCTGTGTATTCTCGCCTCCAGCGGAAGGTAATAGAGATGTGCAACAGATTCAAGAGGACCTGCCACAGGAAAAAGAAGATAACAAGCAATCTCCTGATGAGAAAAAGGCAGCCTTAAAAATAATCATATCTGACTATAATGAGCAGTACGATAGAAACCATAGCATCAACGAATTCGACCTATATTATCAAGATGTGCAGCAGAGGATTAAAGATCAAAAGTATTCGAGTCAGGACTATCCACGTAAGAATAAGATCGACATTACAATTGTTGTAGATATGTTACTTACGGGTTTTGATTCAAAATATCTTAATACCTTGTATGTAGATAAGAACCTCAAGTATCATGGATTGATCCAAGCATTTTCTCGTACTAATCGCGTACTAAACGATACGAAGCCATATGGAAATATTCTTGATTTTCGCTACCAAGAAGATGCTGTAAATACTGCAATCGCGCGATTTTCAGGGCAAGATATAAACCGCTCTAAAGAAATTTGGCTGGTTGATCCAGCGCCAGTAGTTATAGAAAAATATGAAAAGGCTGTTGCCGCGCTTGGAAATTTCATGACTTCAAGTGATCTTTTATGTGAGCCTGAAGCAGTTTACAGCCTAAAAGGTGACACAGCCAGAATCGAGTTCGTAAATCGATTTAAGGAAGTTCAGAGATTAAAAACTCAGTTGGATCAATATACTGATTTAACTTCTGAACAGAAGGAAAAGATTGAGCAGTTATTACCTGAAGATCAAATGCGTTCATTCAGAGGTTCGTATTTAGAAACCGCTGAGCGACTAAAGGTGGAGCAAGGTAAGAGCAAAGCAGATGATCCTGTACGGCAGTTAGAATTCGAATTGGTGCTTTTTGCTTCAGCCCTGATTGATTATGATTACATCATGGGCTTAATTGCGAAATCAACAGATGATAAATCAAGCAAGCAAAAAATGAGTCGGCGGCAATTAATTGATTTAATTTGTTCAAGCTCAAACTTAATGGATGAGCGTGAAGACATTGTAGATTACATCAATAGTCTAACTCCAAATACCAGCCTTAACGAGAAAGATGTTCGTCGTGGATATGAACGTTTTAAAGCTGAAAAATTGGCAAAGGAATTAGGAGAGTTGGCGGAGAAGCATCGAATTAAGAAAGAGATCTTACAAGAGTTCGTTGATGGCATTTTAGGTCGAATGATTTTTGATGGTGAACGCTTGAGTGAGTTGTTTGAGCCTTTGGACTTAGGATGGAAGGTAAGAAGTCAAGCAGAGCTTACGTTAATGGAAGATTTAGCGCCAATGCTTAAGAAGCTAGCGCGAGGAAGAGAAATTTCGGGGCTGGCTGCTTATGAGTAAGAAGAAGGGGAAGGGTTTAGTGCCCAAGTTGAGGTTTCCGGGGTTTGAGGGGGGAAGTGATTGGACTGAAACAAAATTAAGTAAGCTGGGCGAGCTAGTGTCCGGCCTTACTTATAGCCCTAGCGATTTGAGAAAAGATGGACTTCTGGTTTTAAGATCTTCGAACGTTCAGAATGGCAATATCTATTTAGAGGATAATGTATATGTTCGAGACGATATTAAAGGAGCTAATTTATCTCAACCTAAAGATATCCTCATTTGTGTAAGAAATGGTTCGAAGCCTTTAATTGGTAAAAATGCATTAATACCCTCAGGTCTTCCGCGATGCACGCATGGCGCATTTATGACGGTTTTGCGATCGTTAGGTCCCGATTTTGTATTTCAACTGCTTCAAACAGAGAATTATCAAAAACAGGTATCTGCTGACTTAGGTGCCACCATCAATTCAATAAATGGAGGACAACTAAAAAAATATAGGTTTTGGGTTCCCGACAGCGTAGATGAGAGACAAAAAATCGCCGACTGCCTCTCATCCCTTGATGATCTAATCACCGCGCATACAAAAAAACACGAAGCACTTAAGACCTACAAAAAAGGCTTGATGCAGAATCTATTTCCGGCTGAAGGGGCGAGTGTTCCGGAATTGAGGTTTCCGGGGTTTGAGGGGGAGTGGGAGGAATTCAAGGGATCGGATGTTTTTCATCAGATAAGTAACAAGGAACATGATTCTGACCTACCAGTACTAGCAATAACACAAGAGCACGGGGCAATTCCTAGAGATTTAATAAATTACCATGTGTCGGCGACGGAAAAGAGTATACAAAGTTATAAGGTTGTAGAAATTGGTGATTTTATTATTAGCCTTAGGTCATTTCAAGGAGGTATTGAATATTCGTATTTTAAGGGCATCTGTAGTCCTGCCTATGTAATTTTAAGAAAAAAAATAGAAATTATAGATGGATTTTTCAGGCAATTATTTAAAACACAATCTTTTATTAAAATTCTTACGAAGAATCTTGAAGGACTTCGAGATGGTAAGATGATTAGCTTTAATCAATTTTCTGAGATTGAATTTACAGTTCCAGATGTAACAGAACAACTAAAAATCTCAGACTGCCTCTCTTCCCTTGATGATTTAATTGCTGCTGAAGATAAAAAGATCAAAGATCTTAAAGCTCATAAAAAAGGTTTAATGCAACAGCTTTTTCCAATTGTGGATAAGGTGTCAGAATGAGCGAGGGAGTAAAGAGCTTTCAAACTTTAAATCGTTTAGTAGATCGGATTCGAGATGATCTTAACAACGAGGATATTGTACTTCTATATGCCTATAATCGGACAGGAAAAACTAGATTGTCTATGGGGTTTAAGGATCGGTGTAAAAATAAAAATGGTGGCAAGCCTAATACCCTTTATTTCAATGCGTTTACCGAAGACCTTTTTACTTGGGAAAACGATTTAGAGAATGATTCTCAAAGGGGCTTGAAGATTAACGAGTACTCTAGATTTTTTGAAGGTTTTTCAAGCCTTGATCTTGAACCGACGATTGCAATGTACCTTGATCGTTACGCAGATTTTAAGTTTAATATTGAATATAAAGAGATTCAAAAAGGTGAAGAATCATTTTCCAGACCTCACTTTATTACTTTTAGAAAGGAGACTTTCAAAAAGAGTCGGGATAAAGGAGAAAAGGGGAAAGAGGAGAAGGAAGACAACGAAGATGAAAATATAAAAATCTCTCGCGGTGAAGAAATTATTTTTGTCTGGTGTATCTTCATGGCCATCTGTGAGAGAGTTATTGATGGACATGAGGCATACGGATGGGTCAAGTACATTTACATTGACGATCCGATTTCTTCTCTAGATGACAACAACGCTATTGCGGTTGCTTGTGATCTTTCTGAGCTTTTACGAAAGGCAGTAAAGCGCGTTAATGAAAGTAAAACTTCCGACCCTTTAAAAATCGTAGTTTCCACTCATCATTCACTCTTCTTTAATGTGATGTGTAACGAGATAGGAAGAAAGAAGGGAGTTGAGAAAGGAATTAATCATAAACGCTATTTTCTTCATCGCCCAAATGGTGAAGGATCATATACGCTTCGCTCAACAGAAGATACTCCTTTTTTTCATCATGTAGCTACTCTTGCTGAATTGCATAAGGCTGCAGATCCGGAAAGTGGAATTCTTTATACGTTTCATTTTAATGCGCTTCGTACTATTATGGAAAAGACAGCAGCTTTTTTCGGACACTCTAAAATTTCTTTCTGTCTTGCTGCTCTTGATAATCAGGAGAATGAGGCCTTATTTAATCGAGCCTTAAATTTATTGAGTCATGGGGCATACGCAGTTCATGAGCCTACGCCAATGGGAGAAGATAATCAGGATCTCTTTCGTAAAATTCTTAGACAATTTACCACAACATTTCAATTTACATTGCCGAAAATTTTCGGTGAAAAGATAGGTGAAAATTAATTATGACAGAAGAACAGCGAAATAAACTAGGTATCACTCTTTGGGCGATTGCGGATGATTTACGCGGGGCGATGAATGCCGATGATTTTCGGGATTATATGTTGTCCTTTATCTTTTTAAGATATTTATCTGGTAACTATGAAATTGCAGCAGAGAAGGAGTTGCAGTCAGACTATCCGAAGCTTCCTGAAGACGATAAACGGCCACCTCTTCGTGTTTGGTATGAAAAGAACTCTGAAGATATACTAGCTTTTGAAAAACAAATGCGTCGTAAGGTGCATTATGTTTTAGAGCCTGAGTATCTTTGGAGCAATATCTCAGAGCTTGCTAGAATTCAAGATAAGGATCTTTTGCTTACTTTGCAAAAGGGCTTTAAATACATTGAGAATAAATCTTTTGAAAATAGTTTTCGCGGGTTATTTTCTGAGATTAATCTCGACTCTGAGAAGCTTGGTAAAAACTATACCCAAAGAAATGCTAAACTCTGCACGATCATCACCAAGATCGCTGAAGGAATTGCTGATTTTTCTGCTGACAGCGATGCCCTAGGCGATGCCTATGAGTACTTAATCGGTCAGTTTGCTGCAGGATCTGGTAAAAAGGCGGGAGAATTCTACACACCTCAGCAGATTTCAAGCATATTGTCTGAGATAGTAACGCTAGACAGTCAAGACCCATCAAGCGGTAAAAAGAAAAAACTCAGCAAGATATTAGACTTTGCATGTGGTTCGGGATCATTGCTACTCAATGTGCGAAATCAACTTGGCCCGAACAGTATTGGAAAAATATACGGACAAGAAAAGAACATTACCACCTACAACCTTGCCCGGATGAATATGCTGTTGCACGGTATGAAAGATTCTGAGTTTGAAATTCATCATGGCGATACCCTTCTTAATGATTGGAATGTTCTGAGTGAGATGAATCCAGCTAAGAAACTTCAATGCGACGCGGTGGTGGCTAATCCCCCATTTAGCTATCGGTGGGAACCAAGTGAAGCTATTGGTGAAGATTTTCGTTTTAAAGGTCATGGCCTCGCGCCAAAGTCTGCCGCCGACTTTGCCTTTCTTTTGCATGGATTCCATTTCTTAAGTGATGAAGGTACCATGGCTATTATTTTGCCACATGGGGTTCTATTTCGTGGAGGTGCAGAATCTAAAATTCGCACCAAACTTCTAAAAGATAATCACATTGATACAGTAATTGGTCTTCCCGCTAACTTATTCTTTTCAACTGGTATTCCGGTCTGCATACTTGTCTTAAAGAAATGTAAAAAATACGATGACGTACTTATCGTCAATGCGAGTGAACACTTTGAAAAAGGTAAACGACAAAACCAACTCCTTCCTGAACATATCAGAAAAATTATTGATACGTATCAGTTTCGTAAGGAAGAAGATCGATATTCGAAAAGAGTTTCAATGGAGGAGATTGAAAAGAATGATTTTAATCTAAACATTTCCAGATACGTGAGTACTGCAAAAGAAGAAGAGAAGATCGATCTTGAAAAAGTGCATAGCTCAATTGTTGAAATTGAGAAAACTATTTATAAAGCTACAATGAAACATAATGAATTTTTAAAGGAACTCGGTTTGCCTTTACTTCCGCTTTGATGTGGCATAGGGGGAGTAATTAGTTAGAGTCGGCTAGTAGCCTACGTACCTATTTAACCACCTGCCTACTTATTTAACTACCTGACTTTACTTTAAGATCTAAGTTTCCGAAGAAACTGAAATTTGATTATCCTAAGCGCTGAGTAGAATTCATGGTGCCAATTCTATTAACAATGAGGAGATGGGGGCGCTATGGTATCGCATTTTACTTTAGGTGTCGTGATTTGTATAATTGACTTTCTATAAAATAAAAGTTTTTACAGTAAGTTATTTATGAAAGAAGAAATTCTGAAGCGAGATCTTAAGACTAAAGAAGTCTACCATTTTGTAGATGATGATGAACGAATAGATCAACTGTCTAGAGAGGTTTTTAAGAATCGAGATTTAGAGGTGCATTACCCCAGAGGTTTTGAAGGAGGACAAAAATATAAAACAATAAAGAAGGTATCATTTATTGGTTTTGGAGGGAAAATTCCGGTTGGGATGATAAAGTCACCGTTCTATGGGTATGGCTTTACGAAGACTTTAGCACCAGTAGCTAGATATTTTGATAAAAATTTTGAGTTCAGAGAAATTATTATAGAGAAGGGTGGCTGCACAAAGATTGATAGCACTTCTAAATTGCTATATTTGAATGAACTATCTTTGAAAAAGATGAACGGCGCTTTTACTGCTGTTTTTGCAAAAAATAAAGCTGAAATTGAAGTTGTGTTGACAGGTCTTTTGCATGATCTTTTTCCTAAACAAATAGAGAAACATAATGTTAAATATATAAAAAATGCGTTGTCTTTATCCCTTGCGACATGGGGAAATGCAATAGACGAATTCTCCGAGCAAGATAAGAAAGCGATCATGGAACTTTTTGAATCATTATCATCAACTACTGATTTTTTATCCTTAGAATCACTCAAAAGCACAAAGGAAATTGTCGATATCCGATTAATAGAGAGTGCGTTATCCGAATTTGAAGATCTATTTTCACAAAATAAAATGGTAACTGCATTGGAAAAAAAATGGCAGAAATACCTTAGAAATAATGCTTGGATATTTTCATCTATATTCGCTCAACCTGTAATTTTATTTCAAGATGAGGCTTATACAGGCGGAAAGTCCATTGACAATAAAAATGGTAAATATACTGACATTTTAATCAAGAGTAGTTTAAGTGAGAACGTCGCTTTTTTTGAAATTAAAACACATTTAACGAAGCTTTTAGAAGATAGAGCATATAGGGGTAATGATGTTTTTAGTACAACAAGAGAATTGGGAGGGAGTATTAACCAAGTCTTAAATCAACGTGATAACTTTCAAAAATCGTATGCTACACTTAAATTGAATAGTGAACAAGAATTTGAGTCGATAGGTTCTACCTGCTACGTACTCGCTGGGTCATTAGGGGCACTAAATAGAAAGCAGAGATATGCTTTCGAACTTTTTAGGAATAATAATCGCGACGTTGAGATAGTTACTTTTGACGAAATTAAAAAAAAGATAGAAACGCTAAATTCAATTATTAGAGGCCACTTTCTTGGTTAATTTTTCAAATCTTATCATCTCTTCAGAAAATTAGGTAGTTTGGTGAATTGAAGGCTTATATAAATAGTTTTGAAATTCAGGTCGAATTTGTCGCATCTATTTCTGGCTGCACCGATAATCTGTCATCTAATTGGAAGTTAGTTCGAATCTGTTTTTACATTCTCAACAGAGTTTTTTAGTTGTTTTGCTGAAAGTAGATGGCTTATGTTGAATTTTAAATTTTAGAAGGATGTCTATAATTATGAACATTATCAAGGAATTAGTGGACAGAGATGTGACATCCAAAGAAGATCTAATATTCTCTGAGATAAGAGACTATCTAAAATATCAGTTCTTAAAAGAAGATTGGATTACTGTATATAGCCTATCCGAATTAAAGGGTTCACAAAACAGTGTTGGAATATATTCTTCATTAGTCATAAAGAGCAAAATAGCCGAATGTTGTCGAAATTACAATTGGGATATTAGACTTGGAGACTGTATTCCTGGCACGATCACCAGCTTTGAGTATGGACAATTGAAATCAAAATATTTTGAAGTAGGAGATAAGGAAGGTTTTAAACCCCTTATACACCACAGATTTTGGGAAATGAAAAATGTGATTTATCAGGAAGTCCTTCAAGAGTTCATACTTTTTCACAATTTGCACTTCGTTCATAAAGATCAGAAATTTGTTTGCTATAATGAAGACGGAGAGGAAAGAACTGTAATAACTATGATTAATAATTTAGTTCAAGTTAGACAAAGAGAACTAAGACAGTACTTAAAATACACTCAGCAAGGGTTATTGCTTTTTTTTGATATTTTTAAATTCTCTTTATCGGATATCGAAGAATACGAACTTTCAGAAAGGGAGTGTATTTTAGACGTGGATATATACCACAATTTTAATGTTTCATTTCAAAATTGCGGACATTTTGCAAGTAGAAATTTCAAATCCAATTCTCGTTTACTTGGTAAGATTGTCTTTCCACCAACTCCTTTAAATGAAAATGAAGAATGGCCGTTAGATAGAACTCGTAAGTATGAAGAATTTATTATAGGAATTGATGAGATGGGTGATGAAAGTTCTTTTACATGCGATCCAGATAAATTAGCCGACTACTTTGGCGGGAACGAAGGAGCTCCTCATCAACTGACTCCAGTATATTTTAAGAAAGAGGTATTAAAAAAATATTATAGCAATACAGATAAGTATGAAGTAGGGGATAGTTATATAAAATTTAAATCAGGACAGATTCTTGATATAGATAATCATCAAGAGAATGAGGTCATAGTATATTTGTGTTACTTGGGTGAGCAGATAACTAATAAGGAACAACTATATTGGAAAAGCTTTAATATAGCTCCAAATGGGATTGGTCTTAGTGATGTGAAAATCAAGAGAGATATGCTGGGAATATGGGCAGATGCGGAACGATTAGATTTTATATTATTAAAGAAACTAAAAGAATTCAATCAAAAATGGAAATCTAGTTTTGGCTGGGAATTGTTTAAGGATTTGCGTGCGGAAGATCAGTATAGGAAAAAAAGTTTTAGGATTCCTTTAGACGATGGCGAGGAAGAGTTTGACGGTCAAATTTTGTCTTTAACTAAGCTTATGGTTGATTCATTGAATCAATCTGAGATAGCTAAATTTATTCCAAAAGAGAGTAATTTAGAGGGGATCAAAAGGTTAGAACTTTTCTTTGATTTACAGAAAATTAATTGCGGAGAAGGTTTAGTAAATTCTTTATTACTCATTCAGAGTGTACGTTCCACATGCGTTGCTCATAGAAGGGGTAAAAAGTTTGAACGATTATGGAGTAGGGAAGGCTTTGTAAACTTAAGTCTCAGTTCCGTTTTTAAGAAAATTCTAACTGATTTGATTTTTGGTTTGGGCCAGATATATTGGCAAAATGGCAGTGCAAAAGAGTAATTCCTGTAGACTAGTGGCCTACCTACTAACTTAACCACCTTATACATTTAATAAAAGTCGCCTTATCCATTCTCTTTTTTATCCTTTTGGTGTGTCACCGAGTCTCAGCATAAGCGAATAATACCACTTTAATACTGCACAATTGTCTGCTTGAAATCTACAAGTTATCTTTCTGTTCCAACTAAGAGCAGAATTTCTAATGAGTAGAGTCGGTATTTATATTATTATGAGCCTTAGGTTGTGAAGTGGGCATCTAATTATGCGTGGTTTTTGTGTGGTTTCGTGGGTTTGTTACTTATCTCTGTTAGTTCATTGCAACTAGATATAAAGTTGGATTAGAGGAAATTTAGAGTTAGGGTTATTTTTAAATGTCGGTATATGGGAAAATGAGAGTTTTTGTTCTTATATTTATTCTGTCTTCTTTCTATGGATGCTCCTATGGCATAAATCTCTTAAATGATAATTTGTATCTTGCTTCCAGTGAGCTTCGGCCATCGACTCACTCTGTTAGTAAAAGTGAGGGAGTAAGTTTTTTTTCTAAGGATGGGATTGATTTAATTGCTGATATTTATCTTCCTGATGGGATTGAGACCGCTCCAACTATTCTTGTAAGTTTTCCTTTTGCAGATACTTTCAGTAATGGACTGATGGCTAGATTTTTAGCGGAACATTGGGCTAGTAGGGGTTATGTCGTGGTCATTCAAGGTCTTAGGGGCCGATATAAATCAGGTGGAGAGTTTGCTCCACTTGTGAGTGATCGAGAGGATAGTATTGAGATGCTTAAGTGGTTGGGCACGCAGGCTTGGTATGATGGGAGTGTGCTAACTTGGGGGTTCTCATCTTTTGGTCAATCTGCTTGGTCTATTGCTGACCAAAAAGATTCTGGTTTAGCTGGTATGTCCATGCAGAATGTGAGCTCCAATTTTTATGACATGTTATATCCTGGCGGTGCGTTTTCCTTAGATAGTGCTCTTTCTTGGGCGATGATGAATAGCTTAGCGGAAGAGAGTGAAATTACCGCGGACGATTTAAAAGAAGGGATAAATGCCTTACCGATATTAAAAGCAGATGATTATGCATTTGGAGACGCTCGATATTACAATGATTGGATTCTTAATAAAAGTGATACGACCTATTGGGAAAGTATTGATGGAAAAAATCGCAATTTAAAAGTCCAGGCCCCCGCACTTTTGATTAGTGGTTGGTTTGATCCTTTTTTGCCTTCTCAATTGGGCGATTATGAAAATATCATGAAGAATAAGGATTCCGCTATTTCTGAATCGACTCGCTTGGTCGTTGGTCCATGGAAGTATGGTCAAGAGATAGAGATACCAGAGTTTGAATCTGATGCTAATTATAAGAGCAAAAGTGTTTTATTAACAACGGCTTGGTTTGATGCATTGCTTGGCATAAATGGAAGCCTCTCTGAAATTCCCAAAGTACGATTATTTGTAATGGGAGAGAACATCTGGCGGAAGGAAGATGAATGGCCTTTAGAGAGGACTATGAGTACTCCTTTTTATCTTAGCAGTGATCAAGGTGCAAATTCTAGCGCAGGTGATGGAAGTTTAAAATTGCTCTTAACTAACTCCACTAAAGAGTTTGATGAGTATCAATATAATCCAGAAGATCCCGTTCCAACAGTTGGCGGAGCGATGTTTAGTGATCGAGCGGGAGTATATCGGCAGAATGATATTGAAAGCAGGTCTGATATATTGATATATTCTTTACCAATTTTAGAAGGAAGATTAGAAGCGACGGGGCCCATTAAGGCAGTTCTGTATGTTTCAACGGATGTAAAAAACACAGATTTTACAGTTAAGTTGGTGGATGTTTACCCTAACGGTGATGTTTATAATGTTACTGATGGGATATTAAGAAAGCTATATAAAGGCAATTTAAATAAGCCTGAAAAAATTGAAGTAGAGTTGTGGCCTACTAGTTATGTGTTCTTGCCCGGCCATCAAATACGAATTGAGATTTCAAGTAGTAATTTCCCTCGTTTTGACAGAAACTTTAATACGAGCGAAAAAAGTGACCTTGAGTTTGATTGGAAGGTTGCTAAACAGCGAATATATCATTCTAAAAAATATCCATCTCAGATCATCCTCCCATTAATACCCCCAAAAGGAAATTAGGTTAATTCAATGAAACTTCTTAAAACAAGGCAATTTCTACCATTCTTTATCGCCATGTTTGGTGGGACATTTAACGATTCTTTAATTAGAAGATCTTTTGAAATGTTAATTGCCTTCAAAGGTCTAAGTGGTTCTTTATCTCCAGAGGTGGCGATATTTCTTCTGTTGGCAGTTTTTATGAGTCCTTTCTTTATTTGTTCGGCCTTTGCAGGGTACCTCGCTGATATAAAACCGAAAGAGTACATTATAAAATTGGTGAAATTTGCGGAGTTGGCAGTTGTTTTGATTGCCATCTATGCCTTATTCACGGATAGTTTATGGTTTTCAGTGTTAGCAGTTGTAGGTTTAGGAATCCATTCTGCATTTTTTGGGCCTATTAAATATTCCCTTCCTCCTCAACATTTAAAAGCTGAGGAGTTAATGGAAGCGAATGGCTTAATCGAGGCTGGTACTAACGTTGGAATATTGCTTGGGACGATCTTAGGAAGTTTGGCAGTCGGATTCAGTGGAGGAATTTATGTAGTATCAGCTCTAGCTCTTAGTTTCTCGATAATTGGCATTTTGTCTAGTTTCTATATTCCCAGTGCTAAGCCTGCAAATGATACTTTAATCGTTCGGAAGAGTACGGTCGGTCTATTGAAGAGAATTTATTTTGATCGTAACACTTATTTATTAAGTATAGGGATTTCATGGTTTTGGACTCTTGGTGCAATTTTAATTTCCCTGTTTGCTCTGATTGTAAAAGACGTTCTGAATGGGCCTGACTATTATGTAACTATATTTTTTACCGTATTCTCCATCGGCGTAGGAGTTGGTTCTTTGTTATGTGGTAAGATATTGAATAAAGAGATTGTTGCGACGTGGGTTCCTATTTCAGCTTTGGGGATGGCTATTTCGCTTTTTGGATTTTATCTATTACTACCTAGCCCTATCGTAAGCTCTTTACCAGAACCTTTAGATTTTCCTTATATTAGAGCCTGTCTAATTTTACTTTGTCTATTTTCGACGTCTGTTTTTGCAGGGATCTTTATAGTGCCCCTATATGGTCTTTTGCAGCGGTCTGCTACTTTGGAGGAGAGGTCTCAAGTGGTTGCTGGGAATAATATTCTAAATGCTCTTTTTATGGTTTTAGGAAGTGTTGTTATCTCTTTGTTGTTTAAACTAGGAGTTAGTGTTTCCTTTGTGTTGTTAGTCCTCGTTCTTTTTAATATCTTTGCTGGTATTTATGCGTGTCTGCTTCTACCAGACCAGCTTTTTAGAAGCGTTTTACGAATTGTTTTTAAGAGCTTTTTTAGAGCGGAAGTTAGTGGCTTAGAGAACTTTGCTAAAGTCGGGCCGAAAGCAGTAATTATCGCGAATCACCTTTCATTCTTAGATGCGGTAATGTTAGCTGCCTATTGTCCAGAAAGAGTTACGTTTGCTGTAAACACTGAAATTTCAAAATTATGGTGGATGAAGCCTGCGATGGCTTGTTTTGATCTAATACCTATCGATCCAGCAAACCCAATGGCGATTAGGATGCTCATCGATCGAGTTAAGCAGAATAAGAAGGTTGTAATATTCCCAGAAGGTCGAATTACAGTGACCGGTGCTTTAATGAAGGTCTATGAAGGTCCTGCTCTAATTGCTGAAAAAGCAGATGCTCCAATCATTCCTATTCGACTAGATGGGTTTCAATATTCTTTCTTCTCAAGAGCTAAAAATATCTTGCAATGGAAATTCTTTCCTAAGTTATCTATGACGGTTTGCGAGCCTGTTCATTTGAAAATTGATGGAGATTTAGCGAGTCGAGAGCGAAGAGAGGCATTGGGTACTGCCTTATATGATCTGATGACTAATATGATTTATGAAACGAATAGAAGAGGACCAACCTTACTACATTCGATTCGAGAGGTTTCTAATCGGGTTGTTCCAAGTAAACTAATTGTCCGTGATGCTCTTGGCGGAGCGATAACGTATAAGATGTTAATGAGGAATAGTTATGTGGCAGCTCAACTGTTAAAAAATAGTTCGAGTACTGATTCCCGAGTAGGTTTGCTTTTGCCAAATGGTGTTAGCATGCTGGTTTTCTTTTTTGCATTTCAGTGGGCTAGAAAAGTACCTGCTCTTTTAAATTATTCTCATGCTCCTGAGCAATTACTCTCTACATGTAATGTTGCCAATTTAAAGTCAATTGTTACTTCAAGGAAATTTATTGAACTTGGAAAGTTGGGAGAGCATATTAGTGTTTTAGAGAATAGTGGTGTGGAAGTTCTCCATTTAGAGGATCTACAGACTACATTTACTAAAGTAGATAAGTTTAAGGCCATAGTAAAGTATAAATTGGAAAAAATATCAGCTTCTTTTCGTGGAGTTGATTATATCCCTGGATCAGAAACGGATGAAGCAGTAGTTTTGTTTACGTCTGGTTCAGAGGGGACTCCGAAGGGGGTAGTACTAAGTCATGGAAATCTACTAAATAACATCGATCAAGTTACAGCGAATATTCCTTTGGTAAGTTCTGATAGTGTATTTAATGCTTTGCCAATGTTTCATTCCTTTGGGCTTACGGGTGGAACTTTAATGCCGTTAATTAAGGGAGTGTCTGTGTATCTATATCCTTCTCCACTTCATTATCGTATTATTCCTGAGGTTATATATAGCGAGTCTTCTACAATTCTTTTTGGTACGCCTACTTTCTTAGGAGCTTACGCTAATTACGCCCACCCTTATGATTTCTTTTCCCTTCGATATATATTCTCTGGTGCTGAGAGACTTTCTGAGGCAGTTCGTACTCAGTACAATGAACGTTTTGGTATTCGTATTTTTGAAGGCTATGGTGCTACAGAGACCTCTCCTGTGTTGGCTGTGAATAATCCTTTTTACACAAAGATGGGTACAGTCGGTAGGTTTGTTCCTGGAGTGGAGTATCGCTTGGACGCTATACCTGGGATCGAAGAGGGTGCTCGATTGTTTGTTAAGGGACCAAATGTGATGAAAGGTTACTTAAAGATTGATCAACCTGGAGTTTTGCAACCTTTAGAGTCTGAGTGGTATGATACAGGTGATATTGTTCAGGTAGATTCGCAAGGCTTTATTAGCATAAAAGGACGAGCGAAGCGGTTTGCAAAGATTGGGGGAGAGATGGTTTCCTTAACAGCGATAGAACAAGTATTGGATGCGAAATGGCGAGATAATCAACATTCAGTGATAGCGATACCTGACGCCAAAAAAGGTGAAAGGTTAATTTTATTTACAACTTTGAGTTCTCTAGAGAAGGATCAGTTATTTGAAGCACTCAGATCTAGTGGTTTGTCTGAATTATCATTTCCAAAGGAAATAAGAATTTTGAATAAATTGCCAGTTCTTGGTAGTGGAAAAGTAGATGTTCAAGAATTAACTAAGTCTATCTAGCCAGATAGGTTGCCATAGAAACTATTTAGAATCTTTAGCAAAACCTTTAAAGCTCAGAGTGGTTTTAGATATTGGGCAGTAAATACCTTTTTTATTTTTACCAAGAATATACTTAACAATGAGACATGAATATATGCCAATTGTGAGGAAATTAAAGAAATGAAGGCTCAGTCTTTTTAATAGGGTTAGGATACTTGGATTCCTGTTGTTATCATCTACCACTATAATACGTACTAATGATTGAGTGAACGTAGCTTGCACCAATATAAGTGAGAGGGCTTGAATGAGAAACCAAGTTGCAAAAAATGCGATTACTATAGGTTTGTATTCTGAAAGAATGAAGGGAAGGGGATCATTTAGGTCTATAGGGTTTTTTGTATATTGGGAGGTGAAATATATAGAGACAAGAGAAAAAATTATTGTATCAAAAATAAATGGGAAAAAAACATAAGAGAATCCAGCAAAAGGGATCTCGTCCATTTCTAGGTCTGAGTGATGGTGAGTTTTTTCGCTTTCAAATTCTTTGATTACTTTTTCTCCTAGTTCTTGAAAAATCTCTTCTAATTCTTCTTTATGAAGGGTTTTAGTTTTGGAAAGTGGTATATCCTTTACCTTAAATTTTTTGGTGGTAGATGATAATTCTGTCTCAATAAGTAAGAATAAATCATTAATCTTTTGAGTATCTGAATTAGATAGAATAGTTGATATGTTTATTTCAGCATCCACGCTTTCAGATTGTCTAAGCAAAATCTTATCAAACTCGGATAAGATGTCTGACTTCAGGCCTTCTATATCGCCCTTAGGGATGTAACTTGAGATTAAAATATCCAGGTCTGATATCGTCTTTGTGTATAAGTCGTTTTGATCTTGGGTAGATGCCTTAACATGCGTTCCCCTAGGGGTCTGAGGTATTCTTTCTTCAGTATTATCTATGTTGTTATTGGGTGTATCGGATGTTGAATTTAGGCTGGTGCTTTGAGTGGCAGAGCTTTCTTTAATTCTTGAAATTAGTTTAGAGATTCGTTGAACTTCTGACTCTGGTGCGAGTGAATCTATTTTTTCAGTAGCCTTAGGATCATCTTGGTCTTTCATTTGCGCACTAAGGATAGGTGTTGATGTATTGAAGGATGGAGCCAGCAGTGACTAAGCATGCTGTATCCACTCTCAAGGTGTTTGTGGACAGGCCACTTGCGATGAATCCTGCATCCCGCAACTTGCTTTCTTCCAAATCAGAAAACCCTCCCTCAGGACCTATCGCAAAGACTATTTTAGTAACATTCTTGCTATGCTCTAACAAGTAGTTGAGAGAGGTCCAATCATCCCCATTGGGTGGAAGCATGGCGAGTTTTAAGGAGTCCTTAGTCAGTGAATTTAAGCTCTCAGTTAGATTTTGGGTGTGTCTGATTTGTGTGGTAAGGTAGGCGCTACTTTGTTTAATGGCACTATCTCTAATTTTTAATAGTCTATCCATCTTTAGAGGTTTGGAGGTGCTTTGAGCACTAGAATGTTCGGCTTTGAAAAAGGTAATTTGATTTATCCCCAGCTCTGTTAATTTTTCAACTAAAAATTCTAAAGTTTTTGAATCTGTAATGCCAATTATTGCACTTATGTGGGCTTGTACTCGATAGCTAGTCGAAGTAACTTCAATCGTAGAGACGTCTTTTGAGATGTTTTTTATAGTGCCATGAAATTTTATTTCTTGAGCCTTATCAAATAAAGCAACTTCGTCTCCAACTTTTAAACGAAGGGCTAAACTTAAATGCTTATGTTCTTCTGCGGTAAGCTCGATTAAAAAGGGACTGTCTATTGTATCGTGGTGTAGGCCTAAGTCGAGCTTCTTGTTTAGTGGGAAGTGTAAGAAATTGTCGGGAGTAGAGCAGAGGAACTGCCTTTCTGCTCTTTTTCTCCCTTTTTTCATTCGGCCGTCGTAATTAGATGTAATTACTTCTTAAGACCAAGTTCAGTAAGTTTTGCCTCAGCATGACTTATTCTGTCGATCCCAGAGAATCTCTCTTCTTCAATTAGGATTGTTGGAGTATCAAAAATCCCAAGTTTACGAGCTCTCTTATGAATTCCTTTGATTCTTTCTCTAGTATCTGTAGCGTTGATTCTGCCAGAGAATTCATTTGGATCAATATCTAAGTCATCACAAAGCTCAATAAAGAACTTTTGTTCGTTTGGATCTTGAGCTTCTTCCCACCATCTTTGAAACATCTTGATGTTGTATTCAAGTCCAAGATTTAGATCGTAAGCTACTAGCGCACCTCTCATGCTCTTATCAGAATCGAATTCCTCTTCAGGCCATTCTTCGCTGATAACAAGAGGAAGCTCAACTGACTTAGCAAGCCTAGCAACGTCTTCTCTAATATAACTTGCTCTGTCTGGTGCAATAGAAGGACCTTGAAAGCCCTTTGCGCCAGCTCTAGTTGAGAAAGGTTGCCACAACACTTTTATATCAAACTTTTGCTCTAATTGAGAGAGTTGATCAAAAGCAAGGTAAGAGTATGGGCACTGAAAGGTGTAAAATATTTCTACTGTTTGGACCATAATTATAAAAAGTAACCTTGATTATATAATAGTTAAAAATCATTTTTCTAAGCATAACACTTACACTTAGAAGCTATTAAAATCCATCTTTATTAATAATAGTATAGTAATAAATTGTTTTCAAAAATGAATTTGAAAACTGTATTAACTAGCACTTTATTAGGAAAGAGGTATGTTTGCTATAGGTAAATCTGTGAAAGGAATGAAAGTTTACTACCTGATACCAACATGTTCAGGCAGATAATATATCTCGCACTAAAATTATGCACTAATCAAGTATTAACCTTCCATTGAATCCAAAGTGAACCTTTATAAACAAAACACTTTATTTTATGGACGGCACTGTAAAGCAGGCGCTTAAAAAAGTCTAGTGGAAATCTATCTCGATGAATTATGTATGGAATATTAATAGGCTAGCTACTCAAAGATAAATACGATATTTAGAGCCGTGTCTATTTAGACCCATGTCATTGTATTAATAAAAAGGGGAATCGATGAAGAGAAGAGAAAGCCTTACCTTAGTTGAAAGGCTATATATATTTGAAGTGATTAAGGGAGTTTTTCAGACCACCACACATCTAATTAAACACTTTGCAATTTTTCTTCTTAGGACTCTTGGTTTCCTTAAGAATACAAAGCCTTGGGCTACCTATGAGTATCCAGATGAGGCACGGCCTTATGCCGATCGGTTTCGTGGTAGGCATAGATTAACTTTAAATCAAGATGGATCTACTAGATGTACGGCTTGTTTCTTGTGTGCAACTGCATGTCCTGCCAAATGTATTTACATAGAGGCTTCCGAGCATGATGATCCTCAGGTGGAGAAATTTCCTAATAGATACGAGATAGACACACTACTTTGTATCTATTGTGGTTATTGTGTTGAGGCCTGTCCAGTCGATGCGATTAGAATGGATACGGGCATACATCCAGAGATTTATCCTCCTGATCCTAGAGCATTTATTGAAGACAAGGAAACACTCATGATTCGTTCTAGAGTTTTGGAAGATAATGGGCCTGAAGCATTATTCAAAGCTCATATGAAGAAGCTAAAAGATATAGAGACTAAACCTTTTGAAACTGAGTATTAATCTTAGATTAAGAAAGTACTTTTTACTTTCTTCTGTTGTTATATTGACTGCAAGTAGTTTTGGTATTGTTCAAGCTCAGGAAACTTCTGCTAAGATTAATACGATAGATCAAGGTAACTATGTATTTTTTTCTCATTTATTACGGTTGGCAGAAAGAGATAAGGTAAAAGAAGGTAGATTATCGATACCTTTGGCGAAGTCCTTTACTAAGGAAGGTCTTTTAAAAGGTTTATTCCAAAGAAGTTCTGAGCAAGTTAAGGGGCAACCTTCTTCAAGTATGCTTGAAGTTAGTGTTCTTCAGGAGTTAAATTCAAATTCTTCCCCTAAAGTAAGCCTTGAGCTAGGTATTGATATCAGTCTAATGAAATCTGGGAAACTTCTAAAAGGACAGCTTCAGTATTTGAAGGGAGCAGAAGATGTACCTAATATTGGAGCGCTAAAAATATTGCCACCGAATGGTTCTAGTCTGGGTGACTATTTATTCGTCCAAGGAGATTTAGGTAATGATTATTCAATGTTGAGTATTCAGAGCCCAATTACTAAAAAATGTCGGCAGATTCCAGCCGAAGGTAGAGGTGATCCAGTCCTCCTGTCAGGCCTATCTTTCGACGATATATTTTTTAACATAAAACCTGAAAGTCAGTTTAGTCTAACCAGTATTCAAAGCGAAGAATTATTAGTTCCTGAAAGTACCTTAGTTAAGTTAAGTGAATTATCTGAAAAAAAATTCTTAGGCCGTACTACTGAGCAATACACTTTAAAGGAGATGCAAATAGTCAATCTTAAGGCTATCTCATCTTTATATGCAAGAACTTCAACTCTAGCTCATATAGATGTGAAGAATGGCTTGCCATATCAAGTTCAGTTTTTAATAGAAGGTACGACTCGAAAGGGAGTAATAGAGTATTCTTGGCTTAGTTTAGAAAATGGCACCTATGTACCTCATCAGATATCTTATTACGAAGAAAAAAGTAATTCTCAGTTCGAGCTAGTTAGTTTGTTTGAAGTTGTTACTATTGAGAAGACTGACTTGACCACAGGCAAGTTTAGGGAAGTACTTATACAAAATTGTAATATTAAATAGATCTATAAAGATTTTCTACTCGTATTTTTTGCCTACAAACATTGGATAATATTTATATTTTTTTAGCACTAGTCACTGCTACCTCATGGGGGCTTTCTAATGCGTTTATGAAGCTGCCTAGTCTTTCTGTAGGCTCTCCTCGGGCAATCATGTTGAGACAAGCTTTTATGCTTTTATTCTTATTTATTCCTTTTTTATGTAGCATTCAAGGTTTATCTCCTTATTGGATGGTTTGTAGTGTATTGCTCGGTTGTTATGGATATATTCCCTTTTTTCTATTGTGCCAGGCAATGGTGCTAGCTCCAATTGGGATAGTGACTGCTATTGGAAATTCATTTCCATTGGTTGTATGTATCCTTTCATATTTTCTTTGGGGCGTTCCCTTAACTCCGTTCAACTGGCTTGGGGTTATTTTGACTACTTCTGGAGTTTTTGTTCTATCCTTATTCAGACCACTTAAGTCCAAGCATCAGACTCCATTAGATAATATTATATATAGAAGGGCAAACTTACTCGCTCTTGGCGCGTGCCTATTATGGGGAGTCTTTTTTACATTGGTTCAGCTACCTAATGAAAAACTTGGATTTATTCCGTTTGTGTTCTGTGCCCAGCTTGGTACATTTATAAGTGCGAGCTTACATTCTTATTATACTAAGAATCTAAGGAATATAAGTGTAAAGACCTTAAAGATAGGTGTAAAGGCTGGCATCCTCGCACTAGTAGGGTCTTTGTGCTTTTATAAGGCCCTCTCATTAGGTAACCCTAGTATCGTAACGGGCATAGCTGGTTGCTCACCAATAGTTGGAGCAATATTCGGAATCTATGCGTATAAGGAGAATCTTAGGATTCCTCAGTGGATAGGTGTGGCTTTGAGTATTCTGGGTGTTTGTTTGTTAAAGTAGAAAAAATCACCAAAAATTCATCTATAATAAAACCTTATTCTGTATTAAGTAATCTAAAAGTTTATATAAAATATTAAAAGATAATTCATGTTTAAAAAGAAATTCTTATTATTCTCCCTGTTATCCTTGGCATTACTCGCACCCAAGGCAGTTGGAATTGCTCAAGCCGTTCAAGCTGATGATATCGATCAGTATGAAATACTTAAAACATTTGCCAATGTAATTACTTTAGTTGAGAAGAATTATGTTGAAGGTGTAAACATGACGCAACTTGTCGAGGGCGCGATTAAAGGCATGTTGATGACCTTAGATCCTCATACTAGTTATTTAAATCCGCAAACTTATAAATCTTTAAAAGAAGAGACGTCTGGTGAATTTGGTGGTCTTGGAATTGAGATCAATATGAAGGATGGTCTGTTGACTGTAGTTTCTCCTATAGAGGATTCGCCAGCTTTTAGAGCAGGGGTTAAAGCTGGAGACCAAATAATGAAAATAGAGGATGAGTTTACTAAAAATCTCTCCTTAGAAGATGCCGTAAAAAGAATGAAAGGACCTAAGGGTTCGCCAGTTAAAATATATGTTCAAAGAAAAGGAACTAAAGGCTTAATACCGATAAGTATTGTTAGAGATATTATTAAAGTAAGAAGCGTCAGGTCTCGAATATTAGATCCAGGTTATGGTTATGTAAGACTAGCTCAGTTTCAAGACGGATCATCCGATGAATTTAAAAAGGCATTGGAAAGTTTGGGTGGGAATAATATGAAGGGCTTAGTGATTGATGTTCGAAATAATCCTGGTGGACTTTTAAATCAAGCGATAAGAGTTGCAGATCTATTTCTTAAAGATGGAGTCGTAGTTTACACAGAAGGTAGGCTTGAGAGTCAAAAGCAAAAATACTTCGCGCATGACGATGGTAATGAACCTGAATATCCAATCGTTTTGTTAGTGAATGAAGGTTCCGCTTCAGCATCTGAGATTATAGCGGGAGCTTTGCAAGATCATGGTAGAGCTTTAATCCTTGGCCAACAGACTTTTGGGAAAGGTAGCGTTCAGACAGTTCTTCCAATGGAAGGTGGTGATGCTTTACGCCTTACAACAGCTTTGTACTACACTAAAAATGGTAGGTCGATTCAAGCTGAAGGGATTAAGCCTGATATCGAAGTGGAGTTAAAGCCTCTTACTAAGGATGGAGAGAAGAAGGAAGGGGAGTATTTACAGATAAAAGAGAAGGATCTTCCTGGAGCTATTAAGAATCCGAGTCATCCTGATAGTAACTCAAAGGATGGAGATCTAAAAGAAGCTTTAGACATCGACGAAGATGATATTAAGCCAATTACTATTAGAAGTTTAATGGACATGGACTTAAAGGAATTATTAAAATTAGATTCGCAGTTGGATGAAGCATTAAAGCTTCTTAAAACTTGGAGTCGTTTTAGTAGCGAGCCAAAGAAAGAAGTAGTAAATACTTAAATTTTTTTAGCTCTTAATGCGATTAGATCAGTTATTAGTAGAGCTAGGCCTAGTAGAAACCAGACAAAAAGCTCAAGCTCGTATCATGGCGGGAGAAGTCCTCGTCAATGATGTGCCTTGTACAAAGGCTGGCACCAAAATTAAATTAGATGCTGAAATAAGACTAAAAGGCGAAGGCTCACTCTATGTGGGCAGAGGCGGGGATAAGTTAGAAGGTGCTTTAGATCATTTTAAAATATCAGTCGAAGGTCTTATTGGACTAGATGTGGGTGCTTCAACTGGAGGATTTACAGATTGTCTTCTTCAGAAAGGAGCTAGGCTTGTCTATGCAGTAGATGTAGGTACGAACCAACTCGTGCATAAACTTAGAATTGATCCAAGAGTTAAGTGCTTTGAAAAAACTCATGTAAAAGATCTTTCTGAGATTGCACTTGAAATTAAACCGAATATTATCGTCGTAGATGTTAGTTTTATTAGTTTAAAAAAGGTAGTTCCATTTATTTTGCCTTGTATTGAAAGTGGTGCGAAATTGTTACTTTTAATTAAACCTCAGTTTGAGCTTTCTTCTAAGGAGATTGGAAAAGGTGGGATAGTAAAAGATGAAAGCGATAGTATAAGGGTAATGGATGAGTTAGAAATATTTTTTACTGACCTAAGGTGTCAGGTTGAAGGTCGTGTGCCATCCCAATTAAAGGGGAGAAAAAGTGGTAATCAAGAATATTTTATGTATTTAAGCTATCTATCTTAAGTAGAAGATTGTAATTTTTCAGCGCTTAATGTAAAAACCCAGAGATATCTAGCGATATAAGGGCCCATAGCTCAGCTGGGAGAGCGCCACAATGGCATTGTGGAGGTCAGCGGTTCGATCCCGCTTGGGTCCATTCGACTCGCCGTCGCTACGCTCCGGCTCGCTCATGGCAAGCCATTCTATCTATCTAAGAGTTCGTGAATCTACAACTAGAGTCGAATGGACCCACCCTGAGTAAGCTCGACCAAAGGGAGAGCGCATCGAAGGGTTTTAGAATTACTATCTACAAAATGATCCAATTACAAACTAACCTTACTACCCGCCTCAACACTCTTAGTAATAAACACATTCCCTCCAACCACAGCCCCTTTACCGATGATGGTCTTGCCACCTAATATAGTAGCGTTGGCATAAATTACTACATTATCTTCAACCGTAGGATGTCGTTGAACGTTTTTAATCGGATTGCCATTCTCATCTAACTCAAAACTTTTTGCGCCGAGCGTTACGCCTTGGTATATTTTAACATTCTTGCCGATCTTACAAGTTTGACCAATAACCACTCCTGTACCATGATCGATAAATATTCCTGCTTCAATCTTAGCACCTGGGTGAATGTCTATGCCTGTTTTGGAATGTGCCCACTCATTTAGAATCCTTGGGATATAAGGGACTTCTAACTGATAGAGTGAGTGGGCCAACCTATGGCAACTAATTGCAAGAAGACCTGGATAGGCTAGTAGCACTTCACAATGATCTTTTGCCGCGGGATCACCAATAAAAGAGGCATGTATATCCTCCTCGATCATTTGTCTAAGGTAGTTTAGTTGATTAAAAAAAACTTCCAAGACATTCAATGCTGTCTCTATTGGTAACACCAAGCACAATTGTTTCTCTAGTAATCGATGAGCTTTAGTAACATTTTGAAATATACTATCTGCTACAGTTTCATCTGTAGAACCAAAACGCCCCGGTAGTAGAACTTCTAATAAAAGCTTGCACGCCTTTATTGAATCTTTAGGATTAAGAGAGCAAATTTTTGTATTGTTCTCTCTAAGCGAAGCTCGACTCCCTTCAAAAAGACTTTCAGATATATTTTTTAGGTCCAACATGTTCTAAGCCAGTAGAGTTTTCGCTAATTCACTAGCAACCTTCCCCTCAAACTTGCCTTTATGGGACTTGTTTAAAGTGCCCATAATTGCTCCGAGGTTATTCGCACCTCCAGCAATAGTTTCTTCAATTAGGCTTTTTAGTTCTTCTTCAGTTAATTGTTCCCCTAAGTATTTTTGAAGTAGGGAAATTTCAAACTCATTCTGAGCTATAAGTTCAGGTCTATTTTGATCAATTGCGAAGCCCAGTGCGTCTCTACGCATTTTAATTTCTTTTTGCACTATAGATAGGATTTTCTCTTCTGAGGCTTCAGTCCTAGTATCTACTTCAAACTGCTTAATAGCGGCAGTTAGACCTCTTAAATTTGTAACGGTAGCTTGTTCTCTAGCTTTCATTGCGATTTTTAAGTCTGAAGCTATTTTATCTCTTAGAGTTGTCATGATTTATTTTCTTAATTGTTCCTCGATTTTTAGTAAATCTTCGTCTGTTTTAGAGGGCTTAATATTGGAATCTGTCGATTCATTTCTCATAAAACGTAGGCCAAGATATACTATGATAAGGCCGATTAGTCCAAATAGGGCAGGGGATAGCCAGGCAACGTTTTTAAAAGAATTGTTAGCAGGAAGCCCGCTAATTTCTTCGCCATAATCTATTAACATCTTTCGTTTTACCGCATCCTTTGAATACCCCATTTTTAGTAGAGAAGTTATTTCCAATTTTAGTTGCCGTGCATTCTCACTTGGGCAGGACTGGAGAGTCCTTCCGGGGCAGAAGGGACTCATTATCTCCTCACCAACCTCTTGCGCTAGGTCAAAAACGATTTCATCATCTATCTCAACTTGTTTGGTTTGCTCCGCGAACACCGTAGTTGAGTGGATTAGGAGTACTAGAATAAGTAGAGTTACTTTTAAGCCGATTTTTATTTTTTCCATTCTTTATCTCCAGGAACGTGAAATAGTAGATCAGGGCCCTTTTCAACTTGGTCTAATGTAAGGGCGTCACCAAGTTTTTCTAAAACTGTTTTGATCCTAGCCGAACTCTCTTCTAGAAGTTTAATGGCACTGTTTTTATCTTCTTCGGAAGTTTTCGGTGATTTAATTAGATATAAGCCACCCATCACTGCGCCCAGAGGATTACTTAGTTCGTGTTTAAGTGTACGTATAAGTGTTTTTACAGTTTGAATTTGTTTGTAAGAATCTTCCTCTTTTCTTTTGGTATGTTCAAGTTCATCTCTAGCAATGAGGGCTTCTATCATGGGAAAGAAAAAAGGCCGGCTAACTTCTGACTTTAGAAAAAAGAGTTTAGCGCCATCTTTTAGATTGGTTACTGGCAAGTCGGATGAATCATCGGAAGATAAAGAGACCACTATTGAGTTTGCAAGGGCGCCACTTTTTAATAGGTCATGCCCCATTCCATCTGGTAGGTGTTGATCTAAAAAAACTAATTTTGGAGTATTATCCTTTAAGTATGCAAGCGCAGATTCAATTGTGCCTTTTTCAACAATCTGAAATTTATATGAGATTGTATTTAATCTCATTTTTAAAATCTGCCTAAAGCTCTTGTCGTCATCCAGTATTAGACAATTATTTATGAGGGCATCATTTTTCATCTGATTCTAAAAGTTCAATGTACTTGTGGATAATAGAAATATCCTGACTGCCTCGGATAATTGCGCCTTTAAATTCTTCATCCCCAACTTTTTTCCCGATAAATACGGATGGGACACCTTCTACTCCTAGGTGAATTCCTGATTCTTTATCTTTAGTGACCTCTTTCTCGTATTTACTAGATTTCAGGCATTGGGAGAGTGTCTGAAGATCTTTTAGGTTTACTTTAGGGTTATTCGCTAGTCTAAGAATATCATCATCAGACTGTGGCTTAGATTTTAAAAGTAATTCTACAAAATTCCAATAGTGTCCTTGTTCACCGACACAATGGGTCGCTTGGGCGTAATGAGATGATAAGGGATACTTCTCCAATGGGAAGTCCCTGAGCCTTGCTTGCACATTAAGGCTTGATTTGTAATTTTCTCTTAGGCTAGGAATCAAAGTGCTTAGAAAGGATTTGCAGTTCGCGCAGTTGAGGTCACTATAGATTACAACTACTATCTTAGGCGAGCTCGTGCCAATATATGCGTCATCATAGAAGTCTCTATCAAGTTTTAGAGTGATGCCCTCTTTCACAGGAGATCGTTTATTCGTGGCCTTTGGCGTCTTCACTCCTGAGTCAGTGCCGGTATCATGGTTTGTATTTTTTGATTGTATCCTTCTAGTTAAAATTTCATATCTTGTATCGAGCGACTTAATTTTACTTTCTAAGTAAGCGACCCTATCATTTAGCGAGCCAAACTCAGAATAAGCCTCAGAGGAGTCCTTGCAGGACACTAAGGAGAATAGGGCTACTATTAATATGATTTCGACTAATTTATACATGCAAAAATTAGTATCATTTTATAAAAGATTTAGCACCCCCTGCGGCAATATTAGGTATTTATTAATCCTTTGAAGCTTCGAGATATTTTAAAAAGTTTTTTCTAAAGTCTATCGATCGTGCAAGAGTTAGAATGTCAACTCTTTTGATGCCGAAATCTAAAAGCCTTAAGGCTAGTTGGTGGGAGGAAGAGCCTGTAGTTAGCATATCATCAATTAATAGCGTAGAATTTTTGGTGGCTTTTGTGCTTGTAGTAGGCACTAGTTGATAGTCCAGTTTCCGCTCGATGCGTTGATGTATTTTAAGACTAGATTGTCTGTTTAGGGTGTTGTTTTGAAATGTGATTATTGGGAGTCCACCTAATAAGCTAGCAAGGCGTTTGCAAATTAAAAATGTGCTATAGCCACCTCTTTTTTTAATATTGGATAATCTTGATGGGACATAGGCAATGGAATCCCAGGAGAGTTTACTAGGAGCAGACTTATCCTTAAATAGCTCGCAGAGGTTAGAATAGAGAAGTAGAGCAGACCAATTGCAAAGATCTATGCTGGGGTTGAATTTAATTAAAAAAATTAGAGTCCTAATTTCCTCTGAATAATTAAAGTAGCTTCTAAACCTAATTCGACTTTCATAGGTTTGGAATTTCGAAACGCAGGGACAAGTCCTATGAACAGGTATTGGGCTGCCGCAGCAGCTACATAATGAAGTCAAATGACATACTTTGGAGATATATATTCTTGAGAGACAGTCTTTACAAAATATTCGATCTTCCAGATATTCTCTATTGGATAAGCCTATTAAGAATGGATTCTTGGAATTTTGGTCTTTGAATGCTCGATTCGTATTAATGTATTTCGTGCAGTAGATGCAGCGAAGTGGAAAAATGCCATCTAAGAGGCAGGCAAAAACAGGATTATGGGACCTAAGTAGGCTGTACATTCGGATTTAATAAAAATTACACGTATTAGATGTTATATTAGATATTATTCCTGCAAACTAAATCGCGGGTAATTATTTATCGTAATATAATTAAGAACGTTGCAATAAATATATCGGGGGAGAGTGTTATGAAATTAATCCCGCCAGATGGTTTCAGAAGTAGAAAGATCAACCCAACGGTCAACTCCTTTCCAGCCATCAGTTTGTCCGTATAAACCAAAGTCCGCTAAGACAGTCTCTGTACCCTGCATGTATGCAGAGTTCAGCGCATAATTTAGATCTCTACTCGGGCATACTATAATAGCGATTCTTTTTACCTCGCTTCTAGGTGTAGAAGTAGTGGCCGCTTGTTCTTCTGAGTTTACGGAAAGTGATTGTACGCTTTGTTTAGCAAATCTTTTGTAGGTATAGTCCATGAGGTCTGTTGCAATTTGAACATCAATTGATACCTGCCTTTTAACTCCCTTAGGCGGTAGCCTTTTTGTTATAACTTCCACTCCGGCCCTTTGAACTGCTTCTAGAAAAGAGAGTTGCCTAGAATCATCTTCATGTGGGATTAGTGAGTAGTAGCGGGAGACTTCTGTTTCCAAGCCTTGAGTTAAACCAGTCACAAGCCTTGAGAGATCTACTTTCTTTTCAAGTCTTCTTGTTGCCCGATCTAAACCTGTAGCGTCGATGAAAAGTCCTACAACTCTTTTAGTACGACGTTTAACAATGCCTTTGCCGATGATTTCGAGTTCTTCTCTACCCATATAAAAATATCTTTCTTTGATTATAACATTAGGGTTATTACCCTAGGCCAGCTTTTTGTCTCATTCGGCGCTAAACTTAGTGCGGAATTCGCAAATCTTGGTGTATGCCTATCAAAATACGGCTTAAATTGAAAGGTCTCGTATTTAGAATTAGGACACAAAATGACCCTATAACTATATTGAGCAGAGGTAAAGACCTAAATAGGACTTATTAGGCTGGGTTAGCCCGAAATGCGTTACTTTTGCTTCTAGTTTCAGCTATTTGACTAGAATGGGAGTACCTACGTTTAGCATTACGAAGATGGAGGCAAGATCTGATTCTGAAACTTTTAAACCACCAACTTCTTCAGACCAAAATGGTCCACTGTGAATTACGAAGTCCATCGTGGGGTATAAAGCGTAATTTCCTAGTGCGCCTCTTCTATATCTGAAGTGATCACCTCTGGGTGGAATTCTTAATTCGCGTTTAGAAAAATATTCATCAGGCGCATACCAAAGAGGATTTCTTTGTTTATGTTGCAGAGGATATTCTCCCGAAGCTAACTTGATTTCACCCTCTACTGGAATGACTTTAATGATTTCTTTGCCTTTATAAACTTCTAGTTGATTTTTTTCACGAACAATTTGTAACCAAACTTCATTGTCTGCAGGTTTAAATTGTATGCTTAAAGGGAAAAATCCTACTAATGGGGCAAACTGTTGATCGCTCTTGTTTTTAGTATGCGTATTCTTTTTTACAAGTGGCGAAGCATCAAAAAGTGTCGATAAATCATCTAGATTCTCACACAATAAAGGTGCAACAACGTCGATATCTGAAGAAAAATTCAGTGCATACAAGGAGGGTTTGTTTGAGTGATTTGCTCGGGTATCGTGGGTGTTTCTTACTTCCGCGACATTAAAGCCGATTATTGTAGTGCCACTTTTAAGGTACTGATTATTTGAGAATAAATTCAAATTTGCTTGAATTGGCTCTGTGATATTGGAAGAGCAAGCCATGAAAATCATGGGTATTATAGTGCTTAGAAGGTATCTAGTATTTAATTTTTTCATAATAATTGTTGGATTTAACCTGCTTGACTGCATCTAACAAAGAAGAGTATATCAGGCTCCGAAGAGCTGGCAATAGGGAAACTTTGCTACTCGCTTAAAAACATTTTTAGTATTTGCTACTAAATTTTTTTAAGTTGTCATAACGAATACTGAGAAGAAGATATTAATTTCCCCTTTCAGTTTTTGATTATTCAACCAAATCGAATGGAGGACACACTAAGGAATTTTTAATGATTGAGTGAATTGAGAGCTGGTAGGATTTCAATTTGTGATTATTAAAAAATAAATTAGTTTTTGTTCAGTGCTTCTACTTGAGAAGCAAAATTTCAAATAAAATTTCACTATGAATTTATACTTTAAATATATACGTTTGTTTTTTATTGTTACAGGACTTTTGTCTTGTTCATCGCGTACTTGGGACCCCGAAATTAATGCGGTATTGAATCATAAATCAAAACCCCACGTCCGAGCGTCCATCGCAAAATCCAACTCTAAGGTATCGGGCGGTTTAGCGAGTAGAGCAAGATTAAATGGTTCTGCTAATTCAATAGGAAACATTGAAAATACCGAGGATGTGGATTCATCTGCTCCAAGCATCGTATTGAGGGACAATGCCCATGTACGGAAGTTTGTTAGTCTTTATACGGGTAAGAGGAAGAGAGACCTCGAGTTACCTCTAGCGCGCTTTGATGAATATCGTCCATTAGTTGAGAAGGTATTGGATTATTATAATTTACCATTAGAACTATCAAATGTTGCTTTTGTCGAAAGTAAGTTTGATACTGAGGCTGTGAGTGAAGATGGGGCAGTGGGAGTTTGGCAGTTTATGAGACCTACTGCAGAGAACTTAGGGCTAGATTGCTCCTATTGGAATGATGAGAGAAAGGATGTTCTTAGGTCAACTATTGCGGCAGCCAAATATCTAACTGAATTAAATAATCGATTTGACGATTGGCTTTTAGCGTTAGCAGCATATAATGCTGGGCCGAATAGAGTAGCTAATGCGATTCAGAGAGCAGGTGGAGAAAGAGACTTCTATAAGTTAGCGGCTAAGAAACTACTCCCTAGAGAGACGATTAATCATGTCTCTAAATTTATCGCGATTACAATGATCACTAATAATCCAGATCTTTATGAGATCAACTCCTCTAATGAAGATGTCTATGGAGATAAGCCACTTGTTAATTAAGGCTTAAGGGGCATTCTAATGGATCTTAGAATAGGTTCAGGCATCGATATACATGCTTTCATTGAAAATAGGCCTTTAATTCTTTGTGGGGTCAAGCTTGATCATTATCGCGGTTTAGCAGGTCATTCCGACGCAGATGTCGCAATTCACGCCTTAATTGATGCGATACTCGGAGCCTTGGCTTGGGGCGATATCGGTTCTTGGTTTCCAGATACCGATCCTCAATATAAGGGGGCCAATAGTGTTGAACTATTTAAGCAGGTATGGTTAAAAGTTACGGAGAAAGGTTGGAGACTTTCGAACTGTGATTTAACACTTCTACTTGAGAAACCTAAATTAAGGCCTCACATAGATTCGATGAGGGAGAGCTTGGCCGGACTTCTAAAGGCGGACTTAGATCAAGTAAGTATAAAAGCTACGACAGGCGAGAAAATGGGTTTTATTGGTAGGGAAGAAGGAGTTTTAGCTCAGGCTGTAGTTATCTTGGTTCGAGATTAGATTAAAGGTGTTTGACCTAACACTTCAATACCACAATACCACTAAAAATTTTTTCAAGATTCAGTATGCTATATATTAGAGATCCAATGTAACACCTGGCTCTAATGTAATCGCTTCAACATCTCTTGTAATACATTCTTCCTTAAATTCACTTGGAGTACCGGTAAGAAGAGGAAATGTGCCCCAATGAATAGGTATTGCTGTTTTAACTCCTAATGCCTGTGCTGAAATCCCAGCTTCTTTTGGTCCCATGGTAAATCTATCTCCTATAGGAAGAAAGGCCAAGCTTGGAGCATAAAATTCTCTAATAAGTTTCATCTCCTCAAAGTAGCAAGTATCTCCAGCATGATAAATACATGGACCATTGTTAAAGTTGAGAATTACTCCGCAAGCTTCCCCAGCATAGTGAGATATTCCATCTTCGGTAGTATAGGAGTTGGAGTGATGAGCGTGGGTAAGTGAAATCTTTAGATTCAATTCTTTAAGCTCAATTGTCCCACCTTTGTTCATGGGATCATATTTTACTGGGCTTTTTGCAAGAGTAGATATTAGGCAGCCTAGTTCGTAGGTAGCGATTAGTTTTGAATTGTCTCTTTCTAAGATGTTAAATATATCTGAAGTATGGTCAGCGTGACCATGAGTTAGGACGAGTAGATCTATAGAAGGAAGATCTTTAAATTGTATAGGTGAGGTTGGGCCAGTTGAGATAAAGGGGTCTATCAGAATATTTTGATTATCTGAAGTAGTAAGTAGGATGCTTGAATGTCCCAAATAAGTAATTTTCATTATGTATCTCAGCGAGGAATGGTTTGACTAGAACTTATTACTAGCAGGGGGGCAATGCAATCGCAAGGGTGATATTTATATTCATTCCCTTAATGGAGATCTAAACAAATAAATTATGTATGTTCTTTATCTAATCCAACCTGCCTTAATGTCATAACGGTAGATTGTCTCTTCTTGATTTTAGGAATTCCTATATCAGTAGCCTTTTTTGAGGCTGCAAGAATATCATTGGACATCTTTGATAGTAGAGATTTACTTTCTAAGGCAGTTCTATCTAGAGTGAATTGAGAGAGAGTTTCTTCTACCTCATCTAGCTTACCTTTGGTTAAGCTTAAATCAATCGCAGAAAGGATTTCTTCCTGTTGTTTTAATATTTTTTGAAGGGCATTAATTTTATTTGCCCCATCTTGCCCCATCTTGCCCCAAAGTATTGGTGTAGCTACTAGCTAAGTCAGTAATCGCATGTATCTGTTTTTCTAGTCGGTAAAATTCCTGAAATCTTACTTCAGCTCTTCGCTCAAGTAAGATTCTTCTGCCTCTGAATTTATTGAGCGCAAGACTGATAATTGTTATGAATAGAAGAGTTATGGCACTAAACATTTAATTCTTATTAGTTGAATTTAGTATGTTTATGTATTTCGTCAGAAGTTCAAAAGGACTTTATTGTAAATATTTTATTAGAGTAGTTCTTTATAAAGCTAGGTGATTTAAGGTGCTTAGCTGAATCTCATGCTAACAAAAGTCTCGCCCCTTAAGGAGTTCGTTAGTAGGATTTTCTCTGATGCTAGAAGGTCTGGTTCATATATGACCCTTTCCACTGCATCAAGTCGTTTTATGGTTAGACTTCTTTGAATGCCAGGCAGTATCCCGGAATCTATGGAGGGTGTAATCCAGTCGCCATTTAGTTTAAGAAATATATTATGCCTACTAGCTTCACAAAGTTCTTTTTTCTCATTAAAGAATAAAGTGTCATAAAGTCCATCCTTGGAGGCTATTAAGTGCTCTTGGGTATAGAGTTCTCGTTTAGAGGTCTTGTGCCTTAGAAAAATATCGCTTGAATTAAGTAGATTAGAGTTAATTGATACGGTAGGGCTATCGGTAAGCTCAGGAAGGTTTTCGATTTCCATTCTTATTGATCCGTCATAAGACAGGATGATTTTACAGCGTTTGTAGCCTTCTTCCGATGTTAATGGCTGTACTTTTTCTAGTACTTTGCCCAGATCAAAAAAGAAACCAAAGTAGTCAGCACTTTTACTTAGTCTGTCTAGGTGGAGGTTCAGATTCACAAGCGTATGATTCTCTAGTCTTAGAGTTTCAAATAAGGTGAAATGAGAATTCGTAGTTTTTATAAATTTCGATTTGAGCCATATTTCATTGTGTTCCTCCTGGGCATCGGACTCGGATAAAACTCCACTTCCTAGCCCGATAGTATAGTTGCCTTTTTTGTCGCCGATAATTGTTCTGATTGCTACATTAAAAAGGAAATCTCTATTGGGTTCAATGTATCCAATCGATCCTGTGTAAATACCTCTTGAGGTAGCTTCCAGTTTAGAAATGATTTCAGTGGTACTTTTTTTAGGAGCACCAGTGATAGAACCACAGGGGAAGAGCGCTTTGAAAATATTAGAAAATGGCATGTCTTTAGGGATGGTACAACTAACTTCCGATACCATTTGTGTTAGTGTCTCGTATTGTTCTGTATAACACATTTTGTTGGCTCTTACGCTTCCTCTCTCGGCGATAAGGCTCATGTCATTTCTTATGAGATCTACTATCATTGTGTTTTCTGAAATGCTTTTATAGTCTTTGGTTAGATCTAGAGTATTATGAGAGCCACTTCTCTGACTTGTTCCTTTCATCGGTAGGGAAGTTAAATTGGCATGTTCTTTTTGTAGAAATAGTTCAGGAGAGAAGGAGAGAAGGTCAAACTGATCTAAGGATACATAGGCCGCATAACGTACTTTTTGTATCTCTCGTAAAGCTTGATATAGAGCAAAGGAGTCTGACGGGCCTTTGAAGTATTCACGAAGGCTTAGATTCACCTGATAGGTATCTCCACGGTGAAGATGAGATTGGACTTTCTGAAATGCATTTAGGTAGTCGGGGAAATTAAGATCCCTTTTAAATTGATGAAGATAGAGTTTGTCTAAAGATTTTATTGGCATTTCTATTAAGGATTTTTTAGAAAATGCGTGGAAGTGTAGTAGTGGTATCTTGGTAGGGTGGATTGGGGGTATTCCAAGAAAATGCATGCCTGCTTCATAGGCGACATGACCCGCTAAGAAATAACCTTTTTGATTTAACTCTTCAAGCTTTAAAAAGCTTTCATCTAGTTGAGAGTAATCTTCCGCGATTATTTCATGCTCAGGTGCACTAAAGCAAAATGATTTTTTTTTATTGGTGCTCTGATTATCTTCAAAAAGATAAAAGGGGGGCGAAGTGTCTATGGCCATAGAGTCGGGGTTAGTCGTGATGTCGTATCCTCTCAGGGGGCAGAAGAATGCCTCTCTCATCTTAAAAAGAGGGGCATTCTAACTTAGTAGTGAACTATTTAGCCTTAGAGTATAACTCACTAACTTTTTCCCAATTCACGATATTGAAGAACGCACTTACATAGTCCGCTCTTTTGTTTTGATAGTTTAGGTAGTAGGCGTGTTCCCATACATCAAGCCCAAGTATCGGAGTTTTGCCAGCCATTAACGGTGAGTCTTGATTAGGGGTATTCTCTAATTCAAGCTTGCCATTGTTTACGTTCACCCATGCCCAGCCACTTCCAAATCGGCCCATCGCAAGCGCAGAAAACTTTTCTTTTAGTGAATCCATTCCACCTAAGTCAGTGTCTATGGCTGATGCTAAATCTTTAGAAGGGATTGATTTAGTTGGGCTCATGACCTCCCAGAAAAGACTGTGATTCGCATGTCCGCCTACATGATTCTGAACGACACCTTTTATATTGTCTGGAAGATCGCTAAATCCTCTTAGGATCTCTTCAGCTGATTTATCCTCAAAAGGAGTCCCGGCTAAAGTCTCATTAGCTTTATTTATATATGCTTGATGATGCTTAGTATGGTGAATCTCCATAGTCTTAGCATCAATATGTGGTTCAAGTGCTTTGTAATCGTAAGGTAGTTTTGGTAATTCAAATGCCATTTTGTTTTTCCTCTATTGGTTTGTTTTTAAGCTTAAATGCCCAAGTATCTTTTATCGGGCGAAATACATTGTTTAAATCTGTCTCTTCATTTCCTAAGCACGAGTAATCTAGAAGTAGGGTCTCCAACCCGAGATCTCCTGAATTCAAGAGTGCCTTTAATTCAAGCCTGTTTAATACTTCAAAACTAAGGTCACTTTTCTTTATTATAAGATTTGACTCATCTAGTACGGTGATCCCGTTATTTAAACAAATTTGCCGAATCGAATTATCAAGTTTATCCTTAGCGCACCCCGAGGGTATCACCTCCTCACTGTTTAGTGAAATCATTATGATCTTATTACCCAAGATCTTTAGTCCACCATCAACAGGTACTCCATGTGTATCCCACATAGCCAAAAAGCCAGAGATCTCCCGACTGATTTTATCGGCTATAGGTTCACTTAAGTTCGTTGCTAGGGGATATACCCAAATTTTTTGTCGCATCTAATTTTCTACTTAATTCGTATTAATTGTCGAGATAATACGAAACTTTTTTAGTGGTAGCAAATCTAAAGATATGAGATCTTACATTTATTGTAAGGTATGTAGTTTAATAAATCAGATTTTATAAAGTATCGATATCATGGCTAATTTTTTAAGTAAGTCCGCGCTTTTTATAGGTGCTTTAGCTTTTTCAACACAGACATTTGCGGAGGTCTCTACTTTTGGCGGAGATAAGGAGCAATTCGTTGGTGATGGTGATCTAGTGCCACCTGAGTGTACCTTTGATATTCCTTCAATCGCTTCGGAAGCATTTTTCGTTAAGTGGGATTGTACGGACAATAATAGTCCTAAGGAAGATTTACGTTCAGAATTATGGATTAAGCCCAAGGGACAGAACATTAGCAGAAAAGTTAAAGACTTTTTGGGTTTCCCTGCTTCCGTTGAAGTCAATGAGGGTTTATTGAAGAGTATAAGCGAAACTAAGGTTGAAGATTCTGTGGATGTTGAATCTGTTCTTGCGTTCGAGGATTATTTGCCAGCAGAGTTTAGATTAATTGTGAGAGACCGTGGTGGTGCATCTACTATATCTGAAGTTCACACTGTATTGTCTGGATCATCTTTAAGCTGTGACGCTACTATTTTAACGGAAGGTAGCGAAGCTACTGGAGATAGTACGGGCTTACCTTCTCTAGAAGCTTCTGCCACTGCGGTAGATGGAGCGAACTCCGGTGGAGGAGTTCAGAGTTTAAATGCATTTATTTTTTCTACCTGCGAAATAGATGAGCTATGCAAGGATAGTGAAAAGTATAGCTTTAGTATCTCTGAGGCGGGAGATTTTACACTTATAAGTTCTAATTCTAGTTTCACTGGGACTGGTGAACTAGTAGTTGAGGATGGAGGGTCTACCTCTTTTATTGGATCCTTCAGTACAAGTAATACTGGGAATCTAAATGTAGTCGTTAAGTGTAACTAATTACACTTATTGCGTTTCTATTTGTTTGTTCGAGAATAGACTGAGCCCTAAGGTTGAAAATCTTAGGGCTTTAAGAGCCGGAGTGTAAAGTTTCCCATAACATTACTCGATATCAAGGGTATGTTATTACGCTTAGGATTTCTATTTTTGTTTCTTCTTACTTTTGCCATACAGGCTAGGTTTGTGAATTCCCCCTTAACGCAAGTTCCATATTATGCTTTTGCAGCGTCATGGCTTATGATTGTTGCAGAGAGGCAAAGTGTGATTGGTAAAAGGCTAAAAGTTATTAGGCGCTAAATAGGGTCAGCTTCCAAAAGGTAGTTTTCTTAGACTTGCTTAATATTTAAGTTTAGCTGCTTAAAAAAATCAGTTTTAGAGATAGGTAAAATGCAGGTATTTTGATCTAATACTTTATCTTGTTTAGAGTTTAAAATTGCATTTAGTACCAGGTTTAGCCCTTCTTCATACTTATTTGAGGTGCTATCAAATTTTCCCTGAATATAGTCTGAAAATAATTCTAAGTATGCTAGAGAAGATGTGCTAGGAGACATATCCTGCGAACTCAATTTAAGAATTAGTCTAGGTACATCTACAAGGAAGTTAATACTTTGAATATCTACTCCCAGTCGTTTGGCGTGCCAAGATAGTAGATTTACTTCGTGCCTGATTTTTTGGGATAAAGTTTCGTGAGTTTTAGGTAGAATCCTTTGATTAAGAAGCTCTGCTTCAAGCATTTCAAACTTAACAACCGCGATAGGTTCGCTTAGTTTCGGGAAGGCCGCGCCAGATTCAATGCCACTTTTAAGTGTTTGAATACTAGCAAGTTCTTTTATAGAGTCATTTTTAACTCCTTCTAATACTGCTGTCCTTTCAAGTTCTTGATCCATAATCTCTATTACTCAATTAGTTAAAGCCAAACGAAACTCCTAGTGTTATAGTAGCATTAGTTTAGATGTATTAAAGAAGTAATTTGATCCAAAAATTTACAATAATATTGAAACAACTTAAGTATGCCAAATAATACAATATTTCATAAGATTATGAGGGGAGAAATTCCTTCTATCAAAATCTGGGATGATGAGAAGTGTTTTGCTATTAGGGATGTTGCTCCAATCAGTCCTGTTCATATACTAGTAATCCCCAAAGTAGATATCCCTCAACTAAGTGAAGCTGATTCAAGTCATAAAGAACTTTTAGGACATTTGTTATTTGTTAGCGCGGAAGTCGCTCGCCAAGAAAAGATCTCAGAAAGTGGTTATAGAGTTGTTATAAATTCTGGAGAATCTGCAGGTCAAACTGTATTCCAACTGCATCTACATGTTGTAGGGGGTAGAGAGTTCTCTTGGCCACCTGGTTAAGTGGTAATTGTTAATTCTGTAAATTTTTAGAGTGATTATGTCCGGACTTTTGGTTATAGAAAATATAAGTGATCATGTTTCAAAAATTACGATTGATCGAACCAAAGCACTTAATGCTTTAAATAGTGATATATTACGTGAGCTAAATAATGCCCTCGCACATTTAAATGATGTTCAAGTTAAACCTGAAAAACAGACAAGAGTGTTAATCCTTGCTGGGGCTGGGGATAAAGCTTTTGTCGCTGGGGCTGATATTCTCGAATTCGATCAAATGTCTAGAACACAGTTAGAGGAATATATTAGTTTAGCTCTGCGGGTGATGGAAAAGATTGATAACTTTCGATGTCCAGTGATAGCGGAGGTTGGTGGGTATTGTTTGGGTGGTGGTTTAGAGCTTGCGTTGTCCTGTGATTTTATATTTGCAGATGAGACTTCTAAGTTTGGATTTCCTGAAGTTACATTAGGTTTGTTGCCAGGATTTGGAGGGACAAGAAGGGTATTGAGGAGGCTTCCTTTATCAAGAGCTAATAAAATGGTAATGAGCGGAGATATGCTTGATGCGGAAGATGCTTTGAGAATAGGATTAATAGATGAATTAACTTCCAAGGATGATCTTTCCAGCGAAGTGAATAAATTCGCTAAGGAATTATCTGTAAAGCCTCCATTAGCAATTCAATCGATTAAACGAGCTTTGTCTAAACCCGCAAGCGAAGAATATTTAGCTAGCATTCAGTCAGAGACTAAGGAGTTTTACGAGCTGTTTTATACTGAGGATGGGATAGAAGGTCGAAAAGCTTTTATAGAAAAAAGAAAACCTGTATTTATTGGGAAATAATATGATTGAGAGTGCGGTAGAACTATTTTTAAGTGAAGAAGAAAGGTTAGTTAGGGATGCTTGTAGGGATTTTGCTACAGAGAAGATCGAACCACTCTCTCGGCAGATTGATAAGGAGCATGCAGTTCCTTTATCTTTAGTCGAAGAATGTGCTTCTTTAGGATTTATGGGCGTGTGTGTTCCAGAGGCTTATGGTGGAAGTGATCTTAGTTATACGTCTTATGCTTTAATCGTTGAGGAGTTAGCTCGTGGTTGCGCTTCAACCTGTGTGGTTGTGAGTGCGCACAATTCATTAGCGATTTGGCCGATACTAACTTATGGGACTGATGAACAGAAAGCTAAGTATTTGCCTGAGATGTCAGCGGGTAAAAAGATTGGTTGTTTCGCATTGAGTGAGCCTGGTACTGGCAGTGATGCGGCTAGACAGACTTGTATGGCTAAGAAGAGTGGATCTGATTATGTTGTAAATGGGGTTAAGAATTGGATTACTAATGCGCCGATTGCTGATGTATGCGTACTCTTTACAATGGAAAATGCAGATAAAGGCCATAAGGGTATTACCGCTTTTATAGTGGATTTGAAAACTGAGGGCATAAGTATTGGTCATAAGGAGGATAAGTTAGGAATTTGTGGTTCTCCAACAGCAAGTATTACATTTGAAGATGTTAAGCTTACAGAGTCTCAGATGTTAGGTAAAAGTGGAGATGGGTTTAAAATTGCTATGTCAACTCTTGATGGTGGTCGTATAGGGATAGCCTCTCAGGCATGTGGAATAGCTGGGGCGGCATTAGAGGCTGCTGTGAGATATACGACTGAGAGACAAACTTTTGGAAAGTTTTTATATGAGCATCAGTCTATTCAAAATTATTTGGCTGATATGAACACGGAACTTGATGCAAGTAGAATGTTGGCCCTGTCCGCAGCTAGGAGAAAGGACAAAAAATTACCTTATAGTAGATTTGCTGCTCAGGCTAAGTTGTTTTCTTCAGAAACGGCCATGAGAATTACGAATAAGGCCATTCAAATTCATGGTGGTTATGGATATGTAAAAGATTTTAATGTTGAAAGACATCTAAGAGATGCTAAAATCACTGAAATCTATGAAGGAACAAGTGAGATTCAGAGAATGGTAATTTCTGCGGCGGTACTAAAGGAATTTCAAAATGGGTAAAAAGTCTTCTCTGCAATTTGAACTTTGGAAGGAACTAAGTTCCAAGGATAAGGAAAGAGAGGATTATTATAAAACTCTAGGTGGAATTGACGTGCCAGTTCTATCCTATCCCGCTTCCGGTGAAGTGCCTGAGGAGATAGGCTTCCCTGGTATTTACCCTTATACCCGAGGAGTAAGATCTAAAGGTTATCGGACCAAGTTATGGACTATGAGGCAGTTTGCAGGCTTTGGCGACCCAAAAGATACAAATGAACGTTTTCATTATTTGTTAAGCCAAGGTCAAACAGGATTATCTACAGCTTTTGATATGCCAAGTTTGATGGGTTACGATCCTACTCATCCTTTGTCAGAGGGAGAAGTAGGAAGAGAAGGGGTTAGTCTAAGTTGTATCGAGGATATGGAGATTCTATTTTCAGGTATTGATTTAACAAAAGTCACTACTTCTATGACTATTAATTGTAGCGCTTCACCTGTTTTAGCAATGTATTTTGCCCTTGGTAAGAGTAGAGGCTATTCTTTGAATGATATGGGTGGGACTATCCAGAATGATATATTTAAAGAATACATTGCTCAGAAAGAGTGGATATCTCCACCTAAGCCTTCAGTTAGGCTTGTTTGCGATATGATTGAGTATTGCAGTAAGGAGGCAAAACGATTCCAAGCTGTAAGTATCTCAGGCTATCATATTAGAGAGGCAGGGGCTTCTGCAGTGCAAGAGTTGGCTTTTACTTTGTATGATGGGATTGCTTATGTAGAGGAGCTTTGTAAGCGTGGCTTGGATGTAGATAGTTTTGCTTCTCGTCTTTCTTTCTTTTGGGATGTACATAACGATTTTTTTGAAGAGATTGCTAAGTTCCGAGCGGGTAGGAGGATGTGGGCAAGGTTTATGAAAGATCGTTTTGGTGCAAAGAACCCAATGTCTATGATGCTTAGAACACACGCACAAACTGCTGGCGTAAGTTTAACAGCGCAACAACCTTTAAATAATGTCGCTAGAGTCGCAATACAAGCTTTGGCGGCGGTATTAGGTGGAACTCAGTCCTTACATACCAATGCAATGGATGAGACTTTGTCTTTGCCAACAGAGCAAGCTGTGAAGGTTGCCTTAAAAACTCAACAGATCATAGCTAATGAAACAGGAGTTACTAATACTGTCGATCCTCTAGGTGGGTCTTATTATGTCGAGTGGTTGACTGATAAAGTCGAAGCGGAGGCGATGCAGTATATAAATAAGTTAGATCAAATGGGCGGGATGGTTATTGCTATCGATAATGGTTACCCGCAGAAAGAAATAGCTGAATCTGCTTATTTATTTCAAAAAGAACTTGAACAAGGGAAACGATCGATAGTGGGAGTTACTGATTATAGTGATTCTGCTGATGATCCTAAGATTGAAACTCATAAGGTGCCTTTAGAGCTTGAGCAAAATAGGATTGAGCAGTTCAGGGGGTTCTTGTCGAGAAGATCTGAGAGTGAAGTAAGGCAGAGCTTAGTTAGTTTGAAGGAATCCTGTAAGACCACTGAAAATGTTATGCCTATATTAATAGAGGCAGTTTCTAAGGGAGTAACATTGGGCGAGGTCTGTGATGTATATAGAGAAGTATTTGGTGTCTATACTGATCCAGGATTTATATAGATTTAGAGTTAAGGGAATGGGCATGGATAAAAAAATCAGAGTTTTGGTAGCTAAGGTTGGCCTTGATGGTCATGATAGAGGCGCAAAAGTAATTGCGAGAGCTTTAAGAGATGGTGGGATGGAAGTTATTTATACGGGGCTACATCAAACAGCTGAAGCCGTAGTTACTACCGCTATTCAGGAAGATGTAGATTTTTTAGGGATTAGTATCCTTTCAGGGGCACACATGACAGTGTTCCCTAAAGTTCTTAGGCTATTGAAGGCGGAGGGAGCGGAGGAAATTCAAGTATTCGGCGGTGGAATTATCCCCGATGACGATATTGGAAAGTTAGTAGAGATGGGTGTGAAAAAAATATTTACACCCGGAGCATCCACTGTCGATTGTGTTGAGTGGGTTAAGAACGCAACTAAGCTCTCCTAGGTAGTTAACTTCTCTAAATAATATGTATTGTAATATTACCTAGATAAATACCCTCCGCTAGATTATGCAATAGGACTAGCAGCAGTACTCGCACTTACGCTTGGACTACTTGAAGCACTTGCGCTAGCAGAAGGAGTCGCTGTAGCTGTTGGTTCTGCTGCAGAAGGTGAGGGTAGTGGGCTAGGTGACGGACTAGCTGGAGGAAGATTGCCTCTATCTATAACTTTTATACTTACTTGTATCGTAGAGGCAGCTGAAGGGTATATAAATCCATCATTTAAGACTGTCACTACCCCGCCTTCTTTACGTCCTTGTGAAACCTCACCTTCTGGAGCTGGGCCTTGCCTAAGTACTTGAGTAGATCCTATGCCTGGTGCTTCGTTGAACTCCGTACCTATATCATAATATCCCATTTGACCGCTGATATTCCCAGAAATTGGACTACCATCTGCGTTGAAAAGTGGAACGCCATTCTCAGGAGTTGCTATGATGATATCGTTAGCTTGTACAAAAGAAGATGCTAAGCTTAAATTTGAAGATGTATCACTTGCGGAAATTAACAAGGTGAAAGATTCCTCTGGGCCTAATAGTCCGGAAGAACTTGTATTAGATTGATTTGCAATACCAACAACTTCGACATTCTCAAGAACATTTAATTCGCTAATGAATGTAGAAGGGTTGCCATTCTCAGCAAGCTGTTCAAGCCCTTCTGATGCACTTTGGTTTAGCCTGTAAATTGGAGAATTTGCAGTATGAACAACTCCGATCATGGCAGAGTAGGCCACAGTCACTCTCGCTCCGTTTTGCGCTGTGAAAGTAGGGGACTTGGAAGTGTTCTTAAAAGTGATTTCAAAAACTGTTGCATCTTTTGAGCTCCCTCCGCAGGAGACTAGAAAAAGTGAAAGCGTAGATAAAAATATGGTTAAGAGTTTATTTTTCATCATTTTATTAGAAGATCTTGATTAATTTTTTGTTGATTATTACTTATCAATACTTATAAAAGCAATTACTTATTGATCCAGGTAGTCATTTTTTATTATATCGAGCAAGGTATCCCTATTGTTTAGATCGGGATTTTCGATTATTTTTTCATTTAAACTATTTAGAATATCTTTGAATTTTGGACTCGGTGCAAGCCCGAGATTAATTAAGTCTTGTCCTCTAATGGCTAGAGCACTAAAGGGTGACTTTTCAGCCTTTTTCTTTACCTGCTCTAACCTTTGATCGAAATCTAGAAAAGCTTCCTTTGTTACGGTGGTATCTCCAAGGACACTAATGGTGTCAGCCCATTTTAATTCTCTCCAAGTATCATAGAGGGTGTCAGTATCTCTTAGTATCCTTCTTAATCCAGCATCTCCACAATCTAGGGGTCTCATGTGTGTTAAAACGAGGGTCTGAATTGATTTAATTAAATCATTCGGAAGTCTGATTTTTTTCCCAATTGATGACATCATTTCAGCTCCAATTTTTTCGTGGAGGTAAAAATGCCGTCTTCCATCATCATCGATGGTTAAGGATGGAGGTTTTCCGATATCATGAAATAGTGCGGACAACCTGAGTAGTTTATCTTGATGACATAGTTCTATGACATCTAAGGTATGTTCGAATACGTCATGTTTATGAAATTCATTTTGTTCAAAATCAATGCAGACTTCAAGCTCAGGTAAATAGTGTTTAAAAAACTCTATTTCCTTTAGAAATCTCATAGCCGGCCTGAAATGTTCAGAAACTATGATTTTTATAAATTCCTCAGTAAGTCTTTCAATGCTTATTTTGGTTAAGAGTGGGGCTAAGTTTCTAGCTTCTTGTTCTGTCGCTTCTCCTATTTTAAAGTTTAGCTCGGATGCAAGTCTAATTAAGCGTAATATTCTTAGAGGGTCTTCTTCAAATCTTTTTGCAGGACTTCCATTTGCTCTAACAATTTTAGCATTAATATCTGCTCGTCCATTTTGAGGATCGAAGAGTTGACCATCAGTAAGCGCGAGCGCTAATGAGTTTATGTTAAAATCTCTTAGGGATAAGTCTTCAAGCAGACTCGTTCCAGATCCTCTGAAAGATGAGATTTGAATCTGAGGGAGATTCTGACCTAGTATGACAGTAATAGTTTCAAAAGAAATTCCAGTTGGGATTACTTTAAATCCAGATTGGTTCATCATCTGAATGATTTCATTCGCTCTTAGGGGTGTAGCGAAATCGAGATCATTAGATTGTTTTCCTATGACAGCATCTCTTAATGCTCCACCTACTAGGTAGAATAGGTTTTTCTTAGGACTTAATTGTCTGAGAATTTGGACTCTAGGGTCGTCTAAGAGATGTTCAAAGGCATTTATCATGCAACATATTCTATATAGACCACCTAAAATGGCAAGCAATCAGGGCATTTGAATCAATAATAGTTCAAAGGGTTGTTTATTCGGGCCTTAAATACCTGGATTTAGGTAGCTCGTGGTACCTTTAAGAAGCAAATATGTTCGTTAAAAGTTTTTTAAATTATTAGAGAGTCTCTATAGTTTTCTTAAAAAGATATTCCAAATTTTAGGGATATTATTTTCAAAGGTGAAATTTACAACAGGTAACCAAGTAGGGGCTTCGGGTTGTTTTAATAGTTTCATATTAGCCTCATCCGGTGTCCTTCCGCCTTTTTTTCTATTGCAAGGAGGGCATGCAAGAACAATATTCTCCCAACTTGTTTTCCCACCTTTGGTTCTTGGAACGACATGGTCAACAGTGGAGTCTGTTCTACTGAGGGTCTTTTTACAATATTGGCAGGTGAAGTTATCTCTAGCGAGTAGATTTATTTTAGAAAGCGGAGGTTTTCTTGAGCCTAGGCGAACGTAGTTTACAAGCCTTACTACAGATGGAGCTCTCATTACTAGTGAAACGCTTCTAATATTTTTGTCATAGGTTTCTATGACTTCAACTTTACCCAAGAAAAATAGAGTAATAGCTTTTTCCCAAGAAATAATTCTTAGTGGTTCGTAGCTAGCATTTAACAAAAGCGTCGAATTCATAATACTTTCAGTCTGCAGAAACCTAGGGTAGTTCTTCTATACCTACTATTTAGATTCTAAATGGCAAAAATCGATCCTGCAAGTAGAGTTTTTATCTGATGTAGGAGGCTTGGATAGCTTAAGGCCTTGTATTTTATCACTTTCACCCCTTAAACATAAAATATATTAGATTAGGACAGACTATAAATATGAGGGCATCCAAGGCTTCCTTAATATTTTTTGAAATACTTATTGCTTGTTTATTGACATAAGCTCCTTAAAAGAATAGTTTCCCCCCGACTTTAGCTATTAATTAGGCTAAATAAATTAGTCGGTTATGGGCCAGTAGCTCAGCTGGTTAGAGTGCACGCCTGATAAGCGTGAGGTCGGAAGTTCAAGTCTTCCCTGGCCCACCAGTTGGATCCCTTTTAGTTAATCTATAAGGGGGCTTGTTCTGGTCAGGTTTTATTACTGCTTAGGTTATTCCATGTATTACACATGGGGCTGTAGCTCAGCTGGGAGAGCGCCGCCCTTGCAAGGCGGAGGTCATCGGTTCAATCCCGTTCAGCTCCATATTACTCCATTTTATTGGCCTTTTTGCCCAGTTCGTCTTGGGCAAGAGTAGCTGGTGGCCGTTAGCTCATATCATCGTAAAATCTAGTGTAATGCAAAAAGGGTAGAATTTGATCTTTTTGCCTTTTTATTTTCCTAACCTTGGCTCCTATCGGACCAAATTTTCCCCTACATATTTGATAATCCCATGAATTTGCTGTAGATATGCGGAGTGTGAAAGGTTTTTATTTTCGCCACTTTTTCCAGAAAGGGAGGTTGTTATGGCGAAATCAAATAAGGGTAGAAGGAATTCAGGAAACGCAAGCAAAAAGGAAGTCCAGGAAAAAAAGGAATTCCAGGAAGGAGTATCCCTTAGGCATCCCTTTCTTGAGGGGATAACTTTGTATCTGTGCGTAGCTGGAATGTGCTGGTTTATGCTAAGTCTGGTGATAGAGCATATTTCTCGTGAAATGACACTCCTTCTCACTATGAGTGCCATGATTATCCCTACTGTCCTTTTGACCTTCTATCGCTTTTGCAATTTTCCAGGAGTTAAGGAAGTGGCAGAAGCACATAGGGAACTTGGGAGTTTAAGGGGCGAACTAGCATTATTGAAGAGGAGACTGGAATCGAGGGAAAATGAACCGGCCAGTTCTAAGGATAGTTCGGAGATCCCAGCATCGCTTGATAAGGGGCAGTCTCCTGAAACGATAATTAAAACTAATATTCCGACTGTGGTAGGTCAACAGACAGGGAAAGCTAAGCGTACCAAGGAAGAGTTTGATGCCATTCGTAAGGCGGCTAGAGCGTCACGTAGAGTGCTAAGGCGTTTAGAACGCGAGAATGCCAAATCCTTGGAGACTCAGCGTATGTTAGAGAATGAGAATTTGGCATTGAGAGGGATGTTCGATGTCTGTACATTGGAGATTCTTTTTCGGGAGCAAGAAGGCCTCAACCGTATGGAGGAGTTTCTTGATGTTGTTGGATATTATAGGGCTTTTGAGAGTCTTCCATTCGTATTGGTAGAGAATGCAGGACTTAAGATTACCCTAGAAGACTCACGCCAAGAGGTTCTTCGGTATGAAGAAGCATTTTCCGATGCTGTGTCTGAGATCGAACTCTTGAATGAATTAGTTTTAGAACTCAGGAGGGCAGGATCAACGAAGGAAGTTTGTCTGCAGACTATGCGAGAGGAAGTCTCTCAGCTCAAAGCGGCTCTGTCCTCTGCGGTGAGTGCTGGCTTTGGATTTCGTAAGGATCTCGATTCTCTTAGGCAGGAGCTGGATGATTCTTATGCTGAGGTTTCCAGAATTGATGAAGAGATCGGACGGATTCTAGAGACTGCAAATACTCTGTTGACAAATTTAATCGAACAGGGAAATGGGTGGGTATCTAGAAAGTCCTTAGTTAGTTTTTGGGTAGCCCTTAACCAAGAGTTAAATGCGGAAACAAGCCCCAATTAGGTTTCACGCACAGAATCTAAAGCCTGAGGAGTATATTACTTCTCAGGCTTTTTTTATTTGATTATTCTAAAACACCTGGATTTACATATTCTAGGTTAGGCGTTGCGCCTTCTCGTCTTACTCTGAATGTAGTTCCAAGAATGCTACTGCCAATTTTCGGAGTAACTGTCACAGATCCATAGGAATCGCTTTTAGTGCCGTAAATGCTTGAGTTTAGGTAGTAAGATTTACTTTGTTTTGCTCCTAGCGTGTCTGTAAAACTACTTCCTGAGCTAGCTTGAGAGAGAATACTGATATCCACTACGCTATTCGTTTCTAATGGATTGTGAATTTGAAGATAGCTTTCCATTGAAAGGAATAAATTATAACTTCCTCTTAGCGAATCGATACTTGCAGGAATGGTTTGTAGTCCAACTAGTGAAGCTATACTCCCAGATGGTAATCGATAGTAGATCATGGACTGAGCCATAAAAGGTTGATTATCCATCGAAGAAACCTCTGCAAAACCTATCGCCCCGCTTGGGATAATACTCGATGCATTAAAGTGAGTTTGTGACCTCCTCGCGTTTAGTAATGAGCCGTTATATAATATCGCTCCTTCGGAGGAAAAGATTTTTAAGATATTTGATGAAACATCACTTTCACTTAAATTAATAATTTCAATCCAGTTTTGATTGGTTGCTCCACTACCAAGTGGTAAGTATTTTACAGAGGTACTTGCTGGCCTAGCTTCAAGGGGGAATGCGAATGCAAAATCTGGGTTACCATAACCATAACGAATTAATTGACTAAGATATAAGCAACTTGAGTCACTTGGAATCACTTCTAAATAGCCAACAGTATTGGGCCCTGGGTTTCCATGTCCTCCTTCAACATCCACTCTGCTTCTAGCACTCAAATTATATACTGCACTACTTAGAAGTGTGCCAGCTTGATTATACTTATTAACAGTAAAACTTTTAGTGTTAGTTTCAAGGTTCACCAATGAGAGCCAGTTAGCTACGAGATTTCCACTGTCAGAGACATTATTGCTAGGTTGGAAGGTATTAAAAGAAACATAGGAGGTATTAGATATCCCATTCCTAAGAGGAACGCTGTAGGAAAAGTCATAGGAAGAAGGATTTGAGGTCGAAGGCTTATAGTAAGAAATGCGCCCACTTACATTATTAGATACTTGGATGAGTCCAAAGGCTTCGCTTGTAAATCCACTTAGTCCATTTACAATCACATCAAACTGATCCTGGGCTGGAACTGAAACCAGTGTGGAAGAGCGAATCGTACCATTGCTATTAAGAAGATTGACCTGAGCAGAGACAGCCACATTACTAGGATTCTGTAGTTCAAGAATATTTATCATTCCAAGATAACTATTCCACAAACCATAAGGGCCATTGGTTTCACTCACTGGATTTAAAGGTGGGACATAGGTTTCAATAAAAGAAGTAAATTCACTGACTCTTGTCCAGATCCCATATTCGCCAGGCCGAGCGCAACCATCACCAGAAGAAGTAACTCCTACGAGTGATGCATTAGTGCCACTACCAGTAACTAAGGGCCCGCCACTATCTCCTTGACAAGCATCCTTTCCTCCAGACGCAAAGCCAGCACACATTTTAAGGCTATCTACTTGGCACCCACTGGTTGCGTTGGGGATTATCGGTAATTCTACTTGTTGAAGTGTATTTGAGACGTTCCCGTTCTCTGCAGTGAGTCCCCAACCGATTGCCGTTGAGTTTGTACCAACTAGATTACTACTGCCCGTATAGGGGGCAATAGGGGTAGCAGAAGTTGAATTTGATGAAAGTTCAACTAGGGCAATGTCATAGTCAAGTGTTGTACTATTATAGTTAGGATGTTGAATGAATCTCGCAACAGTCTTTTGCTCTCCGCTATCATTAGTTAAGTTATGAAGTGATAGACCAATAATAAATGATGAGGTTGATTCTCCGTCAAGGCAGTGAGCTGCGGTAAGTACCCACTTGGGGTGAATTAAAGTTCCACCACAAAACACTCTGTCCTTTAGGCTTCCAAAACCAGATGAAAACAGACCAACCATAAAAGGCCATCCACCCACAGGAGCTTCAATCCCTCCAACAATTCTAGGAGTAATTTTTTTATTGTCTGCATAGGAATTAGAAAAGCCAATTAGAAATGCAAATAAGACTATTGTGAGTTTAAAGAAATTTGAAGCCATGAGTGTAGTAGTAAGCTAAATCAATAATGAAGTTAATATGATTCATATATTATGCCGTAGGATTTGAACATATTCAGATTAAACAAGTCTACTCTGCATGTAAAGCATGTAAAGTAGGCCTCAGAGCATGGTTCAATAGCCCGCTTTAAGCGCTTTAAACTTGTAAGTGGTTGTAATGTATGATGTTTCACTCGTCCGCCCTTTGGCCTAAATTTAGCATCCATGCCGCATAGTTTCAGTGCTTTAGTGATTTATCTAATATGCCGATTTCTACCCTATGGAATTACCTGAATTAGATAGAGCGATAGATTTGAAAGTTGTGGAAGAATTGAATCACATTTCTCGTATTCTTGACCCTGTCTATCGTTTGATCAAGCCAATTGGTAATGGTGGTATGGGAAATGTATATTTAGCCAGTGCTCCCCACCTTTCCGCGGAGCCAATTGCCATAAAAATTCTTCATCCAGAATATGCCTTAGATGAAAATCTTCTAAAAAGATTTCTAAGAGAGGCAGAGCTTCTACAAAAAGTAGATCATCCAAATGTTATTAAGGTCTATGAGGCTAACTCAATCTCAGGCCTTACTTTTTATGCTATGGAGTATGCGCATGGTAAAACACTTGAGGATCTACTTAAAATAGATCTATATCCTGTTTCAAAGATAGCTGAATTTATAGTAGCCATTGCTAGCGCTCTAAACGCAATTCATCAAAAAGGGATTATTCATAGAGATTTAAAACCTGCTAATATCGTCCTATCTGAAGACTTCTCTCCTAAGCTGATGGACTTCGGAATAGCAAGACCCGAAAATTCCCAGCTCACTCATCATAATGAAATCGTAGGATCTGTTTGTTATATTCCACCTGAGATTTGGATAGGTGAGGAGCCTACTTCAAGTGTAGATTTATATAGTTTAGGGGTAGTACTATATGAGATGATGACAGGCATGGTCCCTTTCGATGGCACATCTCCTGGTGAGTTAATGAGAAAGCATTTGCAAGCCACTCCTATACCTCCTAAGGATATTCAAGCTGGTATGCCATCTTATATCAATCGTTTGATTCTAAGACTTCTATCTAAACAAAAGCAGGATCGCCCTAGAGATGCGATGGAGTTGATTGGAATAGTGGAAAAAAATGTATCTGTTTCTACGGATACAAAAAAGTTTAGAGCCTATCGGCATGATACGGAAGAGTTTTTACGAGTGGTAAATACCAAGAGTGAGGCTACTATACAAAAAATGGAGAGAACCCTGCCAAGGGAAGCAGAGCCAAAGCCTATAATCTTGAAGCCGAGAAAGCCTACGGATGCCCTGCCTACAGGGAATCAACAAGACTCCAAGGAAAAGATGCTCATGATCACTGCACTTGTAGTCATGAGCCTTTGTGCTCTTATTTCGATGTATCTTATTTTATAAGTGCTTTCCCAATTTGTCTTAATAGATTTCCTACAACATAGATAGCGGAGAAAGAGGGCGTCGTACCTTCAATTTGTTTTAAAGTACTTCTGTAGCGACCTAAAAGTTCCTGTCTCGATATAAAATAACTCTTAATGTGTGATTCTGAGAATCCACCAAGCTCTTTAATAAGCCTATAGGAGATTCTTGAAGCGGACTGTCTAAGGTTATTGTTTAAGGCGGTTAGTGCTTTTGATTCCCATTTATCCTCAGTGTGAATTGAAGTGCTAATATCTAAAAGGGCACTTATATTTAGCTCAGAGGATATTGTTGAGTTTAATCTTGCAATTTCTAATGGTTTTGTATTAGTGTTCTCAGCGACTCTAATTATATCAAGATAATTTGTCGCATACTGGGAGGAGCATAGTTTCCTAGCAAGGTCTGCAGGGATACTATGCATCAACAACTCTCGTAAGGATTCTTGATATCTAATCTCCTCTGGCCCACTTAATATCTTGTCCGTATGATTTACTAGGGTATCAAATTCTTTACTATACCGAACCATCAGGTCATTAAGTGGTAGTTTTCTAGATTCGTCATTAATAAACCATCTTGTGACTGCTTCTATGGAGGTTTGAATTCTATACAGAGAACTTAGGAAAAATCTTGAAGTATTGGCTCTATCTAATACTCCCAACTCTTGGGCTGTAGAGGAAGTATTAAGAATACTTTCTGCAACTAAGAATGCCTTAACCGTATTTGTAAGACTGGACCCTAGGTCTTCTTCAATTTTAAATATAAATGGAGCCCCCATTTTTTCTACTATGATATTCCCAATTTGAGTGGCTATTATTTCCTTCCTTAGGGGATGAATTTTAATTAGTTCAGGGTATTTTTCAGCGATACTAATCGGGAAATAACTAATTAAAAGCTTTTCAAGATACGGATCTTCCACCAGTTTAGACTCTAGCACTGTTTCAAAAACAAGCATTTTCACATACGCAACTAATACGGCTAACTCAGGTCTTGATAACCCTGCCTTTGCTTCTTTTCGTTTCTCTAGTTCCTCTTTGTTTGGAAGAAATTCTAAAGAGCGTTTTAATCTTCCACTAGATTCAAGACTCACGATTAGATCCTGATAGGAAGATAAATTTTCTCGACTATCTTTAAGAGAAATGCTGAGAATGATACTTTGGGATCTATTTCGATCCTTAACTTTAACGCAGACTTCTTCTTCACATGCTTTTAAAGCTTTATCTCGTTCTTCTATTTTAATTTTTCTATCTAGAATAGCCTGTCTGAAAAGTAGCTTTAAGTTTACTTCAATATCGCTTGTATCTACTCCGCCAGAATTATCTACGGCATCAGTATTTATTCTTCCGCCGACTCGAGCGTATTCAATCCTTGCTCTTTGAGTAAATCCAAGATTCCCGCCCTCAGCAACGATTCTTGCCTTTAGTTCATTAGCATCTATTCTAAGCTCATCATTCGCCCTGTCATTAGCATCGGTATTCCCTTCCGTTGAGGCTTTGACATAAGTTCCAATTCCTCCGTTCCAGAGTAGATCACATGGTGCTTTTAGAATCTGCTTAATGAGCTCAGTAGGTGAGTATGATTCCTCCGTAAGATTTAATATCTCTTTAGCTTCAGTACTAGGATTGATCTCTTTAAGACTTCTTGCATATACAGCCCCACCCTTTGAGAGTAATTCTTCCGAGTAGTCTGCCCAAGATGACCTTGACAGCTTGAATAGTCTTAGGCGTTCATCAAATGATATTTTAGAATTAGGATTTGGATCTATAAATATGTGTCTATGATCAAATGCAGCGATTAACTTCGCATTTTTACTTAACAGTAAACCATTACCAAATACGTCCCCTGACATATCACCAATACCTACTACTGAAAATTCAGTAGTATCAATATCTATGCTAAGTTCTTTAAAGTGTCTAATGGCGCACTCCCAAGCACCTTTTGCCGTAATGCCCAATGCCTTATGATCATAGCCCGCACTTCCACCAGAAGCAAAAGCATCGTCTAGCCAGAACTTATATTCATCTCTAGCTATGTTGTTAGCGATATCACTAAAGGTTGCAGTACCTCTATCTGCTGCCACCACAAAGTAGGGATCTGCCTGGTCATAAAAGATAACATTGTGAGGATGGGCGATACTCTTACCAATTCTATTATCTGTGATGTCTAGAAGTCCACGAATAAATTCTTTATAAGTTGATTCTACAGCCTTTAGCAACTCATCCCTTTCCTTTGGCTCTTCATGCAGTATAAATCCTCCCTTTGCACCAACGGGTACAATAATAGAGTTTTTTACCATCTGGGTTTTCATTAAACCAAGTACTTCAGTTCTAAAATCTTCCTTTCTTGAAGACCAACGTAATCCACCCCTAGCTACCTTCCCACCTCTGAGATGAGTACCTTGGAAATGGGATGCGCTTACGAAAATTTCCCGATAAGGGGTTGGTAAGGGCATTTGTCTTATTAAGGAACAATCGATTTGAAACGAGATTTTAAAACTACTTTCATCAATATAGTAATTCGTTCTAAGCATTGAATCTATTACATATAAAGATGACCTTATAATTTTGTCATGGCTTGAATCAGTAATATTCTTTAGGGCCTGAAATACAAGTTCTCGCGCGACTCCAGCTTTTTCTATACGTGACTCATTTGCTGGACCGCTTCTTTCTGATTCGTTTGGTTCAAATTTAGCGTGGAAATATTGAACTAATAACTGAATTATTTCAGGATGCGCGAGGTAGGCGTTTGCAACAGAACTAATTGAAGTAGCTAGTTTTAGTTGAATTAGGTATCTTCCAACTGCTCTACAGAATGCTATCTCTTTTGGCTTTAATCCAGGAGATAGTAGTAGATGATTTAGAGTGTCATTATACAATCTTTTGGATAGAATTAGCTTTAAAGATGGAATTACATTCGAGGCCAACTGTTTAATATCAATACTTGAACCATCTTTAGTATTGACTGTAATGTCGTATATCTCCGCCCAAACTGCTTCTTCCGTAGTGATTTGAGAGATTATTTCACTAATAACTTCTAAGCCTAGATTTTCTAAAAACGGAACAATGTCACTGAGTATTAAGCTCTCACCTCTTTTGTATATCCTAAGTCTGTAATTCGGGTTGCTGCGATAACTTTCAATGGGCTCTAACACCAGATCTAGTGGTTCGGATGCGGTAAGCTTTTCAAGCATTAGAATATCTTGAAGCGCAGTAGTAGGGGAGTTGCTTGCTTTGTAAGATTGTCTAAAGGCTAGTTTGTAATAATGGTATAGTTTGGAAGCTTTCTCCTCATCGAAATTTTCTGTTAGAAGGAATCTAATAGAATCGTTCCAATTTGCTGTATCATGGGTGATTAGCTTTTGGACTTCAATAATAAACTGTTCATCATCGCAGATTGCTGAATAGGGGAATGCTGTTCTTACAAGAACAAGCGGGTGATCTCCTAAGGTGGAATGTGATTCCATAGCCTGTCTAGAGATGCCCAATTTAGAAGATAAAATTTCTTCTATTTGGTCTATGGTAGTAGCTGAATATCGTTCGTTCGGTAAAATAGTTGTAAAATATGACAGGCGTTTAAATTCATCTGTGAAATGAATTATTCTCACCGCCTCATTTACTTCTGCCTGAATGAGTTGGTTAAAATATATTTTGATTTGAGCTTCAGAATATTGAAAAAAGTCCGATTTTGGCACTGTGTCAGCGAGGCTGATTAATTCTTTATAATCATGTGAGCTCGGAATTAAGCCTTCTTCGATTAGTATATTAGAGAGTTTGTTTTTTAATATAGGAATAGAAGCAACCTCTTGTTTCCATGTTCTGGAGGTAAAAATGCCTAGTAAAGACACAACATTGCCATTCTCAGCCTTAAAACTTATAGCTTCTAAATAGTCCGATCTGTGAATAGGGCTTCTATTTTTGAGTTTAGAAAATATAATTTGCCTGTCTGAATCGAGAAGCATTTTTTTATCTTGATCCAATTGGACTAGCAGTTGTTCTTTTGTGTCGAATTCTTGTTTGTCAGAAAGTATCCCGAGCGATTCTCCGCTTGTGTGATCAAGAGTGCCTAAAAATATTATTCCACCATCAAGAAGCCAGTCTATTAGAGCTTTAGCTTGAGGATCTTTGGAGCTATCTTTTAGCTTGGAGATCTTGTTGGTCATTATTTCAAAAGTATCGGTAATAGCAGATAACAACTCCAGTCTTTCTCGTATCTCAGCGAGCAATGAATCTAAATCATGTTCTTTCGGAAGTTGTATTTCTAAGTAAGTCAGGGATACCTTAATTACACCATCTATCTCTAGTATTGGATGGAGTAGGCAGTATGGCTGGTACGATAGACTGCTAAAGTATTTACTTATTGTATCAATGATAAAAGGGCGATCTTTTAGTATAAAGGTGAATCCAATTAATCCTTCATGGCCATCTAGGTGGAAGTATTCGGCAAATAGGTCTTTTTTAGACTCTCGGTATGTGGAGAGTGAAGTATAAACTTTGTCTAAGATCTGGAGTTGTTCATTCTTAGAGGTCTTCTCTAGATAGAGATTTGGAGCTTTTCTAAATAGTCCCTCCGCGAGTTCTAACTTATCTGATAAGTTCTCCCCATTTAGCTCTGTTAGCGTCAGTTTAAGGTTCTTTAAGGATGTTGGTGGTACTTGATGACGATTTACACCAGTAAGCTTAATCATTATGGGGACTTCCTAAGTTTAATCTAAGTATTGTTTTTTTTAATAATATTATTATCCTAATATCTCAATTATACTGTGATGCTAAAATTTTGGCACCTAGGCGATTTATTTTTACCGACTATATTGATCGGTATTAGGTTTTTTTAATCTATAATTTGATATATGTAACTTCCTGATATTTTAGGTGGAAAAGATAAGATATGGAAAATCCGGTACGTGTAGCAGTTGTAGGCCTTGGTTATATGGGTAAGCTGCATGCTCAAAAATACAGTAGGATGGATAATGTTCAGTTAGTAGCTGTATGTGACACCCTTTCTGACAGATCATCTCAGTGTGCTTTAGAGCTAGGATGCCTTTCCTTTGAGAATTATAGGGATTTACCTTTCTCCAAGATTGATGCTGTAAGTTTGGCATCAGATACCGCCACACATGCTCAGATAGCAAAAGATTTACTGAAAATGGGTGTAGATCTTTTAAT
>CAYGUX010000012.1:0-76759 GCA_964353175.1 uncultured Bdellovibrionales bacterium | reverse complement strand
CTACTACCCCCACCTCCACCACCACCAGAATTAGGGAAATAGCAGTATTCCTGCTGACCATTAGCGCCTTGTTGGATGTATCCACCACTACTATTACCGCCGCCTTGATAAGATCCACCTCCACCGGAGGTAGTACAGCCACTAGGTCCTCAGCCTTTTTGCCTGACTCTTAGGTAGTGGGTAGATTCTGCTCCACAGGTAAATAGAGAGATAGAGCCAGAACTATTAGTGTTAGAGCAGAATGAGTATTGTTTCTGACCGAGGGAGTTTGCAGTTCTTTCAAGTATGTAAGAACCATTATCAAAGCGCTCTTTGATGAATCTAAGTTGTTTGTTTTTTACTTGTATTCCCCTTCCACCGGAAGGAGCCGTTCTTTCGCGTGGTCAGGTTATGCAATTTGTTTGTACTGCCAGTTGTTGTTCGGCTGGAGTGTAAGAATTATATAAATTTTGTTCTGAGGGAGTAAGGCTGTTATAGAATTCGTTATTTGCTCCTTCAGGTTTATTCGGATCAGCTGGGCTGTTTGAACCACTTTGAGATGGTTGTCCAGATGCCTGACTTGAGGGCTGGGATGAAGGCTTAGCTTGTTGCTCTATGGGTATGCAAGTAAGGAGGAGTGGATCTGGGATTTGATTATTCTCAGGTGGAGGATATGCTTTTCCTCCAGGCATAATTGGGAAGGTTGGCCCCGATCCTCTAATCGAAGTATCGATCGCTGGCATGCTAAACCCAGCAAAGGTTGGCCCTCCGCTTGGTGATGGTGGGCCCTTTTTTTCTGCTAAAGTTTTTATTACTGGAAGTGCTAGTGTAAAGGGATCAGGAATTTGTTGTCCAGAAAAATCTTTGGCTCCAGCGAAACTATCTTCTTTGAAGTCGCCAGAATTTTGATTCAAGCAACCAGCATATCCGTCAAAGGCGCAAGCACATAGGACTCTTCTATTCCACATCGCCCATCGAGTTTCACCATAATGTTTTCTTACGTCCTGAACTAAACCAAGAGGCCACTCTGAAATATTTGTTATGCCCTCGCTAGACCAGTTAGGAATATCTTCAGGTCTAAAACATTGTGAGCCTCTTTGACCTTCGGTACTTCTTTGGCCGCCTTCACTACTTGCCCCACCTACTCCATCTGAAGAGCCTTCTGTCATTGGTTGAGTTGGGTAAATTCTCTGTAGCTTGTCTAAGAAAACAATATTACTTTTATTCTCGCCAGGGTTAATCTCAAAACTAACATATCTAGGAACAACACTCGTGTCACTTAGTAGATATTTCGTAAATGCAGGAAGTCTTTTTTTAGACGAGTTCATCTTCCCTATCTCTCCACCCTCAGCAGAGAATAGTATTGCTGCCATTACTACTCTCGCTGCGTCAGCTTGTAGCCTCGGTGCGGCTCGGTCTGAAGTCATGGAACCACTAAGAGAGTAACCACCAGGTAGGCAATACTCTTTGTAGGAAGGATCGTTTTTAGGTTTAAATCCAACTTTTGCAAGGTCACCATATACAGCTTGATTAGAGCCCAACCTATATGAGGCACAGTTGCTATCTAAAAAATCCTTTGGCGTGCTATTTTTATACTCTGAAAGTTTTCTACTGTAGGGAGAAGTTTTTTTATACCGCTTAGAATCCATCTTAAACCTAGTTTCTGGATATCTAGCAACTATGGCAAAGTATCCTTGGTCAAATCGATTTGCGATAACTTTTTTATCCTTGGTAGTAGGATCTAATGCATTGAATAGGCAAGTTGGTGAGACGGTCCAACCTGGTATAATTGGTGGCCTTTGATTCGCCGCTCTCCACATGGCATTAGGTCGCATGGCGCTAACATATCGAATCTCCCCATCTTGCTGTAGATGGGTTTCCTTTCCGGATTTATGGTAATCTGGGAATTCTATTTCATCGACAGGAAGACCTAAGTCTCTCATTATTTTTTTTTGCGCTTCTCGGTTCCTTTTGTTGTCGGCCGTATCTTCGCTGTTAGACGTTGGTCCTCTATATAAACCTGTCTCTTCACCAGAAGTTGTCCCTCGATTTTCTTTGACAATATCTGGATCTATCATTTGAGCACCAGCTTTGTTTACGCTAAGCTGATATTGTGGCCAATAGTATGAAATTACCTGCCAAGGCTCTACCCATTCACTTGGATCTAAGGTACCAGGGTTAAAGCAGTTGGCCTTACATTCAATTTCATAATGTTTATTTAGGCCGTCTGTATATAAAGTAATTGGCCCTATTCCTTTTGCAACCAGCCTAGGCTCCATGCATCTTGGGAATGTCATGTCGTTAAGAATTATTTTACTATCAGCCTGATACTCTTTCCATGAGGTATTCTCATCTAAGTGTCCACCTGATTTATCTAAAGGATTTTCCATCGGTGCAAAAGCGGCACTATCGGTACCTTTTAATTTTCGCTTACCGCTATTTTGTTCTTTTATGAAGGGGCCAACGTCTTGCTTGATTTCTTGTTCTTTTTTTTCAATAGACTGTTTAGTCCGTTGAATATTTCTTTGAATAATGGCTTTTAAGCGATTATTGATATCTTGATTTTGGGCAAAGCCGTCAGTGCAGAATAGAGTTGATAGTAAGCCAAGACCTACTATTGCCACACGGAAGGGGGCATTAATATAAGCATTTATGCGAGTTAATAAAATCTTCATCTATTTAAGATTGTATCGGCTTTTTTAGTAAAATTAAATATTTATTATTTAGGTGAGGCTCCCCCCGAAGTAGATTCACGCTACTATTCTTAGGTAGCAGTCTGTAATTTATTGACGTAAGTAGCTTATATATATGTAGAGTGATATAGTGCATAATCTTTGGAAGTGTGAGGTGTCTGGCGATGTCTTCAGTCTTCAAAACTGATAAGGGCCCTAATAAGGTCCTGGTGGGTTCGATTCCCATACGCTTCCGCCAAAGTCTACAAAATTTAAGTCAAGTTTGCCACAAGGTACAAAAAAAATGACGAAAGAGTCTAAGTATCAAAATATTCCTTCTATAACCAGCATCTTAGCGGAACCTGTATTAGCTCCGATTTTAAATGAATGGGGGACTGGTTATCTTAAATTTATAACACGCAAGGTACTTGATGATATTCGTGGGAGTATTGAGAGCGAGGATTCCGCAAGTATAGATGATCTTAAGATCATTTTAATGATTAAAAAGAAGGCAGAACAGTTTTTGCCCAATGGTCTTAGAGCTATTAATTCATCAGGAATATTGTTGCATACAGGATTGGGCCGCGCTCCAATTGGTTCTTGGGCTAATAAGTATTTGGAGATAACTAGTAGGCCTAATCTTGTGCAAGCTGAGCGAAATTCAGGAGGTCGGTCTATTAGGGAAGAGTTTATAGAAAATATTATTCGTGAATTATGTGGGGCGGAATCAACTACAGTTGTAAATAACAACGCAGCGGCAACATTTCTAATGCTAAGGGCATTAGTGAAGGGAAAGGAGGTTGTGATTAGTAGAAGTCAATTGGTTGAAATCGGAGGGTCCTATAGGATGCCAGATATAATGGAGGAGAGTGGTTGTAAGATGGTTGAAGTTGGAACAACTAATAAAACTCACTTAAAGGATTATGAGGCTAAGTTCAATGAGAATACTGGAGCTATACTTTTTGTTCATCAGTCGAACTTTAGAATCGAGGGTTTTGCAGAGACACCTTCTATAGAAGATTTATGTAAGCTTGGAGCTAAGCATGGCGTGCCTGTTTTGGCTGATTTAGGGAGCGGTGCTTTTGTTGATCTTGCTCAGTGGGGATTGGAAAGAGAACTAAGTGTTCAGGAGGTTATGAAGGCTGGAACATTAGTTTGTTGTTTTAGTGGCGATAAGCTTTTAGGAGGACCACAAGCTGGAATTATAGTGGGGAATAGTCAGGCTATTGATAAGATCAGAAAGGATAAGTTTAGTCGAATGTTTCGCGTCTGTAAGTTTACATTAAGAGGGCTTGAAGGCACTTTAATGTCTTATCTAAATTCTGACTATAAGGAAACCATACCTCTATATATGTTGTTATCTGAATCATTGGAGAGTTTGAAAGTACGCGCTGGAAAAATTATTACTGCTACAGGATCTCCTAAATTATTTTCTATTGAGGATGATGATGCCTTTTTAGGTGGGGGATCTACCCCGGGCAAGGCTATGAAAAGCATTGCTATTCGTTATAAAAGGCGGGGGAAAGAAAGTTTGGATGCTAGGGTCAGTGACCTCAGAAATATGTCACCAGCGATTTTCCCCAGAATCGAGAACCAAAGTATTGTGTTTAATCTACGTGGAGTATTTAAAGAAGAAGACGAGGCATTGGCGAGATCATTACTATCCTTGGTAGAAATTAGAGAGTAATTTTAAGTAGCCCCCAAATTAAATCCCTTCCAAAGCCTTAAACACATCATAAACATTATCAATCTTACTCCCCAAGACTGAATAGACATTAGGCAAGCCTTGATTCTTTTCAAACAATATTGGTCGGCCGTCATCTTTTTCGTTTCGGATAAGCACTGTCTTTAGTTCAAAGATTGATTTTTTATACTCACAATCAGCGATAAATGGGAGATATCTTTTGGCATCCCTTATCATTCGATCTACTCTAGTAGATTTCGTAAAGTTTTTAATCCCTTCGTATGCAGACTTACCTTCTTCATCTAAGTATGAGTGATGGGGAGTGTATCTGACGTGAGAGAGGGTGTGTAGGTTCTCTGCAGGATAAGGCATTACAGAAAAGAATGGGCCATCGACCACTGTGATTCCTATGTTTCTGTACGTTTCAGGTAGTTCTACTAATGCAAGTTCTGCTACTTCGTGTTTGAATTTAGTTTGAGTTGTGCTGAACTCACCTTGAACATCGTTTATTCCAGAGTATGCACAGTTGAATACCTGATTAGTTAGTATGTGTGGACCATCGTTTGTTATAGAGCTATTATTTAGCCATACTTTAAGGGAGTGTCCTTTTTCTTTCGTAGATGTAATGCTACTTGCTTTAGTACTAAGTAGAGTTTGAATATTAGCCTTTTTAAGAGATTCTCTAAGAATATTCGCTAGTATAACTGCATTAAAGGCACATTCTTTAACGTGATAAGCTCTTTCTATCAGTCGATTTTCAAATAAACTCTCATAGTTGCTAGATACAGGATCTATCTCAGCTCCGATCTCTTTGCAGAAGCGTTCAAATTGTTTAGCGCTTACTTTAGAATTAATCTTGGCTACGGCATATATTTTATTGAAGTTGTTTTCTATCGCTTCCGGGAAGTCGAGGCAGAACTTAGGAAAGTTTTTTCTACTTCTGTAAGCAGTCGTAAAGCTTCTTGGATAATGATAACCATTATGAACTCTAGCTTGATTTATTTTAGAAGCTCTTAAAAGAATATCGCTTTCTTGTTCAAGCAATATAACAGACTTAGATTTTTTACTTTCAACTAAATGGAGCGCAAGCGCACACCCAAAGAAACCAGCTCCAATTATAACCGTGTCTGCTTGTAGAGTATCAGAGCTAATCATTACTTTGATTCAGTACGTTTAACTTTGATCGTCTGGTTAGAATGGAACTAAAGTATTCATTAGCGACAGAATACCTTCCTGTCCTATCTTGTAGGCTAATTAGGTGGGCCACATATTCTCCGAAAACTAAAAACACTAAGAATACAAGAAAAAACATAGAGGCCTGTTGCATAGATAAGGTTACCCAGCCAGGAGCCACATCTTCTTTAAACATTGCAATTAAGAGCACATAAAATGAGTAGAGCAAATTAAAACCAGCTCCAAATAAAGACATTAGGGAAATAAGTCTTATTGGCCCTTTTTTTGTTGTGATTAGTAGTCTAATGCCACGATCTAGGTACTGCATAAAAGAATCATGTTGATGTTTGCTTCCAACTTCTGCTTGATACTCTAAATTTGATCTTTTGTACCCTTTAGTTAATGGAAGGTGCCGATAAGCTAGATCTGGATTAGCGTTCCTTAGTATATTATTTAACACCATCCTATTTACTAATTTTAGTGAGGGAGCATTTGCATTAAGTTTTACGCCGTGGATAAAAGAGTATAGGCTATCGAAGATCGATGTTGTGATTCTATAGCTTAAAGTCATTTGAGACTTAGCTGTATTTTTAGCATAGACAACATCAGCATCTTTTAAGGCTTCTTCAAGCATATCTTCTAAGGGCTTAAGCGTGTCTCTGCTCGGATCAAAGATTAATATATAGTCTCCAATAGACCCTTCAAGTCCAGCCCAAGTAGCGATATCTTTATCCACTTCATGGGCTAAAACATACACTTGGGTGTTAGGGAAAGAATCTTCTCTGATAATCTTTTGAAGTTTTTCAGATGTTCCGTCTAAAGACGCGTTATCTACTAAGACTACTTCGAAGTCATTACATAAGTTTTTTACAGATTCTATTATTGAAGATAGAGATTTTTCAATAGAATCAAAATCGTCTTTTACCACGCAAACTATGGAAAGCATTATATCAAGTGGTTCGCTAGAAGTGGTGTCAGATGACATTTTGTAATTCTCCAGCTGAGGTTTATTGAGAATTTCTATTTAGTTCAAACATAGCCTCTAAACTTATACGAGGATAATGTAAAGGTGTGAGTTTAAGTTCTTCTATTTTCAAGTCGGAATTACTAGAAAATAAACCAATTGTATTCCTATGTAACTTAAATTCAGAGTTTTTTACTATAATGGGAAAAGTAAAAGTCTTTTCGTAGGGTGGAATAGAGACGGGAATAGCATAAGGGTCTGGATTGGGCTCAAAGTGTATTAAGTTCCGACTAAGTCCTTTCCCTAGGTAGTTTTTACCAAGGTTGTATTTAATCTCCGCCTCCCAGAACATCTTTCCATTAAAAATTATTTCTTGCTCTTTAACAATTTGCCCTATGTCATAGGTGTCTTTGTCTTCTTTTATAGTTATCGAATTGCTTTCTAATATTTGAGAATTTGACGGTTTGATTTTCCAAATAATACTGGATGCCGTTTCGGTGAATGGCTCATATCCTTCTAAGATTTTTTTATAATATGGCCATACCTCTTGCTGTAGCCACCTAGCATATTGTGTGTGGGATCGTTTTAAGGTTTGTATAAAAGTCGGAGGGCTTTTAAACAGGTTTAGATATTCTTTTCGTTTCTCCTTCCCTAAGGCATGAATAATATAGTCAAATCTTGTTATAGGTTTTGATCCCAGGAGTTCTTCAATAAAGCCTCTATAGTCAGAATGGAAACTTGTATTTGGATGTGTTTGTATCTCTCTGATGGCGCTATCAAGTCCACTATAATATGTTCCCAAGCTAGATCTTAGTTTAGGGTAATAAATATAGCTACGAGAGGATAGAGCCCTTTCGTTTAAGTTTGAGACTTGTTGAGATAGCGCTATGGGTGTGACTAGAACGATCAGATAGGCAGGATATACTGTAAGTGATTTAAGTATATTCGGTAGTAGTCTATAAATATAGACACAAGCTACGAGGTATAAACCTCTTTCCGCGCAAGCATTATATAATTCTGAGGTATATCCCGTTTGCATCAGGAGTGAGGCTAGCGAGTTTGAGATTAAAACAAATAGAATTAAGCCTTGACCACTTTGGTTTCTAATTCTCTTAAATATAAGGGTCAATATGAGTATGGAGATTGATATTAGGAAATAGATTAAAGAATTTAATACAGGAGCGGTAAAAAAATCTTCAATTCTAGCAATGAAAGGATTCGGTGGAGCCCCAAAAAACCATCTTTGATCACCTCCAATATCCACTAAACTATATTTAAGTATCTCTATAGGGTGTCCTTTAGATGCAATGCTTATATAGAGTAAATAAAGAATGATAGATAAGCTTAAGGCGTATGTCGTACGTAGAATGCCCTGCAGTAGGCTATCTTTATTCTCTATTAGAATCCATAAAGCGATTCCTACAAGAGCAACAGGCCCTTGTTCGGTTGACCAGAGCATTGCAATCGAACCTAAGATTGGGAAAACGTAATAATAGAAATTCTTATACCGGGTACCAAGATTAAACGAGATTGTTGCTAGAAGTAGGGGAAGACTGGTCCTAAGGCCAAGGGAGCTTTCCTTAGGGATTGCAAGTGGAAAGAATTGTTCGATGAGGATTGAAGCGGTAGTGAGGGCAAGGGCAAGTAGAGGAGGAAGGCCAAGTGATCTTAGGAAGTACAAACCCGATACTATGTACAGTGCATAAGTCCCAAACTGTCTAAGAAATTCTGAAGCAAAAAAATCACCCCCGAGAAGCTCAAATAGTGGGAAAAAAGCAATAGCTTGGCCAATTCCATGAAAACTAAAGAAGTCTCTACCAGGAAGATCTCCGTAGGAAAGCCTTCTAAGAGGATTCCAGAATTGAAGGGCTCCATTAAAGGGTAAGCCGTTAAAGTACCTACTTACTGAGATGGCGTAAATAGCTCCAGCAAGAAGAGTTGAGAATATGCCTAGTAAGTACAAGCTTCTTTGCATAGTTTCTGAACCATGGTGAAATCTACTAATAAGTAGAAGGAGGATAGATATCCCAACAGAGAAAACTAAGGATGATATTGCCCTTTCAAGCAAGCTAAAGGAGGGTTTTATTTGAATTTTACGGTGTTTTTTTTGTACTCTTGAATAGAGCTGCTCTTTCCATACTCTACCATCGTTGGAGCTAATTTCGACCTCTCCAGAGTATGGGTGAGTGCCAAAATATAGGTAGAGTGGCGCGCTGATCTGTCCTTTCCAGCGTGCTATACTAGGTTGGGAAAGATAAGAAACGGCTAAAGTTTCTCGGAACTCCCATCCCTTATCTAGTTGAACTTCATTCCACGGTACTTCGATGCCTCCTGATCTTTTGATGGAGTAAAGCCAGACTTCAGAGCCTAGCCCATTGATAGCTTTGTTACCTGTTGCTTTGATTGTTATCTCTATTTCTCTCTCAGGAGAAGTGAAAATTGGGGGTAAGCTAATACTACTAAAATATATTAGTAGAGCTACTAGAACTGTGTTTATTAAAAAATAGTTTTTTAGCTTCACTGATAATATACTGAGATTGGTAAGTGCAGATTAACTTTCTATCCTACTTTGGAAACTCTTATGGATGCCTAGCAATGTTAATATTAACATGCAGAGTATATATTCTCTTAGTCGTCTAGGGTCGTCCCAAGAGACGCAAGAGGAAAGAAAAATTCCGATAAGCGGATATAAACTTAGAAAAAGTAAGTTTAAGTTGTTTTTTCTATCCTGTTTACTAAGTATGATTCGAATGGAAACAAGTACAATGCTAACTAGGTAGAGATATGAAATATAATTGATTCTAAATTTTTTTAAATATCTAGTCCAAAGATCTCCAAATGGTTTGTAGTAGATTTGATGTTCAATAGCCATTAGGTCAGTCTTAAATTTTGCTGGGATACCAAACTCATGTTCATTCGTGCTACTGAGAGTCCTCCACGTAAATACTAGGGACTTTTTAGCTATTTCAAAGGGATAGAGTTTGAAATATGGTTTGCTGGCTTCCTTAAGTAGGGTGTCAACTTCAAAGCCCATATCTAGGCCTTTTGCAGCAAGGCCACCTTCGACATCCCAATGAGGTCGTCTATATGCATCTTCCCCGATCAAAGATATTATCTTTTCTTGGGCCTTATTACCTTCGATGAGTGGAAATTGATGTGAGAATATTGTTCTATCATGGAAATGTTTTCCAGAGCTTGCTGTTAGTACAGGTTTGCCAATAATGAAAAGGTTTAAAAGCGGAATCATTCCGATCCCCAAGACTACTGGGATTGAGAGTTTAATTAGTCTTTTTATGTCAATTCGTTTAAATATAAATAGTAGGCCTAGGGTGGCGAGAATTACTGGGAATGGCATGACTCTTATCATTGCCAGTAGCACAGATGAAATAAAGAATAGTGAATAGTAAAATTTATTATCTTTTTCTATTAAGACCAATAAAGATAGAATTAGTATCGCATGAAGGCTAATTGATGGGCCTTCTGACATTATGGACTGTGGATAGATGTGAAACTCTGGGGTAAGTAGAAAAAGTATAAAGGCTAAAAAACTAAGAATTTGTTGGTTCCTCATTAGTTTCAAAAATAAAATCTGTGCAAATACGATTAAACTATGTTGGAAAATATAAACGGGAATAAAAAATGCCTTCTTAAATAAAAGAATAAAGAAGCTTAGGATTAAAGGATATCCAATTGGGAAGTAAGGGTTGGTAGCATAGGAAGGAAAAGGGAGTTCATCGGGACTAAATAGAGGTATCCCTGCTAAATCAAAACCATAACTTATATATCCCAAGGAATCACACATAGTTCCATTAGGAAGTATAAATAAATCACAGATGTGAGCGATAATTAGAAAAAGGGAAAGCAGTTTCCAACTAATGAGTTGTTTCAAGTTTATTGCTCCTCAACCTTGGACCTATCAGGCAACATAAAAACCGTCCTAATGAATCCGCATAGATCAAGGAATCCCTCTCCCTGCTTATTCAAGTTTACTCGCCCGTTTTCGTAGGTTATATTTCCTGTGACTAGTTGTTCTTCGATTCTTCGTTTAATCGCCTGTCTCCGAACGATATAGTCATCTATCATAAGTTTTTCTAACTCTTCATGGGTCATTCCTGGGTTCTTCTTTATCTCTTCAAGAAGGAAGGTTGTAACAGACCTGTCAACGGTAACGGGGAAAATCGTTAAGAAACATGCGTTGAAACAAAGTACAATGACAGCGACGGAAAATGGATTTAGGTTAAGTAGGCCCTGTGGGTTCTTCGCTCCTCTATATATAAAGAGCATTGCGAACCAATGTATGAAAAATACAACTAAGCATGCTGTAAGTCCTCTATAAAAAACTAAACCATTAAACAGGGTTTTAGGGACTATTTGGTAGGCTAGAGGAAAAAGGATTATCCCTAGAAGGAAGTTAATTATAGAAGAGTGCAGTTTCATGTGATTTTATTAGAAGTGTAAGCTTTTTTATTTTTCAATTATAACTAAGCATTGAAATTAAATACATCAGGGTGGTGCGAAATGTACTAAACTTATTATTTTAGATTTTGTGGATTGTCAAAATAATCTAATTACTTAGTTAGGTATTTAAGTGCCGATTTTCCTAGTATAGATAGGATTAAAGTAGTATCTTCGCCATTCATTTAAAAACGCATTAAATTACTCCGTAGGATTGACTTTTTAGAATGAAAAATAAGTTGTTTAGATTCGCCCCAATTATTTTTATAGTCGTTGCCGTTCTCTACCCGATGACGAATGCTTATGCTTCCTCAGGGGAGGATGCTGCACTCATGCACCATTTGTTGCTTGGATTGGTTATTATTCTGATGGGGGCTAAGATTGGGGGAGAGGTTGCTATCCGAATCGGACAGCCCGCAGTTTTGGGAGAGTTGGTGTTTGGTATGCTCTTGGGTAACTTAGGACTACTTGGAATCTCTAGCCTTTCATTCTTAAAAAGTGAGGAGTCGTTTACTATACTAAGCGAATTAGGTGTAATCTTTCTATTATTTCAAGTTGGTTTGGAGACTAATATCAAGGAAATGAAGTCCGTAGGAGTTTCCGCCTTACTTGCTGCCATCTTAGGTGTAGTTGCACCATTTTTTCTTGGATGGCTTACTTCTTCTTGGTTCTTACCAGATGCAGATCCTTACGTTCACATCTTTGTTGGTGCCACTTTAACTGCAACGAGTGTAGGGATTACTGCAAGAGTTTTGAAGGACTTAGGTAAAATTAAATCCAAAGAAGGACAATTGATCTTAGGAGCAGCTGTTATAGATGACGTTTTAGGGCTTCTAACTCTAGCTGTAGTCACCGGAGTTATTGAGTCTGTAAATACTGGAAGAGAGTTTGATGCAAATGGTCTAGTTAAAATTATTGGCTTAGCGACTGGATTCTTAGTTGGTGCGGTCCTTATAGGGAATTATCTAGCCCCTAAGATGTTTAAATTTGTAAACCTACTTCAAGCACGAGGTATGTTGTTAGCTACGAGCTTATTTATATGCTTTGGATTATCTTATTTGGCTGCAGAAGCCGGATTAGCTTCTATTGTTGGAGCGTTTACAGCCGGCTTAATATTAGACCCTGTTCATTACAATGACTTAAAAAGTAAAACGGGCGAATCCGATATTGAGCATTTAATTGAACCTATTGCATCTCTTTTAGTCCCTGTTTTTTTCGTAATTATGGGCGCTAGAGTTGATCTAACTGTATTTAAAAATATAGATACTCTATTCTATGCCTTAGTTTTAACCTTAGTCGCAATTATTGGTAAACAGGTTTGTGGTTTAGGAGTTTTACAAAAGGGTATTGATAGGATTGCAGTTGGTGTTGGTATGATTCCTAGAGGAGAAGTTGGACTTATCTTTGTTGGTATCGGTGCGAAGTTAAAAGTTCATGGCCAACCCTTGGTGGATCCTCAAACATTTGGTGCGGTGGTGATTATGGTTGTTTTAACTACTATGATTACTCCTCCCTTGATTAAGTGGAAGTTTTCTAAGTTGTAGTTCTACCCTTTTTGCAACATACCTTCTGTTGCGATCGAGTGAGCTAAAGGCAAATAGCTATTTTAGTTTAATGCGAATTGGGCAAAAAGGGTAGAACTAAGAACTACAAGACAACATTGAGCACCCTGCCCTGTCTCTAGCCCATTCGGGACGCTTTTTGAAGTAGGGGTTGGTAACACCGTTCTCTTCGTAGGGTGTCTTAAGAGCTGAAAATAAATCATCCATTTTACTCCTATCACCACTCTCGAATGCATCTATAGCTTCTTGAACAAGATAGTTTCTAAGAATAAAATAGGGGTTAGCCTTGCTTAATGTATTCACGATCTTAGTAGAAGCCAGGTCAGACTCTTTTATTTTTTGAGTATATAGGTTCGAAAAGTTGAGTAGAGACTCATTGGTAGATTCACTTACTTCAGAGTTATAGAAACAGTCTTTGAATATATTTAATAATTCATCTTGTTTCAGTTCTTGATTCAAGTCTTTTAGGGCTAGTATATTTAAAGATCGGTAGAATATTGTCATATCTACTTCTTCTGAGGTAATGAACTCATTAAGAGAGCTAAGTAACATAAGGTCCTTATCTTCATCTAGGAATGTAAAGCCTAGTTTATTTGCCATCATTGTTTTACTGCTCTCATGAAAAACAGCTCTGTAGTGTTCTAATCCAACATTTAGAAGCTCCTTATTTTTCATCAAAGGGAGGAGCGCTTCTCCTAAGCGAGCAAGATTCCAATAGGCAATTTGCGCTTGTGCTTCATGTCTATAGCGACGATGTTCTCTATCTGTAGTGTTTGGAGTCCAAGTTGGGTCAAAGTTATCAAGAAAACCATAAGGCCCATAGTCTATGGTTAGCCCTAGTATCGACATATTGTCTGTGTTCATTACTCCGTGTACAAATCCCACTCGAATCCACTCGACCATTAGTTTTGCTGTGCGCTCACAGACTTCCTTAAACCATTCTGAGATGCCTTCGTCTGTTTGGCTTGAGTGTTCAGGGAAGAAGTATTTAAGCGTATATTCTAGAAGCTTTTTTAATAGTTCATATTCTTCGTAATGTGCATGAACTTCAAAATTTCCAAAACGAATAAAGCTAGGAGAGACTCTAGTAACTATGGCTCCAATTTCTTCCTTGGGATGACCATCATAGAACATGTCTCGTGTAACTTTTTCTCCAGTAGTTACTAGTGACAAGGCTCTAGTCGTTGGAATACCTAAATGATGCATTGCCTCACTACAGAGAAACTCTCTAAGTGAAGATCTAAAAACAGCCCTACCATCGCCTCTTCTTGAATACGGGGTAACTCCCGCGCCTTTTAATTGTATCTCGTAGCGTTCTTGTTTTTTATTTAGAATTTCACCTAGGGATATTGCTCTACCATCTCCTAGTTGACCAGCCCAATTGCCAAATTGATGACCTGCGTACCTCATTGCGTAAGGAGATGAATCTGGGTTCACCAAATTCCCTGAGAAAGTTTGAGCTTCTATGCCCTTCTTTGTAGTGGGTTCTTTTAAGTCTAGTGAGGCGGCTACTTCTTCTGACCAGAGAATTATTTCAGGATCTTTAACAGGAGTAGGTTTGGCTTCAGAGTAGGCAACATTAGGAGTAAATCTTGAATGTAGATCTCCTGAAACATCGCCTGCTAGAGTTTTAGTAAAACTGTTGTTGAAGTTTAAATTCAAGAGACTCTTTATGACCCTACTCTTTAGATGCTCCTACTTTTTATCGCTCTACTCTTTAGAAGCTAAGTACCTTTCTACTTCAATCGCAGCCATGCAACCATTTCCAGCAGCAGTAACGGCTTGTCTATAGACATGATCTCTTACATCTCCGCAAGCAAAGACACCTTCGATGTTGGTAACGGTGCTTTCTGGGGCTGTAATTAGGTAGCCATTCTCATCCATATCAAGGATGCCTTTAAAAAGTTCTGTATTTGGTGTGTGGCCGATGGCGTAGAATAGAGCCGCCGCTTTTAATTCACTGAGCTCTCCAGTATTTACATCTTTTATAGTAACACCAGTTAAGTTTGTGTTTTGATCTCCCTGTAGATCAACTACTGTGGAGTTATAGACGATCTCTATTTTAGGGTTTTTCTTAACTCGATCAACCATAATTTGAGAGGCTCTAAATTCATCTCTTCTAAGAATTAGCCTTACACGTTTTCCAAATTTAGTTAGGTAGCCAGCTTCTTCACATGCGGAGTCTCCTCCACCTACAACTAGTATTTCTTCATCTTTAAAAAATGCTCCATCACAAGTTGCACAGGTTGAAACTCCGTAGCCCATCATCTCAGCGTCTCTTGGTAATCCTAAGGTTTTAGCGGTAGCGCCAGTGGAGATGATGAGTGCTTCGCAACTATACTCTGCATTGCCAGTGAAAAGCTTGAATTCAGATCCTGTGAAATCTACCTTCTCAACCCAGCCAGTAACAACTTTAGCGCCAAATTTCTCAGTCTGTAATCTCATCTCATCCATCAGCCTTGGCCCTAGGATGCCTTCACTAAAGCCTGGGAAGTTTTCAACATCTGTAGTAGTTGTTAATTGACCACCTGGTTGCGGGCCTTCAATTATTAGTGGGCTTAAGTTGGCCCTTGCAGTATAAACACCAGCAGTAAGACCAGCAGGGCCAGTTCCTAAAATAATAACTTTGTGTGAGCTTTTGTCCATGAGAATATGTGGTTTTATTGCGCTAAATAATACTAATATAGATTTAGATAGCATGTAATAAATGCAACATAAAGTACTAGAGTAAAATAATGAAGAAAGTTTTAATTGCGAATAGGGGAGAGATTGCTTTACGGGTGGTAAGGGCTTGCAGTGATCTAGGTCTTAAGTCTGTAGCATTGTATTCGGATGCAGATGAAGAGACGCCTGCAGTGCGCCTAGCTGATGAAAGAATTAAGCTTGCAGGAAACTCGGCTAAGGATACTTATCTAAATATTCCTGCAATCATATCAAGTGCGATTCAAGTCGGAGCAGATGCGATCCATCCAGGTTATGGATTTTTGTCAGAAAATAGTGAATTTGCAAGTGCTGTAGAAAAAGAAAAATTAATATTTATTGGTCCAAGGTCTGAGACAATTCTCAAGATGGGCGATAAGCTCAACGCTAGAGCTCTAGCAGAAAAGGCCAAGGTACCACTTCTTCCTGGTCTTGAAATCAAAGATGGAAATATTAGCGAGGCAAAGAAGTTCTGTAAGAAGATAGGCTATCCCGTATTGGTAAAAGCTAGTGCTGGTGGAAGTGGACGAGGGATTAGAGTTGTGGAGAAGGAGAAAGAACTTGAAACGAAGATCGAAGAGGCAGGGGCTGAAGCTATGTCCGCTTTTGGGTCGGCGGTTGTTTTTATAGAAAAATATTTAACAAGCCCTAGGCATATTGAGGTGCAAGTTTTTGGAGACGGTAAGGGAAAAGTCATTAATGTTTTTGAAAGGGACTGTACTCTTCAAAGAAGAAGGCAGAAACTAATAGAAGAAGCACCTGCTCCTAATTTTAACAAAAAGTTAAGAGAAAAAATGCTTAAGAGCGCATGCGCATTAGCGAGCTCAGTTAAGTACCGCGGGGCAGGGACTTTAGAGTTTTTAGTCGAAAATGCGGAGAGCGCTAAGGGGAATTTCTATTTTCTAGAAATGAATACGAGAATTCAAGTTGAGCATCCAGTGAGTGAAGAAATTAGTGGTCTTGATTTAGTTAGAATGCAACTTGAGGTTGCAGGTGGTAAGAGCCTTCCTAAGCAAGAAGCTTTTGTCGAACGTGGTCACTCTATGGAGTTTAGGATATATTCTGAAGACCCAAAAAACAATTTTGCCCCTCAAGTCGGAACGGTCAAAGATATTCAATTGCCTCTTGGGCCTGGGGTTCGGATTGATTCTTGGGTTGAGAAGGGGAGTAAAGTTAGCCCATATTATGACGCTTTACTTTTTAAGTTGATAGTGAGCGGAGAGAGTAGGGAAGTAGTTATTCAAAGAGCTAAAAGGGCTCTCTCTGAGACTGCGATAGTTGGACTAAAAACTAATATCGGATTTTTTAAATGGGTTCTAGAGCAAAAAGATTTTATTGAGTGTGCTCATTCTATTACTTGGTTGGAGAGGGTTTATAAGGGCGAAGTAGTGGAGGGTGGTGGTTTGATGCGGGTGGGCTAGGATTTTTTATCGGCCCTTGCTTTTTTGATTGGCACGTCCGTGTGCCAATCAAAGGCGTTCCTCCTGCTTCGCCATCCATGGCTTGCCACGGAGGAACAAGCCCGCTCGGGCCCATAAAAAATCCTAGCCCACCCGCTTTATTCTACTCCAATTCGCCCTACCGTATTTCATTGTTTTTAAGCATTATTTAGAGATATTAGATGCTTAGGATGGTAGGTAGGCTAATATAAAGCCAACTTGACCTCAAATTGATAAGGTAGTGGAGAGAGTAGAAAACAGTGATGTAGATATGAATAAATTGCCAGAACTTGAGGAGCAAATGGAGGTGGTGAATGGCTAAGAAAAAAGCAGGATTACCAGAAGGGTATGATCTAAATGTTACAAGAGAGGCGCTATTAGATGGCCCAGTTACTATACCAGGCTACCTAGATGATAGACCTCGGTTTGCCCCACCTCTCACAGCAAAAAGGAGCGAACCTATCGAACCCCCTAAACCGGAAATTAGGATAGTGCCAACTCGGGTAAACTATGAAGAAGCACGGCAAGCAACTTACAATGAACCTCCGGTAGTAGAAAGAAAAACTATAAAGGCTCAGAGGAAAAAAATAAGAAGACAGCAAATAAATATAACTCCTGACATAGAACGAAAAACGGATGAGTTACTAGAAATTCTAGGCCGACAAAGCCCAGATGGAAAGGTAACTGTTAGTGAGTTAATGCAAGCCCTGATACTTAATCTCTATGACGCAAGGGATAACATCAATGGCAGACTTCCACAGCGAGGAAAGTGGGGGACAGCATCAGCGAAATCCTACCCAGCAGAACTTGCAATAGTACTAAGAGAGGCGATACTCAAAGACGGAAAAGGGAAGGGGATGGACGCTTTTAGGACTGCGGTGGGGGTAGGGGATTGAACGAGCTAAATAAAAGGAGAGGTAAATTGAGGAGACTTAGCCTCAGTAAGAAATGGCATCGAAATTATTTCAGCTGAATATGCCGAAGAGGTAATGATAGAGGTCTTTAGTAACACTTTTTGTCTCTAAGTTGACGAAATAGGTGACGTTATGTTAACTGTAGATATATTTTAATCTGAGTAGAAGATAATGGTACTACTAACCACTTAAAGTAAATAAACTTTTCTTTAAGCGGTTGGTGGTAGCAGAGGGCTATTATTTAGCCGAAAAGTTTTTTTGTAATGAAAGGTTTGTCCGATGTTTTTAGACTATCTTCGTACGTTGGCTGATGATGTTCGCAGTGAACAAGTCGGCCGCTTATCTGATCGGTGGCTTGGGGTGCCTAATACTGTCCTCAGAGATTTTGAACCGGATGATTTGATCCCGCTTCTGGGACGGGCAGAGCAAATTGTGTTTGACAATGCGTCGAACATGAAAACAGATTTGGAAGTCATCAGAGATTTATGGAAGGAGTGTTTCAGAAGCCCACTTCAACGCGCTCCAGAACGGAGAGGGCAAAAGTCAATTCCAATCCGGCTTAAAGAGGCCCAAATGGAACTGATGGCGCTTTTTGGATCGGTCTTAGGGGCAACATACCTGACGTACCGGATGGAAAGCGATCAAGTACGGGCCATGGTGGGAGGAATGTTTTTTGATGAGATGGGGCGCCATAATCGGGATACTTTGTTTGGCCAACCATTTCGCGGCAGCGCGAGCATCGTATTCTACCGCAAATCAGTGAGGGTCATGCTGTCTCAGTACGGGAGACTGGACAGCGCTATTCCGATTTGGACGGAAACTTTGCCCAGTCAACTCAGAGATGTAGATCCTGTCTATTTCATAGATGGAAGAGTAAGTTCGTTGCTACCAATCTTCGGTGAGGCGGTGGAAAGGTTGGCCTCTGAGATGATAGTCGGGACTTTGGAATATGGCAAGGCATTGCGCTTGCTGGAACGGTCGGACTACGACTATGGTGCCCCAGAAGAATAGAGGCACGATCGCAGACAAGGCTCACAGGTTATGGACGCTCTGCTACCATAACCTGTATTAATCTTTTCTGAAATTTTTGGATTTAAAAGAGAGGGGAGTTTCAGGAGACTTTATAGATCTTATTTATGACAGCAATTTATAAACTACTGTCAGTAATACTATTAACCACTCTACTCCTTATCCCCAACATACTCCTAGCTGAAAATAGCCTTTCAATAAAATACCGCCCTGATTCAGTAGATGTAGCCAAACCTTATTTTGAAAGCATAGATACTTCTGAGAGTTCATTAGTTAGCGGTGCTTGGTACGATAAGAGTCACTCATATATGATTATAAATCTAAGAGGGACGAACTATCATTATTGTGGACTAACAAATGATGTATGGAATGCATTCAAACTAACCCTATCGAAGGGAAGTTTTTATAATAACTCTATTAAAGGGAAAGTTTGATTGTAGGATTTATCCCGTTCCGGAATATAGGGAGTAGGGGAAATTTAAATATATAAAAAATGGGTGAGAATGGCGGATGACCATCTCCAATTGCTGAGCAATTGCAAGACCCAGACTGATCAGACAAAGAGTTCATGGTCGTCGAATCGTTCGCTGAATCGCATCAGATCATGTGCGTTTTGTGGAGAGTAGTCCATTTCTCTGGAATCCCATCTCCAATTAGGAAAGCCCTGTTGACTGAGCCAAATTTCCAACTTTCTTATCACATTTCGGTCCCCAAATTCTTTGAACATTATACGACCTTCTGGGATCGCTTTTTCAAATGCAGAACTGTTTGCCTCCAGAACTTGGCATTTTTGTCTAAAGTATTGCTGAGGATTTTCAACGAATGCGATATCGGATTCGCAAAAAGTCCCTTTGAATAGAACTTCAGACAGTACCCTTTGACTTAAAAAGATTCTCATTGAAAGTCTCCATTAAGGTAGTTAGTCTCTGAACATTCAAAGACTGTAAAGCTCCCATCACAATTTTTGATGTTGTGTTCGAAGCTTTACAGTTCCTATGCTCAAAGAGTAATTTCTATTGCTTAGCTAAAATAAGGTAAAGCCGAATTTGGCATTACCAAAACCTATAAAATAACCTTTTTGTCATCCACCAATTCTCTATAGAGTCTTTCAGACACTACAGAGAATTGATTTCTAAAATTTACCCAAATTCAATTTTCAAAGATCAAAGAAGAGAGTCTCCTTTAAAGAGCCCCAACTACATAAGTAGGTTATGAGAAGGGGCTGGAAACTTTGACAAATAAAGATTTAGTGTGCCTCTATAGAGGCACACTCAGATAGGTAGTCCCAGTAATTATAGGACGTTAATTCAATAATATCCTAATCAGGGAAAAGAATATAAAGTCCAGATCATGGAATACCAGACCCTAACTCCAGAAGAACTATTAGGCCCGCTTAATAATAGAATTTTGATTGTAGGATTTACCCCGTTCCTGAGTATAGGGAGTAGGGGATTTTAAAATGAAAACGACACGATGAGCCTTTAAACCTTTAAGTTTAACCTCTGGGTTTTATGAGCATAGGGACCTACCACCCCTTACTCAGCTTCGTGTCATCTTGGTTTTGTGAGCAGAGGGTAGGATGCTCGGGGGCGAACTCAGTCGAGATCTGCAACGGACTTCCGAGAAAGTTTTCTACCTCCCACTGGATAGAACAAAATCAACTTCTGAAGGCCGTTGGTGTTCATAATGAGTCGACCCCGGTCATCGGGTTGCGTCACATTAAAGAGTGGTAGGTAAATCCGGAACTCTTTGCGAGTAGTTGCCTGGTATCGACCGGTAGACTGCGGTCTGAACCCAACCCAGTCACACTTCACAACGAGAACTTCATCAACGACGGTTGCTTCGGTGATCGGACCACGATGAGCGTCACCGATCGGACCAGGGCCATCATTAACCTCGATGTCGCCACCGATGTATTTGGTCAGTGTTCGTTCGACCGGATGGGTTGCATCGGCAGTCAATGCAGCTTCCGCATTGCACGTCAAGGTGGCCGTTTCTTCTGAGAACATCGGTTTAATGACGATTCGAGCGGACTCGACCGTGACCTGAGAATGAGCAATATTGACGGCGTAGTCGAGCTGACCGTCGCCGACACCACCGGTTCCGCTGACTCGCTCCATTTTGGAACAAGTGATCATCAGGTCTTCACCTTCAACCGTGGCTGTTTCGATGATTCCCTCGAAGTGGTAGTCTTCTCCCGGATTGATGACGGAGAGGTTTCCCCCTTGGAACCGTTGGAGATCTTCCTCTGTCAACTGTTTTGTAGACGGCATAGCGCATTCCTTTCTGTTTAGATTTAGTTTGGATCATCAGCACGGCGCTTAGTGTGCTGGTGATCTTTTTACCTATGAGAAGCGCAGAAAAAAACTTCTCTGCGCTTCTCATAGACTTTTAACCAGAAAGAATCCTAGAAGCCGTAGACGGCCTTCTGAACACGATGCTAAAAACCTTATAATTAAAAGCTCTATCGCGTCTTCCGTCAGGTGCTTGATAGCAACTGAAAGAAGACGCGGAATCTCTCTTCTACCCTGATTCAATTTTCAAAGATCATAGACGAGAGTCTTCTGTAAAGAGCCCCAACTACATAAGTAGGTTATGAGAAGAGGCCGGAATTTTTGACAAATAAAGATGTAGTGTGCCTCTATAGAGGCACACTACATCGATAGTCCGAGTAATTATAAGACGTTAATTCACCAATATCACTTTTAACCCAAAGAATATAAACTCTTTCCATGGAATACCAGACCCTAACCCCTGAACAGCTACTAGGCCCGCTTAATAAGGGAATTTTGATTGTAGGATTTATCCCGTTTCAGAGTATAGGGAGTAGGGGAATTAAAAATAAAAAAGACACGAGAGGGGGCAGTAGGCCCTTGCCACATCTCGTGTTTGCTATTGCAAAAGCCAATTGAGAGATTCAATTAGGAGTGATTATGGTACGAATCCCAAGGAATCTCTCTCCCAGGAAAGGCCAAAGATTTAAATCCCCAGACTCCCAGTAGCCAAGTTTTAACTACCGGAAGAAAGGTAGCTTCCAGTTCTCTTTTGCTACTCTTAAACCAGAATTCTATACAAGCATCGTAGCGCTCAGGATTATTGGTTGGCCGAATGTACAAACAGCCATCATAAGACGCTTCATCTGGCGAAAGAATGGAGTAACGATAAGCAATTCCATCTTCAAACTCTCCAAAATCTTTGGTTAAATCCCTCAAATTATCCTCAAGGGTACGAACTTCCTCAGGCCAGAAATTAGCAGGGTCAATTATTCCCCGATGAGTATTCTTGATGGAGGTCAGAGCTTCGAAATCTCGTTGGTAATGCCTAGGATGAAGTGCTTGCAACAAGAAATCGCCTAACGCAATTTCTAACGGTGGACGGAAGTTCGGGAGTAGAATAATAGTCATTTCCGTGATCCTTCAGAAAATTTAAGCCTGTCAAGGCTTGCCTCCTTGCAGAGGAAAAATTGAAAAATGGATAGAACGTCTATCCATGCTGTGAACATTTCTAGAGAAGATTCTCCACAAAAGTTCACAGCTCCAATTTCTATTTTAACACGATAATAATAAAACTTTATATCTAGGAACTACAAAAGTAGATCAACTAGAAAAAACCTAAAGTAAACCTTATTCCCTCTCTATGTCTCTAATAGAAAAGCCGTTCCTCTATTAGAGACTAGAAATTTGCTTCTTCCCAGATTCAATTTTCATAGATCATAGCCAATAACTATATAAAGGTACACTTAGCTACTAGCTTACATTATGAAAAGAAGCCGGCCATTTTGACAAATAAAGATGTAGTATGCCTCTATATAGGTACACTAAACTAAAAAACTCCTATTTGGTTACTTTAAGTAACCAAATCACCTAAATAATAAAGTGACAATTTAAGAAAGACATGCTATGCTTACTCACGGTAAGCATATGGGTATAAAAATAAAGCAATTATTGGATTCTTGGCCTCCCAATGGGGTGAGGGCTGTTTCTGCCTTAAAAGAGCTGGGCTATTCCCAGGATTTACTCAATCGCTATCGATACTCTGGCTGGTTGAAGTCCATAGGTAGCGGGGCTTTAATGAGACCAAAAGACGAACCAACTCTTATCGGTGCTTTCTATGCGCTTCAACAGGACTTAAAACTTAATGTTCATATTGGGGGAAGATCTGCTTTAGAGATAAGAGGTAGGGGACACTATATAAGACAGGGGAAACAAACCATCTGGATATTTGGGGAAGTAGGTAGATTGCCAGCATGGTTTTTGAATTATAAGTGGGATGAAGAAATACATTTAGTAGGAGAGAAATTTTTAGAGCCTCATTTATCAGAAGGATTAGTAAGCTTAGATAGTCCTAATAGTGAGGTACTTGTTTCAAATGATGTTCGGGCGATGCTTGAACTTTTAAGTTTAGTTCCTAAAAATCAATCTCTAGATGAAGCTAAAGAATTAATGGGTGGACTTACGAACTCAAACCCTAAAGAGGTAGTAAAACTCTTAAAATATTGTAAGTCAGTCAAAGCTAAACGATTGTTTCTTCTACTTGCAGAAGTTTGTGGTCATGAATGGGCCAAAGCAATAGACCAAAAACAGATAGATCTTGGAAAGGGAGTCAGGCACCTTATCCCCGGCGGGAAACTTAACAAAAAGTATCAACTAGTTGTGCCAGAATCGATATTTCAATTTGAGGGAGCAGAATGAAAGATTTAAATTATGATGGAGAACTATTCTGAAGCTAGGATATTTAAATCGAGAGGGAGTAGCCCTTGTTGAATGAGAGTTAATGGAGATACTTTATGATTATTAAGGCAGTCATATTTGATTTTGATGGTGTCATTCACGATACTTTCGAACTGGCATATGGAATATTCAATCAATTAAGTCCTCAATCTTCAAGAGATGACTATCGAGCTTTTTTCGACGGGAACATCTTAGATAGAGTTGGCAAGGAGTTAACGGAAACTCAGAGAGAAAAATTTAGGAATCTTGAGGCCCAACAATTTGAGAGCCTCATAGTGGACAATCAAATTAAACTACAAATAGAACTTCTATCTGACGAATTTGACTTATATATTGTAAGCTCGAATACATTTAAGAATATCGGAAGTTATTTAGAGAGAAATGGACTCAGGGGTAATTTTAAAGAAGTTCTAGCTTATGAAGCTGGACACTCTAAATTGGATAAATTTAGAGTGTTGTTTGAGAAACATAATATTGATGTTAATTCTTGTGTTTTTGTAACCGATACGTTGGGTGATATTAGGGAAGCACATAGCGCATCCTTAAAAACCATAGCATGCTCTTTTGGTTTTCATAGTAGGGAAAGAGTTATGGAGGGAAATCCTTTTGCTATTGCATCAAGTTTTAATGAAGTGCGAGAATTAATCAATACCCGATTTTCATGATACTACCCCCAAATATTGTTTTGGAATGAAAAATTCAAATTATCATTTACAAGTTGACTTACTTTTGAAAGTACTACCTATCGTCGCTCATGAAAAAGCTTTTGCCCTAAAAGGTGGAACCGGCATTAATCTTTTTATCAGAGATATGCCTAGGTTGTCAGTTGATATTGACCTTACTTTTCTTCCCTTGCTCGGAAGAGAGGAAACATTCTCCCAGATCTCACTTGCTATAGGTCGATTAAAGAAACAAATAGAGTCCTCACTACAAGGATCAAAAGTGATGTCTCGTCAGGCTCCAGGTACCCCAGGCCCAACGACATTTACAGTTGACTACCAGAGAGCTCAGATTAAAGTTGAGATTAACTTTGTTCTTAGAGGATCAGTTTATCCAATTCGTGAAGTAGTGTTATGTGAAAAAGCCCAAAGAGAATTTAACGCCTATGCCAAAATAAACTGTCTTTCAAATGCCGATATTTACGGAGGTAAACTCTGCGCGGCCCTCGATCGCCAACATCCCAGAGATTTGTATGATGTGATGATTCTTCTAAATAACGAAGGTATAACAGATAAGATTAGAAAAGCCTTTATAGTGTACCTAGCTTCCCATTCCCGACCTATGAATGAGCTATTGTCACCAAACTTGAAGGATATAAGTGAAATCTTTGAGAAATAATTTATTGGAATGACTTCTGAACCGGTTGAGTTAAAGGCTTTATTAGATGCAAGAGACACTATGCTTAAGATTCTTAGAAAAGATTTAAGTAAAGATGAAAAAGCTTTTCTAATTTCCATAAAAGAGGGCAATCCTAATTGGCAGGCCCTAGGAATTGAAGGCATTGAAAATTTGCCTGGTCTTCAATGGAAGTTAAGTAACATAAAAAGGATGTCAGAAGAGAAGAGGAATATAGCCTTAGGTAAGTTGAAAGAATCCCTTTCTATGGAAGGATGATTGTTGCATTAATAAATTGGATTTCCCTTATGTGTATGTCAAACTCTAAGCATGGAATACCAGACCCTAACTCCAGAAGAACTATTAGGCCCTTTGAACGAGGTAGAGGCTAAGAATGCCCCTAGGGAACTTTATATTCAAGGGGATATGTCTATTTTACAAAAACACATGAGTGTATCAATTATTGGAACTAGGAAACCTACGGAACTAGGAATCAAGAGGGCCCAGTCTTTAGCAAGGACTGTTGTTAGTAGGGGAGGGATAGTTATTAGTGGATTAGCTGAAGGTATAGATACCGCCGTTCATACCGCAACCATAGAAATGGGTGGAAAGACGGTAGCCGATATCGGTACACCACTTAATCAGGTTTACCCCAGAAAAAACTCCGAACTCCAAGAGCATATTGCAAGGGAGCACTTACTAATTTCCCAATTTTCAATTACTAGTAAAATTTCCCCTAAAAACTTCATTCTGCGTAATAAGACAATGGCTCTAATTTCAGATGCTACAGTAATAGTAGAAGCAGGGGAGAAAAGCGGAACAATCCATCAAGGATGGGAAGCGATTCGGTTAGGCCGACCACTATTTTTTGATGGAATCTCTAGTAAACAATCAGTACCTTTCATGGCCTAAAGAGTTAATCAATTTTGGTGCTGAGGTTTTAACCAAAGAACTCTTAGACCAGTTCTTTGAGATGCTCCCAGTTGGGGGACGTGGGGGATATGAGACGGAATGCCTATTTTGATCTAAATTCTTTCAGGATGATTTATTTGATCTTCTAATTCGCTAAGTGCGGTGAGAATTTGCTCAAAGGACAAAGGTTCAAGTAAGTACATATCTCGCATTGCTTGATAATCTCGACGTAGAACAGCCTGTCTATCTAGGTGGGGAACTAGATGAAATGATCCTGGCTTTGCCAATTCATAGTGAGCCCAGGAGCTACCAAAAAAATTACTTTTCCATTGAACCACTCGGTCCCTAAGTTCATCTTGTAAAAGTGCTTTCTTTGCAATTGGATGCCTAGCAAGAGCTGCCGAATCAGCATAATGTCTAGAATAACGATCGGGAATCGATTTCTCTGTAGGTCTATGATACTCGGCATGAAGTATAGTAAGTTTTTCCCAAAAACTACGCTCTAACTCTAAAGATATTACTTCACAATGCCAATCTATAAATGCTTCTGGAAAGGTTTCAGCTATCCAAGGAAGAATAGGATGACGACCAACTGGCTGTTGATCTGTAAGAGAACCAAATTCAAGTTTGACTGATCGCTTGAGGTATTCAAATCCTGAAGGCTGTAAGGTGGGATAATGAAAAAGTAAAACCGGTGATTTAGTATTTGAATCAAGTTGATACTCAAACCATAAATTTTCAGCTTTCCCGAGTAAAGATTCAACTATTGCTTCTAATACTGGTGCGATCTTAGTTTGAACTGCATTCTCACAAGCAGCCTCCGCCTTTAATATCCACTTATTAGCCTGAGTTCGGCTGGAGCTTGCCTCAGGGAGTTCCAAGAATGCAGGGGATAATGAAAGGTCTATATCCTCAGAGAACCTATCAATTAATCCAAAAACTTTAGAGAGAGAAGTCCCGCCCTTAAATACTAAATTATCGCCAAAATCGGATGTAAACAGAATTCTTAATACCCAACAAACCCAGAAATCCTTCTCCAGTACAATTGGTGAGATATTGCGACGCAAAGCTGATTGTTCAAAATATAGCCTTCTGTCTTCTAAAGATAGTTCTAGAAATTTAAGCATCATATTAGTTACTCCGCTAGATCTTGTAAAATGGGTCGCATCCACTCGGGGGCAAATCTAATATCTTTTAAGATTTCATGACGCTTTTTAGCGGGGATAGTTCGTCTTAAATGCTCACGTCGAGATGTTGTGATGTTTTCTTTTCCAAGTTCTTTAAATGCTTGAATAAGAAGGCCACTTAAACGGCCTGCGGTTTCCATATTTTTTGCGGTAGTTCTACGTAGCTGAATTGTCATTGAATCAATATTTATCGCGCGACTTGGTCCATCAGTAAGGAAAACTATTTTTGCAGGAACTTGTTCTGATAAACCCAATAGGTTAGAGGCATATGCTCCCGCTGGTTGAATACGTATCCGATCGCGACCAGCCAAGGCACTCGCTACCGCCTCCGCTGAGGGCATTAGTTGCCCAAGTGTTTTATGGACCTTGGGAAAGTCGTACATTCCGCGGGTAAGTCTTCTTATGGTTCCCTTTTGAACAAGTCGGTGTAATGCTAGATCGATGGCTTCTCTACTACCAAAATTCAAAAAATCAGTAGGAACAAAAACCGAACCACGGCCTCGTGCCTTTATCTCTGTAAGTATCTGAGATTCTATGCTTTTGTGAGAATTCATATAAGAAAAACTACTATGTTTTTCTTACAAAGTCAAGGCCATTTTCATGGCCTAAAGAGTTAATCAATTATGGCGCAGAGATTTTAACCAAAGAGCGCCTAGATCTGTTCTTTGATATGCTTCCAGTTGCTGGGCGTGGGGGATATGAGACGGAATGCCTCTTTTGATCTAGTTTAATTGATAGATCTTATACTTTCTGCTTGTCTTCCATCTTAATATTTCGCAAAAGACCGCAATAGACAGGATTCTTAAGTCGCCCATTTAACCAGTAGAAAATATTACATAAAGTAAAGTTTACTTTCTTTCAGATATGAGAATGTTGTCGCAAGTCTTTACATTTCGGTAGGCTGACGCTAAAACGACTTCAGTTATCGTGTATATTGGTAGGCATTCGTCGAGTAGATATAGCGATTTTTAACTGATGTATGAGTAGAAGAATACAGAATCTCTTCATTTAAATATATTTTTTAAAATATAGAAGAGAAATTTTTGTCAAAAACCTTTTCTCGTTTTAGCTATATAGTTTTCATTCAAAGTTATCGGTAGAATTGTCTGTGTTCTCAGTAGCTCAGACATTCCTGCTGTCGACTCACGTGATCGACAAATGGGACAGTGACCTTGTTGGTCTCTGTCGGTTTTAAGTGAGAGGTCTATTGACTTCTTACTTCATAGGTATGGCTACGACTTGGCAAGTTTGTAGCTCTAAGATGAGGAGAATGCCATGCATACTGTCCAGGACTGGACTCTCTTGACGGGTGAAAGCCTTAAGGGAGACGGGGATGAGATTGCACATGTGGATGTGCTGATCGGCGAAAAAGTTGGACCTGTTGGGATTGCTTTTGCCGTTGGACTGGCGCAACCTGCAAAGGGCCATACTTCACTGTTTGCGGTTGCAACACCGAATAGCCTTACTAAGCCAGCAACTCTGCTGGTTAATAAGGTGACTATCGGTGGTGCTACTGCGGCAGTGCAGCACTTTGGCCCATCACAGGAGGCGATTGCAAGAGCTGTACTTCGTGCCGTGGAAGATGGGACGATTCCGGAGGAAATGGTCGACGAGCTTGTGATTATCGTCTCCGTCTTCATTCATTGGGGGGCAACTTCCAATGAGAAGATCGCTGCATTCAACCATGAAGCGACGTATCAGGCGATTAGGAGTGCGGTCACTGGTGCCCCGACTTCAGCAGACGCAATTGCCACATCGAAATCGGCTAAACACCCATTCGGAAGCGGAGCAGAAGACTGGGATCAGTCAGTATATGATGCAGCGCTAGCGAGTGCTCAAAGCTGAATTCGTCTGATCAGTGGCTGTTAAACTGATCACATCCCATCTTGTGTTTTATCACTCGATGGGGTGTTTTATTTACTTGTGGAATCACATTTTTATAAAACATCTCATCGGGTAGTTAGGTTTTACTTTGAAGAGACAAAATCTAATTGCAAACTTATGAATATTCGCTTATCTAAATTAACTGACCTATCTGCTATCGTAGCAGTGCAAGCCAGTTGTTATGAAGAAGTAAACCCAGAACGGCCTGAAGTTTTGGGTGAAAAGCTAACTATTTATCCTAAAGGTTGCTTCGTATTAGAAATAGACAACAAAGTTGTGGGATATATGTTTTCTCACCCATGGCAATTAGATTCTCCACCTAAGTTAGATACGTTTCTATCACAAATTCCCAATGATCCAGACTGTTATTACATTCATGATATTGCAATAGATCCTTCCTTTAGGGGAGTAGGAGGTGCGAGGATGTTATTTGATAAAGCACTGTGTTTGGCTACAGAACAATCCTATAAGCATCTTTCACTTATTGCAGTTCAAGATTCCGAAAGATTTTGGAGCAAATTAGGGTTTTTTAGGTATGAACATCAAAATGAAAATATGCCTAAGCTGGAGGATACTCTTTCAAACTATCAAAACAGCGCCCTATATATGATGAAAGATATATGTACCACCTAGGTGTACCACTTAGGTGACCCCACCCCCAACCAAATAGCCTGTTAAAAGTTACCCCAATACAAAACGGAGGTAATTTAATGGAAAATGCAGACACGAAAACAATACAAGTCTCAGTTGATACAACTACATTTCAACGCCGAGATAAGATTATCACGGTAAAACTAAAGGCCCCTAAGGATCATTTCTCAGTAGGGGAGCTACTTAGTAAGTATAGTAAGTTTGAAAGCATAGAGACGTTCTTTGAAGCCCTAGTGCGAAACGGCGCTGATGCCTATTTAGAAAAAGCGCATAGAGCAATTTCTAAAATAGATACGAAGTAGAGAGTCAAAAATTTTGAAAATCAAAGTAAGCAGAAATATAGAATAGGGAAGACTTACATTGATTTTGATACAGCAAGATAAACACATTGGTGGCTCGTCTGGATTAACTCTCTCAAAACACAACGTTTAATCGGGGGCAGGGAGATAGGAGAGGAGGCAAGGGGGTACTAAGTGCTTAATATGACAAGGGAAAAGCGGGGGCAGGTAGTAAAAGTATGAAAATTAAGAAGCCATTAGAGCCAATTCTACCCGGGGTGAGTGAATTTAGGCCATGTTTGCCCAGATACGTGCGTGATTCCGATGTTTCAGCATTATCTATGATTAAGAAAGTTCTGGCTAAGAAGTCTAGAAGATCAAATGCTAAGTTTGGAGCCAAGGGGGAAGGGCGGATAAGGCCACAAAGAGGATTTCAGCAAAGGGTAGTGGTTAAGGCTCGGGTGGTGAAAATGAACTCTCAGACCGCTAAGCAGAACCTAAGGGCTCATGTTCAGTATCTAGTACGTTCTGGAGTTTCAAAAGCTGGAGAATCTCCCCGTTTCTTTACCAATGAGCATACAAACACTAAAAAGGATATCGATGAGGAGATTAGATGCTTAGGATGGTAGGTAGGCTAATATAAAGCCAACTTGCTCATTGAATCACCTGTGGAGATGCAAGGAAAAAACTATATAATATTGCCCCAAGTAGGCAGATACAAATAGATAAGGGTAGAAGTTTTGTGAAAAAGTAGTGAGCACGTCTGAAAATGGAGTTTCGTTCGGTTAGTTTTTTAGGGTTATATGTTTGGTTCACTTTTTTAATTAAAAGAACAAACCAAGATAGTGAAAATAAGGTGATTAATGTTTTGTGCAAATATTCTAGATAGATTATGTGATTTGGGAGATTGTGGATCTCAGCTGTGATTTTACTCAGTAGCCCGTTGTCTTCCCCTGCTCCGTATGATTCTGCGCCGTAGAAAAAACTTAGGTGAGTATTTGTTAACAAAAGGTTGTATCCACTAATATAGAAAAGAAGATAGGCTATAAATAAAATAACTATCCAATAGCAATTTTTAACTCTAACTTTGTTTTTGTATAAAGAAAAGAGAGACAAGCTATTTAAAATGCATAGAACCGATAGGCATAGAATGGATGTATAGAGTAGGAAGTTTGCAAGTAGAAATTCTCCATAAGTCGGCTCAGTGTATGAGCCAATGTGCATAGCATTTCCGCAAGCTAATGCAGGAAGTGGAGATGATATAATAGTTAGAACCGCGAGTATAAAGTAAAACAGATTGCCCCCCTAATTGATAACTGTGTTATGTCGAATATTGTTAATTTATTGATCTTATTAGAGCGACATAGAATAAATTGAAAAAATTGTTAGTTAAGTGTCTGTGGTTCTTAGTGTTTTTGGGAGTGCTTTGTTCTTGTCAGGATCGAACGCTGACTACTCCTGTCTTTCAACTTAAGAATAAGGAAAATTCTCCTATAGGGCTGGTGACTTTTTATCAGTGCAATCGCTGCCATGAATTGGGGGCTGATGTGCCATCATTAGGTTTAATGCAAGATTGTAAGGGATGTCATTTAAAGATTAGAAATGAGAGTACATTTGGTTCCTATAAGAAAGAGGATGTGGAAAGATGGAAAAAAAGAATTCAGCATTTTTATCTTATTCCTAGCCTAGAAAATATTGATCTTAGGATCAAGCGAGAATGGTTTGAAAAGTTTTTAGTCGATCCGCATATCGTACGGCCTGGCTTAGGTAGTATGATGCCTAAGTTGGATATTAGTGAGATTGAAGCGAAAACAATTGCAAATTATTTTTACCGAGATAATGGTCTGTCGAAAATTTCAGAAGAACTCATAAAAGGAGTAAAAGAAAAAGGTAGGAAAACTTTTCATGATAAACAATGTAATATTTGCCATGAAAATGGTCTATCCGATTTGAGTCAGATTGCCTATCCTTTGACGGGTAACATAAGTGATACACTTAAGATGGCTCCGGACTTGAGTCGTACTAAATATCGAATGAGCCGCTCTAATGTGGTGCTTTGGCTAAGTACTCCAAGTCTAATAAATCCTAATTCATTGATGCCAAGAATTGAGCTTACGTCCAGTGAGATTGAAGATCTTACTGCATACATCTTTTCGCTTCCTGATGAAGAGTTAGATTGTGATGTGAATATTGAGCTTGAGCAAGACATGAACAGGATGATCTCGTATAGTGAGATTGAAACAAAAATTTTCAAAAATACCTGTTGGCATTGTCACTCAAATCCAGTCCCGATGAGGGGTGATGGAGGTCCAGGAAATACGGGTGGTTTTGGTTTTCAGGGTCAAGGAGTTGATTTTTCAACGTATGAATCTTTTATGAAGGGTGGTTTAGGGACAGATGGGAAAAGAGTGTCTTTGATTGCTGACAATGAACATAAGGTGCCTAAGGTGATTTCGCATCTGATCTCAAGACATTATGAAATAAAATGTAATAGATATTCAGGACCCCGAGGTATGCCGCTAGGCTTACCCGCTGTTGAGGTGGAGAATATAAACTTATTTTACAACTGGATTAGGCAGGGAGCTAAGCCATAGGTGTTTGGTGGCGCTAGCAATCCATTAAAAACCCTTTCCAATTTTTGGAAAGGTGGTAAACATAGCGTTCTTTCAATCAAACTCAAGTTAGGGAGTTTAAAGTAATGAAAACGATCGGACTACTAGGTGGTATGAGTTGGGAATCGAGTGCAGAATATTATCGAATTATCAATACTGAGGTTAAGCAGAGATTGGGTGGATTACATTCCGCTAAAATAATTCTCTACAGTTTAGATTTTCAAGAAATAGAGATTCTACAGAAAAAGGGTGACTGGGAAAGTGCTGCAAAGCTACTTATAGATGCTGCGCAAAGCCTTGAAAAGGGAGGAGCAGATTGTTTGCTTATTTGCACTAACACAATGCACAATGTCGCAGACTTAATCACCGAAAAAATAAATATTCCACTTCTACATATAGCGGACGCTACCGCGACTCAAGTTATCAAGAGTAAGATTAGAAAGGTTGGATTACTAGGAACTCGTTTTACGATGGAACAAGAGTTTTATCGTGGGAGATTAGAGAAGGATTATAGTTTAGAAGTCATTATTCCGGAAGAGACAGAAAGAAGTGCTGTTCATAACATAATCTACGATGAGCTATGTAAGGGAGTTATCAAAGAAGACTCACGCTTGGAATATAGACAGATCATTAAAAACCTCGCAGCTAGTGGAGCGGAAGCAGCTATCCTAGGTTGTACTGAAATAGGGCTATTGATATCTGCTGGTGATAGCGATTTACCCCTATTTGACACAGCAAAAATTCACGCCGAAGCAGCGGTCGATTTTGCTCTTTAACTTAGATTTCTAGCCCGGTGAACTATTCTCTCTATTCTTAAAACATTTTTATCCACACGAAATAGTATAAGATAGTTTCCATGCATGGCCATTTGTATCTCTGGAGCGATCTCGGGCCTTTTAATAAATTGGGCTGGCAGTTGGCTCTTCACCCTTTAGAGTGGGAATTGGTAGTAAGAAAATAATAATGAACATAATATTCAATCTATTTCTAACATCATTAGAAGGCCTACCACCTTGTCACCCTGAGGCCCTGAAAGGGCCGTGAGGATCTCCAACAACATATTATTATTGATCTTTTGAGATCCTCACCCTTCGACTACGCTCAGGGCAGGCTCCCGCTTTCGGCTCCTCAGGATGACAAATGGGAGTATTATTATACTTAAGATGAAATCATCATTTTTATAATAACAAAACCACTCCAAAGGGCGAAGAGCTCTTGTTCGATGTTTTTTGAAACTTATTTAAGAATGTTAGATGCTTAGGTTAGTAGGTAGGCCACTATTTTAACTAACTAACGCACGTCTTCTAAATATCGTTTTCCACAATATTGAATCCTTGGGTCGTTTTTTACGATAAGTACTATTGGGATGCTTTGTATGACGTAGGATTTCATTTTTGGTGAAAAAACTTTACAACCTGATGTAACTCAGTTACAATAAAGATGCGACCTTTAAAACTAAGATATTTACTTAAGCTTATACGACTGAGTGTGTCCTCTGGTCATTATTTGGATACTTTTCATGCTAGGATAAGAAAAGGTGAACGAAGAATTGACCGAGTAGAGATAGAGTATGTTCTGAAAACAGGTTGGCATGAGAAGGCTAAGGATAGATTTGATGATGTCCATATTGCTTGGAATTATGCGATTAGGGGATTAACATTAGATGGAAAAGAAATTAGGGTAATTGTAAGTTTTCTAGAAAATAGGATGATAATCATCACAGTCATGGAAATAGAATGAAAGAGAAACTAGCTGATAGATATGTGGATTTTGGATTTGGTTTTCCTGTTGTTCTTCTTAGCGTGCCAATGATTCAAGTTCGTGGCATTTGGACGCCTAATGTAAATCAGCAAATTTTTAAAAATAAAGTTGTTGCACATTTATCTAGCTATCAAGGGAGGTTATTGGGGTATCATGTGCGATTTCTTAGACTATTTCTTGAAATGACTTTGGTGAATTTCGCGGATCATTTGGGCGTTAGTCATCCTGCGGTTCTTAAATGGGAAAAATTGGGAGCTAAGACCTGTGGTATGAATTGGTCCACTGAGAAGGATATAAGGTTGTTAGCATTTTCTAGAGTTAGCAAGTCTAGTAAAAGCTTTTATGATTTATACAAGAGCTTTGAATTGGGGTCTTTGCTGGAAGAGCCTGAGTTGGTGGTTAAGTGGAGATAGGATAAAAGAACTTGCCGAATGAGCCATGGCAGGCGATAGTTATTATTGTTAGAAAGATTGATTTTAGTGTTAGTGCGATGGATTTTATTGAATAACTATTCAATCGGGTTTTTCTTGATACTAGAGTTTTCATGATTTGAGACAAAAAATAGGCAGAGCTTTTTTGGTTGAAAACCTAAAAGAATACCTAAATTTCAATTCGTATAGACTCCTTCATTCCTCGTGAAAGTCAAAAAATGATCCCTGAAACTACCAACATCGCTGAGGATCCTGGTGTTTGGATCGTTTATCAGCGGTGCAACTAAGCGTTTCCATGAATCATCTAATCTTTTCGCTCTAACTTCTGGCGATTCAATACTTCTGATCCCTGGGGTCCGAGTATTGATGATACAGCACAGAGTACTATATAAATCGCTACAAGGCTTTGAAGCTAGTTGGCAATTGGTAGAAAAATATCCATGAGTACCCTTGCTTACTGATTTATTTGAGAATTGTTGTGCTGACCCAAAATCAACAATACTCACTTTTCCATCGCTACCAGTAATGGTATTCTGTGGTTTGATATCGAGGTGAGCATATCCAGCTTTGTGAACGTCCTCTAGGGCCACGAGTAGTTGAAGAATCCATTCGCAAAGCTTCTCCTCCGAAGCTGACCGCAAATAGCTAAAACTATCCTCTCCTTGAATGAAATTCATGACGAAGCCGTTACGCCCCTCGACCATAATACTCGGATTGAGTACCTTCGGTGTTCTGTCGCCCTGAATTGAGTTCATAGCTTTCACTTCACCTGTGAATAGCGATGATGCTCCAGGTTTGTTAAAAAGACCTTTGTGAAAGCCCTCGACGGAATCAACAAATACCTTGGTTAAAAAACAGTTTCCCGTTCTTACTGTGACTGTTTGATCCACAATAACTTGTGACCAATCCATTTTAAACCTTTCGTGAACCTTAGAAAAAAACTCCGCCCTGTATATCTTCGGATTTCTTCCGATAATATGCAGAACGGCTTTTTGTCCATCTACCCAGATTTAATTTTAAGAGAACTAACTACCTATATCTTATGAAAGACTTGGTAGTTTAGGTGACTATATTCGCCTCTTATTTAGCCTGTATTTATATTATAAAGTGAATTAAATCTAAATCTCTATGGCCGTATAGTTCTTGTAATATCCCCCCTTAAATGCTCTAAGCCATAGTAATTATGAACAAAACTAATATTAACTTAATTGTAGAGTCTGGGACGGAGTCTAAGCGTATTGAAGCGCTGCTTAGGGATCTTTTCCCTGATATTTCCCGTGCTAAGTGGCGAGAGGAGATTAAATCGGGGCGGGTTCGGGTTAATGGTAGGCTTGCTAAAGTTGGAATGACCTTAAGCGCTGGAGATTCTGTCTTAATTGAAAAGTCTGCAGACATTTCGCCTGGTTTGCGATTTTTAGCGGAAATTCAGAAAAATATCGTTCCGATTGTCTATGAAGACGAGGAGATGTTTGTTTTTGATAAACCAAGTGGGATGCATTCGATTTTGCAATCTGAGGGTGATCCTCCTACTCTTGCTGATTATGCAGTTATTCATTGTGAAGAGTGTTTAAAGTCATCTCCTAAACTTTTTGATGGTGGCTTGGTGCAGCGTTTGGACTTTTATACTAGTGGGCTTTGTATTGTCGCTAAGTCAAGGGAGGTGTGGGAGAGTTTACATCGGCAGTTCACTAGCCACTTAGTGACTAAACGTTATCACGCTAAGGTATCTAAAGACATAATAAGGTCTTCTTTAGAAAATGCTGTTTCTGAAGGAGTCTTTATTGAAGCGAGTATTTTAAAGATAAGCGATGATTATGCTCTTGTTGAAGTCAGTCTAAGGGATGGATCTCGGCATATTGTGCGTAGATCATTTAAAGATATCGGATACCCATTGATCGGTGATATTCAGTATGGTGGAGTAGTGGGTCTTGACAAGGAAAATGTAGGTGAATTTAGCCTTAGGTGTGTAAGGATAGACCTAAAGCATCCGACGAGTGGAAGTAGCCTTGCATTGAAAGCTAAGCCTTAATGTATAGTTAGGCTGTCGCTAGTTTCTTCAATTATTATATTTGACAGATTGCTTAGGAGTGATTCAAGGTCTTTTAGGTTCCTTGTTAGCGCAGAATTGATCTCATTTTCTTTGTTTGAAAACTCTTCTTTGGCCCATGAGGGTAGCTTTTTTCGATTGGTTTCATGCTTTTCTTCTAAAACTTTTTTATTTACCTGGGCTTTAAAAAGATGAGAGAATAACTCGAACCTTTCATTGAATAACATCTCTAGATTAGCTATTTCGCTTGTAGAATGCCCAAGTTTTTCAAAAAGAAAAAAACATTTTGTTACAAAATCTTGATTATGATCTCGAACGAATAAAAAGTTTTCAGTGGAACTTGGAGAATCAAGGAAAGGTACAAGGGGAAGAATGCTTAGGGCTTGAGAGAAATGTTCACCTTCAATTAAATCCATGAAGTCACTCAAACTTTGTCTTTTTTTAGTTTGTATGGCGACGGACTTACTGGACTTAATTAAACGAAGGATAGGATTTATTATGTAGTATCCAAGAGCAGCAACAAAAGCACCGCCTAGTATCAAGAGAAAGATAATCACTATTAAGTTAATTGAAGACATTGCTTAGCTCGTTTGTTATCTGTACATAATCAGGTTAAAATATATCTGCATCATCTATCGAATATACCCTCTTAGAAGATATGTATAAAGCATAAAATTTAGCATCTTTCAATTAAATGACTTATTTTGATCATAATGCCACGACACCCTTAGCGAATGGCCTTTCTTCGTTTGTTAAGCCATATTTTGAGGCCGAATTCGGTAATCCATCTAGCTCAGCTTATCAATTAGGCCGGAATGCTAGGGAAGCGATAGATCAGGCAAGGGTAGAGGTATCGGAACTCATCGATGCTGAGCCAGGGGAGATCATTTTTACTAGTGGTGGAACAGAGTCTATAATTTTGGCTATCTTAGGGATAGCAATGAACTTACCACCTGGTGATTTGATTCTTCGTAGTGCCGTCGAGCACTCCTCTGTTGTAAGCGCCATGTCTTTTTGTAAAAAAACATTTAACCTAAAAGAGAGCCTAATTCCTGTTTCTAAAAATGGGCAATTAGAATTAGATCTTTTGGATCCTAGGGCAAGACTTGTTTCTGTAATGTTTGCAAATAATGAAACAGGGGTAATTCATGATATTGCTTCTCTTAGATCTAGAATCGGTGAGAATGTTCTTTTGCATGTAGATGCTATTCAGGGAGTAGGTAAGGTTCCTTTTTCCTTTAAAGCATTAAATATAGATCTTTGTAGCTTTTCGGCTCATAAGTTTGGTGGCCCTAAGGGAGTTGGTGTATTGGTTGTGCGTGAAGGTATAGAGTGGCAACCTCCTTTTGTGGGAGGTGGACAAGAACTTGGTAGGAGAGGTGGTACGGAAAGTGTGCCTTTGATTGCTGGTATGGGTTATGCTTCCAAGGCTATGAGAGCTAAATTGAAAACTAGCTATTTCGCCGAATTGGAGAGCTTAAGAAATTATTTTGAATATGAGTTGCGAAAGTATTGTCCATTTATAGAGGTTGTTGGAGGTGAGTCCTTGAGGTTGCCAAATACTTCAAATATTATTGTTCCAAGTGTTGTTGGAAATAACTTAGTCTCTTATTTAGGAGATAAGGGTATTTGTATTTCAACAGGCTCTGCTTGTAAGACAAATTCATTTTCTCCTTCTGTAGTATTGACTGCTATGGGATATTCATCAATGAGTGCGGTTTCAGCTATTAGGGTTAGTTTCGGCGAGGGAAATAATGAGTCAGATGTTGATTTGTTGATTAAGGAGATTTTAAATTATTGTAATGAAAATAAAGTTAAGGATTTGATTAAATGAACGAGAATAAAAGTCATAAATTTTTTGAAGGACAAAAAAACTTCTCCCACAACCATAAGCCTAAGGTTGGTATTATTGTTGCTAACTTAGGAACACCTGACGCACCAACTTCAAAGGCTCTAAGGACTTATTTAAGACAGTTTTTAAACGATCCAAGAATTATAGAAGTACCAAGATTGCTTTGGAAGGTGATTTTAGAGGCCGCAATTCTACCCACTAGGCCAAAGAGGGTAGCAAAACTATATGATTCTATATGGACTGAAAATGGTTCTCCTTTACTCGTTTACACTAAAGGCATTGCAGAGAAGTTAAAAACTCTTTGTGCTGAAAGCTTGGGTACTCCTGTCGAGGTAGTGGTAGGTATGAGATATGGGAATCCTAGTATGAATAAGGCCATACTAGAATTAAAAGAAAAGCAGTGCTCAAAAATAATATTCTTACCTCTATTCGGACAATACTCATCTACTACAGTAGGCTCTGCGTTTGATGGTTTAGTAGAAGAAATGAAGAAGCTAAGGTGGGTTCCTGACCTTAGAACGATTAATACTTTTCATGACTATGAAGGCTATATTGAGAGCTTGGCCAGTATGGTTAAAAAAAGTTGGGAGGAAAATGGTAGAGGAGAGAAGTTGTTAATGTCTTTTCACGGTGTACCTTTAAGGTATGTGCTGGCTGGAGACCCTTATCATTGCCATTGCCATAAGACAGGTCGATTGCTGGCTGAAAAATTAGGCTTGGATAAGTCCCAATATATTGTAGCTTTTCAATCTCAGTTCGGGAAAGAAGAATGGATTAAGCCCACTACTGATAAAACTATCGCAGGATTGGCTCAAGCTGGATTGAAAACATTAGATGTTATATGTCCAGGCTTTATCTGTGATTGTCTCGAAACATTAGAAGAAATTGATGTTGAAAATCGAGAGGTGTTTTTAGAGAATGGAGGCGAGAAATTTAATTATATTCCCTGTTTGAATGATAGCGACGGATTTGTTAAAGCACTATACGACTTAGTTTTAAGAGAAGGCTCAGGGTGGGTTTCTAAGAAGAGTGAGTTTAATATTGATTTATTCGAGAGTAGGGCTCAAGAGACAGAGTGTTTACATAAAGAAAGAAGGGCCTTAAATGAGCAGAAGTTTTACTAAGGAGGGTAAATGGAAAGTCTTGATAGCTTGCCAACAAGTGATATTCGTTGGGGTATAGATCTTGGAGGAACTAAAATTGAAATCGCATGTTTCTCTATTGAAAACAATGAACCTAAGGTAGTCCTTAGGGAAAGATGTAGTACCCAAGCTGAACTTGGCTATGCACATGTTGTTAAAGAATTGGTTAATTTAGCAAAAGTTTCAGAGAAGCAAGCGGGACATAAGATTAAGAAATTAGGAATAGGGCACCCCGGAGTTCATTGCCCTAAAACTGGCTTAATTAAAAATTCCAATTCTCAAGTTCTTCAAGGTGAAAATTTAAAATCCGATTTACTCAAAGCTTTTAAGAAAGAAGGGATGGATATTTCCTTGAATTGTGCAAATGATGCTAATTGTTTTGCCTTGGCGGAGAGTGCTTTTGGAGCTGGAAGAGGTTATGGAACTGTGTTTGGAGTTATTATGGGTACTGGAGTGGGTGGTGGAGTGATAATCGGCGATAAGGCTCTTTATGGTGGACATGGAATATCTGGAGAGTGGGGGCATGTAGTCGTAGATCCTAGTGGTAAGGATTGTTACTGTGGGAGGAAGGGTTGTGTGGAAACAATTATTTCTGGACCAGCTCTTGAAAAGTTCTATGAGAATTTGTCAGGAGAGTCTGGTCATATCTCAGAAATTATAGCGCGTGCGGATGTGGATAAAAATGCACTATTAACTAAAAATAGATTAATAGAGTTTTTCGGTAAGGGACTTTCTTACGTCACTAACATCGTAGATCCTGAATGTATTGTGCTTGGTGGGGGTGTGAGTAATGTGGATTGTTTATATACTGATGGAAAGGAAGAGTTATCTAAGTGGATATTTAATGATGGATTAGATATTCCAGTAAAACCTGCCGAGCTTGGAGATAGTGCGGGGGTGTTTGGGGCTGGGATGTTGTGAGGAGAAAGCTCTATGGCTAGACTATCGAGATATAGAGAAGCCATTAGTATTCTTAGGTTTTTCGTAGGGCTAAATTAAAGACTATTAGTTTTTCTAATAGGAACCTCTAAACAATCTATGGGTTTTGATTATTTTAGTAGGTAATGTTAGTGTTCTTCCACATATCTCAAGAGATATTAAGCTCTTTTAAAAATCTAAATGGGTAGATATTGGGACTATTAGTCTATGATCAGGATAGGGCAAGATCCCTGTTCGTTTCATAAGCTAGGTTCAACTTCGAGAATAAGGTTTTGTTTGGTTTTTTGTTGGGGGAGAGGATTAACCGCAAAGCCCTTTCAAGCCTTCGCAACGACAACTATATTTTATCACCATTATCGGTGCCAACAGACAAACTCACTTAAGAATATTTTGTAAATCATATTTTTTTTATGGGGTGTTTTTAATGAGTTTGTTTGTAACACCTAAGGATCGGATCTGGAGTGTTTCCAGCGAGGATTTGGTGTTGTTGGAGGAATAGCACGTGGGAATTTCAAGACAACTTTTTAATGCTGTGGCCTCAGCAAGAGATACTCTGAATGCCTGTCTGGCCTTGTTGGGGAAGGATAACGGACATCGTTTTCGAGTAGCTATTTATGGCTCAGCGAGGCTCACGGAGGGTTCTCCTTCTTACATGGCAATATTTTGGTTCGCGGCCAGACTCATCAGACTCGGGATTGATGTGGTTACTGGCGGTGGCCCTGGAGTCATGGCGGCTGCTAATGGCGGAGCAGCGCACCAAAAAAGGATTACTCCAAATGCTCAAGCTCGATCGATCGGAGTACCTATTGTCTTGCCGTTTGAACAAGGCACTAATCCAGGTGTTTCGCATGTCTTTAACACCGAGGACTTTGGTCTTCGGCTTGATGTGTTTGGCGTCTTGTCTTGTTGTCACGTAGTCGCAGAAAAAGGAGGTATAGGGACTCTACTGGAGCTGTTTAAGTTTCTACAGCTCCACCAAATACAAAAATACCAAGGAATGGAGAATACAAATTCTTGCCTATTCCCAATGCATCCATCAGTGCAAATTGGGTACATACCTTGGATTATTGTAGTTGGTCCCTTGTATGACCGTTTTTTTGACCTTCTGAGTGATATGGATGTTGAAGGAACATTAAAGATGAGAGAACTCAGTTTCCTGAAAAGGGCTGACGATTACGATGAAGCAATGAAGCTCGTAATAACTGCTCGAAAAAAATGGAGACGATACCTTAGAAATCGAGAAATGAAAGATGTTATTCCCCTGAATTAAAGTATGAATTCAGTCCAAGGTTCGACGGAAGTCACTTGAAGTTGAACCCTGCCTTTTTACTGATTTGAAAGATTTGGTAGTTAAGCTAGCCTCCAGCTAGGTACGATTCTCGATAGTTCGAGTGCGTAGCGAAAGAAGCCCCGGCTGTAATTATGCTTTCGACTTAAAATAGAGATACAAATTTCTATTGTAAGCCGTAGGATTAGGTTTTTATATGTTTAGAGCCTAGAGCTTTTGGTTCTTTGCTTGGGAGTGTTGAGATGACTACTGAAGAATTACCTAGCGTAGAGACTCTTTTTGGGATGATGGAAACTCAGATCAGCGATGTTGTTCGTTCATCTTATGGTATGAACGTCCTCTGCAGTCTGCCATTTGTCATTTTGGATATCTTAATGGCTGGCGGAGTTGATGAAAGGAATATCAGCAGAATTAAAAGACTGTTAGATAATCCGGAGGATACAATTCCGGAAGAAGATAGAGACTTTGTATCCGAGAGAATTGAATTAGTCAGAACGACCCTGAAAACATCTAAGTATCGTACAATTAACTTAGCGATTACAATGGGGGACTGCATTCAACGAAAAAAGATTAAGTTGGAGTGATTTTAGCCTACCGAGCCAAAGGAAATTTCCCCTGCGGCTTACTTTCTATGCTCTTATATAGCCTCTATTCACCCCTTCATCTATTAGCTCTAATAGATAGCTCCATATTGCTTCTGATCCATCTTTAGCGTGTTGGCTTTTTTCAATTACTTTTGTTCTATCAACATTAAATTCTATCCATGATCCACCTTCGGTATTCATATTCTGTACAAAAGGGACTAGTCTATCCATGGCAGCACAGAATTTGGCTTCAGCGGATTTCCTTTCGTTAAATTCTTTCCATAAAGAATGAAGTTCCTCGCTGTGATTTTCAGGTAACATAGAAAATACTGCTACCGCGGCCTTGGTCTCTTCTGCGACTGCAGCTGATCTATCGGTAGCGTACAGAGGAATATCTCCACATAGGGCTTCTGGTAAGTCATGAATTAAAAGCATTTTTAAAACTTTTAATAGATCGATTTTTTCATTCGAAAAATCAGCAAATACTATAGCCAATAAACTAATCTGCCAAGAATGCTCAGCTGAGTTTTCTCTTCGATTTGTCCCGACAACCGTAGTGACTCTATTAGTGTTTTTCAGTTTTTCTGTGAGTAGGATAAATGGAAGTAGGGATGCGGGTGTATGCATTGTGTGTAAATAGTGTTAGATAATTTAAGGTTGCTAAGTGTATAGTGAAAAGTTCAAAGGAATACAAACATGAAAATATCTATAATCGGAGTTGGTGGAGTAGGAGGATTTTTTGGTGGATTGTTGGCCCATGCAGGGATCGATGTGACGTTTGTAGCGCGGGGGGCACAATATGAAGCACTTAAGGAGAATGGTTTAACATTAAAAACCGTTGAGAAAGATTACCTTATTCAAGACCTTAGTGTTGTAGATTCAATTTCTAAATTAGTAGAGCCGGATTTAATTCTTATCTCCTCAAAAGTGTATGATTTAGAGGTAATTGCAAAAGAACTTGTTCCTATTGTTCAACCTTCTACTATTGTTATTCCGCTACTCAATGGAATCCAAAACGATACTACTATAAAAAAATACATACCTAATGCTAAAGTCTATCCAGGATTTACTTATATCATTTCTGCACGAACATCCCCTGGAGTTGTTGAGCAAACTGCAGGGCCTTGTACTATGTATTTTGGTGAGAGAGGGGTTTCTAATAACGTAGAGCTAAAGGAGATAGAGAAAATTTTTAGAGAAGCTGGGTTAAAAGCAAACTATGCTCCAAATATAGAAAAAGAAATATGGAGAAAGTTTATTTGGTTAAGTGCATTCTCTGGTATGACTGCTGTTTGTAGATCAGAGATAGGCAAAATCGCCAATTCTCCTAATGCTCTATCATTAATGGTCAGATGTCTTGATGAGAGTATCGCTGTCTCCTCCTCTATGGGGATTGACTTCGACTCCGTAGAAAGAGGGAAAATGATTGCAAAATTAGAAGCCTATAAACATGCGAATCTTAGTGCTAAGTCATCTTTGTTAGTCGATATAGAGAATAATAGGAAAACGGAAATAGAATCATTGAGTGGGACTATTGTTAAGATTGGAAAAGAGAAAGGAGTCGATGTTCCCTGTCATGAGATGATATATAGTGCTGTAAAAATAGGGACTATGAGAGCGTATTCTTAATTGGATTCACCTACTTTAATCCAGGGTACCTTAAAAAAACGAGGCACTACTAAACAAATTCAAATTCTCCCCTCCCTATCTTCTCTCCCTAACCAAAACCTCCACCATCAACAATAACATACAAAGATAAATCAAGTTCCTAGTGTCCAAATACTTTTCCGTACCTTCCTCTTTATTAGAAGATGCTTTCTTTTCAAGTATCTTTCCATCGGATCTTCTAGTAGCTATCCTAAGCTCTTCAAGTAGGTCATAATTAATTCCACCACCTTGATATTCTCCTAGATCTTTTGGGTTTATGTTTAGTCCGATATCTTTAACTTCTAATGTGCCTATGTTTCCATTCAAGAAGTAGTCTCCGCTATTTTTTATTACGGTAGATGTTGTATATAAGCCTTCTTCCTTAGGGGAAAACTCGAGTGATTTTATGGGACTTCTATTCTTATCTGTTAGTGCCAATGATACTGGCCTTCCACCTTGAATAGCACTTTTGTCATATATATATAATTCAAATTTCACTACACCACCGGTAACAGTGTATCTAAAATCAAATTGACTTTCCTTACTTAAGCCCTCTCCCTTTCCACTACTATTTGTGCCAGTTAAATCACTTACAAATCTAACCAATTCATTCCACCGTAACCACGTTTTACTCCACCTGCCTTGTAGATCAGAAGCGAAAGCGATGACTCTTCCATTTCCAACATTTATGCTAGCTAAAATCGGGAATTTCTCTTCGCCTTTAAGTGTTGTAAGTTCTAGATTGGCCCCCTCTCTTTTTTTAGTTTCGATAAACCCACCTAAAGGAGGTGGGACTTCTGTTGAGGTTGAAATTAAACCTGAAGGACCTTTTTCGATATCATATTCAGCCTGTTCGCTAATAGTGTCCTCCCCAACGGCGACTTTAATGTCATCTACGAAAAGTTTTGGAAGTCTTGATGGATCGAGTGTTTGGTAGAAACTCCCTCGACCTTGTTCCGCGACCATCTTCATGAATTGAACATCAGCTTCATATCCTAGGGCAACCGTTGAGATAGTAATATGTTGTTTTCTTATTCGATTCAATTCTTGTACAAACGCGTCACTTCTTGATTGCGGAATTTGTCCGTCGCTTAGAACAATGATGTGTTTTCTTCCTGCTTTTATGTTTTCTAAACGCAGTCTAGCTAGGGAAAGGGCGGGAAGAAGATTGGTGTGGCCTTTAGCGGTGAGATTGCCTTGAAGTCTTTCTCTTGCGTTTCCTTTTACGTCTTTTACCTTACCCAACTCAACAATCGATATAGGGCCTGAGTCAAAACCGATTACCCCAACATAGTCCTCGTCTTTTAATGATTGAATTGAGCTAAGCGCCGCCATTCTTGCGGACATGATTTTACCTTGCTCAGCCATACTGCCAGACTTATCAACTACCAGCATCACTGCTGATGGAAGCCTTTCTACCTTTGACCTTGGTGGGACTGGTAGTAGTGGGGAAAGTTCATTAATAGGTGAAGTTTGATATTTACCTAAACCAAAGCTGGAGTCACCGCCAAGTATTACTAGTCTTTTGCCTGAGCTGACATGAGTTTTTAATCGATTTAGAAAGTCTCCACTCAATTTATTCGCTGGAATGTCATTTAGTACAACGGTGCTATATGTTTCTAGTGAGCTTGGTAGTGAGTTTAGGGAACTAATTAGAATATGTTCTGGTTTAATGCCTAAGATTGGGTAGATTTTCCGAAGTAATAGAGATTCTTTCTCATCTGAATGCAGAATAAGTGGTTTTAAGTTTTCTTCAACAAGTACCCATTTATGAAGTGCTTGCGCCGAATTTTTAGAAACAATGCTGATCTTATGCCTTCCCGGGGCTAGTGGTTCCAGTGTTCGTTTAAATGCTTTAGATGAGGAAGAACCTACACTGTCTGTAAAGTCGGAATGCTTTTGAGAGTCTATAAGTATTTCAAGATCGTCTTTGATATTTGAATCTGATAAATTTTCTAAGGTGAAGCCTAAGGGAATTCTTTGTCCCTGACTTACTTTAATAGGTACTTCTAATGAGCTTAATTTTAAACCAGAGCTAAGAAGTAGTCTTGCATCAGGGTAAACAGGAATTAATTCAATTTTATTTTCTCTTAGTAGGGGAATGGCATTAAGAGCATTACCCTTAGTCTCGATGCCATCAGAGCAGATCAATACCTTTTTATTTCGCACTTTTTTAGAGAGGCTTAAAAGACTATCTTCTATGTTTGTAGTTCCTAGTGCATCAGACTCTCCTTCAGTGGAATCGTTTAAGTTACTAGAAAAGAATAAAATATCACTACTCTGTTTCTTAATTTCAGTTTGGCAGGCTTCTATCGCAGCCTTACTCATACTGGTACTTGAATCAATTAAAGCTATGAGGGTTTCAGACTCAGCTTCTTCAAAGTTTTCGTTAAATTTCGGCGGCCAAATTACTAAAATTAGTGAGACGAAAATCAGAGAGCGTGTAAAAAAAGAAAATATACCGCGTTTCCCACGTATGCTACTAATTAAGGATAAGCCAAGGCTAAGTAGAATAAAATATAGTTCGTTAGGTGAGGATAGCTTAAGTCCTTCTAAGAACAGAAAGTCTAAGTTCATATTTCCCTCCCTAATATTAATATTAGTAGGAGATCAAGTCCAAGAATGGCAAGAGCGAGTATTGAAAGATTAAATAGAAGATCTGTTTCAAATATTTTTGGCTTCGAGATGCCTTTTTTTATTGTAACAATCTCTTCGTTTAAAGTTCTTGTATCTGACTCTTCAAGATTAAAATCATTGCTTATTTCTATATGTTTTTGATTTTTATTTTGCTCAGAACTTCTATTAATCTCGTAAATACCACTTGGTAGGCTTTGAGAGAGTGTATATGGTTTTTTGCTAAGAAGTTCGATCGCAGTATCCCCTGCGTTTAGACTAAGAGGTTCAGCAGTGTCTTGTTTATTTGTTCCGTCTAGTTTCTTTAATATGTTAAGCATTAAAATACTAGCACTTGGGCTGTCTTTACCTTCGAAAGGTAGTAGCTCGATTCCAGAAGCAATCACTGGAAAGCCGTTAATTTGCCCTTCTATTAGGCTGACAGAGCCATTGACTCTAATAATGGGATTCCCCCAGAAGGCTTCTTTAAAACTTATTGCAGAGAGTAGTTTTAAGTTTTCAAAACTAATATACCTAGTAATCTGACTTGATTCATTCCAAGAGGAGATTTGAGGTGATGGGATGATGCCTTTAATATCTAGTAGGCTGGAGTTTGTAGAGGGCAGTATTATTAAAGTAGGTGCTAAGATATCCTTGGGCATAGGAGTTTTATAGAAGACTTGAAGGGGAGATGCTTCTTTTATATCCTTTGAGAGAGCTTGGTACTCTTCTTCAGAAATTAGTTTAGCTGGCCCAGAAACAAGAGCCTTAATGCTGTTTAAATTATATGAGCCAGTATTGTTGGGGCTGATTAGTAGAATGTCTTGGCTCTCTTCTTCTGTAGGAGAGAGAAAGATTTTATTATCAGTTTTAATAGAGTCAATTTGTAGGGAGTCTGAAATATTTATTTGGTAGTAGGAGTTTTTTGATAAGTTATCGTTTAGTTGGATACTTACATTCCCGCGACCTGGCGAAAGGACCTCTACTTTCTCTTTGTGTATAGTCTTATTGCTACTTAGTTCTTTGATGCTTAGGTCAAAGGAGTTAGACCCGCTACCTGAGAAAAAATAATGTACGTTTAAATATTTGAGATCCTTTCTACTTGGAGTCTTTACCGAGATTAAAGCTAGATTTGATTCAGGGCTGTGGTAATTTCTTTTCTGAGTAAGCGAAGAACCTGATATTTTTTTATCTGTAAATACTATCGACTCATCAAAGGTTGTTTCAAGTTCACCTAAGCTAGAGAATTCATCTGGAAGTGGAATAGTCTGGGTTTCGTTTATTATTTGTTCCAATTCTGAGCGATTTAATAAATCATTAGTTTGTTTATTCGATGGAGTTGTTTCAAAATAATATTGAGTGGATGAATCTTGAGTAGATATAAAGTGCAGTAAGTCTGCTTTAGCTAATTTAAATCGGCTTGAGCCATTTGTTTCAGCTTCCATACTTTGGGAGACGTCTAGGATGAGCCTATATTTTTTTTGATTACTTAGGTCATTGGCTAGTAGTAGTATGCTTGAGATGATGCTGATAAAAAGTAGTTCTAAGAAGAACCTAAAAGGAAGTTTCCTTTTCCTACTTTTAGGGGCTTTGGGGGCTAGTTGTTTTAGAAAAAATAGACTTGGTAGAATCTTACTTGTAGCAGATTTTCTATTCTTATATGAATAAAAAATTAATCCAATAGAGAGTAAGGCAGAAAAAATCGGTAGGAACACGCTCATTAGGATAAAACCTTATTATTTATGAGCTTTGAATAAACCACGTCTAAAATTTTTGCATTTCTAGAGACGGGAATATAGTCTGAGTTGTAAAAATGAGCTAGGCGCTCTAGTTCTTGAAAGTGAAGGAACTTCATTCTTTCAATATCTTTTTGGTCTTCTTCTGAAATATCTCGCTCTAACTCTTCACCTGTTTCGGAGTCTGTAAAAATACCATTTCCCGATTCATTCTCATAATCTATGCCTATGAGAGTTGCTTGAAAGTTTTTACTAGAAATATATAATAGACTACTTTCGATGTTTTTTAAGTCGAATAGATAATCAGAGATTATAACAACTTTACCAGGTAATCGATTCTGGGCTAAGGCCAGTCTTATCGAAGCAGATATGTCTTCATGCCTAGTTTCTTCCTCTCCTTCAAGTAGTTTTTCCATTATGTGAAAACTGCTGGCCTTTGAGCTTGCTTTGGTCTGTTTGCCACCCGGTATGATTAGAGTTACTTTGTCCCCAGATTTAAGCGTGACGTAGGCTAGACTTAAAGCTAGTTTTTTAGCCATAGCGGCACTTTGGCCTATATTTAAGGACTTCGAAAGATCTAATACTATTACTAGGGTTAGGTCTTGTTCTTCCCTGAAGAGTTTTGAATATAGTTTGTCAGTGCGTGCACTTGTATTCCAGTCGATTGATCTGAAATCATCTCCTGGTGTGTATTGTTTAAATTCAGAAAATTCTAAACCAGAGCCTCTTTTATTAGACTTATGTATTCCCTGTCTTTTGCCTAATACTGCTCTTCTAGAATTTATCTGAAGTTTGTCTAAGGCAGAAAGTTCTTCTGCGGAAAGTATCGCCATTAATTAGGCCTTTTCTAAATTCTTGCTACTTCTTTAATGATTTGATCACTGCTAATCCCATCTGCTTCTGCTTGAAATTGTAATACTAAACGATGTCTTAGAGCTGGTAGAAGTATCTGTTTGATGTCTTCTATGGATACATTCATTCGCTTATCCATAAGCGCCATTACTTTTGATCCAAGGATTATTGCTTGAGCGCCTCTAGGCCCAGGAGCAAATCTCACATATTGTCGAGTAACTTTTGGAGAGTGAGAATTCTCAGGATTAAGTGCGGATAGAATCCCAACTAGATAGTCCTTTACAGCAGTTGATAAGACTACTTTTCTTACTAAGTTCTGTAGTCCTTGAATGGTTTCTACTTCTCTTCCTATTGGGATTACTTGGCTCAAAGAAGGAGATTCACTGCCAGTTGTCCTATCTAGGATCTCTTTTAATTCATCTGAGTTCGGGGAAGGAATTATGAGTTTAAACATAAATCTATCTAATTGCGCTTCTGGTAGAGGGTATGTGCCTTCAAGCTCAATAGGATTTTGTGTAGCTAGAACAAAGAAGGGTTTTGGTAGTATGTGAGTTGTGCCGAGTACGGTAACTTGTTTCTCCTCCATTGCCTCAAGAAGAGCTGATTGTGTTTTGGGTCCAGCTCTATTGATTTCATCTGCAAGTAGTAGTTGTGTAAAAATAGGACCTTGTTTAAATTCAAACTCCCTATGACCACTGGCTGATTCTGAAATGATTTGTGTTCCTGTAATATCAGAGGGCATCAGATCTGAAGTGAACTGTATTCTCTGGAATTGAAGGCCTAATACTTTAGACATACTTCTAACCAATAAGGTTTTTCCTACTCCTGGAGCACCTTCTAAAAGTAAGTGGCCTCCCGCGAATAAAGCCGTGAGGCTTAGTGGTACGGTAAGTTCTTGTCCAACAATAGCTTTTTTAACTTCTGAGTGAAGCTTCAAAAAAATAGAATTAAATTCTTTTATAGCTATATCCACCGGCATATTTGAAATTTGTGTTGAACTCATGAACTTATCTTATCCTATCTCTGTATTCTAATGGTACTTTTTGGTTTAGTTTTGAACTAGTTAGTTCTGGCTTTTTAAAGTCTTTTAAGTCTATACTCTCTTCAGCTCCTCCACTAGCTTCAATTTCTTCTTTAGAGCCAATTTTTTCGCCTTGGGCCTTGTCTTCAGAATCTTCGCCAGTAATTTTCATTTCTTCTAGGGTGGATTTAGAAATATCTATTGGTGCGGATGGATGGTTTTCGTCTTGATTCTCTCCTCCACTTGCGTTCTGGGGTGCCACGCCTTTATCGGATGAACCACTTTTGGGTTTACCTTCTGGTTCTTTATTTTGATCTTTTTTTGCAGGCAGGTGAGATGAGCTAGGAGAATTTGAGTCTCCTGATTCCCCTTCTTTATCTTTTGCATCTTTTTTATCTTCTCCAGACTTTGGAATTCCAGCTTTTTTACCAGCTTTTTCTTTTTCTTGTTCCTTGTCTTTCCCCTGCTCTTTATTATCACCTTTATTTTTATCTTCGCCGTTTTCCTGTTTGCCTTCCTCACCCTTCTTTACCTCATTTTTATCTTTAGAAGCATCGTCCGCCCCACTCTTATCTGAGCTATCTTTGTCGTTCTTTTCTTTTATCTTTTCTATGGTTTTCTTAAGATCTTCTCTTGCATTAGAATCTTTTTTAGCGTCTTTTTGTTCGTCTTTTCCATCTTGAGCTGCTTGATCCTTTTTTCCTTCTAAAGATTCTTTTCCTTTTCCATCTGCTTGCGGCTTAGAGGGAGAGTTGTGCTGATCTTCTTTGTCGTCTTTAGATTCCTTGTCATTTTTATTCATGCCTTCTTTCTTATTCCCACTTGAGGCATTTCCTTGCTCATCTGTTTTATCGGAAGGATCTCCCTTTTCATCTTTGGAGGGTTTTGAATCTTCTTTATTTCCAGACTCAGATTGCCCATCCTTACCTGAGCCCTGTCCGTCGCCACTTTGCGAGTCTTCTTGTGAGTTTTGAATGTCAGTATCTTTTTTATCTTCCTTCCCATTCTCTTTTTGGCCGCTTTGATTGTCTTTCTGTTCATCGCTTTTTTTGTCGCTTTGATCTTTGCTTTGACCTTTATTCTCTGCGCTTTCATCCTCAGCTCCGTCATTCTCACCTTCTTTCCCATTCTGATCTTCTTTCGTGTCAGAACTTGGATTTTGACTTTCTTTATCACCTTGGTCGTTTTTCTTGTCAGTATTACCGTTTTCGTTTTTACCTTCACCGGACTTACTGTTGGGATCTTCTTTTCCTGATTCGTTTTCTTTCTTGTCCTGAGCGCCTTTTTGTTCTTGCGTATCGTTTTGAGCTGCTGGATTTTTTTCCTCAGCGCTTTGAGGATTTATATTGTCCGGAGTCGTTAGATCGTCTGACTCCTCGTTTGATTTATTATTAGAGGCTTCTGAGGAGGACAATTCTTCCTCTAGGAGGAGCGAAGCGTTTTCTACTGCTGGGCTTTCAGTCGAGTGTGATTTTAGTTGGGCAATTAAGTTCTTAGTGGTTTTGATTTCTTTCTTTGATAAGCTTTTTTCTTCGGTAGCTAATATGCCCTCTAATTCATCGATTATGCTTTTGTTTTCACTTAGAAAGATCTCTTCATTTTCATATACTAATTTGGAAATCCACATAGAGCCAATTATAAAGATGAGAAAAGGTGTGAGCAGCAGGCAAAATGTCTTTAGTCTTATATATGAAGTATTCCATGGCCCTTCTTTTTCTTGAATGTCTTCTAGTTGTTTTTCTATGAAGTTTGAGATGACTTCTGATTCTTTGGTATTAGTAGTCTGCATCTTCCGACCATCTAGCTTCCTACCATACATATTAGTACTGTTTAAACTAGAGAATCGATCTTTCGTATTTAGTTCTTTGTCTAACTCAGAGGCAGCACTTACCGTGGTATGTTTGCGCGAAACTTTTAAGACGGATAGTAGGTAGTAGATAAGACTGATAAAGATGCTTATATATAAGTATAACCTGTGCTTATATACTTCTGGGCTAAGTAAGCCTTCGTGAGATGCACTTAGGGTAAGTAGAAGAATGCTTACGGATAAAAATAGGCTAAAAGTTACTAGAGAAATTTTCTCAATGCCTGATCGTACAAAATGTCTAAATAGGATCTTTTTTGCTTCCATTTATATTGTTATGCCAAAAAGAGTGAGTTCCTTATCCTGGAATATCTTGCTGTAAGTTTATTTTATTGGAATAGTAAGTTAGGCCTTCTTTTGAATCCCTTTTGAAATATATGTAAGTGGAATCACTAGGATAAAGGACTGCACGTATAGATGCGATGGTCGGAGTGCAAATAGGAGTTGCAGGTAGTCTAGGCCGAATAAAGGTGTTGTAAGGGTTGGGGTTAGCCTTGTCAGCATCTGTAAGTGGATTATTGGTACTTCTAAGTACATTTATGCCATAGTTTAGAGATGGTAGGCTCTCAAGAGGCATTTCAAGGGTGAGTCTATTTAGTAGGAGGGAAGCAAAGTTTTTCTTTTCATCCTCACCTAGTCCTTCTTTTTCCAGTAGAGAGGCTAAGGTCAGGACTTGGTATCGATCCAGCTTTAAGTCTCTTACTCTTGACTCGAAAGTAGGGATCATTTTATTTATTTCAGCCTGACTTGATTTGATAAGAGATTCTATTACTTCTTCCGCTTTAATGGGTTTAGTAAAGGTGTAGGAACCTGGTAGGAAGTATCCTTCTGGAATTCCTGCACTGAGTCTAAGCTTGATTAGTAATGCTCTTTGCGACATGGCACTCAATACCTCCTCGGTTTTAAACAAACCGGAGCTGTCGATATTCTTAGCAACATCTATGTAGCTATCTCCTGCTTTAATAGCAAAAGTTCTGCTTATTTTCTGCAAGTCCCAGAGAGACTCGGCTAATTGTTTAGGACTTAAGGTGGGGCTCAGTTCGTATTCACCTGGAGTTAGAACGAGTTCTTTCTCTTTTTGACTTTCCGTTCTTTTTATCATGAAGGATAGGGCATAAGAACTTCTGGCTAGACCTTGATTCTTTAAAATGTTTGCGATTACATCTTTTTTTGACTCTTCTGTAATTTCAAAACTAATTCTTTCTTTAGAGTCTCTATCGATTGGACGTAAGAAGAGAAGGTTACTTAAGAGCAAAATAAGAAATATCGGTATGCTTATGGCTAGGTAGTATGGAGCGATACGCCCTATTAGTTTGATTATTCTAAGCATGAAAGTCTATCGGTCGTCCTTTTGTGATTCTTCTGAAAACTATCGAATTTTTACATCCAATTTCTATTTGGGAAAGGTATGGGAAGAGAGATAGGATTGTAGAATTAGAGCGGCTGAAATCTGATCCTTTAGCTCCTTTCTATTCTCCCCCTTAATTCCTCTTTTGTTAGTCTCCTTTATGATCGCTTCTGATTCTTCGGAGGTCAGTCGCTCATCCCAAAGTAGTACTCCCGTATCTTTATCCCAACCTCTAGCTTTTAGTTCTATTTCTAGCTTTTGGCAAAAACTTTTAGAGATTTCACTACGTTTGCTCTCCTCTCCGCTTAGGTGCAGGGGGTTTCCGACTAGAATAGTCTGGACTACGCTCGGGTTCTTGGTGTAGTTGTTGTACCAATCTAGCGTAGCACTTGCGGTTGTACTTAGCGAACCTTTTACGAGTATAGAGTCTGTAAAGGGCGCGCATATATTTAATTCATCAGAAATGGCGAGTCCAACTCGCTTACTACCTAGATCAACTGCAATAATTCGCTTGTAATTCAATGGCTTACCTTGACTTTAGATTGTGAAGATCCCGATGGATGCTTAGTGCGTATTGTTTAAATCTACTGCTAATTGATTTTAATGCCATTACGTCATAATTGAAAGCTTATATATAGGCCAAATAGTGAGGGGCACTCTATTAATTAACAATAGAGTTGGTGTGGAGTTGATGCGATGGTTGTTGGCATTTTGTTGCGGGGGATTCTTATTCCCACTATTTTACCTTGGTATCTGGATTTTAACCTTCTATTTATTATAATGTTGCTTAGACTTACAGATGAGTAATTTAAAACCCGAGTGGAAAAATTATAAGCGCTCCTTAGTTAGTGAACAAAGTCCTCCGGTCTTAGATGCCATAGAGCATGTAGAGAGTGGTCGGAGGAAAACACTATTTAAAAGTGGCTTAGCTCTAGTTCTATTGGTTTTAATTTTGTATTGGTCTTTGCCTAGAGACTTGGATTTCAACATTTCGAAACTGATACCTGGAGATATTACTTTATCAAGTACTACAAGTAATGAAGGCCCTTATCTATATTTATTGCAACCTGAAATTCCACTTGAAGCATATTCAGATTCATTAGGCATTTCAGAGAAGGCAACTATTCAAACTACCATAACTCAGAATCAAGTACTAGGAGGACTACTTAGTGACTTAGGTTTTTCAAATGAAATGATCCGTCCAATTGACGAGGCATTGGTTTCTTTAAAGGAAGAGTTAAATGGTAAATCACTTTTAAAGGCTGGTGCTAAGGTTGGTATTACCTATGATTTAAAGCAAGGTATAGAGGAGTTAGTCACGGAGCTTGATTCTAGTTCTGAGCTCAAAATAACTAGGCAGTCAGAGGGGATCTATAGGGCTAGGATAAGCCCATTTACATCTATTACTAAGGAAAGGATTGTTGTCGGCTCTATCGAGAGTTCTTTTGCTGCTTCAGCCAGTAAGCAAGGCCTTTCTTACGATATGGTGGATGATTTGGTGGATATCTTTAGTGATAGGGTGTCTTTTCATAGAGACTTTAGAAAGGGAGATAGGTTTACCCTGATATTTCATGAGCATGAAGTTAAAGATGGCGGAAAAACGGTTCCCGGACCAATTCTTGGGGCCGCTCTTGAGGTTAAGGGACAACACTTAATAGCATTAAGGTATGTTGGAGCAGACGGTAAAGCTAGGTATTTTAACGAGAAGGGACAAGAGATAGGAAATACTTTTTTAAGATACCCTCTAAAGTTTTCCAGGATATCTAGTTACTTTTCAACCGCTAGGTTTCATCCGGTATTGAAAATTAAGAGACCGCACCATGGAGTGGACTTCTCCGCGCCTAAGGGTACTCCGGTGCGTACTGTTGCTTCAGGTGTGGTTGAATTTGCTGGTCGAAAGGGTGGGCATGGTATTATCTTAGAAATTCGCCACTCAGATAGATTTACAACAGGGTATTCACATTTGTCTAAAATTTCTTCAGGTTTAAAAAGGGGTAGTAGGGTAAATAAGGGGGATGTAATTGGTGCAGTGGGAATGACTGGTTTGGCTACGGGGCCTCATCTTCATTTTAGTCTTTATGATAAAGGCAAGTATGTAGATCCTTTAAGAACAGATTTACCGCTGGCAGATGACTTAGGTCATGCTAATAAGATCGATGAGAGATATTTAAAACGCGCCTTGTTTACGTTTGAGCATTTTCAGAATGTTGCTAATAGTACAATGCTATCCCAGTAATAAGAATGCAGGGCATAAATGACAACTAATAAAGTCCTTATTAATTTAAGAAATCTAGCTTTCGGCGGTGAAGCGGTCGGTGAAGTTGTGGAAGTTGCTAGCCCCAAGTTGGAAAAGTACTTAGGTATTACTGCCTTCGTGCCCTTTGCGGTTCCAGGTGAGAGAGTTTGGGCTACTATAGAAGAAGATAAAACAAGTTTTATTAAGTGTAATCTTCTTGAAGTTGAAGAAGCCAGTCATTTAAGAACAGAACCACTTTGTGCGTACTATATGCAATGTGGTGGTTGCGATATCCAACACATCAACTACAATTCAAGCCTTCAATTTAAGCAGAGCATGATTCATGGAGCATTGCGGTCTGCTAGGCTTCCAAGTAGTGTGTTGGATCTAGTAGGTTTACCACAGATGAGCGAGCCTTATGCATATAGAAGAAGAATTCAATTACATATAGATTCATCCGGAGCACTTGGTTTTTATAGAAAAAATTCTCGTGCTATTGTGGCGATCGAAACATGTATGATTGCAGACAAGGAGATTCAAGCATTTATTCCAAGAGTGAGGGAAGTCGCCTCATATTTAAAGGGGAGATGTAATTCTTGTGAAATTGAGAAAGATGCAAATGGTGTTTTGTTGGTGTTCTCTGCTCCTTATGAATTAAGTGATAAGGAAATAAAAGATCTGCACGACATTTTAAAGAAAAAATTCTCAAGATATATTCTTTTACATCAAGGGCGAGATGCGGGAGGTACAGGCTCTAAGTATCTTGATCTTCCGTTAAAAAGAAATGTTAGCCCTAGTTTGAAAATCCCAGGAGGGGCGTTCTCTCAGGTGAATTGGGAGGTAAATCTAGATCTTCTTGAGTATGTAAGTGAGATAGTCAGAGAAAGTGATAATAAAATAGTTTATGACCTCTACGCTGGAGCTGGGAATTTTACATTGCCAATAGCAAGTGCTGGTAAGAATGTTACAGCGGTAGAATGTGATACTAGGCTTGTAGCCTGCGGACGAGATTCAGCAAAAAGGCTTGGCCTTGAAAATAGAATTACTTATGTGGAAAGTTCTGTAGAGAAGTTCTTAAAGAACGGAAGCGGAAAAAGAGATAAACCATTGGTGATTGTTGATCCCCCAAGAAGTGGTCTAAAGCAGTTGTGTAGTGAGATTAAGTTTGCAAATGAAATTATTTTAATTTCTTGCCACTTATCAAGTTTCGTTAGAGACCTTAAAAATCTTATCGACCTAGGCTATGAGGTTAAAGCAATAAAGTCTTTTGATATGTTCCCTCAGACATCTTATGTCGAGGTTGTTAGTGTGTTGGTTCGGCCCTCTTAGGTTAAACCTATCATGATTGTTCTAGCGCCTAAATTACTTCTCTTGCCTAGCCTTTATTCGATCAAGTATCTCTGATTGGGGGCGTGGTTTATTGGCTTCGATATCATTTGTAAGTAATACTACTCTAGGTTCGTCTATATTTGCGGATATTGAGGGATGCCCTGAGGGAGTTTGATATAGAGCTGACGTGTGCCTTATTCTTAGAATTCTTAACTTTTAGTTTTTAATGATAAATTATTTATTCCTATTTCTAGTATTGATTAGTTCTAGTGCCGCCTTTGCAGAAGATGTAAATTTTGATGATCTATCCCCTAAGGAGTTGGTTCTAAAAGCTGTAGAGCATTGGAGGGGAGCCTATTCATATACTGAATCTGAGATGACTATTCACCGCGCTAATTATGAAAAAAGTTTAGGCCTAAAGGCGTGGACTAGAGGTAGGACTTCTAGTTTAGTTAGGTTTGTTAAGCCAGCTAAGGACTCTGGAAATGCGACTTTAATGAAAGGGGATGATGTATGGACGTTTAGCCCAAGGACAAATCGAACAATTAGAATTCCTCCTTCAATGAAAGCTCAAAGTTGGATGGGGTCAGATTTTTCTTATCAGGATCTGGCAAAAGACGATGATATCATTGATCATTATAATCATACATTCTCTGGCTCTAAGGATTCGAATGGACAAAAGGTAAAGACCGTAACCTCTATTCCAAAAGATGATGCCCCAATTGTATGGGGAAGGGAAGAGCTTGATATTCGAGATGACCTAATAATTGTAGAACATCGCTACTTTGATCAGGAGGGAAAGCTCATAAAGTATTTAATTGCTACAAAGGTAGAAATTTTGGGGGATAGATTGTACCCAGTAAAAGCTCGTATGACCAATGAGGAAACCAAGGAGTGGACTGAGATTACAAATACGGTAGGCGACTTTTTAAGCGTAGTTCCAGAAACTATCTTTACAAGTACTAACTTAGAGTCAAGTAAGGACTAGGTTCTTAATGATATTTCGTTTGCAATTTAAACTTCCCATAAAAATTGGTAGTAGAAATATCTCTAGAAATAAGAGAAGATCTTTAATTACTATATTAGCCATTGCATTTGTAACAATTGCATTGGTTTTCTTCGTGTCACTACAATTAAGCGCCTATGATACTTCTATAGCTGTTAGTACTTCTGTGATGCATGGCAATCTTCAAGTGCAAAAAAAAGACCATCTCAAAGAAAGCGACATAAGTTTGAGATTCTCCGAAAAAATTAATCTATCAGGTAGTTTATCGGATCAAATATCTAGACTAGAGGGTGTTGTCTCGGTGTCTCCTAGAGCTGAGGCTTTTGGTTTATTCTCTTCGAAAGATAGAACCTATGCTGGGAAAATATTAGGTGTCGATGTAGATAGAGAAAAAAATGTTTCTACGATTCCCACTGTTATTAAAAGTGGTAGATTTATTGCTTCAGGTCCTGAGCTTGTATTGGGCAGTCACTTTGCTAATAATCTAAAAATTGATGTTGGTTCAGAGGTTACTATGCTTGCGCAAGGTGAGAAGGGAGAGGTGGTCGCTGAAATATTTACGGTAGTAGGAATTTTTGAAAGTGGACTCAGAGAAATAGATACTGCTCTTATTGAAGTTCCTCTTAGCTATTTTCAAAATGCTTTTAATATTGGAGATTCCATCCACTCGATTGTAATTAAAACTGACCGGATTGATAATACAGACTCTATAAAAAAGTCGGTCGATGATCTAATTAGAGAATCAAGACTAGAGGATATTATAGTTTATACTTGGCAGGATCTCGTGCCAGGGCTAAAGCAGATGATCCAAATGGATATGGCCATCGGGTCAGTTTTCTATCTCACCTTACTTTTAGTCGTAGTATTCACGTTACTTAACACATTTATTATGTCGATACTCGAAAGAAAAAAAGAGTTTGCTGTTATGAGGGCTTTGGGCGCATCGACACAATCAATAGGCTTGATGGTAGTTACAGAGGGATTTGTGTTAACTCTAATCGGTGTAGCATGCGGCATTATACTCGGAGCGTGTTTGGTCTACTATTTTTCTATCGTAGGCTTTCAAATTCCGGGTAGTGAGGAGATAGGACGGCGTATGAACCTTCAGACAATTGTTTATCCATGGGTGAGCCTACGTTCTTTGGTAGTTGGTCCATCTTTACTAATCATTCTTAGCCTATTGGCTTTAATCTCTCCTGCGAGAGAACCCAAACGAATCCATCCATCTGAGGTTTTAAGAACATGATTCCGTTTAGAGTCATCTCACGAATCGCAATTAGAAATGTATGGAGAAATAAAAAACGCTCCTTGCTAACTATTGGTGCGATAGGGGTTGGCATTCTAAGTTCAGCAATGCTCTCAGCTCTTCAAGTAGGATCAAGAGAGCAAATAGAGTTAGATTCTGTTCTAAACCTACTAGGGCATATTAAAATTGCGAATTCTAATTTCTATGACGATCCGGTGGCTATAAATTCAATCGATTTGCCAGAATTAAAATTGAGCGATAATTATAAAATAGCAAGACGAGTTAAAGTCAGTGCAATTGTAATGAGTGAGAGGAAAAGCAAGCCACTCTATTTAGTTGGGATTACCCCTAGTGAAGAGAAAGGTAACTCTGTTCTTGATCAAGACATATACGTTGGGGAGGGCTTAGGATTAACTGATGATGCAGATCAAGGTCTAATTCTAGGAGAGTCTTTAATTGAAGATCTGAAAACAAAAGTGGGTAGAAGAGTCGTTGTGTTGACACAAGATAGCGAAGGAAAAGTTGCAGAAAGAGGTTTTAAGATTAAAGCAAGTTATCGGTCGGAGTTAGAATCAGTAGAGAAGGCTTATGGAGTAGGCGGTTTAAAAACTATTCAGCAATTGCTTAAATTGGAAGATAGAGTTTCTGATGTTAGCATAACCCTGCCCAATGAGGAGTTAATTGATCCACTAAAGACTGAACTTAAAGAGAAATATCCGGAATTTGAAATTAGAACATGGAAAGAAGTTGAGCCATTTGTGCAGGCAGTAGTTAAATTGCAAAATGGGGTACTGATTTTGTGGTATGGTATCGTGCTGTTAGCAGTTTTTTTTGGCGTAATAAATACTTTGTTTATGATGGTATTTGAAAGAGAGAGAGAGTTTTGTCTCTATAGGGCTTTAGGTTTAGGGGATTGGTCTCTTACTATGCAGTTGGAAGTAGAGATGTTTTTTCTACTATTGTTAGGTGCCGTCTTCGGCATTATTCTTTCTTATATAATAATAGGATTTCTATCTGTTACTGGAATACCACTGGGTATGTTTTCAGAAGGTACGACGCTAATAGGTATTAGAAGTATCATATATCCTAAGCTTGTATTTTCTAATCTTCTATTCTTCCTGTTATTAATATTCTTTATTTGTATGTTTGGCAGTATTTTCCCTGCGAGAAGAGCAATAAAGTTAAGTGCAACCCAAGGACTATCGAAATAGTATGAGTTTTATAAGAGTAAAAGATTTAAAGAAGTCATATTCTGCAGTAGATGGAGTGAAATATGCTGTTAATGGGGTGTCATTTGATGTTGATAGAGGCGACTTTTTAGCTGTAAGCGGGCCTTCGGGATCTGGGAAATCAACCTTACTTAATCTTTTAGCAGGATTGGATGTTCCTGATAGTGGGTTAGTGGATATAGAAGATGAAACAATCTCTAGTTATAGCGAATCTCAGAGAGAACAGTTTAGGCTTCATAGCATTGGTTTTGTATTTCAGTCCTATAATTTAATTCCAGTGCTATCTGCTCTTGAAAATGTATCATTTGTAATGGAACTTCAAGGCATTCCAAGGATAGAGAGAGAAAGAAGATCAAAGGAAATTTTAGAAAATATAGGCCTAGCTGATTTTTATGAACGTAGACCACATGAATTATCAGGAGGGCAACAACAAAGAGTCGCGATAGCAAGAGCTATGGTCTCTAAACCTAAAATAGTATTGGCAGATGAACCAACAGCTAATCTTGATTCTGATACTGCTAAAAGCTTATTGGATCTGATGAAAAAGTTTAATAAAGAAAATGGCATGACATTTATATTCTCAACTCACGATGCTTTAGTTCTGTCTTATGCTAAGAGAATAATTAAACTTAGAGATGGGAGCATGGTTAGTGACGAGCTTGTTTAAGATATTAGCTCTAACAATTTTTCTAATTAGTTCAACTAATTTAGCTTATTCAGAGGATGGTCTCGAGATCGCTGGCCATTTAAAGTTAAAGTCTGCTTTTAATAATTTTGAATCGGGTTCATTGCAGGATCAAGTCGGTTCAAGGAGTGGGGGCTTATATGATTATAATTTTAGACCTAGATTTAATGTTTCAAGGTCTGATTTTAGAATTAATATAGAAGGAGAGCTGAATGGAGTTAGTGGAAGTTCTAAGTCCGCAATAGAAAGCTTCCTACCTGGTAGGCCTTTACTCGAGAATGATAGATATAGACTTTTTGATTTGAGTACGGAGGAGGGGGGAGAGAATTTTAGTCGAACCTCTAGGTTGGATCGCTTATCTTTAAGTTACGCAACTGAAAATGCTAATTTTAGAATAGGAAGACAGGCCTTTTCTTACGGGAAAGGTATTGTTTTTTCTGTCCTTGATATATTCAATCCATTTTCGCCTGTAGCATATGATAGAGAATTTAAGGTTGGCGAAGATATGGCAACTTTTAAGGGGAATATTATAGAGAAGTGGAATGTGCAGTTGGTGGCTGTTGGGCGGAGGGATAGTAGTGGCAGTATTAGCAGTGATGCAAGTTCCTTCGGTTCCATTCTTAATTATGAGGGTGAGGGATATGATGTAGGCTTTCTATTCGGAGCTAATAGAGGAAATGCGATTGGGGGTCTAAGTTTTTCTAAGATTTTATCTGAATATGTTCTTAGGGTAGATGCTTCTTTTTATGAGACAGAGAATAGTTCTTTAAAAAATGATATTTTAGTTAATATTGATAGAGGTATTCAAGTTCTAGGCTATGAGACCTATTTATTTATCGAATATTTCTATTCAGGACTAGGTGTTTCAAGGGATAGCTATTCAGATGCCAATCTAGATTTAAACGCGAGAATTAGAGATGGGGAAATATTTACTTTATCTAAGCACTATCTAAGTGGTGGGGCTAGGATAGAGTTAAGTGATCTAGTGCAGTTGAATTTGTTATCTGTTGTTAATATATTAGACGGATCAAGTGTGCATAGACCATTTTTAGCTATAGAACCAACAGATAATACAAGGATTAGGATTGGAGTAGCATTAAGTCAAGGTTCAAGAGGTGAGGAATTTAGGGGATTTGATATCGATTCTTTGAACTCATACATATCATCTAGCCAACAAGCATTTGTGCAGTTAGCATACTATTTCTAAGGAGAAGATAAACATTTATCTGAACTTAGGTTTGGGTTTAGAGCTAGAATGATCATTCGGCAGCTTTAATATTTTTCTTGCATGTTAATATTTTTTTATTGTAGCCTGGCTTGTTAGAGGAGAGCATTAATTTCTCTTGAAAATTTTAATTTGGGTAGAAGAGAACTGAATTTAGTTATGAGTATTCTTTTTTAAAATTAGTCCATCCGTTTTTTTGAAAGGAGAAAAAAAATGGGCGATTACATGACCGCGGCTCTAGGTCAGCTTGTTCATGCTGTTACCTGCTACTTACCAAAAGATGTGTTCGAGTATTTAGGAGTGTTTCCATTCACACCGCGGTGGCGCTTTCCGAATGCAGATCCAGACTATTCAATGAGGGTATTTAGGCTCTGTTTAGTAGCTGGAGATCAGTTGTATTTGCTGAATACCAAGTAGTCGAATCGCCCAAGATTACCTCTAAGGCTTTTCTTGGGCTTTTTTTAAAAAGGAATTGAGCTTAGAATTTTGTTCTATAGAGTGGGCATCAATAAAAATTAATAGATTATTTATTGGAATCTCGTTTAGGTCTAAATTTAACGACAAACTAATCTGTAGGGGCGATCCCTTGCGGTCGCCCGCGAATTGATTCGATATAATGGGGAGGGCGACCGCAAGGGATCGCCCCTACAGATTCGCCCTTCTTCATCTGATAATCAGTAACTTATAATTTATTTGTACGAATATTGTTGTAATAACCCACTTCAAGGGGCGAAGTTCCATTAATAGCAGCCTTACATTTGCTATTCAACATCCCTTTGATCTATTATTAGTTTTGAAATTTTATGTGTGGGTAGATGTAAAACTGTAATTTGTGCCTCTTAATGTAAATGCAATTTAGCATTCGTATTGACAGGCACAAAGACAAGTCTTGAAAAGGTTTTTCAGGTTTTTGCGCTAGTTTTCTAAGGAGTCAGCAATGGTAATTCTTTTTTTTCGGAGTTTATTTCAGGCTTTCAAGTGCGTAGCTCTTCTCTGCCTCGGTGCTTATGGAATAGTCGGCATAGTTGAGTACCTCGTATCTACGCCTTGGCTCGGTCTAACTGTCGTTCTCCTAGGTATGCTCCTCCTTACCACATTCTTTTTTCTGGAAGGGTGGAGGGAAGAAGAAATTCGGATTCAGAAAGAAGAGCGTGCACACAGAGAATTGTTGGAGAAGTAGAGACATCAGATAAAAAACATTAACGCCCATTAATAAGGTACTAACATGATAATTCTTAGAATGTTCACGTGGTTTGGTGGGATGTTTTTCAATGGAAGGAATCGCGCTAACATTGTTGTTGTGCGATTCTCGAATAAAGATTATTCCTATGATTTGGCCTTTCCGACGAATCCACTGAGAGCAAGTCCTAAGGGACCACCGTTTAGGCGGAAGCGTGGCCGCTGGATCATGAGAGGTGCTCGCTGGTGCTGGCGGAAATCGAAATAGATATTCCTTAGGTGTGACAAGACTTGTCTTTGCACGCCTTTTTTATTTTTATCCTTCGAGCTTCACTACGATCTTTTCGATCTGCCCTCTTAAACTTTCTTCATTCGGCATACGATCAGTAATACTCTTTATGGCGTGTATGACAGTTGAGTGGTCTCTTCCGCCAAATAGCGCACCGATTTCTGGGAAGGATCTTGCTGTGTGTTTCCTACATAGGAACATTGCTACTTGTCTAGCTAGCGCAATATTCTGAGTGCGTCTTTTCCCAGATAAGTCATGAACCGAGACATTAAATTCTTTAGCTACTACTTCTTTAATGTAATCAGTTGTAAGTTCTCTGCTTTTAAGAGGAGAGATTGTATCAAGTACTTTTTGTGCAAGTTGTAAGGACGGCTTTTCACCAAGTAGGTTACATAGGGCTTGTAGTCTAGTTAAAGCGCCTTCAAGTTCTCTTACATTGGTATCAATTCTCATCGCTATAAGTTTAAGTATGTCATCAGAGATTTTTAAATCTGATTGCTCACATTTGTTAGATAAGATGGCGACTCTTGTTTCAAAGTCAGGAGCTTGAAGATCAACAGATAATCCCGATTGAAATCGTGTTCTAAGTCTTTCCTCTAGGCCAATAAGATCTTGGGGAAGTTTATCAGAGGTAATGATGATTTGTTTATTTTTCCCATATAACTCATTGAAAGTATGGAAAAATTCTTCTTGAGTTCTTTCTTTTCCAATTATAAATTGTATATCATCGATAATTAGAACATCTAAGGATCTGAATTTAGACTTAAATCTTTCCATGGAATTGTTTTTTAAAGAGCCTATTAGCTCGGTAACAAACATTTCCGATGAAACTAGAAGTACTTTCTTCTTCCTTCTTTTAGCTGCGTTCCCAATAGCGTTTGCTAGATGGGTTTTACCAAGTCCAACACCACCATATATAAGGAGTGGATTGTAGGCATTGCCGGGGCTTTCTGCGACCTTAGAACAAGCGGCATGGGCAAATTGATTGCAAGTTCCTACTACGAAGTTAGAGAAGTTATAGTTTAAGGATAGGTTTGTTTGGGAATCATTGCTGATTCGATTTTGATTCGGCCTAATGTTTGAGCTTGAAGAAATTTCAAGCTTACTATTTTCTTGTGAGCTTAATTTTAGAGCCTTGGTGTTTTGATTGCTTTTGGGAACAACTCTCTCATCACAAACATCGTATTCTAATGAAATATTACTACAAGACAGTACACTAGAGGCAGCAGACTTTATTAGAGCCTCATAATTCTTTTTAATGTGCTCTGAAAAAAACTTATTAGGAGTTAGAATTTTTAGTAACAGGCTATCTTTATTCTCAAGGCCTGAGGATTTGATTGTGATGATTTGATTTAACTTTAAAGGTTTAAACCAAGCGGAAAATATCTTAGAGTCTAATCCACTGGCGATGATGGACTTAATTTCTTCCCAGCTTCGATCTAAGTCATGTGAATTAGATTCTTGAGTTAGATCACTTTTACCTTCTTGAGATTTAACAGGAGGATCCATGCTCATTAAAATTTGGTGAACTGAATTTTCTATGTTTTCAATTTTTTTAGTTGAGAAGTTCGTAGTCGAGCGGGTAGGCTTCTCAATGACCTTCTTGTTGGGAGCGCTAGCAATCTTATTTATAGTCCTATCGAGAGGGCTTGATCTTAGGTTAGAGTCTTTAATCTTTAAACTCTCTAGTTTAAGCTTATTCAGCTCTCGTCGGGCTTTGATCGTATTTTTTTCTGTTGGTTTTGAATCGTTCAGTTTTAAGCTGTCAACTAGCATAGCATCTTTGAAATCTTGGTCTAATGTATCCCCTTGGATTAGTGAAGCTTCAGAAATATTTTTCTCTAAGTTAGGTCGTTCTAAGTTAGATTCTGAAGTTTGCATAATTAGGAGTTCTCTCTATCACAATTATTCTATCCCTAGACAAAAAACAACAGCTACTTTTGTCACTTCTATTTCGATGAGATTCTCAACCTTGGACAAATCTCAATTAAAGACAGTAGGGGGAATCCACCTTACTTTTTATTAATTATAATTACAAATATAAAAAATAAAAAGGTAAGATCAAGAGTAAGCCAGAAATATAAATAAAACACAAATCGGAAAAACTTACTTGAGGTAACTTAAAGTTTAAGTATTAAAGAATTCAGGCTAATGCAGATAGATTTATTTTTTTGTAACTAGTAGATGTGCTAGTTTTAATCATGAATACTTACCCAGAAATTATTTTAGCAGTTTTACTAAGTTTCTCCATGGTCATTTCTAACACCGCTCTGTTTAATGTTCTTAAACTAAGCATGGGAACTTTTGGTAATGAAGAAAAAAAGGTTTCCTCAGGTGTACCTAAAACAGTTTCCTTAATTTTGTGCCTTACTTTTAAATTGAACTCACTTGTTGTATTGTTTCTGTTATACAAGTTCAGGAACCAACTCAATCTGACTGATTTTTTAACCTATTTTTGCGCATTTCTTACTATTTTTGTCGTCTTGTTGGGTGTCATAGTTAAAAAGAATTGGGCACTTAAGTAGTTGGGGGTACTTATTTAGACTTAAATAAGTACATAGGGATGTTTGCCCCCTTAAGATTAGTCTGGTATGAAACGCTCGATTTTTTAGTAACGAAAGTAATAGTTTTATGTCGGCAGGTTACCAGTTTATACATAACCCATTAGTCACAGCATCTGCCATAGGTTTGTCTGTGCTTTCTGTCGGATTTTTGGGACGCTTAGCTATTAATAAAGCTAAGAAATCTTATCTTCCAGAGACCACATTTGGTCCTAAGACAGTTTTTGAAACTCTCGCACTTTTTATCGTATGGTTGGGTGACTCTGCAATGGGGAAGGAGAATCGTAAGTATTTACCCTTTGTAGCATCCCTATTTATTTATCTTTTCTTCTCTAATATGGCTGGACTCATTCCTGGTTTTGTAATGCCTACGGATCAGATGCATTTTAATCTTGGAATAGCTCTAGTGGTTTTTGGCTTATATAATTATTGGACTGTTCGTGCAGTTGGAATTGATGGTTTTTTTAAACACTTATGGGGGCCGGTATTTGCACTTGGCTTTTTGTTGTTTCCGATAGAGCTTATCTCCCATATCGTCAGACCAATTTCTCTCAGCATCAGACTATATGGAAATATGACAGGAGATCATACCGTGTTAGGAGTTTTTACTCATCTAACGGAAGGTACTCCATTTTTCTTTTTAACTGTCGCATTATATGTTCTTGGTACCATCGTGAGCTTTATCCAAGCTTTTGTGTTTTCACTTCTAACTATGATTTATATTCGGTTAGGGGTGTCGCACGACCATTAAGAGTCTCTAGTATAGGAGAGAAAGAGGAGAGTAGTAGCTTTCCTTTATTGATTTAACTTTAGTAAGGAGGAATATGAAGGGTCTTATTTCAAAAGGTAAGAAATTATTAGCATTAGTTGCAGTAAATTGTTTGTTCGTGGGAATTGCTGCAGCTGAAGAGGTAGCAGCAGTTGTTGGTTCTGGAAGTGAAATACTTTCAACTAAAGCTTGCGCAATCTTAGGAATGGGAATTGCTGTTGTTGGAGCTACAAATGCTCAAGCAAAAGCTATCTCAGCTGCTCTTGATAGTATCGGAAGAAATCCTGGTGCTGCTGGTTCAATGTTCTTACCTTGGTTATTAGCGCTCGTATTTATTGAGTCGTTAGTACTATTTGCGCTAGTTATCGCTTTCCAAATTATATAATTTGAGAAGTCGATAGAATTGAAGGCCAGAACATTGGTTCTGGCCTTTTTTTATTCTTTTTTATGAATCCAACTTTAATCGATCTAAAGCTTCCCCGATCAGGCTTTTATAAATTTATTAGCTCTTGGATATTCGAGCATAGCGGGAGTTTATTTATAGTTGATCCCGGTCCAACGAATTCTCTTGAGATACTTTATAAGGCCTTAGGGGAAAGAACTCCTGACTATATTCTACTTACCCATATTCATGTCGATCATGCTGGGGGCATAGGCCACATTTCTAAGAAATATCCAGACGCTAAAATTATTGCGCACGAGAAGGCGCATAGGCATTTGGTCAATCCCGAAAAGCTAATAGAGGCCAGTCGCAAAACCCTTGGTAGTCTAATGGATCTATATGGAGAGATTGTCTCTATAAATGAAGAGTGCATTCTCAAGGAACCTGAGAAGATAGAGGGTCTCAAGATCGTGGAAACTCCAGGTCATGCAAGGCACCATATTAGTTTTGTTTTTGAAGAAGTTATTTTTTGTGGTGAAGCCCTTGGGGTGACCTTCCCGATGGATGATGGGATTTATCTTCGTCCTGCGACCCCTCCTGTTTTTGATCTTAAATCCTATCTCGCGAGTATAGACTCCTTGGAAGGGGTATATACTAATCAAGCGCTTTCTTTTGGTCATTATGGATATGGAGCAAGGGGGGTCGATTATTTTCGGAAAGCTAGAGAGCAAATTGAGCTTTGGTGTCGGGTGGTAAAATCCAAAACTTTTTCTAAGGACTTAAGTCCTTTTTCTCAGGAAAAATTTAAGGAGACTTTAACCACCTTAGTCGGAGAAGATTTGAATTTACAATATTTCGACAAACTACCATCTGATGTCCAAGAACGAGAGTTGATATTTATCTCAAATAGTATCAAGGGAATCATTTGCCTTGACTAAGTCTTGATATGCTAAGACCTTACAAGTAGGTGCGAGAGAGTTTGTAAAGTAAATATGGATTGATTATAGTTAGTATGGACTGTTCGGCTTGTTGATTCCAAATTTTTGTTCTAGGTAATCCATTCTGTTTGCGAATGGATCTGAGGAGTAGCTAGAATTTATAGGAGGTAGTGGCTCTTGCTGCTCTTCATAATTTGCCATTGGGGGTTTACCGAGCTCTTCTAAGGATTTAATTCTTTCCCATTTTTTTACTGGATGTCTTGATGCTTCTGTCTCATCTACATTGAGAAAATCACTTATTAGTGGATTATTCTCCACTTCATAATTTCTATCTACTTCCTCTGGATCTTGAAATGGATCACCCGCCCAAACTGGAGTTGAGATCAGGAGTGTTAGAAGACTGAGTATTTTAAATTTATTTACCATTACTGGAACGTTATTTAAGAAAGTATAAAAAAGGTAGCATGGAAAATATTCTTATGAGATAAGTATTCGAACTCTTTACGATTTTAAGAATGACTAAGCTTGCAATATTCGATCTTGACGGTACTCTAATTAATTTCCCCTTTACTTATTTGTTTGAGGAAACGGAGAGAATTATTAGTGCCTTAGGTCACCCTGCTGTCTTGAGGAAGGATTTGGAGTCTGCTTTTTCCAGCTTCGATTATTTTAGAGTTATAAATTATGGCCTGAAGGTCTCATGGGACTCTGAAAAAGATTTTCAATCTAAATTCTGGAATGAGTTTAATTGGATAGATTATCCTAAGGCCGTGGTTTTTATCGATACCATTCAGAGTCTGAAAGCTTTAAAGGACTTAGGATATACTCTCGCTATTGCTACCGCGAGAGCCACTACTCTCGATGAAATTACAGCAGATCTCGAATTTACTGGGATTTTACCTTTTATGTCAGGGATAAAAACCAGAGCGTCCCACGATGATGACTGGACGGATAAGTCGCTACAGATATCTTCCCTTTTAAGGGAGACGGGGGCGGAGCCAAAAGACACTATTATGGTGGGAGACACTCCGTCCGACTTAATTAGTGCACAATCTATGGGCCTTTGCGCATCCTATGGAGTGTTAACGGGGGGGATAGAGAAGGAAATATTGGAAAACTCAAGCCCAACCAAAGTTTTTTCTAACTTAGAGGACTTCAGCAGACATATAATCTCCATTTAATTCAGTTCCTTAGCATGGTAGCTAGGCTAGTATTTTTCAATTTGAAGGCGATGATTGCCGTACATAATTCAATTTATGTGGTATTTAAGACTAATCGAAATATACAATAACTTTTGAAGGGATATCCGGTGAATACAGCAGAGATTAGAGAAGCGTATCTTAACTTTTTCAAAGATAAAGGTCATCAAAGAGTACCTAGTTCCAATTTGGTGCCAGCAGGTGATCCTACTCTTTTATTTACCAATGCTGGAATGGTTCAATTTAAAGATGTTTTTTTAGGCACAGACCCAAGATCCTATAATAGAGCAACTACATGCCAGAAATCACTTAGAATATCTGGGAAACACAATGACCTTGAAAATGTAGGTCGTACAGCTAGGCACCATACTTTTTTTGAGATGCTAGGTAATTTTTCTTTTGGCGATTACTTTAAGGAAGACGCAATAAGATATGCTTGGGAGTTTGTGACCGAGGTCTTAAAACTTCCCAAAGAAAGACTTTGGGTTACTATCTATGAGGAAGATGATGAAGCCGAAGTGTTATGGAAAAAAACTTCTGTATTACCAGGTAGAATAATCCGAAAGGGTAAGAGCGATAATTTTTGGGCGATGGGAGATACCGGCCCATGTGGTCCATGTACTGAGATTTTCTATTTTCTAGGTTCTGATGATTATGTTCAGAAGGCTGAAGAACTAATGGCTGATGATCCTACTTATGTAGAGATTTGGAACCTCGTTTTTATGCAATTTAATAGAGATACTAAGGGTACTTTAAATCCTCTCCCTAAACCTTCGGTTGATACTGGTATGGGTCTTGAGAGAGTCGCAGCTGTAAAACAAGGTAAGAAGGCCAACTACGATAGTGATAGTTTAAGAGAGATAATTTCTTTTACTGAAAAGCTTTCAGGTCATAGTTATTTAGGAGAAGATTACACAGAGCGAGATGCAAGTGTGGATCTTCAGTATGCTTATGATGTTGCATTCAGAGTTATTGCAGATCATTCTAGGTCTTGTGCATTTTTAATTGCCGAAGGTGTTTTCCCGTCTAGTGATGGTCGGGGGTATGTGTTGAGGAGATTGATAAGACGAGCATGTAAGCACGGTAGGGCATTAGGTTTAAAGAAGCCATTTTTACATGAAGTATCCAAGGAAGTAGTTAGGATATATTCAGACGTATATCCTGAGCTTAAAAAGGAGTTAAAAGTCATTGAACGCGTTATAAAAGACGAAGAGATTAAGTTCCTCTCCACTTTTGAAATCGGCTTACAAATGTTGGATAAGCAAACGACAGCAGTACTTGGTGAGAATCGAAAGATCTTAGACGGTGCAACAGCCTTTCAACTGCATGATACTTATGGTTTCCCACTTGACCTAACTGAGGATATTGTTAGAGCTAAGGGTATGACAGTTGATATTGAAGGTTTTACTTCCGCAATGGAGATGCAACGAGAGAGGTCTAGGTCTGCTAGAAGTTCTCAGACCGCCTTGATTATACAAAGAGCTGTGAAACCTTTTTCGTCAAAGTTTGTTGGGTATGAGTTTCTTGAGTACCAGTCAGAAATTGTAGAGATCTATAATGAAGATGGCCCATTGAAGTCTGCCAAAGAAGGTGCTGAGATTGCTGTGGTAGTTAAAGAAACTCCATTTTATGCTGAGTCTGGTGGACAAGTAGGTGACACTGGAAGGATTACTCACGCTTCTGGTACTATCGATGTTGTCGATACCATTAAAGCTGGTGGGGACACGATAGTTCATATTGGTAGAGTTTTAGACGGTGAGTTTAAATCTGGAGACGGGGTTAGATTGTCTGTGGATGAGATTAGAAGGTCTCAGATAAGAGTTCACCATAGTGCGACGCATGTTCTTCATTTGGCGCTTAGAGAAGTTTTGGGATCGCACATCAAACAAGCTGGTTCAAGAGTTAGTGAGAATAGTTTTAGATTTGATTTTACTCATGGGAATTCAATCAGTAAACAAGAATTAGAGGAGATCGAATCTAGTATAAATAAATACATTTTAGCTAACCATGAGATAGTGACACGTGTTTTGCCAATAGAAGAAGCTAAAAATATCGGTGCGGTTGCTTTGTTCGGAGAGAAATATGGGGATGTCGTGAGAGTTGTAGAGATCGGAGGGAAGTCTAAAGAGTTTTGTGGTGGTACTCACGCTAGTCGTTCTGGTGATCTTGGTTTAGTTCAAATTCTTAGCGAAGGTTCTGTCTCTTCTGGAGTTCGAAGAGTCGAAGCAATCGCAGGCCTTAAGGCGGCAACTGAGATAGCGAAAGCTAAGGCGGCTCTTTCTAGTCTGTCTGAGATTATGCAAACAAATCCACATGACGTAGTTGAAAGGGTGGTGAGTTCTCAGGAAAGATTAAAACAACTAGAGAAGGAAATGGTACAGCAAAAGCAAGGGAACCTAAGTACTATTGCAGAAGATCTATTTAAGTCCGCTAAGGAAAGATCGGAAGGTTACAAAGTTGTCTCTTCTAGGTTGGACGGACTTCAAGTCGCTGAACTGAGAAGCTTAACAGATTCCCTGAGGGATAGGCTAGGAACTTCGTGTGTATGTTTAATCTCTACTGAAGAGGAAAAAATGCAAATGATAGTAGCTGTAAGTAAGGATTTATCTAAGAAAATCTCCGCTGGCGATATTGTGAAGAAATTGATTGAAGTTTCTGGTGGTAAGGGGGGTGGTCGGCCTGACTTAGCGCAAGCAGGCGGTGGTGATATTAGTAAAATAGATGATACTTTAAGTCATTTTGAAACATTAGTTTGAGAAATACTATGCAAGAAAATATAGTAAAAAAAGGCCAATCTTTTTTTTCAGAAAAGGGCGATTGGATAATTTTTATTGTAACTGCAATTATCGTTAGTCTGGTCCTTAGCCTTATGGTTCATGGGATTATTGGTACGGCTAAGTATAAAGAAGGGCAGATTGCTAAATCTACAGTTAGGTCTTCAAGGGATATAATCGTTGAGAAAGGAGAAGGTACCGTAGTATTTTCAGAAATAAAACGTGGTGAGGTTGTGGTTAGGGCTGGGGATAGGGTTACTAAAGATCAAGCTAGGAAGTTAGTTATACTTAGAGTCGAAAGTACGGCCGTGGACCCTCTTAAAGTCTGGGGTGGCTATTTTATTTTAACATCCGTATTGATTCTATCTGTTTACTCCTTTCTATTTCGATACTACCAAGGGTTTAAGCCTTCTAATAATGATTTGATTGTGATGTCTATTACTTTGATATCAAGTTTAGTAATGATTCAGTTATTTTCAATTCTAGGTCACTCTTTAAGTGAAAGTTTTTCCCAGTTTGAACCTGATACATTTATATTGGCAACTCCACTTGCTGTAGGAGGGATGCTCTTGCAAGTGATATTAGGAGCGCCAGCGGTGCTACTATTCGTGTTGGTATTTTCTGTTCTTACTGGGGTTTTCTTAGAAAGCTCTTGGTTATTTTTAGTGCTAGTCGTAAGTAGTAATTTGCTCGCATCTTTTGGGGTCCGTCGGTGTACTAAGAGAAGTGTGTTCTTGAGGGCATCTTTGAAGGTTGCTTTAATCAATGCGGTGATTGTTCTAGCATTCTTATTACTCCATGGTCAGTATGATAATGATGAAAGAGCTTATCGAGTATTATTTGCAATGCTTGGTGGTGTTTTATCTGGAGTGGTTACAGCAAGTTTTGTACCCTTAGCGGAGTTTCTTGGGAAATATACGACGGATATGAGATTACTAGAGTTATCTTCACTGGATCACCCTTTGCTTCGAGAGATATCAATTCAAGCACCAGGAACTTGGAATCATTCAATGGTTGTTGGGCAAATGGCTGAGTCAGCATGCGAAGCGATTGGAGCAAATTCTTTACTTGCTAGAGTTGGAGCCTATTATCATGATGTTGGTAAGAGTAAGTATCCTGCATATTTCATTGAGAACCAACATGGTGAAAATAGGCACGATAAATTAACCCCATCAATGTCTGCTTTGATTATTAAAGCTCATGTAAAAGATGGGATTGAGTTAGCGAATGAACATCGCATACCACAGATATTAAAGGACATGATTCAGGAACATCATGGGACTTCTTTAATCGAATACTTTTTTGAAAAGGCAAGAAAGGAAGCCGAGGAGGGGGAAGTTGTGGAGGAAACAAACTTTAGATATTCTGGACCTAAGCCTCAATTTAAAGAGTCCGCTATTCTAATGTTAGCCGACTCTATCGAAGCTACAAGTAGGACTCTTTCTGATCCTACTCCAGCGAAACTTCAAGGTTTAGTTCAGAAGATTATCAATAAACTTTTTGCGAGTGGTGAACTAGATGAAAGCGGATTAACTTTAAAAGACCTTCATTTAGTAGCAAAATATTTTGTAAGAGTGTTAACAGGAATATATCATAAGAGAATTGATTATCCTGATGCTCCAACTAAAGATAAGAAGAATAAATCTGATAATAGCGGCTTTCATAATGGCAAAAACATCAAAGAACAAACAGCTAAAGAAAACTCTCAGTCCGGTTCAACAGCCTCCCAGCAAGGTGATAAAACCCAGAGTGGAGATAGTCCTGAAGGAACAAGTGAAAAAGGGCATGCTCAAGGTCCTAAAAAAGAATCAAGTGAAGAAAGTGGTGGAGATACTCTTAGGAGACTTGGTATCTCATGATGTAGAAGTTACTCTCTTGTTTACTGGAGACAAGGAGTTGAGAGATTTAAATAAGAATTTTAGGAATAAAGACAAACCCACAGACGTATTGTCGTTCCCATCTGACGACAGCTATTTAGGTGATTTGGCTATTTCTGTTCAAACAGCGCGCCGACAGGCTAAAGAATTTGAAGTTAGTTTACAAGAAGAGCTGATTAGATTAATTATTCATGGAATTTTACATCTCTGCGGTTATGATCATGTAGGTGTAGGGAAGACCGAAGCAGCCAGAATGAGAAGGCTGGAGAGAAAGTACTTTAAAGAAGTAATGAATATCTTATGAGTGAAAGTTTATTAACTTTATCAGATTTAGTACAGCGAATAGAGCGACTCGAAGAGCGATTTATTGCGCTGGGGGGGTATCTTTGACCTCGAAACTAAGAAAGATAGGGTATTGGAATTAGATCGAGTTACAGGTGATCCGAGTTTTTGGAATGACGCAGAAAAAGCTCAAAAAGTATCTAGGGAACGAGCTGAATTAGCTAATCTAATTGAGAAAGCTACAAAGTTAAGTGGTAAAATTGAAGATCTAAAAGTTTTGTCTGAGTTGATTTCCGAATCTGGCTCAGAATCAGAATATTTGAGCTTAAAAAAAGAAATCGACGAGGTAGAGCCTGAACTATCTTCTATTGAGCTTGGTCGTATGTTGTCTGGGCCGCATGATTCTCAAAATGCTATTATAGAAATTAATGCTGGAGCTGGTGGTACAGAGGCTCAAGATTGGGCTGAAATGCTTTTAAGAATGTATCTTAGATGGGCTGAGAAGAAAAAATATAAAACTGAGATTCTGGATATTAATACAGGAGAGGAGGCTGGCATTAAAAGTTGTTCCGTCTATATCGAGGGTATGAATTCATACGGATATTTGAGATCAGAAAGAGGAGTTCATCGTTTAGTTAGGATTTCTCCATTTGATTCAAATGCACGAAGACATACTTCCTTTGCTTCTGTCTCAGTAATGCCAGATATCGAGGAGGATATTGAGATCGAAGTGAATGAAGACGATTTGAGAGTCGATACTTATAGGGCTGGTGGGGCTGGTGGTCAACACATTAATAAAACTGATTCTGCTGTTAGGCTTACTCATCTTCCTACGGGTATTGTAGTGGCTTGTCAGAACGAAAGGTCTCAACATAAAAATAAAGCTTTTGCGATGAAGATGTTAAAGTCTAAGTTATATGAGTTGGAAGCTCAAAAGCAAAGAGATGAGTTAGCTAAGATAGCTGGAGAACGAAAAAAAATTGATTTTGGGAGCCAAATTAGAAACTATGTGATGCAACCCTATCAACTAGTTAAGGATGCGAGATCCGATATCCAAACTTCCGATGTGGATGGGGTGATGGATGGCGACATTGATAAGTTTATAGAGGGCTATCTTATGGACTCAGATTTAAATTTTACGTAATTAAGGAATAGGTATGTTTCAAGGAAATACATTTGGCAGTTGCTTTAAGATTTCAACCTTTGGAGAAAGTCATGGGGTTGCTCTTGGAGTTACTATAGATGGTTGTCCGTCCGGTTTAGAATTAGATTTAGATTTAATTCGCAGAGATCTAGATAGAAGAAAGCCAGGTCAATCAAAGTTAGTAACACCTAGAAAAGAGAATGACGACTTTGAGATTTTGAGTGGAGTTTTTGAAGGAAAGACAACGGGCACCCCAATCGGAGTGATTTTCAGAAATTCCGATGTTAAGTCTAAGGATTATGCGGATATTAAGGACGCTTTTAGGCCAGGGCATGCTGATTATACCTACCATAATAAGTATGAGAATAGAGACTATCGGGGTGGTGGGCGTTCTTCAGCAAGAGAGACAGTTGCAAGAGTATTTGCGGGTGCTATCGCTAAACAAATTTTAAGATCAAGTGGTGTTGAGTTTCAGGGTGCTTTAGTTCAGGTCGGGCATGTTAAGGCAATTAAGAGAGACTGGAAATACGTAGAAGCTAATCCGGTGCGTTCGCCTGATTCAGATGTAACTGAACTGATGATCTCTTTAATTGAGGATAGTAGGAGGGAGAGAGAGTCTGTTGGTGGCGTGGTAGAAGTCAGAGCTCAAGGCGTACCTGTGGGTCTAGGGGAGCCAATTTTTTCTAAGTTAAGTGCATTAATTGGTGGGGCCATGTTTTCTATCCCAGCAGTAAAGGGTGTGGAGATTGGAGATGGCTTTTCTTTGGTTGAGAAAAAAGGATCTGAGTCTAACGATGAGATGATAGATGGTGTTTTTAAGTCTAATCATCATGGAGGTGTCCTAGGTGGATTGTCTTCTGGGGAAGAAATTGTTGTTCGATTAGCCATTAAGCCTACGTCATCTTTACCAAAAGAGCAGGATTCTATCGATAAGTTTGGTAATAACGTGAAAATTGTAACTAAGGGGCGACATGATCCTTGTGTAGCTATCAGGGCGGTGCCTATAGCAGAAGCGATGTTAGCATTAGTTTTGGTGAACCTATTATTTGAGCATAGAGGGCGCCTCGCTTAGCTATTAAGTCGTAAGCCTTGCTTGACTTAATAGCTAGGATATGGTAGCTTAG
>CAYGUX010000011.1:7989-76831 GCA_964353175.1 uncultured Bdellovibrionales bacterium | reverse complement strand
TGAGCGCGACCGGGCTTCACCCGCCGTAGTTCCGACAGTAGTCGATTTGAGGATACGTTGGTACGCTTCTTCAAGACCATTAATAACACCCGCAGTTCCGACAGTAGTCGATTTTAGGATACGTTGGGACCTTTACTTTGTTATTATATATTCATTTTAAGTTCCGACAGTAGTCGATTTGAGGATACGGGATTGCGCAGATTGTTTTTATTTTATTCCAAGATTTCTATTTTAGTTTTTTTTCTGCATGTGGGATTCCTCGCGAGGAGCGAAGCGACAGCCTGCGGTGAGCTTGTCGAAGCGTGGCAATCTCGGGCAATTACAGATAATTGAGATTGCCACGCTTCGCTCGCAATGACAGATATTTCATTTCGCAATAGGCGCATTATGAAAGAGGAACAGGAATTGTTGTAGGTAGGTGAGGGTAGGTTTTGTATTAATACATTGAGCAATATTACTTGATGAGAGTTTTGTTAATTCATATCATGTAATCTTGGAATGAGATTTAAGGTTCTACCTTAGGTTTTTTTCGAGATTGCCTCTAAGGCCTTACGAGGTTTTGGAGTTAATGACAAGCTGCGAGAGTCCCCTACGGTTCTTTAATAGAGCCTTGCAGCTTGAGCGTTTTCTCTTTGTTTCCTTTAGGACAGTTTGCAGTCGGGACTGGAAAAAAAGAGGTGTTGATTATGTCAGAAATGACATGATTCGATGACTGAATTTTGGACAGTTTTCCTTGATTGTTTAATTGTTTTATGGGGATAGTTGGCATCTGTTCTAACAGTAGTCGATTTGAGGATACGCTGGGACAGAGTTCACAATAGTACACTCAGTGTCAAGGTTCTAAGAGTAGTTGATTTGAGGATTTTATGTTTTTCCATTTCATTCCAAGATTCTTAATTTAAGTGCTGTTTGCACGTGTAGGTCGCTTGAAAAATCTGACCGCACTTGCCTACTATTATCCGTTCTGATATAGTTCGCCATGGCGCTATATCTTTTATCTAATTATTACAGCTACTTGTACTTTTTAATAGAGAGTATCTTTCAGCTCGCTTTTAGCGTCTTTCTGATTATTGCTATTATTACCGACTTTATTTGTTGTTTTTCTTTGACCTTTTTTCATAAGGTATTTCAAGCTGTATTTTCAGCAGTATTATTGCCAGCCTTATTAACCTTTCGAATGGATTTTGTATTATGAGTAATGTTGAGGTCCCATGGGGATTAACTTTTGATGATGTTCTTTTAAAACCTGCATATTCTGAGGTTCTACCAAAGGATGTTGATGTTAGTACTTATTTAACTGCATCTATTCCGCTTCAAGTACCTCTACTTAGTTCTGCGATGGATACGGTGACAGAATCTCGTTTAGCTATCGCAATAGCGCAAGAAGGTGGTCTTGGGTTTATTCATAAAAACCTTAACCCTGAAATTCAAGCATCTGAAGTTAGTAGAGTGAAGAAGTCTGAGTCAGGTATGATAATGGACCCTATCACTGTCAGACCTGAGGACAAGCTACAGACTGCTTTAACCTTGATGGAAGAGTACCATATCTCTGGATTACCTGTGACCACTGAGGATGGGATTGTAGCAGGGATTTTAACGAATAGAGATCTTCGATTCGAAACTAATTCGGATAAATTGATAGGTGAGTTGATGACTAAAGATAATTTAGTCACTGTCCCTTCTGGTACTAACATGGAAGAGGCTAAGGTGCTTCTTCATAAACATCGAATTGAGAAGTTGTTAGTTGTTGATGAAAACAGAAAACTTCAAGGTTTGATTACCATTAAAGATTTGGAAAAAACGAAACGTTATCCTAATGCATGTAAAGATCAACACGGACGACTTAGAGTTGGTGCAGCTGTAGGAGTTAGTGCTGATTTTGAAGAACGAATTGAGAGATTAGTGATTGCTGGAGTAGATGTTATTGGTATTGATAGTGCTCATGGACATTCTAAAGGTGTAATTGATTGTATTAAGGCGATAAAAAGTAAATATCCTGAAATTCAAGTGGTGGCAGGAAATATCGCAACTGAAGATGGGGCTTTAGCACTTGCAAAAGCTGGAGCGGATGCAGTTAAGGTTGGAATTGGGCCTGGTTCAATTTGTACTACAAGAATTATCTCTGGCGTAGGTGTCCCTCAGATTACGGCAATAATTGAGGCTAAGAAAGCATTAAAAGGAACCCCTGTGAAGCTGATTGCAGACGGAGGTGTTAAGTATTCAGGTGATGTTGTAAAAGCAATTGCTTTTGGAGCAGATTCCGTAATGATTGGTTCTTTATTTGCTGGAACTGAAGAGGCTCCAGGTGAGACAATTTTATATCAAGGTCGAAGTTATAAGTTATATCGCGGCATGGGCTCAGTAGGCGCAATGAAAATGGGTTCTAAGGATCGATATGGTCAAGGATCTGTTAAGGATGCTTCTAAGTTAGTACCAGAGGGGATAGAGGGTAGGGTGCCTTATAAGGGTAGCCTTTCCAATTCTATCTTTCAGTTAGTGGGAGGACTTCGTGCTGGGATGGGTTATTGTGGGGCAGTTGATATTAATGCTTTAAGAGATGCAGCTCGATTTACTAGAATCACCCCAGCTGGTCTCGGCGAGTCTCATGTACATGATGTTTATATAGTTGAAGAAGCACCGAATTATAGTAAGTAGGATAAAATTATGAAAAGCCAGTTAATTATTCTTGATTATGGATCTCAGGTCACTCAGCTTATTGCGCGGACTGTAAGGGAGTTGGGCGTATATTGTGAGATTGTTCCAGGTAATTGTTCATTTGATAAAATTAAAAATATTGATCCAAAGGCGATTATATTATCTGGTGGGCCATCTTCTGTTCGCTTTGAAGATGCTCCTAGAGCTCCTAAGGAACTTTGGGATATGGGTATTCCAATCTTTGCTATTTGTTATGGTATGCAACATGTCGCAGATGAGCTTGGTGGAAAGGTCGAGGGTTGGGCTAGAGCTGGCGACGGGGTACTTGGTGTTGATTCTGATGAGACAAGCGTTAGAGAGTTTGGACCTGCAGAATTGGAAATTTTGGAGCATGAAGATATTTATTCTGGATTTAGCCCAGGAGAAAAAGTAACTGTTTGGATGAGTCATGGGGATAAAGTTACTGAGCTTCCGCCCGGTTTTGTAACAAACGCGAGGAGTAAGGGCAGTCCAATTGCAAGCTTTGCAAATCCATCTAGAAAGATTTATGGCGTTCAGTACCATCCTGAAGTTCATCATACACCTAAGGGAAGCGAGATTTTTAGATCATTCCTTTTTGATATCGCCAAATTAGATAAAGATTGGGATATGAAAAGCTTTATCTCAGAAACAATCGATAGAATTCGAGAAGAAGTACCAACTGGTAATGTCGTTTGTGGTTTGAGTGGTGGGGTTGATTCAGCTGTCGCGGCGATGATCGTATCTAAGGCTATAGGGGATAGGCTTCATTGTATATTTGTTGATAATGGTCTCTTAAGATCAGGAGAAGCGGAGCAAGTGATGATTGACATGAAAGCTCTCGGCTTGAATGTACATCTTGCTAGTTCAGCAAAATTATTCTTAGGTGAATTGGCTGGAATTACTGATCCTGAGACAAAAAGAAAAACAATTGGGCGAGTTTTTATTGATGTGTTTGAAGATGAGTCTAAGGATATTCCGAATGTCGGTCATCTTGTGCAGGGTACGTTGTATCCGGATGTAATAGAAAGCGTTTCAGTTATTGGGAATTCTGTAACAATTAAGAGTCATCACAATGTTGGTGGACTTAAAGAGAATATGCAGTTTGCTTTGATCGAGCCTTTAAGAGAACTTTTTAAAGATGAGGTTAGGGCACTAGGTCGAGAATTAGGAATGCCAGAGCACGTTATTGATAGGCAACCATTCCCAGGACCTGGATTAGCCATTCGTTGTTTAGGGGAAGTAACTGATGAGCGTTTAAAGAAACTTAGAATCGCTGATAAAATCGTGACTGAGGAAGTTATTGGGGCAGGCCTCAATAAAACTGTCTGGCAAGCTTTTGCAGTCCTTTTACCAGTACAAAGTGTTGGGGTGATGGGTGATGGTAGAACTTATGAAGAGTGTATCGCGCTTAGAGTTGTTACTTCAAGAGATGGAATGACTGCTGATTGGTATCTATTGCCAGAGGATTTACTTAGAAAAATTTCTAGTAGAATAGTAAATGAAACTAGTGGCGTAAACAGAGTAGTATTAGACATAACAACTAAGCCACCCTCTACAATTGAATGGGAATAAGATGTCATTATTCTTAGATCTAGTTAGAAGAGAGAAAGAACTTGAACTTCCTATATTGGAAGAACAATTAGGTTCTTGGGATACTTTTGTAGATCAAGGTGGGCTTAAACCTAAGTTTGTTTTTTCAAAGGCCATAAAAAGAAGCGTCGATTCTTATATAAATATAATTGGAGAAATAAAACCTTCATCTCCAAGCACCAATAATTTTGAATTGAATACTACATTCAATTTACAAGACTTTGTACAGAAGTATGAATCGGGTGGAGTGAATGCCTTATCTGTATTGACAGATAATAAACATTTTTCGGGTAGCTATGATCTACTAAAAAAGGTTACCGAGAGCACATCCTTACCAGTCCTACAAAAAGAGTTTGTAATCGATTTTTTACAAATGAAGTTAGGACGTTTAAGTGGAGCAAGTGCGGTACTTTTACTTACTCATTACTTTACCCAAATTGAACTTGAAGAGAAGGTGCGACAAGCTGAAAGTATTGGACTTGAGCCTGTCGTGGAAATATCAGTGCTTAGAGAATTGGATGTCGCTCTTAAAGTAAATCCAAAGATTCTACTGGTTAATAATCGTCCTATTTCTTTATTACCTGCGGATCCTTCGGTGGATTATGAAAAAGGTAGTGTGAACTTTAGTAGAGTATTGTGGGAGAGTAGGGAGGACTTACAAGAATGGAAGAAGCAGGAAGATAGGCTCTTAATTAGTGCCAGTTGTTATAACTCTTCCGAAGACCTTAAAGTGATCGAGGACCTACCTTTTGACTGTATTTTAATGGGTAACGCTCTTTCTAGTTCCTTAGATCCTAAAGAGTTCTTGCATAAATTTAAGCAAGGCAATATGTAAGCTAGATGGATAAGAATAAGTATCTAGAACCTTTTTTGTGGTTGGCACGGGTTTTAGTCAGCGCTGTCAGTAAATTTTGGTGGGATGATTGTTTCTCTAGAGCTTCTTCGTTAGCTTATACTTCTTTGTTCGCAATAGTTCCTGGAGCAGCACTGATTTTTGGACTGTTTAGTGGTTTTAATATTGATTCCAATTTTGTAGATGAAAAGTTTGGTTCTTTATTAGAGAATTTACTTCCTCCGAATGAGGATGAGTTATTAAGCAATTTAAAAGATCAGTTACTAGTATATCTTAAACAATTATCAGATGTAGTTAGGTCTTTAGGACTTTTATCATTACCTGTGCTGGTATTCTCGGGAATAGCACTTGTTAATACAATTGAAAGTGCATTAAACGTAGTCTGGAGAGTTAGTTCTCAGCGTTCAATTATGGCTAAGGTCATAAACTTTTGGGCCGTTATTACATTAGGTCCTTTATTGGTGATGCTCTCTTTTTATTGGTATGCAAGATTCTCAGCTGTTGCCACTGTAGATGCTTCTATGGTCCCATTACTTTTTTCATTCTTCGATATTCTAATACCAGTTCTTTTTATTACGGTTGCTCTGACCTTGATGTTTTATAAGTTGCCTGCGGCTAGGGTGTCCTTATCTGATGCTGCGCTAGGGGCTTTTTTCTCGGCATTGTTATTTGAGTTTTTAAAACGGGGGTTTGCCTACTACATAAGTTTATCTACTACTTATCAATCATTTTATGGTGTTCTTGTTTCTTTGCCCCTATTCCTTTTTTGGCTGTATCTAGCATGGATGGTTGTTTTGCTCGGTGCTCAAATCGCCTATCAAGCCGGTAGTATTTCTGTACTTACTGGTTTGAAGAAATATGCCAGCGAGTTAGGTGAGATCGGTGGGATATTAGGAGTTAGGATTTTGATGGTAATTGGATCTAAGTTTCAAAATGGAGAGGATCTACCTACTGAAAGTGAAATTGCTATGCAAACTGGATCCGATCCAGTTTTAGTCAGGACTTGTTTAGGTATCTTGTGCGAGGGAGGTATTATTACCGCCAGCGATCCTGAATCTCATGGGCGAGCCCTTAGGGTGCCCCCAGATAAGATCGCTCTAGGAGAGGTTATTTTAACCTTCAGAAGTAAATCACATCGTGAGTTTAGCCCAAAGAAGAATATAGGTTTAAATCCTGACTTGATATTCTTAGAAGTTTTGAAAATGACAGCCAAGCTAAGTAACCCGAAGGTTAGCGTTGCTAAATGGACTTTAGCAGACTTATTGTATGCTTTGAAGAAGTTGGAATTATAATAAGATAATTATAATAAGTAAAATGAAGGCTGATACTGCGATTAGCGCGAATAGTAGAAGCTTGTTAATCTTTTCTCCTTCTCCATCTCGCCCTTGTCTCAATTCAGCTACCGTTGCAACTCTAGTTGGTTTTACATTGACTTGTGACTTGACTGTTTCTTCATACTGTTTTTGAAGCTTTTGTAAGTTTGTGATGGTTGGAGCTCTTTCTCTTACTTTTCGTACTTCAGATGGTGTTGTCCCATCAGGCCTTACCCATTCTCCTGTAGCGTTGAAGCCTTCCGAAATATCTTTTTTGGTTAGAGATTTATCGTATGCTTCTCGCTTTTCTTGGTTAGAGAGTATATTGTAGGCTTGGGTAATGGCTTTGAATAATTTAGAGTCATCGGGAGGCAACTCTATCTCATCTAGAATTTCATCAAAGAAATTGGAGTCTGGATGATACACTAAAGCGATATCCTTAAAGGCCTGCTTGATCTCCTCCGTAGAGGCATCTCTTTCTAGGCCTAGTAGCTCGTAGTGGTTTTTATTCTCGAAGTCTATCATTTTAACTAATTACGAGTAATGTTTGCATATTTTACTCTCTTGGGAATATCTGCATCTTTGCCCAATCGTCTCTTTCTATCTTCTTCATATTCTGTAAAGTTGCCGTCAAACCACACTACTTCACTGTTACCTTCAAAAGCAAGGATATGGGTAGCTACTCTGTCTAAGAACCAACGATCATGGCTTATTATTACCGCACAACCTGCGAAATTTTCAAGTCCTTCCTCAAGAGCACGTAAGGTGTTTACATCTAAATCGTTTGTTGGCTCATCGAGAAGAATAACATTTGCGCCTTGTTTTAGTAGAAGCGATAACTGAATCCTGTTTCTTTCCCCACCTGAGAGCATACCTACCTTTTTCTGCTGATCTCCACCTGCAAAATTAAATCTAGCTACATAGGCACGAGCATTGATCTCTTGCCCCCCAAGGTTGATAAAATCCTGCCCTCCAGAGATTACATCATAAACGGTCTTGTCAGGATCAAGTGCTAGTCTGGACTGTTCCATATAACCAAGTGATACTGTCTCACCAACATTAAACTCACCTGAGTCAGGTTTCTCCTCTCCTGTGATTAATTTAAATAAAGTTGTCTTTCCAGCTCCGTTGGGTCCAATAATTCCAACAATTCCACCTGCGGGCAGTGAAAAGTTTAGATTAGAATAGAGTAGTTTGTCTTCAAAGCTTTTGCTAATCCCTTTAGCTTCAAGCACTGAGTTTCCGAGTCGAGGCCCTGGTGGGATGTAGATTTGAAGATCATTGGCTAGTTCGTCTTTTTTCTGATTTAGTAATGTTTCATAAGAAGTAATACGAGCCTTAGACTTACTATGTCTTCCTTTAGGTGACATTCTTATCCACTCTAATTCTCTTTGTAGGGTTTTTTGGCGCTTAGTCTCGCCTTTTTCTTCTAACTCCAGTCGTTTGTCTTTTTGCTCTAACCAAGAAGAGTAGTTGCCTTTCCAAGGTATCCCGTGACCTCTGTCTAATTCAAGTATCCATCCCGCTACATTATCAAGGAAGTATCGATCGTGTGTTACCGCAATAACTGTTCCTTTATATTCTTGAAGGTGTCTTTCAAGCCATTGTACTGATTCCGCATCAAGGTGGTTTGTAGGCTCATCAAGTAGTAGAATGTCAGGTTCTTGAAGTAACAATCTACAAAGTGCTACTCGGCGACGTTCTCCACCAGAGAGAACCGAAACGTCAGCATCTGCCGGTGGGCACCTTAGTGCTTCCATCGCATAGTTTAGTTTGTCATCTAAAGACCAAGCATCGCATGCGTCTAGTTTTTCCATTACGTTAGCTTGTCGCTCCAGTAACTTGTCGAATGCAGCTCCTTCTGGCCCTAAAGCTAGTTCATCATTAATTTTATTGAAGTCATTTAATAGATCAACTGTCTCTTGTACTCCCTCTTCAACAATTCCTCTCACAGTCTTAGATTGGTCTAGTTCGGGTTCCTGCTCTAAGAAACCAACTGTGTAACCGGGGGATAGGTGAGCTTCGCCATTGAAGTTATTGTCCTGGCCAGCCATTATTTTAAGAAGTGAACTTTTCCCAGATCCATTTAGGCCTAGGACACCAATCTTAGCACCATAGAAGTAAGATAAACTGATATCTTTTAATACAGTTTTACTAGGGGGGTGAACTTTTGATACTTTCATCATTGAATAGATGATAGTTTCTGACATGGCAGTCTCCTTGAATTTAAGCTATATATAATGTCTTTTTAATTACTCTATTCAATATTAAAATTAAAAGTTTTATGGAAGATCTTTTAACCGAATTTTCACTTAGAGCCACTTTAAATCACGCTTTACTGCAGTTCATCGCCATGGGAGTGACTATATTTTTGATTCCAAGGCTTAGTGTCACCAATTTTTCTGGTGCATTTGTAATCTTAGGGGCCTTAGCGGTCGTAAATTCTACAATTTGGGATGTAGGATTGTTTATGGGGGTACCCAATGATCTGACCAGTCAAACAATTCAAATTGTCTTAGTAAATGGCGCTATTTTTTGGATTTTAGTAAAAATGCTTCCAGGCATAGAAACGGAGGGTTTAATGCCCGCTTTTGTGGCACCATTGGTTTTTGCGATTGTATCTGCATCATTAAGAGCTTACGCTCATGATGTTGATTGGATAGGGATAATTGGAAGTGGAATTGAAGAATTAATGAATTACAGGGATAACGTAAAGGTAGGCGGGTAGTGGCTAGAACATATAAAAAAAATGAATCTTCGTTTTCTGATGAACGAGTGAAATGTGAACGTATTTATGGAAGGGAAGCATGTAGTCAAGTCTATCATATTAGGCCAGATGCGATTGTAAAGACTTATGTTAGAAAAGGTGAAGAGGGAAGGTACAAAGAGATCTTATCTGACTTAGCTAAAGATCGAATTGGGTATAACTTGGTTCCAGAAGAGGAACTTCGTAAGATATCTCAAACTGAGCATCACGAAGGGATATGTATGCTTGTGAAGAAACGAGAAAAAGTTTCTCTTGCAAGTTGGTCTAAAAGCTTAAAAGATTGTAGAGGAGTTCTATTTCTAGATGGAGTAGATAACCCTCATAATATCGGTGGAATCCTACGAACAGCCTTGTATTTTGGACTTACTCATATCGTATTAAATTCAAAAACTAAGTACAATCTTTCAGGTTCCTTGGCTCGCATTAGTGAAGGAGCAGTGGAGTATCTTCATATCTTACAGGATTTTAACTTAGAAGAGTTGTCTAACAAGTTAAAAGAAGAAGATTTTAAAATTATAATTAGTACTACAGAAGTGACAGCGAAACTTCCAGAGCTAAAGGACGTACCAAGTAAGTGGGTTATTGTTGTTGGTAGTGAGGGGAGTGGAATTAGTAAGGAAGTTAGCAGTTTTGGAGATTTAGCGATTCATATTGAGGCAGGTTCTAAACTACAAAGTTTAAATGTCTCAGTTGCAACCGGTATAATGTTATATGAATTAACCAAGGTCGCTTAAATGGTGGATTTTGTAACTCAGTCAAAACTTGAAAATGGTGTCCTTCGTGTCGAGTATTCTCATATTAAGGCAAACTGTTTATCGATCGAACTTGTAGCGAGTCTTCGAAGTATATTAGCTAAATACGAGGGTAACTCTGATGTCCAAGTATTATATGTAAAGCCACAAACCGAAAAAGTCTATAGTGCTGGCGCTAATCTTGGAGATTATAGAAAATTCTCAGAGACTAATGCGATAGCAGATTATCTTTTCCAAATAGGATCTTTATTAGTAGATATATTGTATTTTCCTTGTACTACTATAACGAAAATGCAAGGAAAGGCCGTTGGAGGTGGAGTTGGTCTAATCTCTGCTTTTGATTATGTGGTTGGAAGTTCTACTTCTAATATCAGATTAAGTGAGTTGAGTTTAGGAATTGCTCCCTTAGTAATTAGTCCTTTACTCCTTCTAAAGTTAGGACTAGGGAAGTTCTCTGAATTAAGTTTTTCAGGAACTTGGAAAGATTCCACTTGGGCATATCAGAATGGACTGTTTTCAGAAGTAGTCAGTGATGGGGAAATAGATAAGATTATTGAAGAAAGGATCTCTCATTTTACTAATTCTGGGGTAACTTCAGTAAAAGAAATGAAAAGTAGGACTCTCCCATTGAAATCTGATTTTCTTATAAAGATCAAGGAAAACAGTGTCTTAAATGCTCCACATGTATTTGAAGCGATAAAAAATAAGAAAATATAGCAGAAAGCCCTTAAGTTTTTTCACTCCTGTAACGATACTAGAAGGTGAGTGGGAAGGATGAAAAGGAATATTGAGGAGCATTGATGTAGCTCGAGACTCACACTCTTGATGAGAAGTCATCATCTGTTAGTACGAATCTATATCAATCTTAAGCTCTTAAGATAGACCAATAACTTTACCCAAATTTTAATTGAACTTCTACAATAAGGTGTAGTCATGGAAGAAGTGCGAGTACAAGATCGAGTAGGCTTAGATCCGAACGTACCGCGCGCTGTAGGCCCAGAAATTAAGGACCCACAGAAAGCGCAGGAAGCGCCGGTGGAGCAAGTTAGTAAAAAAGTTGAACAATCTGTAAGTGATGCGGCTGTAATTTCGCAATCATTAAAGAGAGAGTTTACAAAAGTTAGTTCGGGCACAAAGGTTAGCTTTTCTGCCACTTCCCCAGAGGATGCCTCAAAAGGGAAAATTAACTTTATAGTATTAGATAAAGCTTCTGGTGAGGTCGTTAGATCTTTCCCTGATGAAGGGCAAAAGAATAGCGATGAGAGTACTAAGGTCAGCGCAACTGCGCTATTAGATCAGTTAGTATAGCTTGAAGCGCTCTTTAATTATTAACAAGATCTGTTATAGTTAAGGAGCGTAATATCTATTTAAGGCTTGTTTAAGGTATCTTGCATGCTTCCTCAGGCAATTCTTGCCTGCCAGTTGAGCTTTAAAACAAGTTATTCCATATAGTTATTCCCTTGGTATCATTTTTGCATCTCTTGATACGGATGATTCTATCTATAGTTTTGTGATTGAATAAAGGGGAGAGGAGATGGCAGGGATAAATTTTTCGGGGATTGCATCGGGTATTGATGGAAATGCTATTATTGAATCAACGATAGAAGCTAAAAAAATATCTCAAGTTCCATTACAGAATAAGATCGCAATTAATGAGAATGAAAGCAGTGCACTAGATAAATTAAAAGAAAAACTGTTAACTCTCACGGACGTTCTTAAAGGCTTTTCAACTGTCAATGGAACTGCTGTATCTAAGAATATTATAAGTAGTGATGAAAGTAAGGTTTCAGGTGCAGTAGGTGGGTCAGCAAGTACTGGTTCTCTTTCATTGCGAGTCGATCAATTAGCTAGGTCTGGCCGAGTAACTTTTAATTCTGAGTTTAGTTCTCAAGATGCTTTAGTGGCTCCATCTCTAGTAGAAGATGGTTCATTTACGATTACGCTTGGGACGGGTTCTGAGGCTATTACAAAAGACATAGCAATAGATTCAACAACAACGATTAGTGGACTAGCCAGAAGCATTAGCGAAGCATTTCCTGATAAGGTCACTTCGAATTTGGTCAATATCGGCACAAGTGAATCTCCTTTGTATAAACTAATGGTGAGTTCCACAAATACTGGAGTGGAAAAGGGGACTTTAGATATCCAGGTATCTCCAAATGTTCTAGCTGAGGGAGTATTTGATTCTTCTCAAGTGACTCAAGCTCAAAATGCCGAAGTATTTATTGAAGGGGTGGGCACTGTCTCTCGACCAAGTAACCTTCTAAATGATATTCTACCAGGCGTCTCTCTGAACATTAAAGAAACGAGCGCTCAGATGATATCTTTACGAATATCTGCAGATAGCGACAAAACTGAGGGTCGTTTAAATGATGTTGTTACTGCGTTTAATGAGATATTAGCGTTTGTGGCTGAACAAAGTAAGATTTCTCAAACTCAAGGCGAGAAAGGAAGCACCAATACTTATGGCGATCTTGCTAGGACAAGAGTTGATGATCAGTTAATAAATACAATTAGATCCTCATTACGTTCAATTAGAGGCGGGGAAGATGATAGTATTAGCGTCTTAAGTGACATTGGTATTGAGACAACTAAGGAAGGAGTGCTGACATTTAATGCGGATACTTTCAAAAAAGCACTATCTGAGAATGTTGGCCAAGTTCAAAGTATGTTGAGTAAGCTATCAGATAAGTTTACCTCCGTTACGGGTGTTATAAACTCCTATACATCCTTTGATGGGCTATTCGCTCAGGCAAAAAAATCAAATCAGACAGAGAATGATTCCGTGGCAGATAGATTAGCGAGGATGGATGCTAATATCGAAAGACAAACCGAGTACCTTAGAATGCTATTTTCAAGGTTAGAAACTACCATCGGGAAGTTAAATGCTAATGCTTCAGCTTTAACAAGTTTGTTACCACAAAAGAATAACTAGTTTCTTTTGTTAATAGAGTAGGTCGGGTTGTAATTCATCATAGCCTGACTAAATAATGCACTTCACGCTACTCCTTTATGTTTAGTTTTAGGTTTCTGGAATATTTTAGTTTTAGCTAGGGTGATTCGCCAGCTTAACTGTATAGATAGGATTTTCTACTTTTCGAGTCATTCTAAGTATCTGATTTGGCGTGTTTTGTGGCTAAGATAATTGTCCTGCTATTCCTAGGTGATTTTCGTATTTTTACCGCTTGAGCATAAAATCTCAAGTTTCTTGATGAATCATCCGATAAACTTTCTAAGGTGTCGTAAAAAGTGGTGGTGAGGCTCACTACAGAGTGCAGGATGCGCTTTGGTGGGAAAAGTTAACCCGATGGAATGGGGAAAAATATATGGCTATTGCTCAGTTTTCAGGACTGGCTTCTGGTATCGATTCAGCTTCTCTAATAGATGCTGTAATAGAAGCAAAACAGATCAGAAATGATCTGCGAAAAAAACAAGTGGAACAAATCACCGCCGAAAGTGATGCACTGCTTGAGTTTAAATCTAAAGTTTCTGCCCTTGGTGATATTCTAGAGAAATTTAGGACTATCAACGGTGGGGGTGTATCTAAAAAGGCCAATTCATCTGATAGTGATGTGGCTACAGCTTCTGCATCAGCAGCGGCTACAAATGCTTCATATTCACTAACAGTGACCTCAATAGCAAATACTGCAACAGGTTCGTTTGATTACTCTTACGCAAGTGATACTGCGGTAGCCTCGGCGGCTGGAGGTGATATCACAGTTACCGTAGGTGTTGGAGCGGAACAAAAGGTTATTACTAAGACAGCAACAGCAGGCACGACAACCTTAATACAGTTGGTAAATGAATTTAATTCGGATCCAGATGCTGCAGGTAGAGTTGTAGCGAGTGCGGTTAATATTGGAACTGATGTTTCACCAGATTATAGGCTTGTTTTTACAAGCTTAGAAAGTGGAACCGATAAAGGAACTTTAGCTCTATCTAGTACGACCGCGGAGTTAAGCACTAATACGGTGGAGCAGGCTACCAATTCAGTATTTTCAATAGGAGGGATTGGATCTGCAATTACTAGATCTTCAGCTAACATTTCAGATGTCATAACTGGAGTTACTTTTTCTCTTGCACAAACAGGAACTACTACAGTCACTGTCACGAATGATGCTGATACAACAGCCAAGAATATTCAAGAATTTGTTGATGCGTATAATGAGCTAGTTACTTATGTGGCCGAGAATAACACCGTGGAGAGAGCGCAGAACGGTACTTCTGTAGAACAGATATATGGCGCTTTAGGAAAGGTCGGAGTTGATAATGATTTTATGTCAGCCTTTAGACTAAATATGGCCGCTGCAAAATCAACTAATGGGACTGCAGTCAGTTCTTTATCGAATTTAGGAATTTTAACTAATCGTGATGGAACATTATCTTTTAACAAGGAGGCATCTGTAACTACCGTTATCGGTTTTGATGAAGCTGTAGCTAGTGATGCAATTGGAGTGACTGAAGTTTTAAATTCATTTGCAGATTCTGTAGCTGGTACTACTGGTACTATTTTCCAATATACAAAATTATTAGGTCAAATCGATATCGCTAAAAATGCGAACGATGGTGAGATTGAGAATATTTCAAATGCTATAGCTCAGCTAGATCGCCAAACAGATAAGATCAGAGAGAGTTTAACTCTTCGATTCTCTAGGTTAGAGAGTTTAACCTCTAAGTTACAGTCACAACAACAGGGTCTAACAAGTGCGCTTGCTGGATTAGGTAATAATTAAGTAGCTGGTATGATTAGTAATTATAAGGACAGATCTTAATGCTAAAGTAAATATGGGAATAGTTCGATATTAACTTTGGTGGCGGAATGTTTAATTGGAGGATGAAAAAGTATGTATAGTAAATTAGCACATAAACAGTATAGTACGGTTCATGTGTCTACCGTGGACAGAGGTAGATTGCTCTTGATGCTTTTTGATGGCTGCTTAAAGTTCTTAAAGCACGCCAAAGCAGGACTTGAGGTTAAAGACCTAGTCAAGTTCGGCAAATACTTAAGTAAATCTCAAGCTATTATTTCTGAGCTTATGTTGACTCTTGATTTTGAAAAGGGAGGCAATATTGCTAAGGACTTAGATAGACTTTATGATTTCATGCTCTATTATCTTACAGAGGCTAACCTAGAGAAGAATCCAGCAAAGGTGCAAAAGGTAATTGACCTTCTTGATGTAATCGCTCAAGCATATAAAGATGTAATTGAAGGTGAAAGTAAAGTGCCAGATTCTACCACTGCGAAGCCAGAAGAATTACCAGCTGGTGCTAGTCTGCCAAATAAAGGCATTAATCTTTCTTTCTAAAACTGCTAACATTATAGTGTGTTAGCCCTGCCTCTCATCAGAGAGGCAGTTTTTTGATCCCAAATCCCCATTTTAGGCATCTATTCTAAAGAGATATCCCTTTGAATATGTTTCAATATTTCAGGGAATCATAATTTTTAATCATAGATGATTTCAAAGAAAAGAACAGAGTCTTTAAATGGAAGATCCTAAGGATAAAGCACGATTAGCAAGTCTCATGAGAAAAGAGTGGGATGATAGAGTCAAACACGACTACCGGTACTGGATGAGTGATGGAGTTAGTTCAGATGAAGAGATGTGGAAAACTGGGGAAAGGGATTTTGGCATTCTCATCGATGGTATCCCACGAGAAACTATAACTGAGTACAATGTTTTAGATATTGGCTGTGGAGTCGGTAGGGTAGTCAGAGCAGCTGCCAAAGCTACTCAGCACGTTACGGGTGTGGATGTCTCAGAAGAGGCTATAAATAAGGCTATAAGCCTATTAGGTGATCTAACAAATATAAGGTTAATTAAGGGGGAAGGCACTACTCTAAATTTTCTTGAGTCAGACTCCTATGATTTACTAATCTCATTTGCTGCCTTGGGTAGCATACCAGCTAAGATTTTTTCACAATACTTGGTCGATTTTTCAAGAATACTTAAAATAGGTGGCAAGCTAAGAGTTCAGATATATCTAGGGAAGGAGCAAGGTCACCAAGAAGAGGATACCTTGGCCTTGAGAGCATATGAGCGAGACAGACTCAATGAAGTTCTTAGCAAACTGGGATTCAAAGCAGACTATTTATCAGAAGTAAAACTTCCATTCGAAGTCTCTGATTATAAGAAGGAGTGTATTGCATACGTAGTTGGAGCAGAGAAAGTAAGAACTTCAGAAATTCAAGCATCAGAAGTGTATTCACTTTTGCTTAGTTCCCCTGAGGTGTCACTGGGAGAAAATTTCCAAGGGTCTGAAACGGCATGTTTAGTGTCTTTATCCAGAGCGCATCAGTTATTCCAGGATGGAGATGTTCAGGGAGCTGAGGTCGCTTTAAATTTTTCAAAAGAGTCCTATAAAGGTAACTCAAAGGAAGTTCTGCTTTTTATGCAGGAGATAGAAGGTGCGATAGATGACTTGCGAGATGCAGAGATCCCTTTATCTCAAATTGCTAGAAGAGTTGAAAGGGATAATCCTATTTTAAATAAATCCAGACTAACAGTTACTCAAACCGATGATGGGGCACAGGTGAGATTATCTGGGATAGTCCTTAGTCATGCTATATCTCCCAAAAAAGCTGGGGCAGAATGGGCTAAACGATCCGTAAGGTCGATGGAGTCGATGGAACTTCCCATACTTTGCCTAGGTTTAGGTGATAAGTATTTTCTTGATGCTTTGAGAGATGAGCTAGGGACATCAAATGGGAGAGATGCAAAAATAACCATCTTTGAACCCAATATAGACCTACTTGAATATTTTTCTAAGGAACAACTTTCAGCCTATAATATAATATCTGTAGAAGAAAAGTTAAACCAATGGTTAGCTGAAGTTGACAATGAAGGAGGCGTAAACTTATTGGTATTGCCTGCAGCTCCACTCTATATGGGAGCACTGGTAACTGAGCTTAGACGAAAAGTTATCTCTCGTTCATTAGCAACTAAACTAAAGCCTGAAATAGGAATTGTAGGGCCTATGTACGGCGGAACCCTACCTATCGCGGGCTACCTGTATAATGCATGTAGAAATTTATCAATTAAAGCAGAATTTATAGATCTGTCAAATTACTACTCTGGGTTTACTTCGTTTGAGAAGTTTCTTTCAAAGGCATCAGGTAAGGGTATTCTTGAAAATCAATATGTAGAGCTCATGAGCGAGCTAGTTTATCAGGTCGTGAAGGAAAAGAAGCTTCAAATAGTAATATCTGTAGCCTTAGCACCTTTATCTCCCAAAGTTCTAGAAAGACTAAGAGCAGATGGAGTCATTACTGTTCATTGGTTTATGGAGGATACTACGCGTTTTACTACATGGAAAGATATTGCACAGTATTACGATTATTTCTTTGTTATACAAAAGGGCGAATCAATTGAAGAAGTAAAAAATGCAGGAGGTAGGTCCGTACACTATTTACCGTTAGCATGCGATCCACAGGCCCATAGAAAAAAACAACTTAATCAGGAAGAAATCAAAGAATTCGGTTCTAAAATTTCGTTCGTTGGTGCTGGTTATAATAATAGACGACATGTATTTTCTCAATTATCTGATTTAGACATTAAACTTTGGGGCTCTGAATGGCCTGACATGATCCCATTTAAGACTATGGTTCAGCGTGATGGAGCTAGAGTTACCGTAGATGAATATACCAAAGTATTTAGTGGGACGGATATAAATATAAATCTTCATTCTAGTCATGAACGCGATGGAATTGATCCGACCGGAGATTTCGTTAATCCTCGAGCTTTCGAGCTGGCATCTTGCGAGTCGTTTCAATTGGTAGATAAGAGATCGTTGCTACCTGATTTATTTGAAGTAGGGAAAGAAGTAATTGTTTTTGAGAGCCTTAGTGAATTGCGAACTCAAATTGAATTCTTTACCAAGAATCCTAAAGCAAAGGAAGAAATTGTCGCTGCTGCAAAAGCAAGAGTTCAAAAAGAGCATACCTACGCACATCGCTTACAGACGATGTTGGAATATGTCATGTCTGACTATGGAGATGTATTGCGGACAAAAATTGGTCAAAGTCCGTGGCCAAGAACCATAGCTGCCGCTAGTCAAAGGCCAGAGCTACTTCCTTTGTTAGAAGCCAAACGATTACAAGGTAAAGATCCTACAATTGATACTTTGGTTTCAGAATCAATAAAAGGAAGCGGTAAGCTAAGTGAAATGGAGATGAAATTGTTATTCTTGTATCACATGAGAGGGCAGATCGTTAACATAGAAAAACTTAGAGGGAGAGAGTAGTTGTGAATAGAATTTTAATTATAGCTCTAACTAGAATGGGAGATCTCTTACAGTCATCTCCTACAATTATCGGCCTCAAAAATCAGTATCCTAACGCCGAGATTACAATTGTTGTGGATAAACAATTTGCATCTATCTGCAAAGGTATTCCTGGCGTCGATGATATCTATGTTATGGATATGAACTTTATCGCGAGAGGTATCTCTGAGGGTGGCGAAGGCCTTATTCTTACTTATGAATATGTCTGTAACTTGGTAGATGATTTAAAAGCATATTCATTTGACATGTGCTTAAATATGTCAAATTCCGCCTACACTGCTCTCTTAATAAAGATGTTGAATATTAAGAAAAATACAGGATGGTTATCTGATGATGAAGGCTATCGGATAATGGCAGATCCCTGGGCAATGCTTTTTTCTGCTTTCGTATATCATTCCAACAGAGAATATAATGAACTAAATTTAGTAGATATTTTTAGATGTGCAGCAGGTGTTACAGAGCATCCACGTAAGCTTTGTTATGAGCCTGAGAATAAGAGCAAGACAAAGGCCACGCAATTTCTCGAAGAAACTTTTGAAGATAGCGAAGGTCCTTTAATTGCAATCCAGGTAGGGGCCAGTCAAGTAAAAAGACAATGGGCACCTAGGAAGTTTGCTTTACTCACTCGCTATTTAATTGAAGATCTAAATGCAAGAATTATATATACTGGTGCTCCAGCTGAATCAGGAATAATAGAATCTGTACAAGCTGAATATCCAAGTAAGAGAGCTGTTAACTTAGCTGGAAAGACGTCGATAGATGAACTTGGTGCTTTTCTTACAGAGGCAGATTTATTGATTACAGGCGATACAGGACCGATGCATTTATCAGTGGCAGTAGGTACACCCGTTGTCGCAGTTTTTCTCGCATCAGCACTTTGTTATGAGACTGGCCCCTATGGACCAGGGAATATAGTAGTTCAACCTCAAATCTCATGTAATCCATGTAACCCAAACTATCCATGTCTTAGACCTGATTGTCATGATTTAGTTTCTCCTGAATTGATGGCCCACCTAGCGAAACTTAGACTTAGAGTCGCGATTGAAGATAATGCATCATTGACGGTTTCTAAAGAAATAGCCCCAACAACGGAGGTTAGGATTTTTAGAACAGATTTTGATCAAGATGGTTTTTTGAAGTTTATACCAATTAATGGGGAAGCTAGTGAAAAGGGTAATCCCGAGGGATTCTTAGATGCGTGTAGAGCATCTTACAGACAAATTTGGAAGGAAGAACTAATGAATATTGCTCCAGTTATGGGGATGGAGCAGGCATCTACTAGCTATTTATCGGAAATCTGTGAGCCTGTATTGTTATTGTCTCAAAATGGCATTAAGACTCTAGAAAGACTGAAGAATTTAGCGCAAATAGGCGGAGGTGCTCCAGGTGAGTTGGAGGCAGTGGAATTGGCCATTACCGAAGTGGATGAGGCTCTTGAAAAACATTCTCTTACTTTTCCAATCCTTGGAGCCCTTGTGCGCATCTTTATTATGGAGAAAGAAAATATGAGAGGAGTTGATTTAATAGAATTAAGCACAAAGACTCAAAAATTTTATGGTGATTTAGATAGAAGAGTAAGGAAATTCCAAACTTATTTTAATATTCATTATGGAAAAGTTAAAAAAGAAAGAACTATAGGGAGAGAGGAAGATGGTACAAGTATTTTTGGATAATAATTCATTGCCAGCAGAGGTTGCAAACCTTTCTACTGTAGGTGAACTTGTTGAGTATGTAAAGTCAACAATAGACCAGGCTACTATTATTGTTTCTTTAACTAAGGATGATGAGCCACTCTTAGATTCCGATTGGAAAAGATCACTTAGTTCATTAAAAGATAGTACCGTTGATATTAAAACAGGAAGTAAGGCTGATTTTATTCAGACCCGCTTAAACACTGTTAAAGATCTTGTAGAAGCTATTATGGGTGACCTTGGTAATATTTCAGGACTATTCAAGGCTAATAGAGCGATGGAAGCTAATCAAGAATTTTCTAATGTACTAGAAGACCTTAATGCTTTGATGAGTTGGATGTACTCAATCCTATCAATGGAGCCAGACACGTTTACCCTTGAGATTACTGAATTCTCGGGGGTTGTTAGAGATTTAAAATATGCTTGTGGTCAGATGCAACAACAACAACTATTTCAATCATGGTGGGCACTAGGGGAAACAATCGATAAAAAGGTTGTTTCACTATTAGAAACAGTTAAAGAAATTGGTCTTAGGGCTGAGAGTAAGGTCTTATAATAATTAATACGGAAGTTATTATGGCAGTGACAAATATTACAAACACAGGAATTCTTTATCCCCAAGCATCAAGCTGGGTAATGGATTATTATTTTAATTGCCTATCAAGTGATGGAGGGCAGGGGTATTCTTTGTTAGAAGAATGTTCAACTAGTTCTTGTAAATCAGATTCATGTCAAAGTAAGGCGAGTTCTTGGAATCGTGTAGGTGGATTTAAAAATCTTGCAGAAATGGAGAAGTTTCAGCGAGTAGTCGTTCCATGCATATATCCTTTTTCAGTTTCCGTCTTGTTTATCGATAATTTAGTCAAACTTAAAACCGCAGGCCTAGAGATATCGGTGGTTGTTCTAGATCCTTTGGTTATCGGTGAGATAAATGATTTATTTGCAGTAGCAGATCTTATTCAAGTATTTGATCAAAGAGATGCAAATGCATTGATGATGGAAGGAATTCCTTCAGCTCAAATAGAGTTGTTGCCATATCCATTAATTCAGATGGGTGAAAAGGAACTGAGCGTCGGTGGAGATTCTTGTTTGGTGTTTGATGTTGCCCTGGGCCAGGAGTTTAGGCAAGTAATAGTGTCTAGTCTTTATGAGAGTTTAGTTCATAGTTTTAAACTCGCTAGAGTACCATCTTTAAGTAAAAATTTGAAGCAAGGAGATTTTGATAATACCTTTGAGCAAACTATTGCAAATAGAGGTTTGGGTGCTCGTGTGTCTATCGAAAATACGACTAAAGAGTATGCAGAATTTAAAGAATACTTTCTTAGTGCAAAATATTGTCTAATTCCAGGTGGCGATCTAGATGCGATGTCGGAAAGGCGGGCACTGATGGGGATGGCTATGTCCTATAAATTGCCTATAGTATTGGAAAGTCAAAGAAGCCCACTATCTGAATATCAAGGAGCAGTCGTTGCCGTAGAGGGGAATAGCGAGAAGATCAAAGGAATTTCTCTAAGTAAGGCGTATGCTTGGGCGGAACAGATAGATACGAGAAGTAAATTAAGCTCGCCCCCGAGTCCCATGCTTGAATCTATGGAAAAGGTAGGAGAGGTAAGTACTCAAGGCAATCCTTTAATTGTTTTATCTCAAAGTTTGCCTAGAGTCTTATTTAAAATGAGATCAAATGTATTTGCTCAATCAGGAGGGGATACAGTTCTCTTAAATCGACTAGTGGATGGTCTTAGAGATAGAGGCTTTGATGTTGTCGTCGATATTAACGACGAGGAACGTGTAGAGAATTTCGATCTAGTTCATTTATTTAATTTCGCGCTTAAAGATAATACTGAAGGTTACGCTAAGCAGTGTGTTAGTGCAAAGGTACCTTATTTAGTAACCTCTTTGTATGAGGATTGGCCTAAGTTTTTTAATCAGATGATGGCGGCTTATCAGTGTTTTGAGCACTATATTAGAGTTGGGCAGCCAGATGGTGTGTGGGAGAAGCTGGAAATTGAAATGAATAAGGTTCCAGCATCAGCATATTGGGATAATACTTATACTGCATCTCATGCAGAAGTTGTTCTAACCACAGGTCAAGTAGAAACAGATGCGATAAATCGGGACTATCCAAAAGCTAAGAAAGTCCTTTCAATACCTTTGGGTTGTGAAGTTAATGATAAATTCGATAATGGGCAGGCTTTCATAGACAAGTTTGGCATTAAGGATTTTATTTTATGTGTTGGTAGATTAGAAACTAGAAAGAATCAATTAATGCTACTAAAGGCATTGGAAGATACTGATCACACGATTGTTTTTGTCGCGAATAATTTCACTTATCAACCAGAGTATGCTGAACTTTGCCGCAATTTTAAGAGAAAAGGCCAGACTATCTTTTTAGAGAGATTATCACCAGACGAACTAGCCAGTGCTTATCAAGCTGCCAAAGTACATGCCTTGCCAAGTTGGTATGAATTGCCAGGATTGGTATCCTTAGAAGCTGGAAGGTATGGGACAAATGTAGTTACTGCTACTAATGGTACGATAGAGGACTATTTAGGTGAATTCGGTTTCTATTGTAACCCAAATGAATTCGAAAGTATTAGAGATGCGGTTAATTTAGCTTACCATGCTCCAAAGAATGATAGACTAAAAGCTAAAGTATCGACTTTTACATGGGAAAGAAGCCTTGATGCACATAGGGAAGTTTATGATAGAATTTTAAATAAAGAAGAAATTCAAGTAACTCAAGTTCTCGATAGTCAAGCTTCAAGCCAGATGCCACCTAAGATGCAAGTAGAACCACTTGTGGAATTGAGACCAATTGAAGGTATTAAGGTACCACAAATTCTTACAAGTAGTGAACTTACTTCAATGGTAGCTAGTTTGCCAGTTCCAAGTACTCCAATTGCAGAGCAAGTTACAAATGCGAATGATATGGCTCCTGTTGTTGAATCTGCTAGTGCAGATGTAAATGATCAGCTTCAGATCATAGATGCCAAGATGGTAAAGGGATTTTATCAAGAAGCCCTCAATGATTATATCGCTTTGGCTAATGGAAATCCGAATAGTAGTAGAGTACATCGTTCTTTAGGTGTCTCATATCTTCAATTAAATGAACTAGAAAAAGCTAAAGAATCATTTAGGAAGGCTTTATCATTTGACCAAATGGACATTAAGGCACTCTTAGGAATAGGTGCAGTAGAGTGGTCAATGGGCAATACGGAAGAAGCATATGAGATCTATAAGAATGCAGCTAACTTGGACTCTTCTAATCAAGCTGCCGTTCTTTATCTCGTAAACTCTAGTTATGCACTTAATCGACTTGAAGAGTTGGAATCTGTTCTTAGAGAATATCTTAAGAATGATCCGGAGAATTTGAATATTCAGTATTGTTTAGCTGGTTGTTATTTTAAACAAGAGAAATATGCTTTATCTGGTGGGGTAGTAGAGAGAATACTAAGTCTTGATGAAACTCATCCGGATGCTATCGAATTGAAAGGATTGATCGTTAATAAAACAGAGGAACTTTCAAAACATATGCATCGTAGTAAGGTAGAGGTTCAGGTGGAGACGAATTATCTACTTGCGGATGTAGAATTTCGTGCAATTAAAAGTAAGTTGGAAAAACTTAAGCATAACCGTAAGTTTAATGAATTAATTGAAGAGGTTGAATCGTATTCAGGACATAAGGGAGAGAACTTTATTGAGTTATTGATACTTAAGGCTGAGGCTCTTGGTTGTGTTGGGAGACACGATGAAGCAATTGCTCTATTTAGGGAAGTTGAAACTCAGGGTAGAAAGTTAGACAAAGTTTATTGTGGAATAGGTGCAATTCGAGCTAGTAGAGATGAGTGGAAAGAAGCTGAAGCCTTATTTATTAAGGCCTTAGAAGAGGATGGAACTGCGGATATGCCACTTTGTGGATTGGGGATGTGTGCAGAGGCTGGAGGCGATATGGAAGATGCGTGGAATTATTTTATTGAAGCTTCTAAACGCAACCCTGAAAATATTCAATCTATTACAGGTGTTATCCGAGTAGGGTATAAACTTGATAGATTAGACGAAGTGGAGTCGGTATTAAAGGACTACTTAGAGCTTAAACCAGTCGATCTTTATATGTTATACTCCTTGGCAGGTTGTTTGTATGCCCAAGGTAGAACTGATGAAGCAGTTAAAGAACTGCGGAATATTTTGATATTTGAGCCAGAAAATGGGCATGCAAATGAGTTATTGAGTGAGATAGAAGCAGGTAAGGTGTTTAAAGGAGCTAGCTTATAGTTTGGATAAGCTGGATTTACCATTTAGGAATATCGTTCTCTTAAATCACCAATGGTTGGCCTCTGAATTAAGCGAGCTTGGACATACCGTTGTTACCGCTGGTTGGAGGGAGCAGCAGGCAGTCGATATTCGGTTCCCATGGAGATGCTCAGTCTCCGACTTTTTAGAACTTCTTCCACCAGGATTCACTCCGGATTGTTTTATTTACTACGACGACAGTAGTCTGCCTTGTTTTATCGATTTTGAAAACTTACATTTCACAAAAATATTTTACTCGGTTGACACACACCATCACCTAGAGTGGCATAAGGAGTTTGCTAAGTTATTCGATTTGACTTTAGTTGCGCAGAAAGATTTTGTAGAGGAGTTAAAACATTCCTTAGGGGAGAGGGTTCGTTGGTTCCCTTTATGGGCAACCAGAATGGTTGAGCCACAAAAGGAAAAATCAATTGATGTTTGTTTTAGAGGAACTATGGATGAGGGACTTCATCCAGGTAGATTGAAATTTCTACAAGGGGTGGCGGCACATGTTAATTTAGATTTTGATATGGGTGATTATACCGATCCCTATTCGCGAGCTAAAATTGTGATTAATGAAGCTGTGCGAGGGGATGTTAATTTTAGAGTTTTTGAGGGCATGATGTCAGGAGCATTAATGATTACCCCTAAACTAGGAAATGGCCTTTTTGATCTTTTTGAAGATGGTGAGAATCTTTCTACATTTGAGGATGGAGATATTGAGGATGCAGTACGTAAGATAAAGTATTATTTAGAAAATGATGCTGAGAGAATCAAAGTATCTGAAGCTGGACGCAGGTTAATATTGGAGAAACATTCTGCCAAGCCCATCGCAAAGAGTATGGGGGTACTTATAAATGAAGCTATTTTAAGTAGTGCTCCTTATCTTAATCTACCAACCATCAGTTTGCATGCTTCGGTGGTCAGATATCTTTGGTTATTTGTGCGTAAGTATAACTATCAAAATATGCAAGCTCACTTAGTTAATATGCTCGAATATCTTGACGGAAGTTTTAGAGCTAAACAAGTTGAGTTCGAGCAAGGAGAGCAGACGACAGATGTCTCTATCATAGTTTTAGACTCATTAATGGCTGATCTACTTGATAAAGTGTCTTATCAAGTATGGCTTAGGTCAATGAGTACAGCAAGTGATGGTAAGGTTCCTCTCATTGACCATTTAGTTTTTGCGTTTTCTGATGAATCTGAATCTAATGATTCAGATTCACTTAAAGCCGTTTTTACTCAGAATAGGGAGAGATTTATCTCTTCCTTATCAGAGTTTGTGTCTAAAGGGCCATATTGAGATGCTGCACGAACAATTTTCTTTTTCTTCTCAAGCATGGTTAGCATGGACTTAATGTTGTTTACTGCCTCGAGGGCCTGCTCAGGAGTTTCAATTGTTAGGCCTCGGATATTAAAGTCTAAGCCTAATCTACGCATAATCTCTTGGATATGGTCTTCATAACTACCTAGGCAATCGGTTTTTTGACGGTGATAGATAGAAGCTTGACTCATATTAATTCCTCTTTTCATTAAGTAGTTATAAAGTTATAGTAATGCCCTTATGAAGCAACTATCATGCCTCCATATTCCCTCACTTAGGTTGGCTTTATCGCTAATACCTCTTTGCCTGCTTCTTTCTTGTGACAAAGGGAGCAAGACTCCCTTGGAGGAAGATTTAGGCCCTGGGATTATATATGTAACAGATCCAGACCATGTGTTAGGTGGTCAGGTCATTTCGCTTGCTCCTCAAATCATCAATTTGCAGCCAGATGGGCTTTTATTTATCACCGTTGGAGTTCAGCACTCTGAGTTGACTAAACTTGAGTCAGAAAATGTATTAATCGCAAGGTATATGGACGGTGTCATATTGATTGCTAGCGAGTTTTCTGTGGATGCATTATCTAAAAAGGCAGGAAAGTCTGAGTTTAGAGAGAAATTACAAGAGAAGTTAAGTGAACTTGCTAAGAGTGATGCGACAGTGACCGATGTTTACTTTGAGTCTTTTTTGGTTCGTTAAATTAATCATCTTCGTTTACTATAGGACTATTTGTAACATTCTTAGAAGTTGCTTGGGAATTGGTATTATTTTTTCCTAAATTTGAGTAATCATGAACTCGTTCTAAAATGAGTTTTTTAATTTCAACAGCACCTTTTTTGTTGAGACCATCTATATGTGCAAATTTACCAGATTCCGCAGTTGGGGTAGAAATATGAATGTCATATAACCCTAGGAGTACATCAGCTGTATCTTGATCTACATAAACATCTGTTATTTTAGAGAAGGGGAGAGTGATTTCTCTTTTAGCAACAATTCCTTTTTGAATTATTACATTTCTATCGTCCATGTCGTAGTAATAATAACAGTAGTATAGGTATTCATATAGTGGGGAAGATAGTATCCAAATTGCTAGCAAGCTAAGCAAGCTTAAAATCAATAATTTATACTCAGTAGTTAGTGCTATAACTTTATCAGATTCTCTATCTGCGGAGATCCATAGTAAGAAAAGAACTACAACCACAATTAGACAACTAGAGAAGAGAGCTTTTATTGAAGAAAAAAAACTTTTTTTCAATATCTTCCTCTTTTGAAGAGGATATTTGTCTATTAGTCTCATGTCTTCTTTCGATTGTTTAATAATAGTCTTTAGTTGGCGAAGCCCTTTAAAGATCCGGCGGGGTGTTAACTTCGTCGATGGTAACTATTCTAGGGGGAATAGATAAAGCTTTTTTAATATCTTCAGGTAGTTCCGGTGGCGGTGAATTTAGTTGAGCTTTCAAGTCCTCTGGTAGTTCTTGTGGCGGAAGGGCAAGTTGCCGTTTTAGATCTTCTGGAAGTTCCTGAGGTGGAGCTTCAAGTTGGGCTTTTAAATCGGCTGGGAGATCATTAGGGTCGTTTGATTCAGGCTTTGCAATAGCTTGCTTAATATCATCGGGAATTTCTGTTGGAGGAACATCTTGTTTAGTGGGTATATTCTCTTCTAATGAATTCTTTTTCACGACAATGTTTTTAATCTTTAAGTCTTGGTCCATTAAATCTGCCGTTATATCTGATTGTGTCCCTCGACCATCAAAATATAATATTGATGCAACAATTATGGCGATAAGAATAATTAAAAGCTTAGATTGTTTCATGTTTCCTGTAATATAATAAGTTTGTGTTAAAGTAGCATTAAATTAGGGAATTTAAAAGAAAGGATTTTTGATATTAGAATTCATGTAGATCAAGGGATGGAGAAAAACCTGTTGTTTAGCAGTGCCTTAATCTAAGTGTTTTCTTTAGGACTGATAAAAAGGGTGCTTACTTGAAATACTGCCAAGTTCGTCTTACTCTCAGCCCTTCAATATTTACTCAATTAAATAACAATGCGCATAGTCTCACGTTTTTCCTCAGTAATCATTGCCGTAATGTCGGTAGTAGTGTTATCTTCATGTTTGTTGCCACCACTAGAAACTACACCACAATATCTATCTGACAGAGAGTTTCAAAAAGTCAGTAACCTAAGCAGGGCCAAAGAGCTTATGTTGGCAGGTAGATTTGATGACGCGGAACTAATTTTGAGAAAGGAAATTAAGAATAGTCCGAATCTTGCACTTCAGTATAATGATTTGGGTTATCTATTGTATCTAGAGGATAGATTCCAAGAGTCTGAGTTGATTTTACAAAAAGCAATTTCATTAGAGCCGAATTTCTTAGCACCGAAATTTAATTTGGCGAGGGTGATGGTATCTGTCAATAGATATAGTGAAGCCATCACAATTTTAGATTCCATTGTGGATATTAATCAGAAAATATCTGAATCAGAGTTTATTAGAGCGAATGGAGTAGCTAGAACCCTAGGTCTTAGTGCTAAAGTTGAGAGACTTAAGGCTTCTGCCTTGTATCTTTTAGGCCGGTACGATGAAGCTGTATGTAGTTCGTATAGTGCGTATCAGCATACTGGCACCTTAGAAGAGGCTAGCGTACATATTCGGATGTTACTCTCTTTGGAATCATTAGGTTCCGCTTTAGAGCTATTGCGGGGAGCCGTTATTGTTCATAAGGAAGCGCTACCTACTAATATATTATTTGATTATGCACTGGCACTTGTAGCGAATAGTGAATCTGAACTTGCAAAGATAGTTTTAGATCAAGTCTTAGGATCTTCTGGCTTGAGCCAAGAAGAGATTGCTGCATCACGTTTGCTTAGGTTTAGTTTGGAAAGTCAAGAAGCTGATAGCTTATTGATAAAAGAATCACTTCTGGATGATGCTTCTGCGCCTTGTAAGGTAAAACATTTTAACTCGAAGGGATATTGGCCAGATAAAACATATCAGTTGGTAAATAAAGCGTATATGGAGGTCTGTAGTACAAATGAAGCCTAAAAGAAAATTTGAAAGATTAGAGCCAAGAGATACTGACGAATCAAGGTTTGAAGGTATCTCAACGGGGCGTATTCCACCGCATTCAGTGGAAGCTGAACAGGCTGTCTTGGGTGCAATTTTATTGGATAATGAGTCACTACATTCAGCTGTGGAAATTATTTATAAGGATGATTTTTATCGAGGAGCGCACAGTTCTATATTTGAATCGATGTTATCGCTATCAGAGCGTAGTGAACCTATCGATATTGTGACATTGTCCTCGGAATTGGATGCGAATGGTAATCTTACAACGGTAGGTGGTCCAGAGTATTTAAGTACCTTGGTAGATGTTGTTCCAACTTCTGCACACACTCAGTTTTATAGCCGACTGATTAGGGAGATGTCTATTCGGCGTAAATTAATTCATCAAGCAGGTGAGATCTCAAAGGATGCATTTGATACGACCGAAAGAATAGATGACTTGTTGGACGCAGTCGAACAACGAATTTTTGCTATCTCAGATCAAAAAGTTAAGCCTAGTTTCTCTAAGGTTGGAGACGTGGTGAAGGATTCAATCAAACGAATTGAACAACTGTATATAAATAATGATCAATATACAGGATTGATTTCAGGTTTTGATGATTTAGATGAATTAACCTCAGGCTTTCAACCATCTGATTTAATTATTTTAGCTGGAAGGCCTAGTATGGGTAAGACTGCTCTGGCTCTAAGTATAGCTAGGCATATTGGAGTTCATTTGCATAAGAGAGTCGCAGTTTTTTCTCTCGAAATGTCAAAGGATCAGATTGTAACAAGATTACTTTGCGCAGAGGCTAAAGTTAATAATTCAAAAGTAAGGAGTGGAAAGCTTGCGGAGAGTGATTTCCCTAAATTAGTAGATGCAGCAGGTAAGATTTCTCAGGCAGATATATATGTTGATGATACCGCAGCTATCTCAGTCCTCGAATTAAGAGCTAAAGCAAGAAGACTACATAGAGAAGCCCCTTTAGATATGGTTATCGTGGATTATTTGCAGTTGATGAAGGGATCGCAAAGAACTTCTGAAAGACGAGATCAGGAAATATCTGAAATTTCTGCATCTCTAAAAGGTTTGGCCAAAGAATTAAATGTACCCGTGATTGCCTTATCTCAGCTTAATCGTGCCGTCGAAACTCGGGTTGATAAGCGTCCAATGATGGCTGATCTACGTGAATCTGGTGCGATAGAGCAGGACGCGGACATTATCGGATTTGTATATAGGGACGAGGTTTATAATAGTGATTCTCCACATAAGGGTGTGGCTGAGTTAATAATTTCTAAGCATAGAAATGGTTCCGTCGGGACTGTTCGGCTAGGTTTTCAAGGTGAATATACTTTATTTGTTAATCTAGAGGAGAGGTCTGAGGAGTATGATTATTTAGGTGCGGACTTAGGTCTAGGTGATGATGACGATGATTTGATTTAGAATGACCTTGCTTTAAGTTAGATGAAGCAACTTGATGTTTTCTGGGATTTATATAAGTATCCCATCTGATTTATTTTTCCTCTAGTTGTCTCCCTAATTGGTTTTTCTGGTGTTTTTTATCTTCATTTGTTTTAGTAGTGTGTAATGTAATATCGGGGCGTGGCGCAGCCTGGCTAGCGCGTTCGCTTGGGGTGCGAGAGGTCGGCGGTTCGAATCCGCTCGCCCCGATTCTTTTTTGCTTGTCAGATGCATCTTATTTAGAGATTATGTATCCTTCTCAACTACATAGGTGGTGATTTGAAGTATATTTTTAGAAAAAGTTCATGTTCCCTAACAGTTTTATTAATTTTGTCTTTGGCAATACTTTCTTTCATCTCAGGATGTGCGATCTCAGGATTTGGTGCTTATGACAGTACTCCTAAGAAACCTGTTTTTCACACTATCGTAAAAGGGGAAAGCTTGCTCGGGATAAGCAGTCGATTCTTAACGACGCCTGATGAGATCTTGTTATTAAACGGACTGCAGGGAGATAAGTTTTTAAGAGTAGGTCAACGTTTGTTGGTAGCTTATCAGTACGAAGATGAAGATTCTAGTTTGCACTTAATCAACGGCCCTAGTGCTTCTATCACTAATGCCTCTCTTCGAGAAGGTGACAACAATACCTATAGTGACAAACCAACTATCTTTTCAGGAGGCGCTTTGAATTGGCCATTAATAGAAGCTTCCAGAATCGTTTCTAACTTTGGCCCTAGAAGTGGAAGTTTTCATGATGGTTTAGATCTCGCTAGTCCCATTGGGACAAAGGTATTAGCGGCTCATGATGGAATTGTCGCCTATTCAGGTTCGGATCTTGGAGGGTATGGTAACTTATTGGTTGTTAAAGGAAGTGATAATCTGATCACAGTCTATGCGCACAATAGATCCTTGAAAGCCTCAAAGGGTGAGAATGTGAAGAGGGGCCAAGTGATTGCAGAAGTAGGGATGACTGGAAAAACCGAAGGTCCACACTTGCATTTTGAAGTGAGAGCTAAGGATAGTAGGGGAAGGGCAGTCGCGGTAGACCCACTACCTTTATTAAAACCATCGAAAAATAAGCCTAGATATAGAGTGAATGATAGTCTAGAGCCTCTTTTGGCATGGCTACGTTAGGTCGTTGCTCTGATTATTCTTAATTATTTTAGCTACTTTAAGCTAAATAATTATTAAGCTATCTATAATTTATCGCTTAAGTAAGCTTGATAAGTATTTGAATTTATAGTATTTACCGGCCAGCAGTACAAATCATGCCCTCGTAGCTCAGTAGGATAGAGCACAGGTTTCCTAAACCTGGGGTCATAGGTTCGAATCCTATCGTGGGCAAACTGAGTCTAATATTACGGGTATTGTTGTAATTCTTATAAAGAGTTAGCATGAACCGAGGTAGTATGAATTTTATAAAGTGGTACCAAAATATTGTTTATTTATTTAAATAAGGACTCAAACCGATGAATAAGTCAGAGCTAATAGAAAAGCTTGCCGAAAGGACAGGAGTAGGAAGCGTTCAAGCAGAAGAGTTAGTACAATTGATGTTTTCTAAAATGAAGAATACTCTTTTTGAAGGTGGCCGAATAGAAATTCGAGGATTTGGACGTTTTAAGGTAAAAGATTACGAGAGTTATATGGGCAGAAACCCTAAAACTGGTGAAAAAATAGAAGTAGCGCCTAAAAAACTTCCTACCTTTAAGCTTGGTAAAGAATTGAATAAGAGATTGAATGGCGGTGATTTACCTGGTGTAGATTAAGAAATTATCTGAATCCAATATTAGCGATAAAAGAGTGTTAATCTTGGATTGAGTACTTGCCGAAAGTATAGGTGCCAGCTATAACGATTTAAAGTTGTTACATTTTGTAAGAGGAAAAAATATGTCAATTGATTACCTAGAAGATCTTGAAAGATCAATCAATAATGGTAAGGATTTATATGCTTGCCCAGGAGTACAGTCTTCTGAGTGGGAAATATCTCTAGATATGGAGTCTTTAGAGAAAAAAGCTCAAAGAACTGCAAACGCATTGAAATTTCAGTGCCATATATACCGCATGGTCGATAAGGCTGATGCTGTTTCGGATGATTGTTTCTTGGTCGTGAGAAAAATTTTAGATCCTGGCTCACGAGGTGAACCAAGATTTCAGTGGGGAATTGTTGATACAAGAGAAGCAGCTGAAATGATGAGAGATGTTAGTCAAGGTCCTACACCATACTTTGGTGCGACTATAGAGAAAACATTTTTGCCAAGTTAGTTTGCTTAGCTAATGAATTCTACAATCAGTATGACAGAAAAAATTAAACCATTTAGAAGTATTGTTACTGGCCTTGTTCAAGGTAAGTATAAGCCTGGGTCCAAACCTTTATCTTGGGATGATAGGTCTAATGGTGTGGATATTGTTTTAGATGTAAATGGTGAAGAGTTGGTTTTGGATTCAAGAGGAGATCAATCTACTCCTGACGTAGGTTGGGAGATTTTTATCGATGGTAAAAGCGATGTTGGTTTTACTTGGACTCTTTACGGGATTCAAAAGCAGTAGTTAGGCTATTGAATTTTCATCTAGTCTGATTGTTAGACACTTAGAGGATCCACCTGCTTTTAAAAACTCACTGGTATTTGAACGTATAGAATTAAACCCTTTTTTCTTTAGGGTATTCACTAAGTCATCAGAAACTTCATTTAGAAAAATATCTTTACCAATGTTTACTGCGTTGCAAGCAAATATCTTGGCATCTTGCTCATTTACTACTATCCTTTTATCTTCTGGAGTATGAAGCTTGATGAGGCGATTAGATGGGCCATCAAAAGCTTGCGGATAATACATTAAATAGCCATCACTAAGAGGGCAAAAGCAGGTATCAAGATGGTAAAATCTGTCATCCAGCAATTTAAGGGAGACCACTTCCTCTGAAATGATTTTTCTGATTTCAGAGTGGGCCCTTATGTCTGTCCTAAAGCCGTAGCCAGCCCATAGGATGGGTTTACTTCTATCTAATAGAGCATCACCAGCACCTTCAAAGCATAGGTCCTGACCTAAGGGATGTATCTCGAATTCATTTTCTTCAAACCAAGCTTTAAAATATGGCTCTTCTCCTCTACGTTCATTAAAATAGAATCTAGAAGGAATGAACTTCTCACCTACAACGAGCCCTGCATTGGCAGTAAAGACTTCGTCTGGTAGGCCATCAATTGGATCAATGATTTTAATGGTTGCAACTTTGGAGAGATTATCTTTGAGGGTATTCCACTGTATTAGAGATTGTTCAGAGGTAGTATTGGATAAGTTGCCATGCATCCATGGATTTATCACATAGGATACTTTGAAGAATGTAGGGGTACACATTAAAATAGTTGGTTTTGTAAAGGCCATAATTTAAGCTTGTAAACTGATTATAGGTAAAGGGCAAAGGCTTTAGACTTTCTACTGAAATCATATCCATTTTTCCACTCTACTGGAAGAGCATTTCTATCAATCTCTTGAAATCCAAGTGATATAAAGAAGTCCCACATTCCCGGGGAAATGCTTAGAGAGAAAACGTATTTTTTGCCTGTTTTTTGAGCTTCTTCAATTAGGGCTAATGCAACTAGTCTGGCATGTCCACGTCTTCTAAATCTAGGCAAACTAAAGAATTTTGAGAGCTCGCCAGTATCGCCATAGTTGATTATTTTGGCGCCAGCAACGATTGACCCATTTATGGAGTATAGGAGGAAATTATTTATCTCACCTGCTAACTCTTCATCGGTCATAGGAAGAATTAGCCCCCGTTCAATATGGGGTTTAATTAATCTTGATACAGTAAATACATCTTTCGATTCCCCTCGACGGATTTCGTTGTTGTATTCTTTGGTAAGTAACGTGCCTCTACCTTGGTGAGTGAATACTTCCTGGAATAGTGCGCCAGGTGCTGGGTCTATTATAACAATATCAATCTCAGTTTTTTCTAATAAGTCTATAATAAGTTCTCTTTTAGTCTCCATGTTGGGGAGAGCATTCTCATGCCTTAGATCCTTTAAACTTATATGAGAGAGTGGAACCCCGTTTATATTAAGGCTTTTTTGATTACTGACAAAAAAGAATTTCTTAGGGGATAAAAGGCTAGATATTTCTAGGGCTTCGCTGAAACATTCCATTTCGGAGTTTTTATTCTTAGACACTAGGCCGAAGACCACTACATCATGCGAGGAGTATTCCTTTTTGAGAATCTTTTGCTTCTGCAATGGGATATCTTCAGTCGCATCATGTTTAAAATACTCAATTAAGAGGCCTTCTGATTTCAAAGATTTTATTCTTCTTTTAACTATCTCAGAATGTTTGACGACAACGAGGAGGAAAATTTGAGCGGATTGAATTAATTTTAAATCAGTGAAAAGACTCTCTAGCGCACTGAGGTGTTCTACATAAACTACAAAAAGAGAGTCTCTAAAGGCAAATGAATAGTGAAAAAGCTCGAGCGCATCAAGCATTTGCTCTTCAAGGCTTTCGTCGTTCTTGCCTTCTTGACGCTTATGTAGATATGTTTCAGGTTGACCCACTTATTAATTGGTATAGAGAGTAGTCTTATAAATAATAGCGATAACATATCTAACTTTCATTAATTGGTCGAGGATAAGAGTTATAAAAATGATTGAAAATTTAACTAATATTATAAAGACGGCTGGTACACTCGCATTACAGATGCAAAAGCCCAAATTGCAAAGAATTTCTAAAGGCGGCTCTGACTTCGCAACGGAGGCTGACCTTCGTGTGCAAGAGCAGTTAGTACAGAGCTTGAGTAGAGATTTTCCAGGAATTCCAATATTGGGGGAAGAGGACTCGTCCTTTTCTTTAAGTTTAGCCGAAACTTTTATTATCGACCCAATAGACGGTACATTTGACTATTCTTATGGTGGGGAGGAGTGGGGGATTCTAATATCATATTTCAAAGATGGGAAAGTAGATACTTCTGTAGTCTATCAACCTAAATTAAATAATCTACTATCATCATCACGACATGAGGGAAGTTACCTCAATGGAGTTAAGCTTATAGGTCCGGAAGTACCTCAGACAATTCAAGAGAGTATTGTTATTCAATGTTTAGGTAATTGGTTAAGCGAGTCTTATTGTTCTAAGGTTTTAACTCCCATTGTGAAAAAGGCTAGAATTATCAGGAGCTTTAGCACTGCGGTTCATGTTGCAGTACAGCTTGCTAAGGGTCATGCCCATTGTTTTATAGGTGAAGGCGGAAAAGTCTGGGACTATGCTCCAATCTCATTGTTGATTGAAACTTTAGGTGGAGTAGAATCTGACTTTATGGGACAGAAGTTAGAGTGGGTGACGGATGGGATGCAAGTTGTACTTACGTTTGACGAAAATCTTCATGCCCTAGTTTTAGAAACTCTGGATACTCACTAAGTTCAATCTAAGACTTAGTCATTTACTCACTTGCTTTCTTTAATTTCCTCAAAAGGCTGAATTATGACGAAGCCATCTCCTTCGAATTTTAATTGTATTGTTTCACCACTTCCTCTTCCTATAAGGGTTTGAAGGTTTACGTCGGTTTTGACATTGGGAATAACTCCACTAGACCAGCCAACTGTAGCATTTGCATCAGTCATTACAGGATTGCCAGGGGAGACTCTGAGTATTATGGGCTCAAACCTAGCACTAAAAGCGATCATTCCACGTCCAGAAAATACTATATGAAAGAGTCCACCTGCTAATGCAGTACCAACATTAAATAAGCTTTCAACGTTCCACTTTATTTGGCTGTCAAACGCCAGTATATGACTTGACTGAAGATAAATAGGAATTCCTTTCAGCTCTACTACTTTTATTTTCTTCCCTTGGTCGGCGAGATATAGATTCCCTTGACCTTGTGCCGCAGTCAGCGGGCTACTTTCACCTGTTACGCCTCTTTTGAGTAGTTTTCCAAACCCATGTTCGGTTATGCCTTCACGCCTAAAGTTTATACCGCCTTGGTAGGCAACCATGGTGCCAGTTTTAATCCATACTTTTCCGTCTAGATTTATATCTAGTAGTCGTTCGGACCCAGCATGAAATCGTTGGGCATGACTAGGTCGCGTATAATGACTTAGGTTGAAGATATGATCAAAACTTGATTCCAGCTCTTCTGGCGCACTGGAACCAACTTCTTTGGAAAAAAAATCAGGAGAGGGGAGAGAAGGAGCAGGTTGGGTTGAGGGTACGTCTAAGGGGTTCCCTGAACCTTCTTCTACCTTTCTCTCCTGATTAAGATCTTTTGAATTTCTTGAAATTGCGTCCTCAATGAGTTGATCTTTTGAGGAGTTTTTTTTGATTTCTAAGTCTCTGGTTAGAACAACTTGTTTCGTTTGAATAGCGGAGAAAAGTTCTGATAGTTTTTCCTGTTCGTCACTGTCTATTTGTCCATCTTTGTGGATTAAATGCATTATTTTATCGTGTTCTGCTTCAGTAAGAGAACCTCGATTTATAGCTTCATCAATAAGATTAAATGCTTTATTCAAAATAGAAAGCTCTCACCCCGCCCGACTGCAATTTATAGATTCTTTAAGTGTTATTAGGGTTTAGTTGGGATGTGTGAGTTAGGGGAAAAGGAGTAGTAGTTACAGCTTCTTAGTCGCGTACTAACTCTAATTGCTGTCTTTTATTTAGTTCTATAGCAATGTGAGCAACCCCTGTTTTGAAACAAAGAGGTAGAGTTTTTGAAAATTTAATTGCAAAAGGAACGGGTACATTTTTGGTTAAGAAGATCTGAATGAGAAAGGGCGGTCAGTCGGAAACCATTTGTACTGACCTAACCCTAGTTTCATCCAATCTTCCTTGAGTTAAGCCTAAGTGCATAGACGACGATAAAAGCATCGACGATTGCAGTACCTAATTGTCCAACTATGGCAACTGGATCGGAGTATCTTTCAAAGTAAATGAAGTACCCAGCATTACCGACACCGAACAAAAACCACGACCATATACTGAGTCCTTCTGTATTTTTGCTCCTCACCAGTTTTACGAACTGTATTATCGTAGCAAAAAAGAAAATTAATCCAGCCAAGGCACCTGCAGCCGTTTTAAGAAGCTCAGACATGAGAAAACTTTCTATTTTGAGAACCTCAGGGTGAATTTTCGACTGACCGCTATACTCAAAACTATCCAAGTATAGAGCTCAGTAAAATTTATCCAATTAGGTATTCTTGCTGGTTTTAGTGGGAATTGTCAAGGCAATGCTTATCTTTAGAGTGTAGTACGGAGCCTTAATTTAGTTAATTAGAGCTGTAGTATACTGAAAATATTGAGGAGATTCTGTCCCTCGCGGTATCTAAAATTATCTAGGAACATCCGTCTGTAGATATCAATGGGAAGTAGCGGGGCTACTCTTAGGCTTTAAAAAGACTGATGTAGTGCTCCAACCTGTCATTGCGAGGAGCGAAGCGACGGCCTGCGGTGAGCCTGTCGAAGCGTGGCAATCCCATTTTTCATTTTACCTTCCTCGGGGGTGTTCCTAGCTTAGCTTCAAGTAGGTAGAGATCTATATTTTTTGGTATAATAGCAGATCTCTGATTCAAAATAATCTTCTTTACGATCTTCGACTTGCTTTTGGTTTGGGAATTACAATTCGGGTGGACAAAACATACTCTAATAATGTACAATCTCAGGATGGGCAATATAAAAGAATCTTTAGTAAGTAATCGTGATCAGATACTACGGCTATCTAAGGCGTATGGAATGCTGAACCCGAGGGTCTTTGGCTCTGTCTCAAGGGGTGAGTTGAAACCCAATGATTTGGATATATTGGTGCAGGCTGAAGCTGGAAGATCGTATTTTGATTTAATTGATTTTTCAGATGCTCTAGAGAGTTTATTAGGTATCCCAGTTGATGTTGTTACTGAAGAGGGCCTATCTCCTTTCTTAAAGGATGAAATTTTAAATTCGGCTCAAGTCCTGTGAATAGAGATTTGGCATATCTGCAACATATGTTGGTGTCGGCGGAGAATATATTAACATATTCTCAGAATAACAAAGAGTATTTCTTGGGTAGCTCGCTAGTAAAAGATGCGGTAGTGAGAAATTTCCAAGTTATGGGAGAAGCTTGCAAAAAAGTTAGCGTTGAAACAACTAATAAGCATGTCGAGATCCCTTGGTCTAAAATAGCAAAATTCCGAGACAAGTTAGTGCATGATTATTTCGGTATAAATTACAGCTTAATGTGGGACGTTATACAAAAAGAGTTACCAAAGATTGTAGTTCAATTGAGTGATGTTGTAAGTGAGCTGCGTGAGTAGAAGGCTTATATCTTATTTATTTTAATTCATTCAACCTGAACTTCACCCCCAAGCTCTCCACTTCCCCTCGCCACTAAATCCCGAAACCCAGTATATCTCTTAGAACTTTTTATCCTTTTCGTAGCGGTCTGAAGAGCAGATCTTGTTCCTACAATAATCAACAAATTCTTAGCTCTTGTTACTCCAGTATAAATAAGTTGCCTTTCAAGCATTATAGCGTGGGAGTCATGTAGGACTAGAATAATAACAGGAACTTCTGAGCCTTGAGATCTATGTATGGTAAGAGCGTAGGCAAGATCAAGTTGGGAAATATTTTCTGCTAGGTATGTTATCTCTCGTCCATCCCAGAGCTTTACATAGACCGCCTTTTGTTCTGTATCTAGCCCATAGATAGTACCTTGCTCGCCATTAAATACGCCTGCCTCATGGATATTATAGTTATTCACTCTTTGGCAAACCCTATCCCCAACTCTAAACTCCGTTTGACCCACGGAAACTTTAGGTTGCCCCTGAGAGTCCGGAACTAGCTTAGATTGTAAGCGACGATTTAAAGAAATGATTCCCAGCTCCCCTTGGTTCATAGGGGAAAGAACTGTGATATCAGAAGTTTTAATGCCAAACTTTTTAGGGATTTGTTCTGAGACTAAACGTTCGATTAACTGGCCCGCTTCTTCTGAAGAGCGAATAGGAAGAAAGTAAGCATCTCTTATCCCAGATCCATCCGGTTCTGGGATATTGGGGACTACGCCATGATTTATCTCATGAGCTATGTCATTAATGCTGGATTCCTCAGAACGCCTAAATAATCTAGTGAGGGTGACAATCGGAATATTCGTAATTTCTAATAAATCAGGGAAAAACAGCCCTGGACCGACACTCGGAAGTTGATCTTTATCTCCAACAAATATTAATCTTGTCTCGGGAGAAACAGCTCTAAGTAGGCTTGAAGCTAAAGGAATATCAATCATTGAACTTTCATCAACAATCAAAACATCAAAGGGAAGATAATCTCCTTCATTGTGTAGAAAGCTTTTTTTAATCGGGTCGTATTTTAGCAATCTATGAATTGTAGAAGCTTCAATATCGCAAACTTCCTGAAGTCGTTGCGCAGCTCTTCCCGTAGGTGCACAAAGTCGAATCGTAAATCCAGCTTTTTTAAACAGGGCACCAATTGAACGAACAACAGTTGTTTTACCGCAACCAGGACCGCCAGTAATTACCAGTAGGGAACTTTCTGCAGATAACTTTACTGCCTGACCTTGTTCTTCGGATAAAAGTAGTCGAGTTCCATCTTTATTCCTTAGGGAACCTGATTCTAAAATGTCTTTTACGATCCAGCTCGGTACTGTTTTCGCAATCCTGGTATTCTGAACTCTTTGAATTACACAATCAGCAACCTTTCTCTCAGCCATGAAAATTTGAGGAGAAAACATTTTATCTTCAAAGCCAGTGACGATCCCTTCTAGTAGGGCTTTCTCCAAGGCTTCTTCTAAAAGCTCAGCTTCTCCAATTACGAGCAGCGATCCACTTTTAGCCAGGAGAATATCTCTAGGTAGGTAGGTATGGCCATCTGATTCAGCATCTATTAAAGTGTATAGGATACCTGCCATTAAACGATCTAAAGACTTTTCATCTATCCCTATAGCCCGCGCAATTTTATCTGCGGTTAAGAAACCGATCCCCCAAACCTGCTGACATAAAATATAGGGGTTGCTTTTAACAGTCTCAATAGTTCTAGATTTATATACTTTGTAGATTCTAGATCCTAGGGCATGACTAATGCCGTAGTTGTTGAAAAATAGAATGGTTTCTCTTTCTTCCTTTTTTTCAGTCCAGATGACTTTAATCTCTTCAGCTTTCGCGCGACCAAGCCCTTTGACTTCCGTTAGTCTGTCAGGGTTAGTTTCCATTATTTGTAAAGTGGATTCTCCAAAGTGATCTACAATTCGTTCGGCAAATTTAGGACCAATTCCTTTAATTAAACCTGAGGATAAATATCTAATGATAGATTCTTTTTCAGTGGGAAGGGTCTCAGTAATGGAGTAGGCTTTAAACTGTAGGCCGAACTTAGGATGGGTCTGCCATACACCTCTAGCGACAAATGTAACTCCTTCATGAAACGTAGTAGGAATAGTTCCAGCTACTGTAATTGTAGGATCAAGAAAGCCAGCACCTTCTTTTTTAACCTTTACGATCCCGAAGCTATTCTCATCGTTTCTATAGGTAATTCTTTCTACGGTGGCTTTTAAGAGCTCTGATTGATTTTTGTTTCTTTTAGAGGATTGAGGATGTTTCTTGTCTTCAGCATCATTCGAATCTAAATTTGGCTCAAATATATCCACTTTATAAAAAAAGCCTTTTAAAAATTAACAGTAATTAGAGGATGTAATGCCTCTAGTTTTGTAAGTGCTTAAATATTGGTAAAAGACTAATACTACAATTTAGTAAAAATAAAAATGATAAAAATAATAAGTTTAACGATTACTCCATTTGAGCAAAACTTCAGATTAGTAATAGATTCGCAATCGAAGTCTATATTAATAGTTGATCCAGGTGGTGAAGTAGATAGGATCATGGACGTCATAGATAGGCATCTACCTAAAGAGGGAATAAGTGAGGCTAAATTGCTTCTAACCCACTCGCATATTGATCATGGTGGAGGGGTGAAGGCAATGCTTAAACAGTTTGAGTCCAAGTACGGGATGAAGCCAACACTTTTATTTCATAGAGATAACGATTTATATCGTGAAACAATTGAGCGGCAATCTATGATGTATGGTATGACTAGTGGTGAATACGAAAATGTCCCAGCTTCAGACAATTATTTAGAGGATGGTGAATCCTTTGATTTTGGTATGACTAAGGTTCAAAGCTTGTTTACTCCAGGGCATGCGCCAGGCCACCTTTCGTTTTTTTGTGCGAGAGGTGAGTTTGAATTAATCGTAGAAGATGAAATGTTAGGTAGTTTTGTAAATACTAAGCACAGCGGCCCACTTCTAATTGCAGGTGATGCCCTCTTTAAGGGATCAATAGGCAGAACTGATTTGCCGGGTGGAAATCATGAAGAGCTACTAAGGTCCATTAGAACTAAACTATTAGTCTTGCCTGATGAAACAATAGTTCTTGCGGGCCATGGCCCTAATACTCATATTGGATTAGAGAAAAGTGCTAATCCGTTTTTAATTGAATAGTATAGATTTAGATTAAGGTGTAGTTTTATGTTTTCAGGATTGAATGTAACATTGTTGGTTTCTGGTTCAATAGCATGTTTTAAGTCGGTTGAGCTTTTACGTGAGTTACAGCGGAGAGGGTCGAAAGTTCAGGTTGCTATGAGTGAGGGTGCGCAAGAGTTTGTCACACCTTTAACTTTCCAATCGCTTTCAGGTTCACCTGTCATTACTGAACTATTTAATACCCATTTGGAGCATGAGATAGGGCATATTTCTTTGGCGGATAAAGCTGATATCATTATATGTGCTCCATCAAGCGCGAATGTCCTAGCTAAAGTTAGTCATGGAATAGCGGATGATATAATCTCAACTATAGTGCTAGCCAGTCGTTGCCCCGTTTTGTTTGTTCCAGCGATGAACGTAAATATGTGGAAAAGTCAGGTTACTCAAGACAATGTGAAACGTCTGAGGGAACTAGGACATTTTGTTGTTGATCCAGATGAAGGCCCACTTGCTTGTGGGTGGATTGGTGCGGGGAGATTTCCTGAGTTAGAGGTAATTATAGATGCGATTAATTGCACTCTTAAATCAAAACCCCTTAGTGGAACAAGAGTCGTGGTATCAGCTGGGCCAACAATTGAAAAATTGGACCCTATACGATTTCTATCTAATGTTTCTACGGGAAAAATGGGCTATGCGATTGCAAGAGTAGCTAGGTGGTTAGGGGCAGAGGTGACTTTGGTCACTGGACCTACCAATTTAGACGAACCTGTGGGAGTAAAAGTCATTAAAGTAAATTCTGCTGATGAAATGGCCGCGACGATGCATGCGGAATGTACAAGAAAGGTATCAGGGGATACTAAATTACAACTTGTTTATATGGCTGCGGCAGTTAGTGATCATCGTCCAGATACTTATTCTGAAGAAAAAATTAAGAAAGCTAAAGATACTTCTTATGACGTAACTTTTAGCCCATGTCCTGATATTTTAGCGGGACTTGGAAATTCACGGCAAGAGATTGAGGAAAAGTCTGGGGTCAGGTTACTGTTAGTAGGGTTTACTGCAGAGACAGGTAAGGTGGAGAATCTTATTAAAACAGCTAGAGATAAGAGAGAGCGTAAAAAGTGCGATATGATAGTGGGGAATCTTGCTGAGGAGAGTTTTGGATTAGATAGTGCAAGAGTATGGCTTATTCCTAGTAGTGGGAAGGAGGAAGAGTTGGCCATTCAAGATAAACACATAATCGCAGACCAACTAATAAAAAGTACTTTAAAGCTGGTATAAAATGTTTTTAAAAACAGAAGATCAAATTGCAAAAAAGTATTTTTCTGACTTCATTGGGGTTTCCTCTTTTATAAAGCTTGAAGATGAAGTGCTAAGCTCTCAGATTAAAGCTTTAGAGCTTGCTCACTTGGAGGTTGCTCAGAGTGGTACTACTTGTAGTCGATGTGAATCTAGGGCTAGTTCTATAGATTTTCGCTCGCCTTTAGTCGCTTTTATAGGTTCATTATCCGATCAATCGGGAGGGGGTGCATTCTCGGGAGCCAAGGGAGATTTGATAGTTGCTGCTATTGAGAAAGGATTGAAGCTAAATCTTTCAGAGGTATTTATTTATAACATTGGGAACTGTGAGCAATTTAATGAGAAAGCTAAGACGCCTGTAGATATTAATCTCTGTGCGGCTTATCTGCTCACCCACTTAAAGAGCATTCAACCAAAGGTAGTTGTTACGCTTGGAGGTCTAATTAGTAGTTCTTTTTTGGGGAGTTATACGAGAGGTGATATGTTTGAATGGAATGGTTTAAAGGTTTTGCCTTCTCTTGATCTTGAGGAAGTACTTACTCAACCTGATTCTAAGAAGATTTTTTGGGGAGATTTAAAATTGGTAATGAAAGAACTAGGTATATAAAAATGAAAAGAGTTTTAGTTGTTTTAATGTGTTTTTTAAGTGTGCTTTCAACTTCATCAGCCGAAGAATCGAAGATATTGTCATTAAAATTAGATGCTACTATTAATCCAGGAACAGCGGATTATGTAATTTCCGGTGTGAAGAAAGGGAATACCGAGAAGTATAATGCAATAGTCGTACATTTGAATACTCCAGGTGGTTTGTTGCCTTCAACACAGAGTATAGTTGAGTCATTTTTAGGTAGTGAAGTACCAGTACTGGTTTATGTCTCACCCTCAGGTGGTGGAGCAATATCAGCCGGAGTTTTTATTACAATGGCCGCTCACTTTGCAAGTATGGCGCCTGGTACGAATATAGGAGCCGCTCATCCAGTGTCTGGTGGAGGTCAGGATATTGATGGAGATATGAGATTAAAGGCCGAGAATTTTGCTTCATCATTAATTAAGGCGATAGCTGAACAAAGGGGTAGAAACACAGCTTGGGCTGTGAAGGCAGTTAAAGAAAGTGTTGCTTTGACTGATACTGATGCCATTAAGGAAAAAGTCGTTGATTTTTCTTCTGCTTCCGTAAAAGACTTTTTAGAATCCGCTAAGGGGGAAAAGTATAAGCTTAAGGAATTAGAAGTGGAATTCCCGGACTTAAGTGAGGCTCGTATTGATGAGTATGAAATGAGCTTTAGGCAGACAGTTGTAAATGTCGTTTCTGACCCCTCTATCGCATCTCTACTAGGCGTAGGGGCTTTTGGTGGGATTGTTGCAGAGTTCTACCATCCTGGCTTAATTGTGCCTGGCACCCTTGGAGTTTTATGTTTAATTTTGACTTTGGTTGCTTCCCAAGTAATCCCAATAAATACTGGCGGAGTAATTCTCCTGATTTTTGGCATGTTATTAATGCTTGCCGAGATGTTTGTGCCTTCCTTCGGTGTTCTTGGAATAGTTGGATTTGTTTGTTTAGTTTTTGGTTCGGTATATGTAGTGGATACTAGTATGGTATGGGCGGTCGATGGCTTTGGCGTAGATACCGGTCTTGTTGTTGGAAGTGCTACTTTAATCGGAATTTTTGTTTTATTCTTAATGTATATAGCTTCGACGACTCTCAAGTCCAAAGTGGTAACTGGAAAGGAGGGCTTAATTGGAAGGAAGGCTGAGGTAAAGGCTAAATTTATATTAGATGGGCCTAGTGGAGCCCTTCGTGGGAAGGTCTTTATCAATGGAGAATTGTGGAATGCTGAGATGGCAAAAGTTGGCAGTATCCCTGAAGTTGGCGCTCAAGTTGTTGTCATTGGTCTTAAGGGATTGACTTTAATTACGGAATACCTAGAAGTTTAGTCTTGATTTGTCTTTTGATTCAAAGACGTTTACAATATTTTTTTAAATTTATCTTCGGAGTTTTTTATGTGGCTAGTCCCAATTCTATTTGTAGCGTTTTTATTATTTTCCTGTGTAAAGATTGTGAATGAATATGAGAGATTAGTTGTATTTAGATTAGGTCGCCTTCAAGGTGCTCGTGGTCCCGGACTCATATTCCTAATACCTGGCATGGAAACAGGGATGAGAATTGATACTCGTACTATTACAATGGATGTACCTCCTCAGGACGTGATCACTAAAGATAACGTATCTGTAAAAGTTAATGCGGTAGTTTACTTTAGAGTAATTGATCCGAACAAGGCCGTTGTAGAAGTCGAAAATTATCATTATGCAACAAGTCAGCTTGCTCAGACAACTTTGAGATCTGTATGTGGGGAAGCTGAGTTGGATGAGTTGCTTTCAGAGAAAGAGCATATGAATCATAGACTTCAAGAGATACTAGATACTCAAACTGACCCATGGGGAATAAAGGTTAATTTGGTTGAGCTAAAGCACATTGATCTATTACCTGAGATGCAAAGAGCTATGGCAAGGCAAGCTGAGGCAGAAAGAGAGAGACGAGCTAAGATTATTGCCGCAGAGGGAGAATTTCAAGCCGCAGAAAAGCTTACTCAGGCTGCTAGAATAATAGACTCATCGCCAGGAGCCTTACAACTAAGGTATCTTCAAACATTATCGGAAATTGCAACTGAGAATAACTCTACAACAATTTTCCCATTACCTATGGAATTCTTGAGAGGATTCGCTAATAAATCTTAATGTTGTAGTCTTTTATCGATTTGGTGGTAGTTTGTGGAAAGTGAGCTGAGAGAAATACTTTCTTATAATCTACCACCAAATAGAATCGCTCAAAGGCCAGTTTCACACCTTGCGACTAGAGATTCATCAAAGCTACTATTCGCACGGAGTGTGAATGATGTTTTGCAGATAAAGGATTGTTCTTTTTTATCTGTTTCAAGCTTATTCAATCCAGGTGACGTTCTAGTATTAAATAGTACTAAAGTAATCCACGCTCGATTTTTTATTGAGTTAGAATCCGGAAAACATGCTGAAATTCTTTTGGTGAAACCTTTGGAAGATTCTTTGACATGGGAGTGTTTAGGAAAACCATTGAAGAAACTGGAGAGTATGAAATATTTTTCACTTTCTTCAAGGCTTAAAGCAGAGGTGATTTGTCGCGTAAATGAAGGACGTGGCCTTAAGATAAGGCTGATACCTGCACAGGGAGAATCCTTAGAGGATATAATCAGAGAGGACGGCTTTGCACCCATTCCACCATATATAAGGGATGGAATATCAGATGATTCGGATAAAGATTTATACCAGACCGTCTATGCAAATGATGAAGGTTCAGTGGCAGCACCTACTGCAGGTTTGCATTTTACTGAAGAGATTCTTAAAGGCTTGGAGCAGTATGGGGTGGAAATTCATAAAATTATACTACATGTTGGACCCTATAGTTTCTTTCCTGTGGCGGAGAATATAGAGGACTCTCAGGTATTAGAAGAGAGATTTTTGATATCCGAGGATACTTATTTAGCATTAAAAAATGCTAGGAAATTAAAGCGAAGAATAATCGCGGTAGGGACGACTGTTGTTAGATGTTTAGAAACTGTATTTAAAAATACGGATCAAAATCCTTATGTCGGCCAGTGGTCTCAAACGCAGTTAATGATTACTCCCGGATATGAATTTCAAATCGTGAATGCGATGTTTACTAATTTTCATCAACCAAGATCAACGCACTTACTTTTAGTAAGTGCATTTTTAGGGGTAAATAATATTTCTAAAGTATATGCTCATGCTCTAGCACATGAATATAGATTTCTAAGTTATGGTGATTCTTCTTTTTTAGAAACAATTTGATAAGTGATAATTTAAATAATGTTTTAGGTGTACTATGAGCTCAATTGGTAATTTTGAAATATCACATAGGGAAGGGAATGCGCGGCGCGGTAAGTTTTATACTCGTTCAGGTTCATTTGAAACACCAGCATTTATGCCTGTAGGAACGCAAGGAACGGTCAAAGGTGTGACTGCAAGGGAACTAAAGGAAATTGGGGCTGAAATCATCCTTTCTAATACTTACCATCTTCATATTAGGCCGGGCGAAGAGCTAATTAGGGATCTTGGAGATATTCATAAGTTCATGGCTTGGGATGGACCAATTTTAACTGATAGTGGAGGGTTCCAAGTATTTAGTTTGAGTGGACTTAGGAAGATAAATGATGAGGGGGTAAGGTTTCGATCACATGTTGATGGGAAGGAGATTCTATTTACGCCTGAGAGCGTGATGAAGATACAGGAGACCTTAGGTGTTGATATCATGATGGTCCTTGATGAATGTTTGAATAAAGAGGCGACTCATGAACAAGCTAAAAAATCTTGGGATAGAACTTTATTGTGGGCTAAACGTTCTTTGGATTCTAAGCAGCGAGATGACGTACTTCCATTTGCGATAGTGCAAGGAGGAATGTTTGAAGATCTTAGAGAGCAATCTGTGAGAGATTTAACTGACCTAAACTTTCCTGGATATGCAATTGGTGGATTGAGTGTGGGGGAGGATAAAGAGATCATGCGGAGGATATGCACGTTTACTGCTCCTATGTTACCAGAGGATAAACCTAGATATTTAATGGGAGTTGGGACTCCTCTTGATATTGTTGAGTCAGTTTATGCTGGAGTAGATATGTTTGACTGCGTAATGCCTACTAGAAGTGGTCGATTTGGTAGAATTTTTACAATGGATGGTTTTTTTAATATAAGAAACAGCGAATATAGGGCAGATTCAAGGCCATTAGAAGAGGGGTGCGATTGTTATTGTTGTAAAACCTATTCTAGGGCATATATCTCCCACTTAAATCACACTAAAGAGATGCTTGGAGCTAGTCTTGCCAGTTTGCATAATCTGCGGTTTTATCAGCGCCTTGTTAAATTAATAAGAGTTAAAATAGAGAATAATGATTTTTCATCCTTTCGAGAAGAGTGCCAAATTAATTGGAAAGAATAAGTTTGTGCCGATAATTGTATTGTTAATACTGAGCTCGGGTTGTTCTCCTGCTAGTATGGAGGCAATGGGCGGAAGTGGGCAAGGTGCTGGTGGATCACAAGGATTTATCTTTGGGACTCTTTACTTTATATTGATGGCGTTTTTTGCGTATTTCTTCCTTGTAATTAAACCTCAACAGGTAGAAGAAGATGATCGAAAGAAATATGTCTCTGAATTGAAAAAAGGCTCAGAGGTAACTACTACAGGCGGATTGATGGGCAAAATAGTGCAAATTAAAGAGGACGTAATTACTATTGAGGTAGCACCTAAGGTTAATGTCCAAATCAAATCCTCTTATATTGAGCCGACTACGGTAAGTAAAAAATAAATTTCTAAATTCCATAGGGAGTAAGCTGTGTATAAAAATAAAATAATTTTCGTTTCGGTTCTAGTGCTTGTGGGCTTGGGGATCATGTTTCCTACCCTATTTCCTCAGCAAACTCCGGAACATTATCCATTTGGCAAAATTAAACTTGGTTTAGATCTACGTGGAGGGTCTTACCTTATCCTCGGAGTTAAAACTGATGAAGCTGTGAAAAGTAGCTTAACAACTTCCGCCATTGGAATTCGATCTGAACTCAGAGATAGAAAAGTTGGATTACTTAGAACTAAGTCGGTTGGTTCAGAGCAGATTGAAATAACTTTATTATCCGCCTCAGGTGTGGATGAAGTCAAAGAGTTTATGAGCTCTGATTATCCAGATTTTAACTTTCAAGAAGACGTTAGTTCTGGGGAGGAAGTGGTATTGAGGTACGGAATTTCTGAGAAAGTACAAAATGACATTAAGCGAAATTCAGTTCAACAAGCGATTGAGACTATTCGGAATCGGGTAGATCAATACGGAGTAGCAGAACCAACAATTCAGAGATCAGGTGATGATCGATTAATGGTGCAGCTTCCAGAAATTACTAATATTGAGGAAGTTAAGAAGACTTTAGGGTCCGTAGCTAAACTAGAGTTTAGGATCGTCGCCGATGAAAAATCTGCAAATAAAAAAGTTATCTCCTTACCTCTAAAAGCAGGCGGTACCCTTAGTTTAGAAGATGAAGTGGTTATGACGGGAGATGCAATTGAGAACGCAAATGTTGAAATCAATCCTCAAACTAACGAAGTTCAAGTATCTTTAAAGTTAAATTCGCAGGGTAAAAAAACATTCTCTGAGATTACTTCATCTAATATTCAAAGATCTTTAGCGATTATTTTAGATGGTAGAGTACAGTCTTTTCCTAACATCAGAGAACCAATTAATGACGGAAGAGCACAGATATCGGGTAATTTTACTAAACAAGAAGGTAAGAATCTTTCAATTGTTTTAAAGTCTGGTGCTTTGCCTGCTCCCTTGACATTTGAGGAGGAGAGAACTGTTGGAGCTTCCCTCGGTGCAGATTCTATACAAAAAGGTGTTCAAGCTTGTTTGATTGGGTCCTTAATTGTCGCATTATTTATGATTGGATATTATAAAAAGTCCGGAATGTTATCCGTTTTTTGTTTAGTACTGAATTTGATATTCTTATTATCGCTACTTTCCTTACTAGGAGGGACTTTAACTCTTCCAGGTTTAGCGGGATTTGCTTTGACTGTAGGTATGGCAGTGGATGCGAACGTTATCATTTATGAAAGAATAAAAGAAGAACTAAGAAGTGGAGCAACTATATCAACTGCAATTTCTGCAGGATTTGATAGGGCTCGAGTTACAATTATTGATTCAAATTTAACTACTTTATTAACTGGAGTGGTCCTTTATCTTTTTGGAACTGGCCCGATAAAGGGATTCGCAGTGACATTGAGCCTTGGCATACTTACAAGTATGTTCTGTGCTTTGTATGTATGTAAGTTAGGTTTTGATGTTCTTTCTTTAAGTAGAAAAGATAAGTCTCTAAGTATATAGTCTATAAATAATAAGTAATTTCTGAAATCATTATGGCATTCATTCGACCTTCAACTAATATAGATTTTATGGGCATGAGAAAAGTTTGGATAGTTATATCTATTTTACTTACTTCTTGGTGCTTGTATGAGTGGATTATCACAGGTCAGAATAAATTCGGTATCGATTTCCTAGGTGGAACTGATGTAGTAGTTAGTTTTGAGGAAGAAATGAGTTCTAATAAGATTCGAGAAGCTTTGCTTGGTCAAGGAGTTCAAGACTCAACAGTGCAAGCATTTGAATCTAGTACATTTGGTGATAGCGCTAAGGAGTATTCGATTCGATTAAAAGGTACAGAGAAAGAAAGCTCCTCTAAGGTAGTTAAAGATGCTTTAAACACTATTGATAAGAAGTATAGTGTTCTAAGGGAAGATTTTGTAGGGCCAATTATTGGCGAGAAAATTAAATCAGATGGTTTTAAGGCGATAGCTTTTGCAATTATTGGCTTGCTAATCTACATCTCCTATAAATTCGAGTTTGTCTTTGCGGTAGGTGCCGTGATCTCTTTAGCGCATGACATATTCATGGCTGCTGGGATATTCCTTTATTTTGGTGGTGAAATTGGAGCTAGCGTGTTAGCGGCACTACTAACGATCTTAGGGTATTCTGTAAATGATACAATCATTGTTTATGATCGTATCAGAGAAAACCTAGCTCTGAGGAGATCTGGAAAGGGCATTAAGGTCGGAGATAAAAATATTAGAGATTTTAAGATGGCCGACATTATTAATTTAAGTGTTAATCAAACTCTATCTAGAACGATTTTGACATCTGGAACCACATTATTTACATGCCTCGCGTTATGGATTTTTGGTGGTGGTGCAATTGCAGATTTAGCATTTGTGTTAACGATAGGGATTGTGACAGGCACTTATTCATCTATCTTTATCGCAGCCCCTGTTATTTTGGGATTCTCTAATCCAGACAAGAAAGCTAGGAAATAAGATGTCCGATATCGATAGGAATTCAATCATATATTTCAGCAGTTTGAAAAAAGTAACCCATATTATTTGAGGCTATTTCTCACTTCTGATAAAAGGGTATCAGTACTAGGACCTTTTCTAATATAATAAGAAAAATAGATTTAATTACTTTGAAGAGTCGTAGAAAGAAGAAAAAAGAAAGATTGGATACTATTAAAGTATCTGAGAGTAAGATAGTTGAGGCTCCTATTGTCTCTGCTAATGCGGAGAATTCAACTGGAGCTGAGAGTCGAATTAGCCCAATCGATGAGCCAGTGATAGTAGCTCGTGAAAAAGCATCTGAGAAGGATGTTGAGCACGATGTGCCATATACGATGTCCGCAACTCAAGAACAGCTGTTTTCTACTGAGGGATTGGAAGAGGACGGTAAAAATTTAAATGAAGAAAGTATAGATGAAGTAAGTACTTTGTCTAAAGAGATATTAAATAGTGATAGTAGTGATCAAAACTTAAAAACGGAAGGAGTAAACGTGTCTGATAATTCTGAGAAAAACAATAATGCTAAAGTAAGTGTACCTGCGGTCGAGGACGATTTAAGAAATTTCCAGTCTGAGCCTATGGGAGCAAGAATTAAAGTTATCGGAATAGGTGGTGGTGGAAATAATGCTGTAAACAACATGATTAAGTCAGGACTTAATGGTGTTGAATTTATGGCAGCTAACACTGATATTCAAGCTTTAAGATCTTCTTTGGCACCAACAAAGATTCAAGTTGGTATAGAGTGTACCAAAGGTCTAGGGGCTGGAGCTAATCCATCTATTGGTGAAACTGCTGCAAGAGAAAGTGCTGACGAGATAAGAGACTACTTAAAAGGCGCTGATATGGTATTTGTTACTGCTGGAATGGGTGGTGGAACAGGTGGTGGTGGAGCTTCTGTAGTAGCTAGCATTGCAAAGGAACTAGGCGCACTTACAGTTGGTGTAGTTACTAAGCCATTTATCTTTGAAGGTAAGAGAAGGATGGCAAATGCTGAAGCTGGTATTGCCGCACTTAAGAGAGAGGTAGATACTCTAATTACCATTCCTAATCAGAGATTATTATCAGTTGCTGGAAGAAATACTTCTTTGTTGGATACTTTCAGAAAAGCAGATGATGTTTTATATCAAGCTGTTAAGGGGATCTCAGATTTGATTCTTTTCGAAGGTTTGGTAAACGTGGATTTCGCCGATGTTCGCTCAGTGATGAGTGAGATGGGAATGGCAATGATGGGATCAGGTGAAGGTAAGGGTGAGAATAGAGCACTTGAAGCTGCTGAGAAAGCGATTTCAAGCCCACTTCTTGAAGATATTTCTATTCATGGTGCTAGAGGCGTTTTAATTAACGTTACTTCTGGAATGGATGTTACTTTACAAGAGATTAATGAAGCTGCTGAGTTGATTCATGCTGAGGCTCATGACGATGCTAACATTATCTGGGGGATGGTAATTGATCCTGAGATGAATGATACTGTTAGAGTCACTGTTATTGCAACTGGCTTTGGCGATCGAGTCGAGACCAGAAGAGGACAAACAGTTCCTACATCACATGTAGAAAGTGGATTACAAATAGAAAAACGTTTGGACATTCCAGCGTTCTCTAGAAAGAAAGATACTGCAAGTCCAGCAGAACAAATGAAATTAAAGAAGATCTCTGTTCCTACAAGTGGAGATGATGATGATAAGTATGAAATTCCAACCTTTCTTAGAAGATAGGCGGAAATAATCTTGATAAAAAGGCACTCATGTTGAGTGCCTTTTTTATGTAAGCCTACATAAAAACTATTTTATAATAATCAAATAAAACAAGAATCAAATGAAACATATTATAGCCGTGGCTAGTGGCAAAGGTGGGGTAGGGAAGTCAACGGTTGCATGTAATTTAGCCGTTGCTCTTGCAAACTCGCCAACTTTAAATCTTTCAGGAAAGGTCGCTCTAATTGATGTAGATTTTTATGGACCAAGTGTTCCAACATTAATGGGTGGAGGAGAATTGCAGGTTGATCCTACTACTGAAAAATTTATCCCGGCCAATCGTCATGGAGTTAAGTATATATCCATCGATTTTTTTCTGAAAAATAAAGATGACGCTGTTATTTGGCGTGGACCAATGTTTGGTAAAGCGATGACTCAGTTGTTTGGAGATGTTAATTGGGGTGATATTGATATTGCCGTAGTTGATATGCCTCCAGGAACAGGAGATGCGCAATTATCCTTGTCTCAGTTAGTATCTTTGTCTGGTGCTCTAGTGGTCACAACTCCTCAAGAGGTTGCCATAGCGGATGTCCGGAGGGCTATTAATATGTTTAAAAAAGTGAACGTTCCGATATTGGGTGTCGTGGAAAATATGGCAGGATTTACTCTGCCTAATGGAGAAATTATAGATATCTTTGGTAAAGGGGGCGGAGAAGAAGTATCTGCTAGATATGATCTTCCATTTTTGGGAAGTATCCCAATTGATACTAGTATAAGAGAAGGTGGAGATATTGGTGTGCCTTCAGCCTTATCTTTAGTAGGTCCTGTGGGAGAGAAGTTTCAGAGTTTAGCTTTGGAAGTATATAAGAGAGTTCAGGCTTTTGGAGCAGAACCAGCTGTTGCAATTGAGAATTAGGACTAAGCGCGGACTCTAAGATGTGGCGGCATATTCTTCTCTTGTGATTGTCTGATTGAAACTGGGAAGTAGTTTATCCCAAAGATTGCTGCATCTAAGTAAAACCTCGCTCCTAATGGGCTATTCTCTAGGCTTATTTCGTGTTTCTTTGGTTTGATCCAAGCGGGAAAGTAAACTCCATCTAGCGTGTTTTGGGACCGATCTATTACGTCTGAAATGAATCTCATTATGTGACCTGAGATATCTAGTAAATCATTGTCATTAGTAATTGAGTATAGTTTGAGCCAGTTGTAACAAGCTAGGCTTAGAACGGTAAGATTTATAGACGTCCCAAAAAAGGATCCTAATCCGCCGCTTTGAAAAGAGTCTAGAATCTTTTTTTGTTTGGTGATGGATGCTTGAGAGAGGTTTTGAGCTTGTAGTAAAAAACTATGTTCGTTATAAATCTCATATAGTTCAAACAATATTCTTGTTACCAGCCCTTCATCAATGGAATTGGGGAGAAGAGACTTTTTGGAAAGCTGAATGGGTTTTTCGGTTGAAGTTATTGGATTAAAAAAGGCCGTGGCAACATCAAAGTACTTATTATTTTTAGTAATTAGTGCTGCTTGTAGCAAGGTATATCCAGCTAAGACTTCATCAGCCCGATAGCTAGTTATGTTGGATTTGGTGCGAGAGAGATCATTATATAAAAAGTTTAGTCCCAGGGAAAGCTCTTGAATAGTATCTAGTAAGTTATCTTGATATAGCTTTAGAAGATTTAAGGTGCATAGGGACGTTGAAAAGAGCGTGTTGATACGTACCTTGGGCGTTGAGAAATCTGAAGAGCCATCTGAAGTAATTGATTTTTTCGCTTTATGAACTACTGCTTTAACGAATGTATCTTTTGGTGTGTTTATGTCGCTGATAGATTGTTTAGAATTTAAATTATAAAGTAGTGGTGATAGCAAGACACTAAGTGCATATAGGTCGTTGTTCAGTTCAGTGTTGTTGATTGTCCTTAGAACAGAATGTTCCTGGGTCAGGATTCTTTGAATATGAGCGAAGACATTATTTGAACTGTATTCAATACGATCTCCTAGCAGGATTGGTGGTTTTAACATCTACCGATAACTTTTTAAGAGTATTTTTCTGATTTAAAGAATAAAATAGAACGCTGAAAGATGAAGTACACTAAAATTGTGCGAAACTCAAGTGAAGAGAGTTAATTGGTTGCGGTAATCTTGAGTTCAGTGATTTATGGCATTCTGAAGATGCCTTAGGTCGGTTAGAGAGTGCCGATGATTCATAGGCACTCTCTAATCTTTAGGAGTCTTTTTACGGAACAGTTGAACTATTCAGTATTCCCTAGCTGTTCATCTGTTAGATCATTATCTAGATCAGAAGAAGACAACGAGCTTTCTCGGTCTAAGTTTTCAACATCAATCATCGTGGTGGATGGTTTGTAAGTTGACGGTACTTGTCCAGACTGAAGATTCGGAGCTACATGTGATGCATCTACCATTTTCTTCTCAAGTCTCTTCTGCTCTGCAATAGGTCTTCTAACCATTGCTGCATGAAGTCCTTTTTGTCCTTCTTTCAATTCATATTCAACTTCCTCTCCATCTTTGAGAGTTTTGAATCCATCCCACTCAATAACAGAGTAGTGTACGAATACGTCTTGTCCATCTGAATGTTCAATAAAACCAAAACCCTTAGCATCATTGAACCACTTAACTGCGCCTTTTAACATTTCAGCCATAACGACTCCTTAAAACATCATATAATTACTTCATCTACCCTTCTGATAAACTAAATCAAAAGTTTACCAGCACGAAACCCCTTTACATCCTATTAATCAGCCGGCTATCCCTATGCCTCTAACAAGCGGGTAGTTAACACTAAGCAATTCTGGGGCCAACTTAATTGTTCAACTTCCGAAAAAGTTATAAACTACTAAATCTACGCCAAGTGCTTAAACGTAAGGTCCCTAATACTCTAGGTGTATGCAAAAGTAAGATTTTTGGCAATAAGAAAGTATTACATTCTTGATACATCCTTGTTAAACTAAGAAAATATGTTGATTTTACGATGAGGCAATAAGTGCCTGATCTAAGCGAAATAAGTGTTTATCGCTTTTACACTGTCTAAATATTGTGCATATAGGTAAGATGAGACTTATGGGGCATATACGCCCTATTTAATTAATAAAAGATTTATATAGAGCCGGTAGAAGTAATGGGACCAGTTATTTTTGTAGATAGATCATTTAGGGTAATAGATGCATCTGAGAGCGCCCGTGTATTTTTTGACCTCGGGTATAATGAAGAAACGATATTAACTGAAATTTCAGATATTATTGCTCTCGATGGAAAGGGTAATACTTATTCTGTTCCAGATAGAAATAGTGAACTTACTCTTAGATATAATGGTGAAGCATATAAAACGAAGATCTTTATTCTGCCTGAAAGTACTTTAAGAATTAAAGCTGTTGTGTATATAGATGTAGAGCCTACTCGAGCGGAGGTAGAAATTGGTGAGCGACCAGAAAACATAGAGAGGCTAGTAGAGTTGGGAACGATCGCAGGTTCAATCGCCCACGATCTAAATAATCTATTAATGGCGGTTCTTGGTCATATCTCATATCTAAGACTTACTTCTGATGGCCCGATAGATGATTCTTTGCGATCAGCAGAAGATGGAGCAAGAAAAGCATCACAGTTATCTAAACAGATTTTAGATTTTGCAAAATTAGAGGACCCCCTTAGTGATAAAATTCTTTCTCGGGTTGATCTCTGTGAATTGACGAGAAGTAGCATCCCATTATTATCCCCCAATTTACCTAGTGGCATTTCAATCAGTCTAAAATGCCCTGATAATTGCCTGTTTATAGATGCTAAAGAAAGTCAGATTACTCAAATTCTACTGAACTTAATTGTTAATGCGAGAGATGCTATGCTTAGTGGTGGAGTAATTTCAATCGATATTGGAACAGTCGCTTTAGCAGATTCAACGGTCATTCACGGGTTCAATTTGTCTGCGGGTAACTATATTCGACTTATCGTCACTGATACAGGCAATGGAATAAGTGAGGAAGTTCAATCTAGAATGTTTGAACCATTTTTCACTACCAAAAAAGGCACAGGAACCGGATTAGGATTAGCAACAGTATTTTTTATTGTTAAGGACCTAAAAGGGGCGATAGATGTTAAATCAAGAAAAAATAGTGGCAGTGCCTTCTCCTTAATCCTTCCATTGTCAGAGAGTCAAAGCAATATGGAAGGTGATCCTAGTAGTAAGGTTGCGGAACATAAAAAATTTGATGTAGCGGATTCAGAGAAATTAGGAAAAATTTTAGTTGTAGATGATGAAGATTCGATAAGGTTAGTTCTTGAAAGGAGTTTAGATTTCATTGGTTATACTGCATTCAGTGCCGAGAATGGAGAGCGGGCTATAGAGATTTTTAAGAAACATCACTCGGAAATTAACCTCGTAATTATGGATATGATAATGCCTGGCATACCTGGATTTGAGCTATATTATTTATTAAAGGAAATTAACCCTTCTGTGAAAGTTTTAATATCCTCTGGTTATTCATCTGATCAAAAAACGAGGCAGTTAATCAAAGATGGGGCTCTAGGCCTAATTCAGAAGCCTTTTGCGGTGGAAGAGTTGTTAGATAAGGTTAAAAATATACTTTTTAGAGCTTAAGTACTTGGATTTTGCACGCATTTAGTGTACTTATTGTGCCAACTATGAAGACGAATTACTTAAAACCATTGAATATCGGGGGGGTGATAAGCTCGCCCAATTTAGTACTCGCACCTATGTCGGGAGTAACCAATTCTGCTTTTAGAAGACTACTAAGAGAAGAAAATGGAGCAGCACTCGGCTTGGTCATGACTGAGTTTATTAGTATCGAAGCACTCTCTCGTCAAGCTGGTCGAAGTATCGACATGATGAAGTTTGAAGAGTATGAGCGACCTATAGCAATACAAATTTTCGGATATGACATCGAGCGAATGGTGATCTCTGCTAAGATGGTAGAGGATACTGGAGCTGAAATCATTGATATTAATTGTGGTTGTCCTGTTCCAAAGGTTGTTCGGCGTGGTGGGGGTTGTGAGTTAATGAGGCAAGTTGATCATCTTGGAAAGCTTTTACATGCTGTAAGTAGCACAGTTCAGATCCCCTTAACTTTAAAAATTCGTTCCGGATGGAGTGAAAATTCAATTAATGCCTTGGAAGTTGGGAATTTGGCTGTGGAAAGTGGGGTTAAGATGTTAACCATCCATGGCAGAACGAGGGAACAACTTTACCGAGGAAGTGCTGATTGGAAAATTATTGGTGAAGTAGCATCCAAACTACCAATTCCAGTCATTGGTAGTGGTGATATCGTTGATGGTAAAACTGCGCTTGAAGGCTTTAAGGAAGGAGTAGCTGGATTGATGATCGGTCGTGGTGCGATGGAAAATCCTTGGATCTTTAAAGATATTTATAACGAATTTATGGGTATTGAAAGTGAGCAAAGGCCATATTCAGAGATACCACGCGTCCTTTTAAGATATTTGGAGCTTTTGCTAATGGATATGCCTCCGAAGGGTGCTATTGGGAAGATGAAACAACTAATTTCTCAATCTACTAGGAGGATTCCTCGTTCTAGTGAGCTAAGAAGAGATTTATGTAGAGAGTGTTCATTGGATCAGATGAAGGTACGTTTGGAGGATTGGAAGAATGCTTTGGATGATTCTTCAAGCTCTGTATTTACTTTTAATTCAGAAATTCATGCTGATCCTGAGTCTTTATCAAGAGGCTTAACTCTATGAATGCAATTGTAGCAAAGGCAGTTAAAAAGAGTTTTTCCAATAAATATGTGCTAAATGGGATTGATTTAATAGTAAGCCAATCCGATGATATTGGAATAGTTGGCCCATCTAATTCAGGTAAGAGTACTTTTTTAAAAATTCTTGCGGGGATATATTCACAAACATCTGGTTCTATCGAATATGGAATTGATGGTAAGAGACCAAGTACTGGTTTTTTGTTTCAAGAAGGTGGATTGTTTGATGGATTAAGCGTTATTGAAAATGTAATGTTTCCACTACTCTCAGGTTTGAATGAAGTTGGTCAAAGAGCTGTTTCGCTTAGTAAGGAGGAGGCAAAGGAACGAAGTGCTACGATATTGGGAAGGGTAGGACTGTCTAACTCTCTTTATAAGCTTCCTAGCGAATTAAGTGGAGGGATGAGGAAGAGGGTGGGTATTGCTAGAGCTTTAGTGCCAAGGCCTGAACTCCTACTCTTAGACGACCCTACTAGTGGCTTGGACCCTATTACTGCGACAAGTATCATGGAGTTGATTAGTGAACTTGAAGGTGATAGCCAGTGTACCTCAATAACAGTAAGTCACGATATTCGAAGACTTATTCCTCATGTAAGCAGAGTGGTTATGTTCGATAAGGGAACAATTATAGGAGACTGCCCATCTGCAGAACTCCAATCATGTGCCACCGAAGGCATGAGAGAATTTTTAAAGACAAGGTTTAGTTTCACTAATGAATGCCAGACATCCTAAGCAATTAGATAATATTAAAAGTGCTTTTTTAGAAGGAATAGGGAATCCTAAGGAAGCTCCTTTTTCTCCTGATAAATTTCAAATTGAAGCAATTGAATCTATCTCTGAAGGGTATGATACTTTGGTAGTGGCTCCAACTGGAACTGGTAAAACTTATATCGCCGTTCAGGGAATTGCGCACAGTATCTCTCAAGGTCGGAGAGCTGTTTATACCGCACCACTTAAAGCGCTATCTAATACTAAATATACGGAGTTCAGAAAAAGATTTGAACCCCATTTCACAGTAGGCCTACTGACTGGTGATAGGAAGATAGATGGTGATGCTGATGTGGTAGTCGCTACTACTGAGATCTATCGAAATGAACTATATAATTATGGGGATAACTACTCTTTAGTAGTATTGGACGAGTTCCATTATATCTCGGATATGCAAAGGGGACCTGTATGGGAGGAAAGTATAATTTTATCTCCTAAGAGTGCCACTTTGTTAATGCTTTCTGCCTCAGTGTCTAATGCAGAAGAAATTGCTGAATGGATAGAGTCTGTCAGAGGGAAAAAAGTCAAAATTATAACTGAGACCCATAGGCCTGTTGAATTGCGTTTAGGTTTTTTTCATCCAGATCTGGGAGTACTGCCCTTGAATAATTTAGAAGGTAGATTACTTAAAGAGGTCGAAGATTTTTATGCGCCGAAGAGGACTGTTGACCCACGATTCCGAGGGAATAGGGGTAGAAGTAATGATCGAAGAGGTAGGAGAAGATGAAAGGCGAGATCAGCTTAGCACATATCATTGTAGAGATGGAGCATACCAATCTGCTTCCAGCTATTGTTTTTAGAAGCTCAAGGGCACAGTGTGATGATGATGTTGAGGGAGTTGCGAGTAATAAAAAACTGCACATTGAAAAATCCCATCAAGCATTAATCAAGGCAAAGATCGAGGACATTGGTAATCGTTATGATCTTGATTTGTTGTTGATTTCATCTCATCCTCAATATGCCTCATTGCTGACTACTGCAGTTGGAGCGCATCATGCCGGACAATTGCTTATGTGGCGTTTAGTTTTAGAAGAATTGATGTCAGCAAGTCTGCTTAGAGTATTGGTCGCTACAGGCACTGTAGCGGCTGGAGTAGATTTCCCAGCTAGGACAGTTTTAGTTACAGCACACTCAAGAAGAGGATCTGAAGGCTTTCAGAAATTATCTTCCTCAGAGTTTCAGCAAATGTCAGGGAGGGCAGGGCGTAGAGGAAAGGATACGGTTGGTTTTTGTTTAGCGACACCTTCTAGGTTTTGTGATGCCAGAGTCCTTAGAGATATTGCAAGAAGGCCACCAGAACCATTAAAATCTCAATATTTCCCAAGTCCTAGTACGGTATTAAATCTACTTAGGTATCGAACGGTCGATGGACTTATCTACACAGTAGAGCGTAGTTTAGCCGCTTTTATGGATAAAAAAGAGGGAGAGCAACTTAGAATTGATGCAGAAACAGAGGAAGAGGGCTATGCGGATTTAGTCGCGACTACTAAGATCGATCCAGATCGAGCTAAGAAGATTAGAAAAAGAATCAATCGTTTAAAAAGATATGCAGATGACATGGATCGTAAGCAGTCTGATTTGTTGCAATCAGCCTTAAATGGTTTAGAAGGTTTAAAATATGTCAAAGACAATAAGATCTCAGAAAAAGGTCTCTGGGCAGCGAACCTATGCACTACCTTGGTTATTGAGTTAGCTGAATTGATAGAAGATAAGATCATAAATGAAGATGACCAAGAGAAGCTAGTAGCAGTTGTTGCAAGTTTTAATGGAGATAGTCATAGAAACTATATTAAAGGTAAGGATCCAATTTTATCTAAAGATGAAATTGCAAAAATAAATGCGGTACTTAAAAGGGTACGTGAAACTAGAATGCCAGGAGTGTTGGAGGATAGGGAAGTAGTTGAGGATGCATCCAGGACGGTATTGGTTTGGTTAAGGGCTAAAGATTGGATTGAGTTTAGAGGCTTATTGATGTTGAGTGGTGTTGCTGAAGGAGATGCGGCAAGAATCATTACACAAACTGCGGAACAGCTTAATCAAGTAGCAAGACTAGGTGACACGCATCCTAAGTTAGCTGAAAAGGCGGCGATCATGAGAGCTAGGTTGTTAAGGCCTCCATTGACCGAAGCTTTTGAATTTTCATAGCAAATTCCCCAAGGATATCTCCTATTAATATCTCATAAGTACTTCTAAGCATGGCTATTTGAGGCTATTTGAGCGTTATTTTAGTGGATCGAAAGCTCATTCTAGAGATTTCTCTGGTAATTTATTTTTTCCGTGTTATGGCTTAATGACGCTTTTAAAGGCTTGTTTTAAAGTCGTTAAAGTTGGATTAATCAATAAATCATGGAGGACCTTACTTATGGCAAATCTCTCCGCTCAGGCGCTAGACAATAGATGGGAAACTGAATCCTACACATCTGATTATTTCGAGCCTGATATCATGCTTCCAGATCAATATAATGCTAGACGAGTAGCTGGAGTAGATGGAGGAGAGCGTAAGTTAATGGCGGCCTTACTTTCTGACGGTGTTCAAGCCTACTTAGATCAGGCTGTTAATCTTGTTAGAGGTGGAGGTAACTCTAGGATCGATGCTATCGAATGGGTTGAGAATAAAGATCCTGTTTATATATTTAGTTTTGATAACGTGTGCGCGGGCCTAGGGATTAATCCTGAATATCTACGCGTTGGGCTTGCTAGATATATTTTGAATGCAAAGAACCGAAAAAAAGGAGTAGAGCCTTTTCCAGTTTGGAAAAGAATTCGTCGACCTAGAAAGCGATAGTATTCGATTATTTGAGGAGCTGCTTTAGAGGCTCCTGTAGAAAATGAAAACAGGCCTAGAAGTTTCCTTCTAGGCCTGTTTTGTTTGGAGCTAAATTCCCTTAGCGATTAAGCTGCTAGAGATTGAGCTAATTCCATTCCAGTGTTTAACTGAGAAGCTGCAAGAAGTTTTTTACGATCTTCTTCAACTTGTCTTTCGTACTGTCTGCTTACAGCCTTTCTTAATTCTCCAGTGTTGAAATCTAAAGCTTCGCAGATATAAAGGAAACAAAACGTCTCTGATGTTCCTTCATCGCTAAAAAGCCAATCTCTTGCGGAAAGTTGAACTTCACCGTCACCAGTCAAGAAGTCTGTGATTGCTCTTTGTAGTACCGCTGCTAATAAGCGTTTCTCAGGGTTAAATGCACCAGTACTTCTAGGAACGCTACCGTTTGACCAAAGCCTCATAATTAATTTCCAAAATAAAAATCGTTATTAAATTATTACCCACCGCACCCGAATCTCTAAAGGATCCTCAACAGTTTTCAGGCAAAAGCAATATGCCTCTTTAAAATCCCCTCTGAAAAATAACTAATTAAAGTTAAATTTTAGACAGGCCCTAAAGAGCCAAAACAAACATCCGACTAAAAAAAATTGGAGCACGGAGAGTGCAAAAAACCAAGCAAAATGTCAATATAAAAAACCGAAAAGTCTTCTCTACAAATACTTAATAAAAGTAGAGTGTTCGCTTGATTCTGTCTGAAGCAAAACATCCTTGCCCCAAAACAGCCATATTTTTATCACCCACACGCCTATTTTGATACCAAGGACTAGGTGTGTGCCATTTAAGTTTCAAGGCTACTAAGAATCAGGAAGGGCGAAGTATATCACAGATAACGAGAATCGCAGACAAAAAAACGCACCTAAGTAAAAATTTTTTAGATCCACATTAATAGTGAATAACTATAGGATCTTGTGGGTTCTCCAACTCCATTGTCATGAGTAGCGGGGCTACTTTGATTGCCTAACTTTAAGTCATATAAATTTTCATTTGCGCTTCTAAGTTGTTGATTTTTAGGTTGAAAAAACCTAACTAAAGTGATAGTGTTAGGAAATGGTAAAAAGTGGGAGAACATGGTAGGGACACCTCCAAAAAACAACATAAAAAGCACTAAGCCCGATCCAGGGGTAGGTTCTCAGGCATTTTATGGCACCCACGAGCATACGGTGGATACAAAGGGTAGGGTCGCACTACCTTCTACATTTAGATCTGCCTTATTGAGCGAAGATCAAGGGTCTATTGTTCTAACTAATTTTATTACTGATGGGGTTAGGTGTTTGGACGGGTTTTCTTTAACCCAGTGGAAAGAATTCGAACTAAAGATCAAAGAGAGAGGTCGGTTTGATCCGAGCGTAAGAACTCTTGAGTCATATTATATTGCGCGCGCTTCAATCTGCGCATGTGACTCAAATGGTAGAATTAATATCCCTAATCATCTAAGAGAATATGCTGGAATAGATAGAGAGCTAGTGTTTACATCTGCGATCCATGGATTTAGAGTTTGGCGAAAGGAAGTTTGGCAATTGATTTTTTCTCAAGCTGAGTCAATGTTGCTTGAAAACCCAGCACTGTTTGCGGGGGTAGATAAGTGAAAAAACACATCCCCGTTTTATTGAGAGAAGTTATATCGTTTTCAACAATAGATAGCGGCGCTAAATATGCACTAGATTGTACTTTGGGGTTAGGAGGGCATGCTGGAGAGTTACTTAAAAGTATTCCTACGCTTAAGTTGTGCGCAATAGACGCGGATGACAAGACCAGAGTTGAAGTAGATAAACAATTATCCTCTACTTATCCCGGCCGATTTAACTCTGCAAATTTAAATTTTTCAGAGCTTGAAGACTTAGTACAAGTTTTCGATATTGAAGATGTTCCAAGTAAGTTTGATTTAATCCTAGCAGATCTTGGAATCTCTAGCGTTCAGTTGGATGATCCAGATAGAGGGCTGAGCCATCGATTTGATGGACCATTAGATATGAGGCTAGATCACAGATTGAAGGTGACCGCAGCAGATGTAGTAAATAATCGATCTGAAAATGAGCTATTATTTTTGCTGAAAAAGGGTGGATTGGGCCCTGAACGGAAGTTCTTAGCTAAAGAAATCATTAAGAATAGGCCAATTGAGACGACCTCACAATTTAAGTCTATTTGTGAAACTGTTTATTTAAGAGATAGGCAGAGAAAGGGTAACTACTCCACTGGCTCAGTTTCAGTCTCCCTTCCATTCCAAGCCTTGAGAATGGAGGTTAATAAGGAACTAGAAGTATTAACTCAGTTGTTAGTTCATTCTATTAGATTGTTATCAGATGGTGGACGTTTAATGGTTATCTCATTTCATTCTGGTGAAGATACATTGGTTACTAGAGCTATGCGATGGTGGTCAAGTCAGAGAGGTCAGGGTTTGCACCCAGAGGATGCACCTCTAGGTAAACTTTTAACACCTAAGGCATTAGTTCCTACCGAAGAAGAGATACTTCTTAATCCAAGATCACGAAGTGCTCGAATGCGAGTGTTTCAAAGAAACTCCAATGTCTTATGGACAGAGAGAGCAATATTACCAACTAATTATCCACTACAGTAACAATGGTTTATAGCGTAAATAAAATTAGAGCAGTTTCATTGCAAAGGCCAACTAAGACTAGATCTAAATTGCAATATGGTAGGAGACAACCAATAATAAGAGCTTTGCGGGTGAATAAGGCTAGAAAGTTAAATTTAGTTCATTCTAAAATGCATGCTGTCGGCTTTGCGTTGGCTCTGTTCTGCATCCTTCTATTTAAGTTGTACATTCGTTTGAACTTATTGGAGCTTAGTTATCAGTTAGAAGAGACTAGGCAGTCTATTCTTCTTGAAGATTCTAAGTTACGTGAGGCGAGAGTAATGAATGCGAAGCAGTTAAGTAGTCGTAATATAACGATGCTCGCAAAAGAAAGACTAGGTCTTTCACCTAGTTTGCCACAACAAATCAGAAAATTGGAAATTAAAGGTTAGATCAAATGACACAGCACAGACCAAAAAAAAACCTAAGAAGTCACACATCTAAAGTTCTGACTGGTCAGAAAGTTGAAAGTCGTAGAAGGTCATCTGCGGAGAATCCTACCTCTAGTTTTAGTGGTTCCTCCACTAAAAACAATAGTCGTCCTCCGTTTTTTAACCGTTTACTTTCAAGGAAAAAAAAGGGACAGTGTGCAGATCCCGGTGTAGCCTCAGTATGGGATTTTAGGTCACTTTGTCATGAAGAGTCTTCAAAAATCGATAGCGCATGTCGTGCGCCAATAGCAATAAGGCAAAAGTCATTTCAGGAGTCTTCACAGAAGTCATTTAACTTAAAAACTGAAGCTAATTTTAGTTTTGAGGATGAAGATCGAAGTTATTCAAGTAGGAAACCGAAAAGAAGTCTTTGCTCCGATATTAATATAGGAGAAAAAGCTAGCAACTTTAGGTTGAACATCAAGGCAATTTCGGGTGGTGTAGGGTCTAAGCTTCTTATTGTGTTAACAGTTCTCCTAGTTAAGGTGAGTACGGGTATTAAGAGTTTAGTTGGATATTTCGGAGCATTAATTGGTCATAGGGAGAAACTACACAATATATTAAGGCATAGTGTAGTAGGTATAGTTCGGGTTCTTTGCATTTTGGTTAGCGCCTTTAAGTTAAGTGTAAGCAAAATTAAAACATTTATCTCTTATTCTGTTATAAATATGCTTACACCTTTAATGTATCTAGGAAGGATAGGTACTGTTTTAATGTGTAGATGGTTGAAGATCCATGGAATGCATGGCTCCCCGAGTTTGTCTGTGAGAAAACTAAGAGCATTAACTTTGGTAGGGGTATTTCAACTTGCAACTGTGTTAATAGTATTTAGACTATTTGCACTTCAAGGGTCAGAACATTTAAAATGGGAAAAAATTGCAAGCCGTCAACAATCAAGAGATATTAGTGAGAAGGGGACTAGAGGATCTATTGTGGATAGAAATGGGCTTGAGTTGGCTGTATCTATTCCTTCGATATCGATAGGTGCACATCCGCAGTGGATTAAGGATCATGATCTAGCGGCTAGTAAGTTATCACATATTACAGGTGTATCGCAGAAAGAACTTATTACTAAGCTTAAATCAGATAAGCAGTTTATTTGGTTAGCTAGAGGTGTAAGTCAATCAAAAGAACAGGAAATTTCAAGATTAAAACTTTTTGGAATTGAGTTGGAAAGAGAGTATTTAAGAGCGTACCCTCAAGGTAATTTAGCGTCAACGATAATAGGTAAAGCTGGACGAGATGGTTTAGGATTGTCGGGGATTGAAAGGTCTTTAAATAAGCAGCTTTTGGCTCCATCAATTACTAGATCTATGCAGAGAGATGCGAGAGGCAGGCTTTTAAATGCCGAAGCTCGGAACGAAAAAGATGGAGTGGCTTTGGCTCACTTAAAGGATATTTTTGAGCCGCAAGCATCACCGACTCTTCAAGAAGGTGGTGGGGTGCAGCTTACATTGGATGCTCAGATACAGAGTATATTAGAGGAGGAAATTGATAGCTCTAAATTAACCTCAAAAGCTAAGCATGTATTTGGTGTGATGATGGATGCTAATACTGGGGAAGTATTAGCAATGGGACAGAGTGAGAGGGCAGATTTGAGCTCTAAAGAAAGCCAAAGTGCTGAGCAACTAAGAAATATTGTTTTGCAAAATAGCTTTGAACCTGGCTCCACATTTAAACCTATCGTCGCTGCAATTGCATTGGAACATAAAGTTACTAGACCTGATGAGTTAATTAATTGCGAAAATGGCAGATTCCCTGTGGGTAAATATACTATTAAAGATGCTCATCCAGTACCAACGGTGTCCTTGGAGCAAGTGTTGGTTCGTTCATCTAATATAGGAATGACAAAGTTGGCATTCAGATTAGGGAAGGATACTTTATACAATGACCTTCGGGAGTTTGGATTTGGAAAACAGACAAATGTAGGTTTAGGTGGTGAAGCATCTGGAATATTTAGAAACCCTAGCAGATGGGCAAACATCGATGTAGCGACGCATTCATTCGGTCAAGGTATTTCTGTCACTGCGCTTCAGTTAGTAAGGGCCTATGCGGTATTGGCAAATGGAGGTTATCTTGTTCAACCGAAGTTGATTAGCGATAGAAATATTCCATTGGAGGCTAATCCAAAGCTATTGTCAGCCAAAACGGCTGCATTTATTCGGCACGCTTTGAATGAGGTAACAGAGAACGAGCATGGGACTGGAAAAAATAGTCGAATATCAGGAGTGCCAGTGTATGGAAAAACTGGAACCGCTCAGAAGTCAAAGATTGGTGGGGTCGGATATGACTCTCAGAGGATTCTAGCCTCCTTTATCGGATTTGTTGATGGAAAGGCCGTTGGGGTAAATAAGTCATTAGTCTTATATATCGCAGTTGATGAGCCCGGAGTTTGGCCAAGATGGGGTGGAACTCTTGCAGCACCTGTGTTTAAAAAAGTTATGGAAAGAACATTGGCACATTATTTACTTTCAGAGCCAGAGTCTGGAGCTAGATTAGCTAAGGTAAGCAGTGGTCAAGGGTTTAAACCTACTTTGTAAGTTACTTCGAGTTTACCTTTTTTTTAATTGGTAATAGTCTTACCCTTGTAAATTAATAAGTAAAGGGAATATGGATGCCAGTGTCCTAGTTGGGAGTTTTCAATCTGAAATTAGTGGAGAAGAGGCATCTTCTGTATTAGATAAATTAGACGTTACTGGGATTTCCTTCGACACTCGCGCTATTGAAGAGGGTAATATCTACTTTTCTATCCCAGGCAGTAAGGAGGATGGTACTAAATATATTAGCGATGCTATAAAATTTGGAGCATCTCTGCTTGTAATATCGGAAGATGCTATTTTTGATGTTGGATCCATAAACGTACCAGTAGTAAGAGTTCGTAATATTCGTAAGTCGCTGGCCTTGGCCTGTAATTCTTTCTATCAAAATCCTAGTTCTAAACTAAGGATGGTGGGAATTACCGGAACCAATGGAAAGACCTCCACTTGCTGGATCTTGTCTAAGATTTTATCTCATATTTCTGGCCCTACTATTTACTTTGGAACACTCGGAGTAGTGATAATGAGTAAGGGTGTTGAAGAACGATTGAGTCCGGAAGTTCAGACAACAAGAGATCCTTTGTTTAATAACCAAATGTTATCTATGGCATTGGAGTGCGGCTGTCTTAATGCGGTAATGGAAGTGTCCTCACATGGACTTACTCAGTATCGTACTTATGGGATTCAGTGGGATAGTTGTGGCTACTTAAATTTAACCCAAGATCATCTAGATTATCATGGTGGAATGAAGGCGTATGGTGAGGCGAAGAAAATTCTATTTAAAGAGGAGTTAAGGATTAGTACCAAAGCTCAGACTACTGCCATCCTAAATATGGATAGTGATTTTGGGGTAGAGTTATATAATGAAATTAAAGGCCTTGATTATAAGGTATTGAATTTCTCCCGAGAGAATACCGTCGTTGATCTATATCAAGAGGGGGTAAGTTTAAATAAGTTCACATCTACATTGACCTTTCGTAGTGGAGAGAGCCAATGTAAATTCACTTCCCCTTTATTGGGGGAGTTTAATTATGAAAACATTAGATGTTCTATTGGAGTTTTGTTATCCCTTGGCTACAGTTTAGAGGAAATTTCCGCTTACGGAGATTATGTGGAGTCAGTCCCAGGAAGGATAGAGTTGCTAGCGGATTCCCTGCCTAGGGTATTCGTTGATTATGCCCATACGCCAGATGCATTAGATAAGATTCAAGATGTGTTGCGCGGAATTTTAGAAAAGGATGCTAAATTGATAACCGTATTTGGATGTGGTGGAGATAGAGATACTTCAAAGCGCCCGTTGATGGGGAAATCAGTTTTGCGAAAGTCGGATATAGGTATTGTAACATCCGATAATCCAAGGACCGAAGACCCAGAGACTATTATAAAAAATATTTTAGGTGGAATACTTGGGGACTTAGAGCAGTATCCTAATTTTAGATTAATAGAAGAGATAGATAGGAAAGAAGCTATTAGAAAGGCGATTATGTTAGCGGAGCAAAACGATGTGGTTTTAATAGCGGGAAAAGGGCATGAAGATTATCAGATTTTAGGGCATGAAAAAATATTTTTT
>CAYGUX010000011.1:0-7979 GCA_964353175.1 uncultured Bdellovibrionales bacterium | reverse complement strand
GAACTTATGGTAGAGAATTTTTAAAAGAAAAGGAATAAATTGAAAAATTTTTTAATAGTTTTAGTATCTATTGTTGTTTTAATAATTGGTGGCGGGATACTTTTTATTAACCCAATACTTGAAAGAGCTAAACCGACTCTTTTAGCATCGATTCAGGAACCATTGGGAGTTCCCTTAGATATTGAAAGTATCGAAGTATCAATATTCCCTAATCCTGGATTTACATTAAAAGGGATTCAAACTGGTTCTGGTAATCTTGAAAACAAAATAGAAGAAGCTCAGCTGTTCGTCTCGCTTCCTAGCTTATTAGGTGGAAAGGTGGAGATTGCCTCATTTGCACTTTCTGGAGGATCTCTTAAAGCTATAAAAACTAAAGAAGGCAAATTCCTATTCCTAAAAGCTGATAAGCTTGATTCTAATTCAGCTGAAACTACTACTCCCATTAAACAAGTCGATAATACTGGAGCCAAAGGTGGATCACAGGAATCTAAACTACCTTTGAAAATATCAAAGGCGACTATTGATGATGTTAAGGTAGAAATTTATGATGAATTACATCAAACCTCTATTGCCATCGATAACCTTAAGGCAACTGCAAATGAAGATGGTCTGGATACTGTCATAGTTTCAGAGATTTTGGCGGGTAAGGATACTGTAGATGTTACTGCAAGACTATTGGAGTCTGATTTAAATAGAGTTGAAGTTGACCTTAGTTTCCTAGTCTCAGATATTAGTCGTTGGTTGGTTACCTTTGTGAAAGAGCCTTTACCTGCGAAGGTAGAAGGAGGACTTTCTGGGAAATTGAAATTTAAAAAAGAGCTAGATAAGAATTCTTTATCAGATATTAAGCTCAATTTACAGTCCTTAGGTGTGATATTTAAGGAGTTCTTCGATAAAAAAGTTGGAGAAAGTTTAGACGTCTCCTTTGATTCGATAAAGCTTGGTGAAGAGATTTTACTGAAAGGTTTGGGAGTAGAATTTAAGGGTGCTGATTTGGATATTGATGACTTATCATTGCATACTACTAATAGTTCTTTTACTCAGAGTGGTCTGAAATCATTGTTTGATCTTGATGAACTGAAATCTAGCGTACCAATTCTTAATCAGTATCCAATTAAAGGTAAGATTGATTTGAGTACTGCTACAGAAAATCACTTGGCTTTAAATATCGATGCAAATTATGATTCTGCTATATTTAATTTGAGCGGGCAACTTAAAAATTTTGGTGGTTCCGTTGCAACATTAAAGGATCGTCCTTTAAATCTCCTTTTTAAATTGAATAAAAGTAATGTTATGGATTTATTAAAGGTAGCGGGGAAGGCTGAAGATTTTAAGTATAGTGGCACTTTAGCTGAAACTAATTGTGAGATTGTTCGAGAGTCCGATGGTGGCTTAATAAATGTTAGTTGCAAAGGTGAACAATCAGAAATTAATAGCACTAAGTTAATCTTGAATAAAGTTTTAGTTAAGATATTAGAAAAGAAAGAAGGTAAGGATCTTGATGTTAGTCCCTTGGTATTGAATATTGGAGCAGAGGGTGTTCTTAATTTGGAATTCAAGCAAGGCGCTCTAGGTAATAAGCAGATTGGGCTTGAACTTCAGAAGTCTAGTTTGACTGACCTCCTATCGTTAGCACCAACTGAAGGCTCTCAAAAGTTACCAATCAGTGGTTTATTGAATAAAGCTAGTGTGGACCTTTCAGGGGATAAAGCGCTCTCTGGTACCTATAGCGCGAGTCTAACAGATTTTTCTATCATTGGATTTAATCTATTTACTAAAGTGGCATCTGCATTGGATAAAATTCCAGGTATTAAGGAAGCTATGACTAATTCCTTGCCAGATTCATATAAGGTGATCTTACTGGCAGAGAATTCAAATTTTTCAACTGCAAATATTAAGGGCTCCTTATCCGGACCTAATGTGGAAATACAATCTTTGACTGCCCAGTCTAAGGGATATCATATCGAAGGAAAGGGAGGAATTAAAGCAGGGGATTTAAATTTTGATATTGATCTAGTTATAGACAAGGAATTGGTAACGATTTTAGAGTCTCGTTCAAAGGAAATTAGTAAGATCAAGAGTTTTGATGGCACTATATTAATTCCAGTTACTATTTCTAAATCTAAAGATGGTACCCCTTTAGTTTACCCTAATATGGAAAAGCTACTAAAGTCGCAAGCAACTGCTCAGGTAAGGGAACAAGGGAAGAAAGCCTTAGAGAAGGTAATGCCAGGATTGGGTGGAGTCGTGGATGGCTTTTTTGGTAATTAGATTTGGCCCTAAGTTGGGAACTCATTTATTCGAAATTTCATCTATTAAGTAATGTAGGCCTTGGCTGCTTTTTCTAGCCAGACTACTTTCTATAATCAATAGAGCAACATCAATAATATTTCTCAATTCTAATGAGTTCTTAGTTACTTTGTATTTCCAGTAGTAGTCATTGTTTTCATGTTGGATGAACTCGATTCTTCTCTTCGCGCTAAGTAATCTATCTGTGCTTCTAACTATTCCCACTAGATTCCACATGGTTCGTCGAACTTCGTCCCATGAATGAGTTATTAGTACCTCTTCTTCACTTTTGCTTGTATCTAGATCATCCCACTGCGGAAGGTTTTTGGGAGCTTGAATATTTTTTATAAGATCTTTAGAGACTGTGCCCGCTCTTCTTGAAAATACTACTGCTTCAAGAAGGGAGTTTGATGCAAGTCTATTAGCCCCATGTAATCCCGTACAGCTAACTTCTCCTGATGCTAGTAAGTTTTCTAGGTTGGTTTTTGCATCAATATCAGTAACGACACCTCCGCAGGAGTAGTGTGCGGCTGGAACCACAGGTATGGGCTCTTTAGTTAAATCGATGCCAAAACTAAGTAGCTTTTGGTAAATCATTGGGAATCGAGAAATTAGGAATTCTTTATTTTTATGAGAGACATCTAGAAATACACAGTCTTCACCACTTGTCTTTAATTCCTTATCAATGGCTCTAGCAACAATATCTCTAGGAGCAAGTTCTGACCTTGGATCAGTTCCTGCCATAAAATTGTTCCCTGCTCTATTTAATAGTATGCCTCCTTCACCCCTTATTGCTTCCGTAATAAGGAAATTTTTTGCATGTGGGTGGAAAAGGCAAGTAGGGTGGAATTGGATAAATTCCATATTAGCAATATTGGCGTTTGCTCTATAAGCCATGGCAACCCCGTCTCCAGTAGCAACATCAGGATTAGTCGTATAAAGATATACCTTCCCGACACCACCACTTGCAAGCATCGTAATTTTAGCGCCTAGGGTTTCTGGTTTATTGGTCTCAATATTTAACGAATAACAACCAAGGACTCTGTTGTTTACATCTTGAATTAAATCAATTGCAATATGATTTTTTAGTATTGTAATATTCCGTTCAAGCGAGACTCTCTCCAATAAAGCCCTTTGAATTTCTGCTCCAGTACTATCTCCAAAATGTAAAATTCTGCGATCGGAATGTCCTCCCTCTTTCCCCAAGCTAAAATTACCGTCAAAATTCTTATCAAACCTAGTACCAAGATTTACTAAATGTTTAATTACATTTGGGCCTTCACTAACCACTAAATCTACAATTTCCTTATTACATAAACCTGCACCTGCAAGGAGGGTGTCTTGGAAGTGGGAATTAATTGAGTCTTTAGAGTCGGTTACTGAGGCTATTCCGCCTTGAGCATAATTAGTATTGCCATCTTGGGGATTCTGCTTGCAAATAATGGTGACATCACCGTATTTAGAGGCATCTAATGCATATATGAGGCCTGCTATACCGGAGCCGATTACTAGGAAATCTGATGAAATCATGTTAATCTTTAGTGAATTTAATAGAAAGATCGTAAATACTATTTTGAAAAAAAGAAAGACTCAAAGAGCTATTAGTTTTAAGTTTATAATTGTTTGCTTTGGCGTGTTATTTTTAGTTTCGTCTGATTCTTATGCGGACAAGCTTTATGGATATACAAACGGTAGGGGAACAGTCACCTTCTCTACTAGGAAGCCAGTAGGTAAGAAATACTACATCGTATCTCCAAAAACCCCACAGAAGTCAGTTTTCGTTTACCATAGAGGTTTAGGGTATAATTATAGTACAAAACCAAAACCTAGTGCTTTTGATTCCACAATTTTAGAACTAGCTAGAGAATATAATCTGGAAGCATCGCTAGTTAAGGCGGTTATGCATGTTGAATCAGCATTTAATCCACGGGCAGTGTCATCTGCAGGTGCACAAGGTCTGATGCAACTCATGCCACCTACGGCCAAACGATTTGGCGTCACTAATTCCTTCCACGCGATAGAGAATATCAATGGGGGAGTGAAGTACCTAAAGTGGTTATATGATAGGTTTAATGGGAATTTAAGGCATGTGCTGGCAGGATATAATGCCGGAGAAGGCTCTGTTGACAAATTTAATGGTGTGCCACCATATAGGGAGACTATTGATTATGTTAGCAAGGTTTTGAGCCTCCATAGGCAATATAAAAGTAACTTTTCAGGTTCTAATACTAAAGTAGAAAAAATAGCTGGAGAAACTTCAAAAGCTAGGCTAGGAACTATAACTAATAAAAAACCCTGAATTTTTACGCTGAATTTTGAAACAATTTTTTCGTTATATTCTAAACTACTTTTCTAAAAAGTATCCCAAGTTTGATGCTTATCAAAATTATATTGGGAAGCAACTTCCCAATATTCTTACATTGCTACGAATACTAGCTGTGCCAGTATTCGTGATGTTATTAATTGAACCTTCACCTCAGATGGGATTTTGGGCAATGATTATCTTTGTTATTGCTAGTTTTACAGATTGGTTAGACGGATATATTGCTAGATTATATGATGCTCAAAGTATCCTAGGGACTTTGTTAGATCCTTTGGCGGATAAAATTCTAGTCATGTCAGCCTTAGTAATGTTGTGCTCTGCAACAAGTCAACAACAAGTACCTGCATGGATTGTAGTGTTATTATTAGCTAGAGAGTTTATGGTTACAGGACTTCGTTCGCTCGCTGCAATACAAGGTGTAGTTGTCCCTGCATCAGAATTGGCTAAACATAAAACAGCATGGACATTTATAGCGATAATTTGCCTACTGATCAAAGAGCCTTATGAAATATACAATACTTTAATCGATTTTCATTTGTCTGGTATGATTTTTCTCTGGATAGCTTTAGCATTCTCCATAGTATCCGGAGTGCAATATGCCATCAACTTACGAAACGTTTTTAAATAGGGCTTACATGGGATCTTTTATTTCTACTGTTTTTAAGTTAATTCTACTTCTAGTGTTAGTTGTAGTAGTACTTACAATGCCTCCTGTTGTAAATTATTTTGCTCCGACCTTTGTTAGCCCATTAGTGGATAAGGTCTTGCCTAGTTTAGGACTACTTGAACCAAAGTATAGTGCTAATAAGTATACTTTCGCTCTTCCTATCGGTATAAAGGCAAAAGGAGTTAGTTTAGATTTTGAATATCAATATCCAGACTTGAATAAGATTGGTTTGATACTTAGTGGAGATGAGATTTCAATTAGAGTCCTTCCACTTGAAAGCTTTAAGCAGCAGAAGATTGTGTTGGAATCCTCATTTGATGGCCTGGTAATTAAATCAAAGTTGTTACCAGAAAAAAGTGTAGCGACAAGTTCCTATGATTATCAAAGGTTCCTAATTAGAAACGGCTCATTTGAAAGAGAAATAGACATTAAACCATTTTATGATTTTAAATCCTATCAGGAGAAAATAAGAGATGCGATTATGGTATGGAAGAGAACTCCCATTCAGCTACAAGGCGATTTGGAAATTTCCATTTTGAGCAAAAGATATCAAGTGCCCATTAGAGAGGTAGAGGAGGATCATATTGTCCTAGATCGAATGCTGTTATCTGATCTGTCACTCGCTTACAGGAAGCCTTTCCTGGAAAGTGAAATAGACTTTATGCAAAAGCATCCCCTTTGTGCTTTAGATATTTTAAGCGCGAGATTAATGGCTGAAGAGAAAGCCGTAATAATATATCCCTTAGATTTAGATGCGCTTGCAAAGACAAGTTATCTTTTGTATCACTATGAATTGAGTGACCATCTAGGAATTGCTGCTTCAACATTTATTTCTAGTACTGATATTGGACCTGATTATGAATTAGGAAGTTCAATGGGCCGAGCGGCATTCAAGAGAGGACTTACTTTAGAGAAGTTAAGTAGCCCAGAGTTAGTTGGAAAGCTTATCGCTACAAATTAATTTGGAAAAAAACATAGAATTCACTAAAATCGGTCTTCATACAATCGTAGAGTATGAAGGTTGTGACTTGTCCAAGTTATGTATTGAGGAAGGTTTCACGGAAGCTTTAATGCAAACTTGGGTAGAGATTCTAGATGAAATTGGTGTGCAGACTTTAGGAAAACATGCACATTATTTTGGCCCCAATTCTATTACTTTATCTTTGAATCTATCTGAATCTCATCTAAATTTTCATACTTGGCCTGAGTATGACTATGTTGCCATGGATTTTTTCTGTTGCAAGAAGGATGATAATTTGAAAATTGAGATGGAGAGTGTCATCGAAAGGGGAGCTCAATTATTTAAGTCTAAAACAATAAAAAATATTTGGGTCAATCGAGGATTTAAGGTATCATTTTAGTAATAATTATATAATTTCATGGAGATCGCTCGTATGGGTATTTGGAACACAATTAAAGGCCAACTTAGATCTGTAATTCAGTGGGATGATTGTCAGCCTGGTGAGTTATTTGAACTATGGAGTGAGAATGGAGATGAAATTAAGAATGCCTCCAAGCTAATAATCAATCCTGGTCAAGGAGTGATCTTTGTTTATGAAGGAAAGATTCAGGCCGTTCACCTTGAGGAAGGTACATACGACATCAAGTCCGCAAACTTTCCATTTGTGACAACTCTGTCTAAATATATGCAAGCCTTTGAGAGTGAGCACAAGGTTGGAATTTATTTTTTTTGGCGCACACAATTTCTTAATCAAAAATGGGGCACTACTTCTTTAATTAAATACTTGGACCCTATATATAAATTGCCAGTAGGTTTAAGGGCTTTTGGGAATTTTTCATTCCAAATCAAAGATCCAGAGATGTTTTTTGTGAATGTTGTAGGATCTAGACCTGTTTATACGTTGGAAGATGCAAGAGTAGTATTTGCTGATCGATTTGTAGAACAACTTTCCAATATTTTTGCCAATGCAAGTTATGGTTTTATTGAAATAGATAAGCATAGAGTAGATTTATCAAAAGAATTGTTAAGTTCAATTTCTGTTGATTTAGATAAATTAGGATTTAGCCTTACTGATTTTAGAATTGAAGGTACTGAATTTGATGAAGGTACTAAAACAAGAATCGGCCGAATCGCAGATTTAGCCGCCGAAGCTGAAGGTGCTAAGGCAGCTGGAGTTTCTTATGTTGAGCTTCAACAGTTACAAGCCCTTAGAGATGCCGCTCAGAATGAAGGTGGAATAGCTGGAGCTGGTGTGGGAGTTGGAGCGGGATTTGGATTAGGGCAAATGTTTATGCAAGGATTTAACCCTAATGCCGGATCTGCCTCTACTCAAACCACAAGTGCCGATCCCGCTCAAAGACTAAAGAGTCTTAAAGAGCTACTTGATCAAGGACTATTAAATCAAGATGAATATGAAGTTAAAAGAAAAGAAATTGTAAGTAAGTTATAATTTCCTAATGGATACTTCCTCGTACTTATGTAAAAGATGCGGTGCCCCACTAAATTTTAGATCTGGGGCCTCGATTTTTGCAGTCTGTGCTTTTTGTGCAACCGCTCATATCAAAAAAGATTTGAATCTTGAAGAAGTCGGTAAGTCTGCCGAACTTCTTAAAGATTACTCTGCTCTTCAGTTAGGTACTAGAGGGCAATATATGTTTGGGAATGGTAGCCCTGGGAGATTTGAGTTGATAGGGCGAGTACGGGTTGGGTGGGAGCAAGGTTATTGGGATGAGTGGTAT
>CAYGUX010000010.1:0-78396 GCA_964353175.1 uncultured Bdellovibrionales bacterium | reverse complement strand
TAACCACCTACAAATGGCAGCTGACTTTCCAAAAGAAAATAGAGCAGAATTTAAAAGAGTATTTAACTCCGTAGTAGCCAAGTTAGTACCAACTCACTGTAAGGACTTCCCCGGAGGGAGACTATTCGAAAGAAGATACTCCTGTGAAATAATCCCCCAAGATAGAGATGACATAGAGGACAGAGTATTCTACCTAGCCTTACAGGCAGTTCAAGATGGATTAGTAGAGAAAATCTCCGAATACCCAGGCTACAAGGAAGAGCAAAGCTCCTCCAAATAACCCCAGGCTCAAAACCCCTAAACACAAAGAAATCCACCCGCAACACCCACCGACCAAGAGTACTCTCGATCTGCGCCCAAAGAAGAGCCCAGGCACTAGACTTCTACTTCGACTGCTATTACAAATTTAAAGACGCATCTATAAAACTAAGAAGTGGAATTCTAGACGCCATCTTCCCACCTGGAATGTACAAACCATACGTGCGCCCACCTCCACCAGAACAAACAACCTAAAACCCCACCTCCCCCACTCACCGTTCTGATACTAAAACAAGATCAAACAATACAGCCTCGACCGAAATACGATTTTCAGCCATTTTTAGAGCATAAGACGCGCACAATGCAGTATAAATAGTTTGATCTTTCTTAATATTTTTCTAAATTTAAGAGATTGAAGTATCTTGTGAAATTTTTTCGTGTGGGGTTTTGGTTTCCCCCTGAGAATAGAACTATGGGGTTTTTTGTCCCCTAATCGAATACAGCAACTTTTAAGAATTTTCTACAACCGAGATAACCTTTTGTTATAAAACATAAAAAAGTATGGGTGATGCAAGGCTCGAACTTGCGACCCGCTGATTAAGAGTCAGCTGCTCTACCAACTGAGCTAATCACCCGTATTAATTTCAGAGAAGTTCTGTAAGAAACCACTTTGAATTCTTTGGGGTTTTAGCAAATTGGGTGGAGAATGGCAATGATTGGGGATTGTTTATTGGGAGGGGGAGGGTTTAAACCGCAAAGGCGCAAAGGACGCTAAGCATTCGCAAAGGGGGAGGTGGGTGTGGTTGTTTACTTTGTAAAATACGTACCTGGTTAAAGAGACGCTACGTAGCGAGAGCAATTACAAGAAAAGTTGCACCTAGAGAAAAAACACAGCCACCCCCAATTCCCCCTTTGCGGCTTTGCGGTTAAATAAAAACAATCTAATACTGATAAACCCCTCTACCCGACTTTCTCCCCAACCATCCAGCTTCCACATATTTTCTCAATAATGGACATGGCCTGTATTTATCTTCGCCTAGCTCTCTGTGAAAACACTCACAGATAAACAAACAGGTATCCAAGCCTACAAAATCCGCTAACTTTAGTGGTCCCATTGGTTGGTTGGTTCCTAGTCTCATGGCTTCATCTATATCTTCTGGGCTTGCGATGCCTTCCATTAGAACAAAAAAGGCTTCATTTAGCATTGGTACTAAAATTCTGTTTACTATAAATCCTGGGTAATCTTTTAGAGCAGTAATTGGAGTTTTCCCCAGCGTTTTTGTAAGCTCTACGATACTCTTATATGTCTCATCACTTGTTTGAAGTGCCCTTATGATCTCTACTAACGACATTAGAGGGACTGGGTTCATGAAGTGCATTCCGATTACTCTTTCAGGGTTTTTTACCACTCCTGCTATTTGAGTAACGGATAATGAAGATGTGTTACTGGCTAGAATGGTTTTTTCATTAGCTGTATCTGAAAGGGTTTTAAATAAACCTTTCTTTATCTCCATATTTTCAATGATCGCTTCTACTACTAAGTTCTGCTCAATATTCTTTGGAAGTGAGTCAATGAAACTTAAACTTCCAAGAGCTTTGCTTTTTACTTCATCTGAGATTTTCCCTTTCTGACATAACTTCTCTAGGGAAGATGTAATTACTTGCTCGGCTTTTGTAAGGGCGGACTTATCCTTATCATAGATAGTGGCTTGAACTCCTGAAGTACTTAGTACTTGTGCGATGCCAGATCCCATCTGTCCACCACCGATAACTAAAGCGCTTTTAATTTCCATAAAATATTCCTCTCTGATGCTTAAACTTCTTACTATTTTATCTGAGTAGCTTGATCTAAATCTTTTTTCTCTGATTCTCTTAGAAAGAGTGGTGTTTTAGTAAATATGCTTACTAGTATGCCCCCTACTCCACTCACCATTGAAACGGCCAACACCCATAGGGCTGAGAAACTTACGGATATCTCATTATTAATCCCTATTGGCTGAAACATATAAACACTTATAGCTTCCCTTACACCCAAACCATTAATGGATATTGGTAAGGCGCTTGCTATATTGATGAATGGAATAGCAGTAAAAGCTAGTGGCCAAGTCATTGATGCTCCTAGACCTTTAAAAATAGTGTAGGCCATGGAAATCTGAAAGGAGTGGAAAATCACTGAGATTATGCTTGCTTTGACTAAGGTAGAGACAGACCTTGGGAACGATTCAAGTACGAGTCTAAGAGGCTTTAAAATAGTTAGCTGTTCTGGGATAACTTTTGCTAAAGCACTAGGGAGAAGAATCCAGAAGATGGCTATTCCTAGAATTAGTACGGCTAGTAGGTAAACAAGATATGGTGGGAAAAAGTCTGGTGGATTGATGGCAGAAAATATTGTGCCGATACTTAATAGTACTAATAGACCATGCACTCTATCCGCTATCACTGAGGAAACTACCTTCCCTCTCTCTCCTACTTTGGTTGGCACCAATAGCGCCCTTGTTAAATCTCCTCCAACTGTCCCAAAACCAAATGTATTTACAAACATTCCGATGAAGTAGGGTTTAATAAGTTGTTTAAAGTTTAAACTAATTCCAGCATCTTTTAGAAATAGATTCCACTTAAATACACTTAGTATCTGACCACAAAGATAAAGAAAAGCTACGAATAAGAATATTGATAGATCGAAGGATAATAATCTCTCCTTTAAACCGATTAAGCTTAGCTTAGAATAAATAAGCATTAACAGGGCACAGGTAACAAACACTTTGATAAGTGTGCCAATTCTTGGTTTCTTCTTGTTGGTAACTGAATCCTTCATTAAACGGCTAAGAGCAAGGTTTTCTGTATAAATAGGGGGCAACAATAACCCTAACCACTGTTTAATGCCATAGCTTACTTTTATAAGTAGCTATTTTTTAACAATAAACTGATATTATTCAAGTTAAAGTGAAGCAAAATACATTGTATTTGAGACTAGTTACTGAGCGACAAAATATGGCTTAAAGAGCATAAAATAGGTAAAGGCCAACTTAAGGGGATGATATGGAAGACAAGATTTTAACAAAGAATGCATACAGCTTAATGTTTCTAGTTCTAGCTGTGTGGAGCTTCTTACCCTATTTACTGCCTAGTGGCCTATCTTTAACAGTTTTTAGTAAATATGATTTAGGTCTAGGGATACTTTATGTCGTGATATCCTTAATCGCTTGTTATGGCACTTTCTTTAATCAAAAGTATGCTTATAGTTCTGGTATCATATCGATTCTTATAGCTATATTCTATCTAGCGTCGGAACAACTTAGAAACCCATACGGGAACCCATTACAACTCGCTACAATGTTAACGATGATTGTGATACTAGGTGTTTTTAGTAGTATTTTCAAAGCTAGCATTAAGCCTAAACGCCAGAGACTAAGTACTTTAAGCCTACAGCTAGAGTCCAACTTCTAGGAAAGTGAATGTTTCTCTTCAAATTAATTTTAGCAATTTGCGGAGCAAAAATCTCCAAGCTTCTTGGGGAACATCCTGGTAGTGGTTTTATTGTTGGCCTATTCTTTGGTCATTTTCTTGACGTTATAGCAAATCGGAAATTTAATGAATGGAAATACAAAAATCATTATCTAAAAAAGGCTAAAGCAAAAGCAGAGGTAGTTTTTAGAGAAACATTTTATACCTTAGCTGGGAAAGTATGCTTAGCTGATGGACAGATAACAGAGATGGAGCTTAAAAAACTAGAAGAGATTTCCATTGACAGACTAAAGGTAAAAAAAAGAGATTTTAAGGCTATAAAAAAGATCTTCCTATCCGCAGGCTCTTCTAAAATTCCAATTCAAAGTCTAGGCATTAAACTCGTAGAGATATTCCAAGGAGATCCCAATTCAGTTAAAAATGTCCTTTATACTTTAAAGGAGTTAGCTCTAGTTGATGGTGGACTTAACTCTGCTGAATACAAGTCTCTTTTTACAGTAAGTAGCGTATTTGGCTTTACACCTGATGAAATTCAAAATATCCTTGGTAGTGTAACAACCCAACAAAGTAGCTCTCAATCTAAGGCCCATCAAGGGTCTACCAATGGCACTAAAACTCCTGTGGTTAAAACTATCTTAGTTCAAAAGTTGGAGATATTGGGATGTAAGGAAACAGATAATAATGAGCAAATTAGAAGGAAGTACCGCGAGATGGTATCTAAATTCCATCCAGATAAGGTTAGCTCTAAGGATCTACCACAGGATTTTATAGATTTTGCTGAGAAAAAATTCACTGAGATTCATCAGGCATATGAATATATCAGAAAAGAGAAGAAATTTTAGCTTGGTATTTATCTCCTGCAACAAAAAAATCCAATAAAAACGCAGTCAAATTGGAATAATCAAGATTCAAATCCACTAGATATCTCTTCTACATACGACTAACATACTTGTTCCAACTACCTTACCGCTTACTCGGTAAACCAACAATGTTAAGAAATACAATAGACGTGAAACCTTAGACCATTTCCCTTTATTAAGAAGCTTAGCTGGTATAATTGAAATATTAACAAAACCATGTTCCTTCAATGCTTTCTTAATGAAGGTCTGAGTCAATATGCTGAAATGTTCTGGGTTAAAAAAATTTATCTTAGTCTGTTTAGCTTTTGAATTCTTTAAACTTAACAAATTCTTTAAACTTTGAAAAAGCCTAATTAACTTATGCTTATTAGGAAGTCTAATCACAAGGAGGCCCCCTGGCTCGAGCTGATTACTCATGAATTGAAATGCTTCATATATTTTTGGCTCGTAGTATAGTACATCCAAAGCTATAATAGCGGAACACTTCTCTAAATCATTAATAGAAAGTATCGATCCTACTCTTGTTTCCAATCCCTTTTCGCTAGCTGACTTACAAGCATCTATGGAAATATCATTGACAATAATTCGAGTATTAGGGAATCTGTTCTTTATCATTACGCCCAGTTCTCCAGTCGCTCCACCCAGCTCTAGGATCAATCGGCTATCAGATTCTTTACTTGAGAGTAGCCCAATTGTTTGATTAAAAATCTCCTTCCTCTCTTTGCGAAAATACTCATCTGACTTATAAGCACCTTCAAAATGCATTCCCCTAACAGAGGAATCAATAAGCACATCAACATAACACAAGCTACAATTATCACATTGCAATAAGCCATGGAGAGTACTGTAGTATATAAACTGACCTATTTTTGAATATGAGGCTCCCTCACAATAAGGACAAGCATCTAAAGCTAAATAAGGAACTTCCCTAAAATCATGGCTCTCTGCGTATGACAACCAAGACGAAGGATCCTTAAATCCGTAATTCTTATTTAGAATGGAATAATAGTCAGACATCAATGTTACAGATAGCTTTAAGAATCTTTAATATTTAGATAAGTGTATCAAGCGCTTAGACGCCCCTACCTGCTCTCGCAAAGATTAGCACATCAGTTCTTAACAAACTAGATTAAATCAAAGAATCACATACTTTTCAGTGGAATTGTATGAAGGTCAACACCTTATCAAAGTTGAGTATAGACACTCAGTATTTCCCTTGCTAATATTAAACAATGAATGACGAGCCTCTTAAAGACAAAGACCTTATTAATAGGGAAAATGAGCCATACCTAGGATACTCTTGGGCTATCGCCATGCTTGTTCTATATATTCTAAAGACATTGTTCCCTGCTGAACCTTATGGGAAGCTGTGGTGGTTTCAGATGTATATTCTAGCTATCATTCTGGGTGTTACACTATTTACCCTAGTAAAGAGATATAAACATTTTAGAAGAGAAGAGCCTGAAGTGAATGAGGACGAGTAAGTACCCTGGTTAGAGAAAAATTGAAGGAAGCGATGGAAGAGAATAGCCGGACTACAGACATTTCTGTAGTCCGGCATCGGTTATAACGATTTACAAGCCCTCAAGTACATACATTGGGGGCCGGCCTTTCTTTGATGTGGCCTAGCTGACTTCGCCGTTGCCGATCAGCCAGCTGAATTTGCGAAACGCGGGTCCTCCATGGTTAGCGGACCATGCGTTTTTGCTGGCTGCGTTCTTCTTGGCGCTGTTGGCATCATGACGACAATTGTTGGCATTCTGGCCAGTGTCGAGGGAACATTTATTCATTAAAATTCTCCTATCGATTTTTGAAACTACGAACCATTCACACTTTCACCATCTTTAATCTCGTTCCAAAATTTGTCATGGACGAACTGCATATTGCGTTCGAGGCCATCAAAACGGAAGACGAAGTTACTTGAAGGTGAAAGACAACAAAAAACAATTGTTTTGCAAGATTTCCAGCTTGCAATGCGTCAGTTAAACTGACTATGTTAAACTCACGTCATGAGAATCTTTACCCGGATTCTCCCATCGGGGATAGTCAAGTGTTGCTAAACTCGCCGCATAATTCCTCCTTCCTAATTAAAAGAAAAGATCGTTCACCTCCTTTCTAAAAAGAGGTCTGAGAACTGAAGCGTTCGGAGCTTTAAATACTAGATACTAATACTTAAAGCGCCGAACGTTTCTTTCAACTCTAATCACTAAGAAAGGGGCAATAAAATCTTCGAAAACAATCATCTACATTTCGAAGGCTCACTCAGATAAATTATCTTATAAGGCTGTACAAAAAACCAAACTGAACCTCACTTAGAACCTTAAATCTCTTCCATCGACAACTTGCTGAAATTGGACTTCAACATGTTGCCAATGAATTTTCATCTACCCGGATTTGAATGTTCCTACTGTTTACCCCCACTGTATTAAGTAGTCAATACTACAAGAACATAAACAATCATTGATAATTGAATTGCTACTATTGATATCACCAATAGTAGTCGAAAAAAGAACTTAGCTGGTGTAATTAAACTCAGTAGTCCTATATAAAACAGAAGCCGCTTAGAATTTTGCCCTGATAGCCGATCTAGCCATCAGAGCCTAACATTTTTATGAGGTCTATCTTGAGCTTGCCATCGCTTTAGAACCATTTTTTGGCTTATAGTATTGCATCGCAATATCTAGATGCTCTTCTAATTCACTTGCTCTATCCTCATGGCTGGGGTGAGTACTTTGAAAGGCACTCCTATCAGTCGCAGGGAAAATTTGATCCGCGTTCTTCCAAAAGTTGACAGCGGCTTTTGGATTGTACCCCGCTTTAGCCATCAAGACTAAACCAATGGTATCAGCTTCTCGTTCTTTATCTCTGCTATATGCTTTTACAAATGCTCCATTACCTACATAGGCAGAACCTTTATACGCGCCATTCCCAACCATATTTCCAAGGCTACCACTTCCGGTAACTCCAGCTACAAAAATAGCTGCGGTGTAACCCAAAACTTTACTAAAAATACCTACGTTCTCTGCTCTATCTTTTGCTCCGTCATCTTCATGATGTTTTCCAAGCATGTGTCCTGTTTCATGGGCCATGATTGCTGCTAGTTCGTGATCTGATTTTACTTTATCTATGAGCTGGCTATAGACTACTACGGTATTCCCATTATAGATAAAAGCATTTGCTGTGCTAGGGTCGTCATTAACAGCTACATAGACTGGGTATGGGTAAGGTCCCATGCCAGCGGCCTGACTAATTCGGTCCATTATTCTTTTAATTCTATCATATCTAGGCCCGCTTTTTTCTAGGTTAGAACCTTCATTTTGAGCTCGACCGACTACGGCATTTATACTACCGATAACCTTTGATGATTCAACTTTTTCAGGTGGATTAGGTATTTCACCAGGTTTTAAATTATTTCTGCTACATGCCACTAAGCTGAGGCTTAAAATACAAGTCGCGATAAAAATAACTTTTTTAATTGCTTTAAACATCTCTTAACTACCCACTAATCTATTTCATTAATATCTAGAGTAGTTTCGGTAGGTCGTATGACAAACTTAAGCAGGAGCTAAATAATTGAGAAATTCTATTAATTTGTCTTGGCTTTTATATCTTCGAGTGCGACCTGTAATGCAGCAATTACAGCTTCTTGAGCTGAACTTGAGGCTACCGCTTTTGAGTTAGATGAGATGATGCTACCTCTTTCCGCTACCTTAACCCCGAATCCTGCGCTGTATGGCTTAGAATAGAGAATTGCCCCATCTTTATCTATCAACTGTATATCTAGAGTTAGCATACTATTCATCTCCCGATGTGCTGACCCTAATCCTATGCCGGTTAGCGGCCCAAATCCTCCGATTAGTCCACCTAGTGGCCCTAAAAATGGTGCTGCTGTAGCCAAGTTGGTACCTACGATTGTGATAATACTTGCTGCCTGAGTAGTTGGTATCTTTTTGTCGCCTGTAAGGTTGGCAGTGTCATATACCAACTCAGTGCAGCGGACTTTAATCGTATAATCATGCTGTGCTACCTCATGGGATGAGTACACACTGTAGTTTCCAGTCCGAAATAAAATCTTTCTTAGCTCCAATATAGCCAGCTCGCTCACAGTATCAGTAACATCAAAACTTGTATTGAGATAGAAGCCTGGCACTACTGGTTTATAAAGACCAGGAACACTTACCTTAGGCCTTTCATCCTGTCTTGATACGAATTTTTCACTCTGAACTATTAGATCACTTGGAGTAATTATAGTTTCTCTACCACATGAACAGAGTGTCATTAAGCTTACAATAAACAAGGGTAGTATTTTATACATTGTTTAGAACTTTCTTAGTTTTATTAACAACTTCCTCTACTACTCTTCCCCATGCTGACTTAAGGCTAACCTCTTTCTTTTCCAAATCAAACATATACCAAAATAAATTACCTTCTTCCTCTTCATTATTACCTAAGACTACGACTTCTTGAGAGTATAATATTCTATCAGTTGATTTTTCCTGAATTTCAAAAAGGACCTTAAGGATTACTACGGCATATGTAGTTTCGTTCCGATATAAAGCTAATGGGCTTACGAACTCGTCATTCTCTCCATTTTTATTGCAGGAATGATCTGTAATTGCCAATTTCAAAGAGTAGAGTGAATCACTACTTTCTACTATATCCTTAACTTTTAATTGCTCTATTAATATGCTCTTTATATCTTGAGAATGTAGGAAGGAACTCTCAGCTGACTCACAATCCAACTCAACTTCGTACTGCCAACCCAATCTGGACTCAGTAACATATCCCTGAATATGGCTAACATCGATTGTCTGGCCAATCGCGCTAGGCAAATTTAGAAAAACAAAAGCTAGTGCGACATATTTCATATAAGTACTATTCATACTCACTTTCATACGATCCCCTGCCTGAGAACTTCGCATGAAGATCCAAAGCCGCATTATTTAAAGCTACCCGAAGCGCTTGATCGATAGAACTTTTTACAATTTCACGTGAAGATCCAAAATCTGCGATAAAACCGCCTGACACAGAGACATCTTTAGTCGTATAAGAACCTTGTGTTGGAAAGGCTTGAACGACCTCTCCAGTACTTGGATTAATAACTTGAATATCAAGCCCAACCATTCCTTGAACTTCTACTTCTTTATCTTTATAGATTCCTGGGATTCTAGATTTATCCTGCCTATATAGAACTTGATCATTAGCCTCCGTGATGCTGGCTCTTACAAGATAAATTCCTAGATCATTCGGCTCTTTATTTATACCAGTATAGTTTTTCTCTTTGGCAATATCATAGTCAACAAGCTTAAAATTACCAACTCCTCCTAGAGACGATGCCAACTGCGTGGTTATTTGTCTTTGCCTGTTAAGAAAATATTCTTGATAGTACTTAACACTTAGAGATAATCTTTTCTTCTCAGCTATTATATCCTTAGTGCCTTCTTTTTCGGCCTCACCGTAACTTAATTTAACATTGGTTTCTCTTGGCGCTATCTTAACTGTTATAGGCTCAATCGTTAGATAAATTTTAGGCATTTTAGCATCATAACCTACTTCAACCTTATCAACCTTTGCGGCAGTAGGGATATTCACTGAAGCTCGAACGGAATTTTGATCAACACGTGCAGTGCATGCACTTAAGAAAATTAAAACTATTAGTATCAACTTAGTTTTCATTATATAATTATCCCCTATGGTTTGCATTAAGTTTACTAACTGCCATACCGATATCGATATTCACAAGCAATAACTTTAAATTTTATAACTTTAAGGCGAAAAACAAGCATGAATATACTACGAAATGTTCTAATCATATCTTCCCTACTTTTTAGTAGCTTAAATACGGCATATGCTGAAAAATGCACTAAAGATCAAGCCATGAACCGTATGATGGCCATGAACAGGGCAAGTGATCGTATGCTTAAAGAAGTTGGTCCTAGTCATGATGCTAGACGCAAACAAGTAGTACTAAATCAAGAACTAGCTGCCGTAGGAGTATTTCTTGGTGATGGCAAATACAACGAAGCATGTAGTATTTATTCCGAAATCGCAAAAAAATGGGGCATCAATATAGAAGAAGCTTCCAAAGGTATGCTTACAATGAAGGATCTCAAAAAGGATGGAGGGAAAAGTAGAGGTGGGAAATGTTCCTTAGCAGATGCAAGCATTAAGATGAATACTCTTCTTCAAAAACTTTCTTCAATGAAAGCCGAGGGTCAAGAAGTTGATGCTATCTCTAAGGAATACCACACGCTAATAGGAGAGAAATCAGACTTAATGAGTACAAATCCAAGTGCTTTCTGTGATGAGATTGATGGATTTAAAAAGTTGTATAGCATCGAATAGATATCCAGGGAGGTGTTGCGAAATACCAACTATTTCATTTTTCAGTAGGCCCCTAAGGACATCTGAGAACAATGGATGTATTACTATGATCTTATCACTAGAGATTGTTAAATAGAGAGAGCGAATACTCCAGTCAGGTAAGTATTAACCCTTCTTACCTCTAGTAACACTCACCCTTTCTGGCAATACGTCAATATACTTCCGGATGGCCTTGGCTCTACTTTTGATCCCTACTAGTTCATCTTGAACTTCATCTCTAGATTTAGTAGTTATATCCATCAATTCTTGATGTTTAACTCTTAGTTCACTTACCAATTCTTTAAATCCAGGGAAATTTTTTACTTGCGGTTCTTGAACCTCTTCAGCACTAGCCTTCTGCCATTCCTCTAAAGCAAATAGATATGTATCAACATAAGAAAGAAATACTTCTTCTGAATCATCTTTATAATTAAAAGCTGTTCTTAACTTCTCTAACACAGTCTCTAAATGTTCAATCATATCCATTTCTCAAATTCTCCCCATTCACTAGCTACTGGTTCAAATCTTTCAACCACATATTCTGGGGTTTTATTAATTAACTCAGCACATGCAGTGACAAATTCAGGATTTGAAATGTCTTTTTTAGTTAGTCGTATCTGATAACTTCTAGCCATCCTATAAAAATCACTATCTCTGTCAACCATTCTGACTTGGGCCTTGCCGGTCTCTGGTGAAATGAAGCTATCAAATCGAATTGCATGGAGACTAGCACCTACTCTCGCGATCATCGCCTTATCACCACCTTCAAGCAAAAATTTTACAGCCCCATAACCGAGCATTCTAGTATATTCTTGATCGAAAGGGTTCGGGGGACGACACCTGAGTTCATACCCAACATTTTTAGGAATGGCCAGTAACTCCTTTAATCCAAATTCCGCCAAAGTCCTTCGAATGTCTCTCTTTAGAAAATCTCCAAAATCAAACTCTGCAAAACGAATATTTCCAAAAATATCTTTTTCAGCATCAATTAATTCCGGCAAAGTTTCTGGATCAACGCAGGCTGCTAAACCTTCAGCCAAAACTGCAACGCCATAAGGTTTCCCTTGAAGGTATCGCTTTAATATAGACCCAACTAGTATATCTGAAATAGTTTTTAGATTGACTTTCTTCCCAGAGAACTCTTCAGGAATAAGGCTTAATGTCGCACCAGCTGAGACTCCCACACCTAAAGCAAGATGTCCGGCTTTTCTTCCCATTGCGACTACCAGATACCATCTACTAGTTGTCTTACCGTCCACCATCAGAGTTTTCACAATCTCAGTACCTGCTTCCCTAGCAGTCTGAAATCCAAAAGTACTATATTCTGCAGGTAAAGGTAAATCGTTATCTATGGTTTTAGGTACATGGGTAATCTTTAAACCATCACCTAAAGAAAGTGCTATTGCATTAGCGCAAGCAGCAGTTCCATCTCCTCCAATAGTCACGAGATATCCGATATTGTTTTCTTCAAGCAAAGACTTTATGTTTTGCATCATATCAGGATAGGCACGAGGGTTACTCCTTGAGGTCGCTAAAAGTGAACCTCCCTCCCTGTGCAACCATGCTACATCACTTATTGTAAGTTCCTTGATACAGCTTCTATCGCCACTAGCAATTCTTTTAAAACCGTGCATGATTCCGAATACTCTATGGCCAGCATTAATAGCCTCGATCGTAACCGCACTAATTACCCCATTAATCCCAGGAGCTGGGCCACCTCCAACTACAATTGCAAATGCTTTCTTCATATCTTGGACCTAATTCCTCGTACTTTTAGCTATTAAATTAGTTAAAAGATTATCACGAATCAGTAACCAATATAAATATATAGCCATACTTAATCCTGACAAAAACCATATTGTTGGATAATATGCTACCGAGATTCCTACTGCTGCAGTCAAAGCTCCTAACCAAGAACATAGTATAGCGGAGGAAATGCCATCTAAAAAAGTAATTTCCTTTCTCAATAATGAGGCAATATCCGCAGAGCCATCTAGCTTTGCAATTAATTGCTGAGAATGTAGTAATTTAAAAGCATTTTTAGCTTCCCTCCTAACTAACCTCAATTGTTTTATGGAATTCAATATAATACCGCCAAATACCAGTACACCCCATATACCTAAGTCACCTAATACTTGGAAATATAAACAATGCGCAGCTCTCCCAGCTAAGCTCTTTTTAGTATGGCCAGACTCAGCATCTTCATACATATAAAGATTCCACTTCCCATTCTCTAAACCAGTACCAAAAACTGTATTACTTGGGTCTAACCACATACGAGTAATATATCCCCAAGTATCTAACCTCTCTCTGATAGTACCATCACTAGAATTACTATCAGTACCAATTGAATAAACTTCTTTCCAATATTGATCCGGAATGAAAGGAAGACTAAGCAAACAAACTAACACCGCACTTGCTATCCACTTTATCTTATTTCTAGACAAAAGAAATTGAAAAAATATAACTGCAATCAACCCTAAAAAACCACCTCTCGAGTTTGTAAAAATAGCCCCAAGCACAACTATAAGTCCAGAGAATATACAAAATATTTTATAAACAAAATTTCTACTCTGAGTATATAAGAAAAATGGAATAGGTAAGAGATAGACTAATACTAAACAATTATCATTCTCATCTCCCAGGTATCCACCAGGGCCATGTCCAGAATGAGTAATAGACCAAATCCCAAGTAACATCCCCGCATACAGTAAAAAACTCAATATCTTTCTCAATCTCAGACCATTTTTGCATATTGCAACTATAGGAAGCACAACAGAAAAGACAGTTAAACAAAGATCCCCAAGAATGTGCATTTGCCAGCCATCATTTAGAACTAAAGATTGAATAATTAAATACCCAGTGACACCTCTACATAATTCAAAAAAAAGCAAACCTAACATGATCCTAAACTGGACAATTTTAACTTGAGATAATTTAGGGATAGATAAAAAGATACAAATCATTGAAATCAATGCAGGCAAACGAATAGTGCCTAAAAACCCCATTCCACTAAAATCGTGGAATCTAAGTATAGTAAAAATAAAATTTAAATTTAAGAAAAAAAATAAAGTAGAGTCAGCCTTGGATCCAGAATATAAACTATTAAATCTTTTTAACAATTCGGAGCCAGCATTAGATTTATTTTCAACTTCTATTTCATGTGAATCTCTACTTTCCATTTCAGCCATATTGAGAGTGTTTCTAATCGAATTGTAGAACCCATACCTCCAAAAAGGCAAAAATCAATCTTAGAGTCTAGTTATTTTACCTTCAAACACCAAGGGCTAAAAAGTTAAAAATTTAATTAAACTGAACTTAAGCTGCAGTAACGTTAAAGCCACCATCGACATAATGAACCTCTCCTGTGACTCCCTTAGACAAGTCAGAAAGGAAATAAAGCGAGGATGAACCTACGTCTTCAATTGTAATCAATCGCTTCATTGGTGCTCTTGCTTCAAAATGGTTCAAAAGCTCTCTGAAATCTGAAATACCAGAAGCAGCCAAGGTTCTAATTGGCCCCGCTGAAATACAATTAACTCTGATACCTGCTGGGCCTAAATCAACCGCTAATTCTCTAACACAGGCCTCTAATGCTGCTTTAGCGACACCCATTACTCTATAATGAGGAACTACCTTTTCAGCTCCAAAATAACTCATAGTAACGATACTACCGCCGTTCTTAAAAAGATGTGCGAACTTACCAGTAACTGAAACAAGCGAATATGCGCTCACATCCATTGCTAGGCCAAAGCCTGCTCTACTAGTTTTATGAAATGGTCCCTTTAAATCATCGCCACTTGCATAGGCTACAGAATGAACCAAGAAATCGATTTGGCCCCATTTTTCTTCTACGCTTTTTACTAAGGCATCAATATCTTCATCTAATTGAACATCGCATTTTTCAATTAGTTCAGATCCTACGGACTCTGCTAGTGGTCTAACTCTTTTCTCTAATGCTTCATTAAGATAAGTAAAGCCTAAAGTAGCTCCTTCTTGTGCAGCACTTTGCGCAATACCCCACGCGATGCTCTTGTTATTTGCTAGCCCAAGTATCAGTCCTTTCTTGCCGGATAATAGTCCCATAGCGTGGAGTTACCTCTAGATTATTGAACTTCTTGTGTTGCTACTTCTTCTTTTGCAGGCGTATCGATTTTAGCTACTCTTCTAGTTCTTTTCTTCTTTTCTGCGCCCTTAGTTTCTACAACTCCACCTTCAACAAAAGCAATCAATGCCATTTGAGTTGCGTCACCTGGACGAATTCTAGTTCTTAAGACTCTAGTATATCCACCCGCTCTCTCTTGAAACTGAGGAGCCAATTCAGTAAATAGCTTATGAACTGCTGTCCACTTTAAAGCATTACCCTTAGCTTCTTTATTAATTGGCATTAAGTAAGCCATTGCCTTTCTTCTATTAGCTAGAGAATCTGTCTTGCCTAAAGTAATTAACTTATCAGCAATTCTTTTCAACTCTTTGGCCTTTGGAAGAGTTGTTTCGATTCTGTCATGTATAACCAAAGACGTTGCAAGATTTCTGAACATTGCTCTTCTGTGAGAGGCTGTTCTATTTAACTTCCTAAATGCGTTCTGATGTCTCATAAAATCACCAAGTGTACTTCAATATTTCTAATTATTTACTATTCAAAAGAGCTGGCACTAGTTCCTGCCTGATCATTCATACGATCAAGTTCTGCTCTCGATGGAAAGCCTTCAATTCGGATCCCAAGACCTAAGCCCATGTCGCCTAAAATTTCTTTAATCTCGTTTAAACTCTTTCTTCCGAAATTCTTAGTTCTAAGCATTTCATTCTCAGATCGAAGTACAAGTTCACCAATATATTTAATATCAGCATTCTCTAAACAGTTAGAAGATCTTACTGAAAGTTCAAGTTCATCGATTCTTCTGAACAAGTTCTCATTAAGCTTTGGACCTTCTTCCTTCACTTCTTCTTTCACTTCATGGATAACTTCTTCGTCACCAGCAAAAATATTTAATTGATCTCTAAGGATCATTGCTGAACCTCTGATAGCGTCTTCTGGAGTGACGCTTCCGTCAGTCCACACTTCTAAAGATAATTTATCATAATCAGTAGTCTGACCAACACGAGAGTTAGTAACTACATAATTTACTTTTCTTACAGGAGAATAAAATGCATCGATAAAGATTGTTCCGATTGCTGCATCTTCTGTCTTTAAATATTCAGCAGCGACGTATCCTCTACCAACTTTAGCATCTAACTCGATCTTTAAATGGCCTTCTTCATTTAATGAAGCAATATGAAGATCTGGATTTAGAAACTCTACAAACCCTTCACCTTGAATCATTCCAGCAGTTACTTCACATGGACCTTTTGCATCGATTCTCAAACTAGCGACATCTTTATCACCTAAATCCATCACAACTTCTTTTAGATTTAAGATAATCTCTGTAACATCCTCAGTACAACCTGGGATTGTAGAAAACTCATGCTTAACGCCTTCAATTCTTAAAGAAGTAATTGACGCTCCTGGTAAAGAAGATAACAATATTCTTCGAAGACTATTACCGATGGTAGTCCCATAACCTCTCTCTAATGGGCCTGCGATAAACTTACCATACCTTTCACTAACATCCTCACTCTCAACTCTTCTTGGCTTGATAAGGTCCTTAAGTAAATGCTTAAACATATTATTTTCCTAAATTTATGATCTCAATAATCTACTAAAAAATATTAGCAATAATTTCTATGACTTCCTCGCTATTTATCCTAAAAAAATAAATGCGAAAACTAAATTCTAATATAACTGGCCCTTACGAACCAATCCTAACCGCTATTTAGAGTATAATTCTACTACTAACTGCTCTTTCATCGGATGAGTCAACTGATCTCTAGTTGGCAAATCACGAACAACTGCTTGCAACTCAGCCTTATTAAGCTCTATCCAATCAGGAATCTTTCTAATCTCTGTTCCGTTTAAAGATTCTTGAATCTTAACCCCGTTCTTAGATTTTTCTCTGATTGAAAGCACATCACCTGGTGCAACTTTATAAGAAGGGATATCTACCTTCTTACCATTTACAAGGAACAAACCATGTGTAACAAATTGTCTAGCTTGGCTTCTTGAACTAGCAAAGCCAGAACGATAAACCATATTGTCTAAACGGCTTTCTAAAAGTCTAAGGAGGTTAGTTCCTGTGACTCCCTTCATTCTATCTGCAAGATGGAATACGCCTCTGAACTGCTTCTCTAGCAACCCATACATGCGTTTAATCTTTTGCTTCTCTCTTAACTGAATTTTGTATTCTGAGAACTTACCTCTAGCTCTACTGTGCTGACCAGGTTGTCCTTCTCTTCGCTCAATAGCACATTTATTTGTGTAGCATCGATCTCCTTTGAGAAATAACTTCTCTCCTTCTCTTCTACACAATCTACAAACTGATCCACAATATCTAGCCATATCAATCCTAATTTATCTATCTTAAGGCAATAATTTTGAAATTAAATAAAATTTGTTCCAATCGAAACTAATACTAAACTCTTCTTCTCTTCTTTGGCCTACAACCATTATGAGGAATTGGAGTTAAATCCTTTATGGAAGTAATCGCAATTCCTGTACTTTGTAGCGCTCTTAAAGCAGACTCTCTTCCTGAACCAGGTCCGCGAATAATCACAGCTGCTGTTCTCAATCCATGTTCCATAGCAACTTCAGCGGCTTTCTGCGCTGTTACTTGGGCAGCAAATGGTGTTGACTTTCTAGAACCTTTAAATCCGTGGCATCCAGAACTTGACCAAGATAACACACCACCAGAAGGATCTGTAATAGTGACTACTGTGTTATTAAATGTCGCCTGAATATGAGCTATCCCAATAGGTACATTCTTAGACTTAGTTTTCTTCTTCTTTCCTGCAGCTGCTTTCTTATCTGTTGCCATATTATATCAATTTACTTTACTATTTTGAAATCTTACTTCTTAGTTGCAATTTTTTTACCAGGAACTGTTCCTCTTCTAGGACCTTTCCTTGTTCTAGAATTCGTATTTGTTCTCTGACCTCTTACTGGTAGCCCTTTTCTATGTCTTAGTCCTCTGTAGGTACCAAGATCCATCAATCTCTTGATGTTCGCACCAGTTTGTCTTCGAATATCCCCTTCAACAGGATATTTATTTTCAATGATTTTTCTGATTGTCCCCACTTGGTCTTCACTAAGTGCGTCTGTTCTAACAGCAGGATCAATATCAGCTTCTTTTAAAACTAATGCAGATGTAGTTTTTCCAATTCCAACAATATAGGTAAGAGCAATATCTACTCTTTTATTCCTAGGAAGATCGATACCAGCAATACGAGCCATGAATTAATTCCAAAAATACGAAAACATTTCAAACTAAACTGTAATATTCATTACAGTCTCTAAAGAGCATTAAGCCCCTAATTACACCAAATAAATTTCAGGTCTCCACTATTATTTAAGTGAGATTTACTGAATTATTCACAGGCGAAATATATAAAAACCAAAATAAAATCAAGCTCCTGACTTAAAAATAGTGCTTTTAAGTCTAAAGTTTAATTAAATAACCAATAAAAAACCCAAGAACAGAAACTTTTAAACTAAATAATAGTCTAATTATCCTTGTCTTTGTTTGTGTTTAGCACTTCTTGTGCAGATCACATATACTCTACCTTTTCTCTTAAGTACCTTACAATACTCACAAATCTTCTTTACTGAGGCTCTAACTTTCATAAATCTCCTTCAAAAATGCCAATTAATTGGCCCGATTATACCATAAAACTCAAAAACAACACTAATCTCTAGCAATTACGCTTACACAAGAAAAATCAAGGCCGTGATAATACGTAAGGGCCTTTATCTGTAATTGCTACCGTATGTTCGAAATGGGCCGAGTAACTACCATCCTTAGTCGCGGCTGTCCATCCATCTGAACGTATTTTTACCTGATAATCACCTAAAGTAATCATTGGCTCGATTGCTAGGACCATTCCAGACTTCAATACCCTACCCTGACCCTTTAATCCATAATTAGGAATGTGCGGGGGTTCATGCATTTTACGCCCAATGCCATGCCCGACAAACTCTCTAACTACTCCCAAGCCTTTTTTTTCTACCGTAGATTGTACCGCATGAGAGATATCACCAATTCTACCACCGGCTACACACATCTTTATGGCTTCTTCTAAACTTTGTTCAGTTGTATCTAGCAACATTTGAACGTCTGAAGTGACACTGCCTATTGCATAAGTCCTCGCGGAATCACCGTAAAAACCTTCATAACAACAACCAAAATCAACGCTCAAAATATCGCCATCACGCAATGGTGTAGCATCTGGAATTCCGTGAACGATAACATCATTGGGAGAGGCACATACCACTCCAGGAAAATCTTTTACACCCTTGGTAGAAGATGGGTAATTTAAAAAAGCTGGTTTAACTTTGTACTTAGTACAAAGGTTTTTAGCGACTGTATCAATTTCCAAAGTAGTCACACCTACTTTCATTAAACTTTTCAACTCTTCGTGAATCTCATAAACTACGAGATTAGCTTTCCTCATTAGAGCAATCTCGTCACTATTTTTTAAAGTAATAGCCATAATAATTATTTATATTACTTCTCGAAGTTTCTCGTACACTTCTTCTACTGTTCCATTAGAATCTATTCTTTTTAGTTTGCCAATCTCTGAATAGTAAGCAATTAATGGCGCTGTTTGCGCATGATAGACGTCGATACGTTTTCTTTGAGTTTCTTCAGCATCATCTGCTCTTTGCTCTGCATCCCTACGCCCAGATAGCCTTGCTAATAATTCAATTTCATCAACTTCAAACAATATTGCTGAAGCTAACTTCTCATCAGATTCTAATAATAATTGTTTTAAAGCTTGTGCCTGAGGGACCGTTCTTGGGAAACCATCCAAAAGAAATCCATTTTCACAGTCAGCTTTAGATATTCTATCTCTAATTAGATCGATCACAACATCATCAGAAACTAGATTACCAGAATCAACAATTGCCTTTATCTGATTCCCCTGCTCTGTTCCAGCTTGCATGGACGCTCTTAGCATATCACCTGTACTAATATGCGCTATGCCTTGGTCTGCAGAAAACTTTTTAGCTTGAGTCCCCTTACCCGCCCCTGGAGGACCTAAAAAGATATATATAGCTCTCATCTGTTATCTACCTTCTAATTAATCTACCACCGACTTGGCTTGCACTGGCAGCGCCGCGTACCTTCTTACTGCCTTTATCCAGAAAAGACTCATAACTCTTAGCAAACATATGAGACTGAATTTGAGACATTGTGTCCATGGTAACACCAACTACAATCAATATAGCAGTCCCACCAAAAAAATAAGAAAATCCAGTAGCTCCCATCTCACTATAAAACACTTGCGGTGCAATACAGATAATAGCTAAATAAATAGATCCCCATAATGTCAATCTATTTAAAACTCTCATTAAGAATTCAGTGGTATCCTTTCCTGGTCTAACCGTTGGAATAAAACCACCATTCTTTTTTAAGTTCTCTGAAATCTGTGCTGGATCAAACATAAGCGCGGTATAAAAGTATCCGAAGAACATGATTAAACCTGCAAATATCAACTCATAGGAAAATGACCCTGGTGATAAATAGGCTAAATATGCTTCCATCCATTTTGCATCTCCAACTTGAGCGATCGTAGCTGGGAATAGTAAAAAAGCAGATGCGAAAATCGGGGGTATTACCCCAGCAGTATTAAGTTTTAACGGCATGTGTTGCGCTGCCGATTGAGTCATCATTCGGCCACCAGCAACTCGCTTTGGATACTGAACTGGTATTTGCCTCTGACATCTTTCAACATAAACTATAAAAAGGACAGTGCCAATTCCAAATAAGAACACCAATAAAAGAGAGGCTGGCTCGATACCACCTTCACCCATTAACTCTAAAGTTTGAAATAATGTTGATGGCATTCTAGCTATGATCCCGGCAGAGATAATTAAACTAGCACCGTTACCAATACCTCTTTCTGTAATCTGCTCACCCAACCACATAATAAAAGCAGTTCCAGCAGCCAATGTAATAGCAGACTTAATCACGAACATCGTACCTGGAGTGCTCACCAATCCTTGAGACTGAAGTCCCGCACTAATCACACTACCTTGGATCAAGGCTAATATGATGGTTCCAATTCTAGTGTACCTTGTAATAATTTTTTTCCCATGAGCGCCTTCTTTAGACAGATCTTCCAAATACTTAGATGTGCTTGTAAGAAGTTGCATTATGATGGACACGCTAATGTATGGCATAATTCCTAAAGCGAGTATTGAAAAGTTTTCAATAGCTCCTCCAGAAAACATATTAACCATTCCAAAAACTGTTGCGGAAGCATCTTGGAACTTTCTTCTGAACTGTTCCGCATCTATCCCAGGTACAGGTACAAAAACACCTATACGATAGATTATTAACATGCCGAGAGTATATAATGCTCTTTTTCTAAGTTCAGGAATCTTAGCTGCGTTTTGAATACCAGGTATCACTTAGTTTCTCCGAGTTAAATAATTAAATAATTGAAGATGGTTATAGCTTGAAAGTTGAAATTACGCCATTGAATAGGACACTGAAAAATAAAAAGGGCCCAAATTGAGCCCTTTTTATTTACAAAGAATTAAAAATCTTACTCTTTATAGAAACTGACGACTCGAACTTCTCCGCCAGCTTTCTCAATAGCAAGTTTAGCGCCTTCACTTACAGCATGTGCTTCCACTATGATTTTCTTAGTTACTTCGCCTTTACCAAGAATTTTAACTCTAGGTTTAGATGATTTTAAATAGCCTTCGCTTTTTAAAACTTCTAAAGAAATTACTGAATCAGCAGTTCTTTCAGCTAGAGAATTTAAAACTTCAAGTGATACTAGTGAGAAAACATTTGTTCCAGCTACCTTCTTTCTTGATGTAAATCCAACTTTTGGCAAACGTCTATGAAGTGGCATTTGACCACCTTCAAATCCTGGACTTGATTTATACCCAGATCTAGCTCTGTGCCCCTTGTTTCCCTTTCCGCAAGTCTTTCCTAAACCACTGCCTTCGCCAAAGCCAATTCTTTTTCTTCTATGCTTAGATCCCTTAGTTGGAGCAAGTCCACTAAGATTCATACTTGATCTAGTTTCTGATTGATTTGTAGCCATAATTTTACCTTATTAAATCTTTAAACGCTCTAAACTTTCTCAACACTAATGAGATGCCAAACTTTTTTTAACTTACCCATAAGCGATGCATCTAAGGAAAATTTATGAGAATGCCCAATCCGTCCCAAGCCCATAGTCTGTAACGTCAGTCTTTGATCTTTAGGTCTAGCTATCGCACTTCTAATTTGCTTAACATTCAATGTGTCTCCTAACTTATAGGAAAATCCATTTGATTTTTTAGCCATATTCTCTCCAATACTTTCTTTAAAACTACCTAAAAATTATTACGCACCGAAAACTTGATAACCAAGTTCATCAAGAGTTTTACCTCTAGTGTATGCCATCTCTGATGGATCTTCTAATTGTAAAAGACCATTAATTACTGCCGACAAAACGTTATGAGGATTCTGTGAACCTAAGCTCTTAGTCAAAATATCATTTACGCCAACAAGCTCCATGATACTTCTTACAACAGATCCAGCGATAACTCCTGTTCCTGGACTAGCTGGCTTTAACATCACTCTTGCAGCTCCACCCTCTCCCATAACTCCAAAAGGGATAGTCGTACCTACTAGGTGAACGTTGATCAAATTCTTCTTAGCACTTTCAGTGGCCTTTCTGATAGCATCAGGAACTTCATTAGCTTTACCTAATCCGTATCCTACATGTCCTCTACCATCACCTACGGCTACAAGCGCACTAAAACTAAAGCGTCTTCCACCTTTCACCACTTTAGCTACACGGCTAATAGAGACTACCTTTTCAGTTAATTCACCGCAATCTTGTACAGTTGCTTTTCTTCGAGTTGGTCTTGGGTATCTAGCTCCCATTTGTCTCTTTACTCCTGTTTCTCTACCTTAAAATAATAAATATACGACTTAGAACTGCAATCCGCCTTCTCTAGCGCCATCTGCCACTGAAGCTACTCTTCCGTGGTAAACGTATCCATTTCTATCAAACACTACATTCTTAATGTTTTTAGTTAATGCTTTTTTTGCAAGCTCTAATCCCAATGTCTTTGCTCCTGCTTTTGATCCTGCTGATCCACCTTCAACACTTAAGTTTCTAGTTGACGCTGCTGCCAATACAGTTCCATCTTCATCTGAGATTAATTGTGCATAAGTGTACTTAAGACTTCTAAATACACATAATCTTGGCTTCTCTGAAGTGCCCTTGATTTGTTTACGAACTCTTATTTTACGTCTTATTCTTGATGCGTGTTTTTTCTTTAAATCTGCCATAATCAGCCTTTTACTTAATTACTTCTTACCAGCTTTACCAGCTTTTAACTTAACTACTTCGTCTCTATATCTAACGCCTTTACCTTTGTAAGGCTCAGGTGGTCTTAAGGCTCTAATTTGAGAGGCTACTTGACCTAGCAATTGCTTATCTGATGACTCTAACCGAATGAATACTTCTCTACCTTCTTTTACAACTGTAGCTGTAATTCCTGTAGGAACCGCAAAATCAATAGTGTGAGAATAACCAAGTGCTAATGTTAAAACATTAGGCCCAGCTTGTTCCGCTCTATAACCAGTTCCGATTAAAGAAAGTTCTTTAACAAAGCCGTCTGAAACACCTTTAACCATATTAGCCGCTAATGATCTTTCTAAACCATGAAATGCGCTTGCTTGACCACTTTTAGTTAATACTTCAAATGTTAAATTAGCGCCATCAATAACGGCTTTAATTTCTGGTCTAATTTCCCTAGATAACTTACCTTTAGGGCCTTTAACTTCTAAAAGTTGCCCTGCTATAGTGGCTGTTACAGACCCAGGAATTTCAATTGGTAATTTTCCAACCCTAGACATATTATTTCTCCAATTCGTTTTAAAAAACTTTATTCTCTAATAAATAGAACAAACTAACTCGCCACCAACACCAACCTTGCGAGCTTCTCTATCAGTCAATACACCTTTTGAAGTAGAAACGATAACTATCCCTAATCCGCCTCTTACTTTTGGAATTGACTCAGCACCTACATAAGTTCTTCTTCCTGGAGTACTTATTCTCTTAATTTCATTAATAACTGGTGCTCCGTACTTATCATACTTAAGAACCACACCTAGCTCTGGCTTACCAGTTAAAGACTTTTCTTCTGAAACGTTTTCAAGGAAACCCTCGCTTACCATCAAGGATAGAATTCTGTGCTTCTCCTTGGATGCAGGCATGCGTAAAGTCTTATGCCTAGCTCCTTGAGCATTCCTAATACGAGTCAATAAATCTGCAATTTGATCTGTTACCATAATATTACCTACGCATTTTCCTTAGTCTTTTTTCTAAATGGCATTCCAAACTCTTCAAGTAGAGCTTTACCCTCTTCATTGGTCTTCGCTGTAGTTACACAGACAACACTAAATCCACGTAGAACAGTCTTTTCAATGTCTATCTCTGGAAAAATGATTTGCTCATTAAGTCCAAAAGAGTAATTTCCTCTACCGTCGAAACTAGTAGCAGGTATTCCTCTAAAATCTCTTACTCTAGGCAAAGCCACTGTTACAAGTCTATCAAGAAACTCGTACATTTTTTTCTTTCTCAATGTAACGCTTACACCGATAGGAAGGCCTTCTCTTAATTTGAAATTTGCAATCGCTTTTTTAGCTCTTCTTATTACTGGCTTCTGACCTGTAATAGCGGTAAGATCTGCTACTGCTGTATCGATTAACTTAGGATTCTGTACTGCTTCACCGATTCCCATGTTGAGAACAATCTTCTCAAGCTTAGGGATCTGCATTGCATTGCTATAGCTAAACTTCTCTTTAAGCTTTGCAGTAATCTCAGTCTTGTATATTTCCTCTAATCTAGCCATTTTGGCTTACTCCCTATGTCTTCTTAATTTAGATACTAAATAGCCTCGAAAGCTTTTGTCTCTGGGTTAATAAAGCCTCTAACTTTTGTACCATCTGTCTGTACTTGAGCTTTAAGCCTGAAAGGTCTCTTATGTGCACTGCTGTAGTACATAATGTTTGAGATGTGCAAAGAACCTTCTTTTGTTACTATGCTACTTGTCTCTTGAGTATTAGCGGCTCTTTTGTGTCTTTTAACCAAGTTTAAGCCATCAACAATAACTCTACTTGTCTTAGGTCTAATAGACTTCAGCTCAGACACTTGGCCTTTAAGAGCTTTGCCTTTTACTTTATTACCACCAGACATCACCATAACTGGATCTCCGACCTTTAATAAGGTTTGAAACTTGAATGGCGTCTTAGAAATATCTTTGGAAACAACTGTTCTTTTCATAATTTATAGCACCTCCGGAGCTAATGAAATGATTTTCATAAAATCTTTACCCCGAAGTTCCCTAGCAACTGGCCCGAATATACGGTTCCCGATAGGCTCTTTCTGAGCATTAATTAATACCGCTGAATTTACATCAAATTTAATAAAAGATCCATCAGCACGAGCAACTTCTTTAGTAGTTCTTACAACTACTGCCTTATGAACATCGCCCTTCTTGACCTTAGAGTTTGGCATAGCAACTTTAATTGCTACGACAATGACATCACCAACGCTGGCAAATCTTCTCTTTGAACCACCTAACACTTTAATACATTTAACTCGTTTAGCACCAGAATTATCTGCTACATCGAGTACCGTTTCTTGCTGAATCATAACACCCCTTGGGATTACTCTAAAATATATCTTTACTCAAAAATTTAAGCGGCCTTCTGTACGACTTTGGTAAGTCTCCAGTTCTTCATTTTACTAAGTGGCCTACTTTCCTTAATCATCACCTTATCGCCAACTCCACACTCATTATTTTCATCATGAGCCATGTATTTCTTGGTCTTTTGAACATACTTACCGTACTGAGCATGTTTTTTATAAGTCTGAACGGCTACAACAATTGTCTTAGCACCCTTATTACTTACTACAACACCTTCCTGGACCTTCTTGATCCCTCTAACTGATATTTCTTGTTCGTCTTTCTTCATAATATATTCCTAAAAGCTGTCGTTCTGACTACTGTGCTCTTTTTTCATTAAGTATTGTTTGTATTCTAGCTATTTTGTTTCTTGTAGCTTTAAGTTCAGAACTTTTTGGAATGCCTGAAACTGCCTTTCTAAAATTTAAATTTAGAAGTTCTTTTTCTGCTGCCTTAAGTGCTTCTAAAGCACCGACTTTATCCAACTCTCTGATTTGCTTAATATACTCTTTAGACTTCATAAATTCCTCTTAACAAAACAAACTGCGTTCTACAAAATTGTATTAGCATGCCTAACTACAAACTTAGTCTTAACTGGCAACTTAGCACTCGCTAATAATAGCGCTTCTCTCGCTGTTGCTTCATCAACACCCTTAATTTCATACATAATTCTTCCAGCACGTACCTCAGCAACCCAATACTCAGGAGAGCCTTTACCTTTACCCATTCTCACTTCGGCAGGTTTTTTAGTAAGCGGCTTATCTGGGAAAATTCTAATCCAGATTCTTCCACCTCTTTTAAGCCTTCTATTCATCGCAATACGGGCAGCTTCAATCTGTCTATTCGTTATCCAACGACCTTCTAAAGACATCAATCCGAAATCACCAAATGCGACAGTAGTACCTCTAGTCTCAGTGCCATAAAGACGCGAAGACTGTTTCATCTGCTTTCGGTGTTTTACTCTTTTTGGGGAAAGCATAATTCTTACTCTCTACTTAAATCAACAATAATATAATCGCTTTCGCGATACCTAATCTAATAATTAACAGCTTTAAACTGTTGGACCTTGCGGTGAATCAATATCTTCTAACTCACCTAAGAATATCCAGCATTTAACACCAATGATACCATAGGTAGTTAGTGCTTCTGAAAATCCGTACTGAATTTTAGCTCTAAGAGTATGTAGAGGAACTCTACCTTCTCTTGACCACTCAGTTCTCGCGATATCTGTCCCACCTAGTCGACCAGATACAGCAATCTTGATTCCTTCAGCGCCCATTCTCATAGATCTTTGAATTGAATCTTTCATTGCTCTTCTAAAAGCGACTCTTCGAATCAACTGATTAGCAACATTCTCAGCGACAAGCTGAGCATCTAAATCAGGCTTTCTGATCTCGATTGGGTTTAATGTTACATCACGACCAACAATCTTCTTTAACTCTAATCTTAGGTCTTCGATGTTTTTGCCATCTCTACCAATAACCAATCCTGGTCTAGCAGTTCTAACATTAATCTTAACTCTATTAGCAGCTCTCTCAATTACGATAGTTGAGACTCCAGCACCTTTTAATTTCTTAGCTACATATTCTCTAAGAAAGAAGTCTTGTTGAAGCTGCTCTGCATAGCCTTTGCCTCTGTACCACTTGGATAACCAAGTTTCTGTGACTCCCAACCTAAATCCAAACGGATGAACTTTCTGACCCATAGAGTACCTTAAATTACCTTATTATATTCTTAGACTTTTAATTATTTCTCATCCAAAAGCACTGTTATAGTGCTTGATCTTTTTCTAATTGGAGATGCTGACCCTCTTGCCCTAGGCATAGACCGCATCAATTTCCTCCCCTCACATACCCAAATTCTCTTAACAAAAAGATCATCTATATCAAGATCTGAATGTTCGTTTTTAGCGTTAGCTACAGCGGACAATATTAATTTTCCAAGCACTGGTGCTGACTTTTTGGTAGAAGTAGCAAGAACTGACAATGCAAAGTCAACTTTTTTACCTCTTACTAAATCAACTACTAATCTCGCCTTCTGAGGTGAAACTCTGAAGTTTGTTAGTACCGCTTTTGAAATGAACGCTTCTTCTACGTGACCCATAATCTATCCAACTATAAAATAAAAATTCCTATTTTTCCCCAGAATGCTTAGAGAAAGTTCTTGTCGCCGAAAACTCACCCAACTTATGACCAACCATATTTTCACTTACAAATACTGGTAAAAACTTTTTCCCGTTATGAACGGCGAACGTAAGTCCTACCATATCGGGAGAAATAGTTGATCTTCTTGACCAAGTCTTAATTGGGCCTTTATGTGCACCTTCTTTAGCGCGCTTTACCCATTTTAGTAAACTAAGATCTATAAAAGGACCTTTTCTAATTGATCGTGCCATAAATTAACCTCTTATTTCTTTTTCCTTCCACGAATAATGAACTTATCAGTTCTCTTATTCTTTCTAGTTTTCTTACCTTTAGCAGGTGTACCCCATGGACTGACTGGATGTCTTCCTCCAGAAGTTTTACCTTCACCACCACCATGTGGGTGATCGATTGGGTTCATTGCGACTCCTCTAACTTTAGGTCTTAGACCTAACCAACGACTTCTTCCTGCTTTACCAGAATTTGTATTTGAGTGATCTGAGTTACCAACTAATCCGATAGTTGCCATACATGTAACTAATATCATTCTTTGCTCGCCAGAAGTTAATCTTAACTGAGCATACTTACTATCTTTAGCCATCACTTGAGCTTTACCGCCAGCACTTCTGCAAAGCTTCGCTCCACCACCTGGACGTAACTCAATGTTATGTACAACTTCACCAACTGGAATATCAGCTAATGGTAAGGCATTTCCTACCTTGATATCAGCTTGTGGGCCTGAAACAACATTTTGTCCAGTTACTAATCCCTCCGGTGCGATGATATATCTCTTCTCACCATCAGCATACTGCAACAAAGCAATTCTAGCAGATCTATTTGGATCATACTCGATGCCAACAACTTTTGCTGGAATTGCCACCTTGTCTCTTTTAAAATCGATAATACGGTATTTTCTCTTATGTCCACCACCTCTTCTTCTAACAGTGATTCTACCGTTTGAGTTTCTACCATCAATTCTGTTTCTCTTAGCTAAAAGAGATTTCTCAGGTGTTGATTTAGTTATTTCACTAAAATCTAGAGAAACCTTTTGCCTTTGAGAAGGTGTAATTGGTCTAAATGTTTTAAGTCCCATGTCTAATCCTCAATCCTTTCCAGATACCTTATAAGCCTTCAATAATGTCTAATGCATTACCTTCTTTCAAAGATATATATGCCTTTTTCCAACGACCTTTAGAGTTCATCAATTGACTCTTTGATTTTCTCTTTAGTCTCTTAGTGCAGTTCATTGTTCTTACTTTATCAACTGTAACACCAAAAACTTCTTCAACAGCTTTTTTAATCTCAAATTTATTAGCCTTTGGACTAACTTCTAAGACAAAGCCTTTACCTAGAGTACCAACGCCTGTTGCTTTCTCAGTAAGGATTGGTGCTTTTAAAATCTTATTTGCGCTATCTACTATGCTTCCCATAACTTGATCCCTTAATTAGCCATTCTTGATTCAAATTCAGATAACCCTTGTTCCGTGAACAAGATGTATTCAGAATTAACCACATCATAAGTATTTAAACCGATTGCATTCAAAGGTATGATCCTATCAATGTTACGAATACTCTTATCTAAAACTGAGTCATTAGATCCAGTAATAACTACTGACTTCTTGCCATTTAAGCCAAGATTCTTAAGTACGCTTACTGCATCCTTTGTTTTAATTGCATCGATTCCGAAAGAAGTAACAGCAATACATTTACCTTCTTTTAATCTTTCAGAAAGAACTCCACAAAGAACTTTGGCTTTAAACTTTTTATTTAAAGAAAATTCATAGCTTCTAACTTTTGGTCCGTGAGCAACACCACCACCTACCCATACTGGGGAAGTGTTAGATCCTGTTCTTGCTTTACCCATACCTTTTTGACTTGTTGGCTTTCTCCCACCACCTCTCGCTTCAGCTCTAGTCTGAACTGAATGTGTACCAGCCCTCCATTTAGCACGTTGCCAACGGATAACTTCATGAATAAGTCCTGTCCTTACTCGTGTTCCAAAAATATCTGAACTAACTGCCTTAACACCTACTTCTTTGCCAGTGTTATCAAACAATTTAATTTCTAATGTATCTGCCATAAAATTAATCCAATATCTCTATTCCGGTCTGGAAATCCTAATTTACTTATTCGCGTCTCTTATAAATAGAGTTGCATCTTTGACTCCTGGAATACCACCTCTAACAAGAAGCATATTCTTATCAACAAGTACGTCAATCACTTCTAAGCCTTGAACCATCACTTGAGTGTTACCCATGTGACCAGGCATTCTTTTATTCTTGAATACTCGACCAGGAAACTTTCTATTACCAATAGACCCTACGTGTCTAAATCTTTCGTGAGTACCGTGTGTCATAGTTTGCGCACCCTTCATACCGTGACGCTTAACTACACCTTGGTAACCCTTACCTAAAGAGACACCAACAACATCGATCTTTTGGCCTTTAGTGAAAAGTCCGTCTAATGATATTTCATCACCGATGTTAAACTCTCTATCAGAAAAATATTTATCAAGTCTGATTTCTTTCAAGAATCTTGGAATACCTTTTTCAGCTTTACTTACGTGTCCAAGTTTAGCTTTTGTAAGTCTCTGTACCTTTTGAGTTCCGAAACCAACTTGGATAGACTTATAGCCTTCCTTCTCTTGTGACTTAACTTGATAAACTACATTAGGAACTAATTCAATAGCTGTAACCGGAACACATTCTCCCTTTTCAGTGAAGATCTGCGTCATTCCAACTTTCCTACCGTACATTGCCTTCTTAGACTTCATAAATGCTCCGAACTTTATTTAATTTCAACTTCAATACCAGCTGACAACTCTAGCTTACCTAGATCATCAATTGTCTGTTGAGTTGGTTCCAATATATCTATAAGTCTCTTGTGAGATCTTATTTCAAACTGATCTCTAGACTTCTTATCCACGTGAGGTGATCTGTTCACTGTGAACTTCTCAATTCTTGTAGGCAAAGGAATAGGGCCAGCAACCTTACCGCCTGTACGCCTAACAACTTGAACTATTTCAAGAACTGCTGAATCCAATACCTTATGATCATAACCACAAAGTCTGATTCTAATTCTCTGACTACCTATCATAGCTGTCTCCTAAATCACCCATTAGCTGCAATATATACAGCTAAACGTTAAATCAATTAAATAATAAAAGGCCTATTTAGCCTAGTAACCCTTTGAAATCTTTTAGTATTATATTAAATACAGATGCCTTGTATTGCAAGAATACCCAAGGTCGGGCGCGTATATATCAGTATAAAATAATTAAATCTAGGGGGTTTACATCTTTTTTTTATAAATTTAAGCTCCGATAGGCCATTTTCGGGTTTCTATCTTCCTTTTTCGTGCTTATTGACTCCCCATGCTGAGATAAATCAAGACCAATATCCTCATCTTCTTCACTAACTCTAAGGACTGTAACTAAACTGACTAATTTATAAATCAATATTGATACAATAAAACTATATGTAGAAACTATCAAGACCGCCAGCAAATGATAGTAAAAAACCGTAGTTTCCCCAGCAATTAAGCCCACATTCTCAGCAAAAACTCCTGTTAGAATCATTCCCGATATTCCTCCTAATCCATGACAAGGAAATACATCTAAGGTATCATCAATAGTAGTTTTATCACGAAAACTTACTGCAAAGTTTGAAACAAGCGCCGCAATCGCTCCTATCCACATACTAGACCCGACACTAACAAAACCAGCCGCCGGAGTAATCGCAACTAAGCCCACGACCGCACCAATGCAAGCTCCTAAGCCAGAAGGCTTCTTACCCCGAATTTTATCCACCAATAGCCAAGTCAACATGGCCGCGGCAGAAGCTGTATTAGTAGTTAAAAAGGCCATCACAGCAGCCTCATTGGCTCCCAAAGCGGAACCTGCATTAAATCCAAACCAACCAAACCAAAGCATCCCAGTTCCCAACAAAACAAAGGGAACATTTGCTGGGATATGTTCCTTTCTTTCTATGTGAACTTTTCTTCTCCCAAGATACATCGCACCCGCTAAAGCGGCCATTCCTGCGGACATGTGAACGACCGTACCGCCCGCAAAATCTAATACGCCCCACAATCTTAAAAATCCCTCGGGATGCCATGTCCAATGCGCAATTGGTGAATACACAAGAATACTAAATAAGGCACAGAAAAGAAGATAGGCTGAAAACTTTACTCGTTCTGCAAAAGAGCCTGATACAAGTGCAGGAGTAATTATCGCAAATTTCAGCTGAAACAGGGCATATAACGCCAAGGGTATGGTTGCAGAAAATCTTGGATCAGCTAATCCGCCTACACCCTTAAGCATAAAATAGGTTCTCGGATCTCCAATAAAACCTCCGAGACTATCTCCGAAAGCTAAACTAAAACCAAAAACAACCCATAGGATACTGATCAAGCCCATACAAATAAAACTCTGTAGCATGGTAGAAATAACATTTTTCTTATGAACCATTCCTCCATAGAAAAATGAAAGCCCAGGTGTCATTAACAAAACCAATGCAGTAGCTGACAACATCCAAGCTACGTCGCCTGATTTAATGCCTTCTGCAGACTCAGCGAACGCTACGGATGGACAAATGAAAGTTATAAATAAGGAAAAAAAGATACTATAAGTTCTGCCAATGATAACCATAAGAAAGCCCTATTTCACCAATAATTAATTGGCAGAAGAATAGAGTCTTTAGTTAAAATAGGAAAGAGTTATTTTTGCCTAAACCTAGCAGATTCTAATAATTCTCTTGAAGAACCCCTTACCAGTAAAGTCTCAGTTCCTAGGACAGTATTAAATGGATAGGAAAGCGGAGCAACAAAATCTACTTCCACCAACACCTCCCCATCCGCCTCTTCTATATTGACAGTAACACAATTAGGCTGATTTACATCTACGCACTCTACAGCAAGAGGCAATAGCTTTTGCACCTCACTCACGGCCTTATCCTTTGCAAGTTGATAATTAGTGCTAGTTTGATAATTCTGTTGCCCTACTTCGCCTTGTAAATATCTTGGATAACAATTTACGTACTTGCCAGTGGCACATTCAATAGGTGCTGCGCTACCTTTCCCTAATGAGACCCCCACTCCCACGGCCCCATTCCCACACGTGGTTAGAAAAGACGTACAACTTGGAAACCCACTCGCCTGATCAATCGACATAGTAACGGTCCCAGCATATTCCTCTGTAAACGCAATATCTATATTGGGATCGACTATATCCCCCTTGCCAGCCAAGCTTGGTGAGTTATTAGCGTAATAGCGTAACGCATCATCAATCGAACTAAAGTTAGGCGAGCCGCTACATTCTTTTTCTGGTTTACAATCCAAATCATAGTCATAAACAGACCCTGTCCCCCTACTCCCAACATAAGGCCTTACTTGAGGTGCTGGCCTTCCTTCTTCATCTGCAACGAAGGGCCATGCTCCACCCACATTAAGCACACTCTCACCTACCTTCATTATATTCACTGGCTCTATTGGTTCACCATTCACATCACCCTCAACATTGCCCTCATTAGATTGAATATTTTTAAGTAGTTCAAGTCTTGTTGAATCCCTTATATGAGCATCTCTAAACTTCAGTTGAGAGACCTCTAAGTCCATTGGTAGCTGTTTCGGGTTTATTCCATTTCTAGCTCGCAAGGAAGAAGGAGCTAAAATTGCCTTACCTCTAAACGAATTAGAAGACCATGAGAATTCCCATCTAGGCTCGACTATCGTACCTCCAAACCTCGGCTCTACCTTCAACGAAAAGCCTTCTAGGAAATCTTCAATATTTAGTTGCTTCGAGACCTTCATTGAATCACTTACCAGACTTAGATTCGAATTATATGTAGCTTCCAAGTTCTCTACTTTTGAATTGAAACCTTGACAGTCCTTGAATGAACCTGCTTGGCCTAATATCTCCCGATTAGCACAAGTAAAAGGCTCTACTGCTACTGGAATAGGATTTAGACAAGTAGGTGCCTTAGCAAAGGTTTTAGAATCAACTTCTGGCTCGATGGAATTACCAGATTGATAGTATAACCTTCCTTCTGCAGTCTCTCGATACCTCTTAGACACCCTGGAATCATATTTACCTGCTAGCTCAGGCCACTTCTTAACGGCCTCCTCCCATGGCAACCAAAGACAAACCTCCCGATCTAAACGCCTCAGCCCATCGGCCTCCCTAGACCATTTGAAATAAGTCCAATCTTGCTCCGCAATTAAGTTTACCCCCTTGAGACCTTCATAAATAAAGCTATTTTGATCTTGTAAGTCTAACTTATTGCTAAGAAAGTCTTCTCTTAGTTGGGGAGGAAGGTTTCTAAACCTTGGTAGATCAAGCATCTCTGAACCAGCAAAGTTTGCTACCAATGATGCACTGGATTTTACATTTGTAGATAAATTTTCTAGCACTTCAGATGGATTGCAACTATATGTCTCCACGACTAAAAACTGCCTTGAAGGAGTGATGGGAAAGGGTCTGAGATTGTTATCGCCAGGCTGAGGATTACCGAAACCTTTTGAGTTATATTGTTGATTTAATTCTTCAAAATTCTGGGCAATGTCCTCTGAAGGTGCCTTATCAGAATTATCACAAACCGCCTCTCCTCCGAGTAATAACCAAGGAGAATCTCCATCGACTCTGGGCTTTGGGATAGTAAGCGCACAATAGGAATTGCCCCGGCTTGCTCCGGCTGATAGACGCCAACTACCATCGGTAATATTCTCACAACCCGCTGCCTGCTCTATTTTCGACCCAGGTGCTAACTGACCACCTACTACCACACCCTCACACCAACGTTGATCAAAGTAGGTACTGGAATCAAACTCAATCCCAGCGGGTAAGTCAACTACACCATTAATTCTACATTCTTTTTCTGCCCCTCCTAAGGTTGGCTGAACATAGACTGTGATATCAGCCTTAAGATTTGCATAACTATTGAGTAAACCCACAAATCTACTAGGCCTTATCTCCACTTCATCCCAAACAACCTGATGCCTTGCCGTGTTTACCTCGTAAGAGGAGTATTCAGCTGAATATCGCTCTTCTGAAACGGATCCAGTATATCTATATACATCGGCAATCGCACTACTTGCTCCAATACTAGCTTTATACCCATACCAATCAGCGATTACAGAACCAGAAATGCCATTTGCACTAGATGTCTTACATTCTGGATCAGATGGAGAAAGGCACCTAGCAGCCCTCCTAGCTGCTTGCTCAGCTCCTGATCTTGCAGCGGTATATTCAGTCAGATTATAGAAAGAGAATAAGAATACCGCACCTCCAATAGTTGAAAATAGTAGTGAAAGACTAGCACTACCTCTCTGATGTCCAGTGACTCTCTTACTACGATTTAAAAGGAAGGCCATGGTGTAATTAATTCCTAATTATTTGTAGTTCCATAATTTTATAACCTAAGTCACTTCCTAAAGTTGCGTTTAACCATATCGGATTAATAGAAGGTGAAATGACATCAACTGAGACCATAAATGCTACTTGTGAAGCTAGGTAGGAATCATTATTTTGATAATCTAGAGCACTAAATGAAGGCCTTAAGATAGCAAATCCACTCCGACTATCAGACTCTTTAATCTGGCTATAGATAAACTGATTTTCTATCTCGATAGTTTCATTACCTGAGGAGCCTTTATAATTAAGACTAGGATTTCCAAAACCACTTACAACTTCCTGCTCTCTCTGATAACCTACAACCTCACCAGAATTTGAATCAACATCCAATACAAGTGGGATAACTTTTACTTTAATCTGATCTTTCCCATCCTTAGATCCTAGAGAGACCCTTTTATCGGAAACAGATTTTGCTATCCTATCTGCTATTTTTGTAGCAGTACTAGCTACAATAAATTTATCGATCGCGACAAAACCATGGTCCAGACGATAGATCTTACTATCTATTCCGTCCTGTTTATGAATCCCCTCCCTCACAGCATCTACGACCAAAGCATAATCTAATCGTGACAGACCAACATCTACCCCGACAAACAGTATCAATAAAGCAAGAGGCATAAATAGAAGCATCTCAAAAATACCATCTCCTTTCTCGCCCATATTAGAGGTTGATTGAATCATGATGATAACACTACTTTCTTCTCGTTAGCCAAGATGGAGCCGATTACTTCCTGAATATCATCAGGAGTGCTGTGCTCAACGAGCAGTCTAGGTAAATTTAACTTTAAAAATTCCTGTTCTCGCTGACTCAAATCTAATTGTAGAGAAGCCGATAACTCTAAAGGGCTATAGCCTATTAAATAAAGCTTTATAGTACTAACCGACCTGATAATATTTAATACCTCATTAAACTCACTACTACTCAGGGATGGTAGAACTTCGCTAATTAATATTACAATTTTAGCGGAGCTCTTAGCTAGCCCTCCTCGCTTTTTAACACTATTGTCTGCATTAATTTTTTCTTCCTCCACTAGGCTTGTTAATGCATGTAGAATGCTTCGAGAAATATTTACTGCTCCCACATCATGCTGATTCCGACGTACTCCATGATAATAAATAGCCTCTCTTAGAGTCATTCCACCCTCCTTAAAACAGGTCGATAGGTATGAGCTATAAGGATTAGGGTAATGCCCTCTTGGATCAGCGTAAAGCCCATTTAAAACAACTTGAGGACAAGCGGTAGAGTTGGTAGGCATTAAGGTCTTACTATCCGGGATACGATATCTAAGATTTTCCGCATCTGCATGTGAATATAGCAAACAAGCCTCATCGGAATGTGCAATATCTGGCTCAAAGTAGTTGGACCAAATTGGAGCAACATTAGTCTCATCCACATACTTTAGGTTTTGCAATACGGTATAACCAGAGCCACCAACAACGTTACTGGGGATATCCCCGGGAGTCATATAGACCGATATACGATTTTGTTTACCCGCGCTTAGTGCATCAACTGCAAGTAATGAGGCTAATTTAAGAGGGGTTACAACAGGGTTATAACAAAGTTCAGTTGCAAATCTCATGTATTTATCTGGAGTATATTCATTCATACTCCACCAGTTAGGCCAAGCTAGGGGAGCTGCAGGGGATGGACTTATAGAGACTGTCGGAGGAAGTACAAAATTAAAGTATTCTGATCGTGGCCAATCAATTGGATTACCCCATAAGGTAGGTGCAGGCGGTCTAAGATTTACACTATCTGATAAAATGAGTGTTAGGTCAGTTGGCAAAAGTCTCGCCGAAGCTTTCTCACTAATAGTAAAAACAGTTCCTTGATGACTAAAGGTTTCTAGGAATGCATCAAAGCCCGATTCCAGTTTACCCGAGATTGTTAAATCAATACTAGATGGTCCAACTGAGGAGGCTATATCTTCGGCAGTTGAGGAGACTTGCAAATTTAATCCATTTGCAGAGTTAAAGAAATTAGCTTGAGCTTCTAGAACCTTTCTAGCATTTGTTTCGTATGGAAGATACTGAGCTGTTTCTAATACAATTCTATCAGCATGACGCCGAGCTTCTTCCCGTAGGGATTGCCAATTACTAAGATCAACTACGATCATCAGTAAGACCATGACTATTGGCAGGACAAACAATACATAGAATATAGCATTGCCATGTTCACCACTTGAATGAGGTCTATTTCTATCCAATATTTCCAAAGGAATAAATCAAAAATTAATTCTAATTAGTTATCGCTAAACCTAAGTTAGAATTTCAGATTCCAAGACCTGAATCTAGCACCCCTGTCCAATATTGAGCATAAATTTACTTTTACTAGAGTTTTCAAAAACTTGCACCCTCCTCAGAGCATGGGTTTCAAACCAACTTTAACAGGCTTAAAACAATTTTTGTGAAAACGGACAGGGCGGGGCTACTCCTCCCCTTCCTCCAAAACCCTCTCACTACTAGGGACTCGATAATTTTCAAACACCCAATTCCCTAGATCTTTATTCTGACAATGCTTACTGCAGAATGGGTAATACTTTGCAGAGTCTTCCCCTACTAAGGCTTGCTTGCATACACTGCATTTAGTTAATTGCTCTACCATCTCAATCTTCCATCTATCTTGGGCTTTATCTAAATTCTTTAAAAACTAAGGACTCTAAGGATCAAAGAAATATCTGCTGTAGATCTCGCTGTATATAAATTCTCTCTGATTAAAATCTCAAAAGGAGTATCAAAAAACAAGTCAGTCCTAAAACCAATATCAACATACCACAAAGCTTTGGGATAGCTTTCAATATCCGTGATCCCTGGAGTCTGTGCGAAGGTACTGCTTACAAATGAAAAAGAATCACTCAAGCCATAAACCCAACTTGCATACGCTCCGACTGAGATAGGATTATAATTTATCCCAAGATCACTTAGATCAGTTCGAATACTCAGATCACTTCCCATTCCAAAAGTACTGTTTAAAAACTTTTTACTATAATTCAATCCTAAAAGGAAATTAGGTGTTTTAGTTGAAAACTGGCTTAATTGTAGAGGGATACTTAAACCGGCATTTAAATATAAGGCTCCATCCGACTCTACCCCGCCCAAAAGATAACTTAAATAAATCTGAGGATCTATCAGCCCAATGCCCTCTTTATCTAAATTAAAATTATCTCCATCTTCTTGACTTCCCCTAACCTGATGCTGATTATTGGAACTTCCATTCCGATGCCCATTAGGGAAGCCAAAAAATTCGTGCCAAGCAGTAATTGAGGAATCAAAAATCCCCTCACCAGTATGAACGCCTGAGATATTAGCTGAAAGCCTTAATCGATCACTAAGGCTACTTTCATACTTATAACTACATATATACGATTCACCATCTACTTCGAATTCATTCCTAATCTTATTATGAGCATTCGTTAGACTACAATCGACACTTGAAAGATCTTTAAAACTTGTCCTAGTTATAAAAGGCTGTAAATCGAAGTTTTTCCCAATTGTGGGAATCAGCAAATCTCCAAGGATTCTCACATCAGATAGAATCCCAATATTTCCTTCCTCCGCAAAAAGGAAGGAGGGAGTTAGTACAATAAAAAAAAGGGAGAAAGCTATTGAAACTCTCTCCCTCATTTTTGATACAAGTATGTTTAGCACAAAACTTTACTTAGCTGGATACTTAGTGTCTAAGATAGCATTCCAACCTTCAATCTCACTAGCTTCTTTAGTAAACAATGGTGCCGTGTCACCATGGATAACAATACTTTCGATTGTATCGCCTTGAACAATGCTATCTACGATATTTTGACCTTTGGAGACTTTTCCAAAAACAGTATGCTTCCCATCAAGATGCGGTGTTGCTACGTGAGTTATAAAAAACTGAGAACCATTAGTTCCAGGCCCTCTGTTCGCCATTGACAATATCCCTGGAGAGGAGTGACGTAAGCTTGGAGTAAATTCATCCTTAAAACTATATCCTGGGCCACCTGTACCCATACCATCTGGGTCACCGCCCTGAATCATAAAATTAGGAATTACTCTATGAAAGCTTATCCCATCATAATATCCACGTTTAGCGAGATTTAAAAAGTTGGCTACAGTCACAGGAGCTTCTGCATCAAAAAATTCAACGTCAATATCACCTTTATTAGTATGAATTGTTGCTGTAAGAGTTCCCGCCACCACACTACTTGCAGTCGCGCCGATCACTCCTAAACATGAAACTAGACTAGATAAAAAACTTTTCATTGAACTCTCCAACTTTTTACGTGAATATGGCATGGAATCTACAAGTTTTAAGCCACTTTGACCAGTCAATATTAATTTCCTATCCATTAGGATAGCTAAGAATTCGAGAATAATGGCGGGGGCTGTTGTTAAGTACAATAAAAAAGGGGCTCAATAAAGAGCCCCTTCTAATAGCTAGTAGCTAATAACTACAATTAGTAGTTACCTCTACCGCCTCTATCACCGCGATCTCCACGGTCTCTATCTCTACCACCTCTGAATCCGCCGCCATTTCCGCCGCCGTTACCGCCACGGTTTCCACCTGGTCCACCTCTTCTTGGTCCACCAGCTCCACCTTTGTCTTCTCTAGGGCGTGCTTCGTTAACTACTATTGATCTTCCGTCAAGCTCAGTTTCGTTAAGTTCTGCAATTGCTTTATTTCCGTCTTCAGCTGAATCCATTTCGACAAATCCAAAGCCTTTAGATCGTCCACTGAACTGATCTTGTACAACTCTTGCAGTTGAAACATTTCCAAATTTTGAAAATAATTCAACTAATTTATCATCTGTCACTGAGTATGGTAGGTTACCTACGTATATATTCACTATTCTCTCCAATATCGTCTTTTCTCTAATTTAATAAAGGTTATGACAAGATGAAATCTCGGGAACAGCAAAGTAAGCCCTGGCTACAAAGCCACAACTTTTTTCCTATTCCATTGACTACATTATCTCCAGCGCGTTTCCTTACTCTCGACTCTCTAAATCATTACCCACAAACTTAACTCTATTATAAGTTAAGGTGATCAAACTCTTTTTAAATTCGCGCGGAGACTAGGGACTAGGAAAGCTAGATCAAGTCTTCGGTACCAAAAAGGTCTATCAACCTGCTCACTATACCACTTAAATCTAAGATTATCTATTAAAAAGAAAGAGAATTTAATTCTTTTTAAAAATCCGTTATAATTCGGGAAGTTAGAGGTGTACCGCCTTGAAACTTATCAAGCAAAACATGGGTATATCCGCGGTTCGCGACGAAATTAAAGCCTGCGACCTCCCTAACTACCGTAGTAGTTCCTGCCCGAGTGTATACGATGGCATAAAATCCAGGATCAAATTGAACGAAATCACCAACACTCCCGGAGGCAACCTCAGTAGCTATTGGTTGAGTATCTTCAATGTCTGTTCCTATCACGACTAAATAAATATCGACGGAAGCTTCAGTTGGAGACATGTTAGCAACTCTAAAAGACACCTTACCATTTGTATTAGTAGGAAATTCTTCAGTAATAGTTACTAATTCATAAGCATTCACTTCGCCGATGAAAAAAGAAGTAGTGATACTATTAGAAGCAATATCTAAAATATTCTCCAAAACTGGCAATACTCTTAAGTCAGATTTAATTTTAATGGCAACATCTGTTCCCTCTGGGGCTTCGATAAAACCACTAGAGTCTCCATAGGCAATTTCTTCAATGATCACCTCATTATTACCTAGCTCAAAATCAATCGCGGAAGCTTTAGGCGCGGCATTAATCAATCTAAACTTTTCTTGAGAATTTTCGCTGACACCGCCACTCTTACATGAAGCAAATAGGATAAAAACAAAAAGACAATAAGAAGGATTAAACCGTATAAAGATATTTCGAGTATTCATAGGGGAAAAATTAAATTATTATGAGACCAATAGTAAACTGAATTAAAACATAAAACCACAAATATTTACTTCAAATTACTTATTTAAAAAAACTTCCCCTTGCGAAGATTAGAATAACATGGCCACTATAATTCAATGAAAAAGCTAACATATCTCCTTACACTAACTCTTTTATATGTTGTTAACTGCAACTACGCCCATAGCCAAGTAGTGGAGTCAGACCTACTAAACCCAAAAAATGATCTAAGCAGTTCTGAAAATAAAGATTCTCTAGAAGAAGACGAAGGCCATTCGGTTTTTCACTCAATCCTACTCTATATTCCCAATAGACTATTTGACATTCTTGATATCGTCAAAGCTAAAGTAAGAGTTGGGCCTGGTCTTAGCGTAGGCGCGCAAGTCACACGGCCTGTTAGTGCTTTTGTAGGGGCACATAGTGATATATTTATTGGATTACCTGGACCAAGGGAAGATCGTACAATTCCTCTACCAATAGGCGCGGAAGCAGTAGCTGGAGGTTCACTTAGTTTACTTGACGGAGTTAACAATACTTCCACTAATAGAGAAAAGGAATCAAGGAAAAATTCTAGTACTGAAATTTCTGCAGAATTTCAAGCGCTACTTATTGGACTTGAGATAGGAATAGATCCAGTTGAATTATTAGATGCAATTACTGGAATATTTTTTATTGATATCAGAGATGATGATTTATAGTCTATTTTAAAAGCTATGAAGATCGACATAACTCATTAAAGACCTTATTATAGGAATATTGGGGAGAGTTCTCATCTTGAATTAAATTCAAATAAGTTCCAAAAGCCTTAAAGCCACATCTTTCAACCAGATTAGATACTCTTATGCGTGCCTGATGGTACTTTCTCTCTACCTTAGTCCCCTGCCCTTGACTTTTAATTGACCTTTCCTCTCCTGACAATAGCTGAGCCAATCCTTCCTCAATCCACCATGGTAATTGATCTTTTACCTTCGAATATACAATTGCATGTAACACTTCATGCCGGATAAGGTCGCTACGCATTCTCGCAGGGGTAAAATTCATTATCCCGTCTATTGTCAAGGCATTCGCACCTTCGAGATTTGCAAGGCTAGCAAGTTCTGACTCTGATAAAATCCGGATATTAAAAAGATGATTATAGGGTTTCAGTTTTAAACCAAGGATTCGATAAATCTTTAACAACTGAATCCTAATCTCTGAAGACAGATAAGCCTTCTCGGACTCATTAATTAAGTCTCCCCCACTCAAGATACCAATCTGAGGGGAATCAAATCTTAAATACTGGCTTTCGACATGTGGCAGTGCCACAGGAGATAGAATCTCCGGCTCGTCTGCTAACAAGATGCTATGACAAGTAAAATAAAAAAAAGAAAGTAGAAAAATAAACCCCCTACTCACTCCCCGTTTACTCCTTCCACTTAATATTACAGCCCAAGCTTGGAGTTTGATTATCATCAATATTCTCACCGGCTACCAATAGACTTACTGCTCTTCTTAGATCCTCTCCCGTAACTGGAATCTCGCTTCCAGGCCGTGAGCTATCTAATTGGCCTCTATATACAAGTTTTTTATCCGAATTGTATAAAAAGAAGTCTGGGGTACATGCAGCATCAAAAGCTTTAGCAACGTCCTGAGACTCATCATATAAATAGGGAAATGAATAATCCTTCTTTGCCATTTCAAGAGGCCCGTCTTGAGGATACTTAAGAACATCATTGGAGCTAATTGCTACTACTCCAACACCTTGATTAGGAAGCTCTAATCCTAACTTAACCAGCTCTGACTCAATATGAAGCACAAATGGACAATGATTACAGATAAACATTACAAGTAAGCCTTTGTCTTTAAAAAGGCTATCTGAAGAGGCCGATTCCCCACTAATCGTGTCAGGTAAGTTAAACTTAGGAATCTCTGTTCCTAGTGGGATCATTACAGAAGGTGTTCTAGCCATAATTTGGTTCCTCTTTTGCTTTTAAAAATCTTCCAAACTATAACCTAGAGTAGCTGCATGAGCAAAACTATTGATTTTTATCCAATTATTGCTAGATTGCGCACAAAACAAATTAAACTTATTAGGATTGTAGAATGTCAGATATTGAACAAAGAGGATACTCTAATCCAAGCATGTTAGTTTCCACTGAGTGGGTTCTAAATAATCATAAAAACTCCAATGTGAGAATAGTTGAATCGAACGAGGATCAACTTCTTTATTCATCTGGACATATTCCTAATGCAGTTGAGATTGATTGGGTTAAGGACTTAAATCAACCTATAGTCAGAGACTACCTAGATCAAGATGCTTTCCAAGCCCTACTTTCTAAGAATGGAATAGATGCAGATACTACAGTTGTATTCTACGGAGATAAAAACAATTGGTGGGCTTGCTATGCTTTATGGATATTCACCCTTTATGGACATAAGAATGTCAAAGTAATGGATGGCGGAAAACTCAAATGGGAGAAAGAAGGCTTACCTTTAACAAAGGAAAAACCAACTTTTGAAAACTCTAGTTACTCTGCCCCGATGAGAGATGATCAAACTGAAAGAGCGTTTAGAGATGATGTACTTAAACATATCGCCAATAAAGGTAAGCTTGTAGATGTAAGAAGTCCAGATGAATTTACCGGCAAGAAACTACATATGGAAGGATATCCTAATGAAGGAGCACTTCGGGGCGGACATATCCCTGGAGCTAAGAGCGTTCCTTGGGCGAGAGCCATTAACCAAGATGATGGGACTTTTAAAACCTATGAGGAACTTAAGGTAATTTATCAAGAAGAGATCGGCCTAAAACCAAGTGATACTGTTATTGCTTATTGTAGAATTGGTGAAAGAAGTAGTCACACTTGGTTTGTTCTTAAATATTTACTGGGATTCTCAAATGTCAGAAACTATGATGGTAGCTGGACTGAGTGGGGAAATTTAGTAAATGTCCCAGTTGAAAGGCCTTAGATGATCCCTAACAAACTAAGTTCTATTTTAGATGAACTTAAGGCGATAGAAGATTTCCAGACAAGGATGGACTATCTAATTGAATTCGGAGAAAGCTTTGAAGAAGTTCCGAAACGCATAGCAAGTTCTCCTTATCCTTCAGAGAATAAAGTTCCTGCCTGCGAATCCGATGCTTATGTATTTCACGAGCTAAATGAGGACGGAACAATTCAAATTTATTTTGCAGTTGAAAATCCACATGGAGTTTCTGCAAAGGCATTAGCTGCGATATTGAAACAAGGATTAGACGGATGCAGGCCAAATGAAGTCAGCCAAATTCCTGAAGAGATTGTCTATGACATTTTTGGGAAGGATCTTTCTATGGGAAAAGGTGTAGGCCTTATGAGCATGATAAGGATAGTTAAGTACCTTGCAAAATTATCTGCCTAGTTTTAATTATCCTACTGGCTCTTTTGCTAAATCAGGAAATACTTTTAATGGATTTATAGATTTCCTTCCCTTCCTCCACTCAAAGTGGAGATGCGGGCCAGTTACATTTCCGGTACTTCCAACTCTACCTACCAATGCACCTGCTGTTACCAATTGTCCCACAACTACCTCGATTGAACTTAAGTGCCCATACAATGAGATGTGATCATCCTGGTGCTTTATAGTAACCACCTTTCCATATCCACCTAAGTTTCCGGCATATACGACCATACCGTCTGTAATTGCTCTTACATGACTTTTTTCAGGTGCAGCAAGATCGACACCATTATGATGTTTGCGTGCCTTTTTTATTGGATGGCTTCTATAGCCATATCCACTAGATATTCTTGGTGCTAGAAGCGGAAAAACAATACCTGATGTACTTGTAAGTAGGCTCTCAGCAATAGTTTCAGGTAAAAAAGTTAAAAATAAGACTAAGGTCGTGAGATATTTAAGTCTATTTAATTTATGGCTATCCATGGTTATATTATGACTATTTCTTTTCAGGCTGACTCATAGCTTGCAGAAGCTTTTCCATTGCGACGGACTCCGCGCTAGCTTGCTCTCCAAATGGTTCCACCTCCTTATCAGCCTTGTTTTTGCTAACCTTTTTAGGGGCCTTTTGTGGAATAATTGGCTTCTTAGGCTCGGGAGCATCAATATTCACTGACAAGTCCCTCGTAGGATCAAATATTGGCTCCGAAGACTTAGCTTCACTAAGTAGCACTCCATTCTTATCAAATGACCTTACGTAGTTAGAATCGATGTATGCTCTACCCCCAGTTGGGGCATTTACTCTTAACCAATCCCCTTCTTTAGCTTCGACTGTTAGCCTAGTCCCCTTCTGAACATCCATTAAAGAAGAGTGATTCGTTCCTGGTCCTACTCTTAAGCTTACCTTACTTCCTACTACTTCTACTATTGCCACATCAGAAGCAAACTGTACTGATTCAATTGCAGATCGTGATTCTACTTGTTTTGACAGAACTTGAGTTGAAGAATTTAACGACCCAACAACATCGTGAGCATTAGAGGTATTCCCCACCTTTACACCCAACAACTCTGCGGTAGTTTTCTTTAGTAAAAGTTGATTTCTTAAATTTACAATCTCAGCTTCCAGTTCAGGGATCTTTAGAAGAATATTACTTGATGTTTCAATCTGATCTAAGCAGGCCTTTTCTCCTTTAGACTTATTTTCCAATTCAACCTGAAGCTTTGCATACTCTTCGCTACGGCGTACTATCTCAGCATCTTTATCCGCGATCAGCTTTCTGCTTTCTTCTAACTCTTTTGAACTCTTCATAAGAAGCTCATCATTGGACGCAGAATGATTTAAGCTCTCCTTCTTTAAACTCGCTAGCTCGCTAGCCTTATCCTGAATTTCACTTTTAGCTTTCTTTAAACTTGCTTCTAGGACTTTATTACTAGATTCTAATGTAGACATTTGCTGCTTTAGGTTTTGAACTTCCGCGCTAGGAACAACCTCGTCATTCCTCTCACCCCTTAGCCCTGAGCAGTTATTGGCACCAGTAGAACAATATTCATATAACTTTTTGTATTTATCTCTTAACAATCGTGAATGATCTAAGAGAATTTGTCTTTGCTCTTTTAGCGCATTATTCTCTTCTATAACTTCTGATAGATTGCTATAAGTTTTAGTTTCTCCGCCAGAAACAACGAACACACTTTTCTTTTCTTGAATTTCTTCTTTCTTGGTTTCGCTATTTAAATTTGCTCTAGAATCTTTCTTATTTGCTGCTTTTTCAGCATAGGCAATTGATATAGGTGTAGACAATAGAAGAAGTCCACAGCTTAGACCTGTTAAATATGATCTAAAATGATTTCTATAAAATTTAGCTTGAATAGTCACAAATTCCTTAAATCCCCTAAGTACCTAAAATCAGGTAAGGAGATTAAGAAATTTTAGTCTCCCCCTACAACCCCTTGTCGGTAACTTGAACCAGATTGCTTCATTTCTTCTAATCTTTTAGCTCTCTCTGAATTAACTAAAAGTTGAACAGCTCTAGGATTTGCAATCCCTTCCATAACAATTTCAGCCTCTTGCGTCATCGCGCTTCCGATTTTCACCGTTCCAATATTCACTAAACGCTCCCAAATATTCTGAGAAGGTTCTATTCCTCTAATATCCTCCCACCTAAGCCTTGGTTGCCGTAAATTGAATGAAACAAGCCCAACCTGTGCCTCAATGCCACTTTCATCTATAATATAAACCGAGTTATAAATATGAATTAGAATCTTAGAAAGAAAAAATCCTGGGACCAATACGAGAATAGGTAGATGTAAATTATATCGAGTAGAGCTAGTACTAAAAAGCTCTCCTACAATAATAGTCCACTCCGGAATAGTTTTAGAAACCCAGATTGCTCCAAAAGAACTTAGGAAAAACCAAAGCTGATTAATAATCTGACTTCTCCAAGTAGGAAAAAAATGGTACCGAACGGAACTATCACCATCATCTATGCCGGTGACTTTAGCACCGAGCTCCTTTGCTTGGTCTATTGATGAGCCATTACCAAAAACTTCATCTAAAGGATAATTTGATTCTCCTAGTCCACTACCAAGTGAATCAAAGTCAACATCATCAAAGTCTCCACTATCCGATTTAGACATTTATCTACCTTTATAAATCTAGGGCTACTATTTACCAAGACGATTTAATCGCTCTTCTATTGCTAACAAAGGATCAACTTCCTTTCTAGTAGATCGATCTATAGCTTTCTGCTCTTTTCTAGATGGTTTCATAGAAGCTGAGCCATCAACTAATCGACTATGATCAATATCTTGTTCCTCCAAGGATTTTCTCTCGTCTTGATCAAAAATTCTTCCCCGAGAATGTAATGCACCTTGTCTAGCGGCTCTTGCCTCAGTGGATTCTATACCTAGTACTTCGTTAGAAACAGTATGAGATTCAGCTCTCATTAAGCCCAAGGGATTCTGAGAAACACCATCACCAAATCCTCCGATCTTACTGGGACTAGGAATAGCTGTATCAATCTTCCCTCCTGCTAAAACATACACAAAAAAGAAAAATGCGACTAATCCCAAGGAAGATAAATTTCTTTTAGTAAAAGCAGAAGAACATAATATTAGACTCAGAACTTTTTTAGCGTTCATTTTTCGTTTCTCCCCTAATTTCACTAGCTTGAGTAGTGCATGGTCTCCACCTACCCTGCTTCACCATTCTTATTGCCACAAACTCAGGTTGATAATACGTTTTATCACTATTTAAGCCTGGCCCATTGTCTTGGAATTCCACCACTGGTTCTTCCCAGCAATAACGCAACACACCAGGAGGAACTGGAGCCTTATCATTGTACCCCACATAAATAGTCTGCACATCCTCTTCTCCAGCAATCATACTATTAGAACAGGACGTTAAGAAACCCCCTAAAAGTAATGAAGCCAAAGAAATCTTGATCATATTCATAACTACTCTCTCTCCCTATATAGACCATCAGGATCAGAATACTGCGCTCTTTGATATTTCTCAGCACGAATCTCTACAATGGTCTTATGAGGCATTCGATAATAAACACCTCTTTTATCAATAGCTCCCGGCACATTTACATCCTGATACATCGATTCAGCCCATGGCCCAATTACTGTTCCCGGGACAGGTTCTGCATCAAGACTAGTTCGATAAGATTCGACAACAACTGTTCTGCTTTCTGGTTCACTACTCCATAATAATGAACATGCGTTTACCGAAAGTAATAGTAAAGAAGAACTTATTTTAACAACATTTCGTACATTCATATTATTCCTAGGCTGCTTTTAATCCTGATTTTAAATCCAATGCTCTACCAGCTTTTGGAGCCAACACATCCCCTTGATCTCTTAGAGCTTGATAATGTTCCTCCAACATTTTCCTTCTCTTAATAAGATCTTTAGCTCCAAATGGCGCAATTTCTACTGCTCTCTTTAGAGCCGCAACGAAATCCCCATCAGTTTCTTCTAATAGTGCGGAGAACAACTGATTATCATCACCATTATTCGTAGATACCCAATAAAACGATGGCTCTGCTGGCAATACTAAAGCCGCCTCTCCAATATCTGACAATAAGAAGAATTGCGATTCCACACCCTTAATAGTATGTAACCGTGTTATCGTTTCAGCTTGCTGAGGATTTAAATTAAAAGCCTGTGCAGTCACATGGAACTTAGAAGGATCCTGTCTTAAAAATATTTTATGGGAAGAGTTTTGAACAATTGCTTGCCCGCCTTCTCCTGCATAGAAATCTTCTCCAGATTGTGACGCTGCGATTACAATACCTTTACGTTTTCGATATAGTCTAAATGCAGCCTCAACAACTCCTGATGCAGTTTTACCTATTAAGTCATGTGCCTCATCGAAAACTAGTAGTTTTCGAGTATCCAACTCATGAGGTGTATTCATAACCTCATCCGCCCAGATCATTGCTACTTTCAAAAATACTCTTTGTAGATCTGGATTTCTGCTGAGACCTTTTAGATCGAATACGATAAATCTTTCTTTTAGTTCAAGTCTTCCAGCTCTATCAAAGAATCTAGCATAGGTTCCGTCACCGTAGTACTCTCTCATAAGAATTGCTAACTCTTGTCTCATATGAAAGTGTGCTTCTGTTTCGTTCGGACGCGGTGGTTCTTTTAAAACCTTCACAGCATCTCTTAGTAGAAACTCTCTTTCTCTATCTCCATGACGGTATCTATAATGAGATTCCATTAAAGATTCAATGATTTCGTTTCTTTGAATTCGACTTAAGACCTTATCCTTTTCGCTACCCATATCAGCGATAATATCCACACATATATCAAACAAATCTTTGAAGTCTTCGTTTGTTCTATCTGGATCCATCTCTCCTAAGCGAGCCAAGAAATTCATTGCTGGAGCTCTTGCTGGAGTTGCTTGATAGATTCGACCTCCGAATAACTTTGCAACTCTCTCAAATCCGCAAGGAAGATTAGGCATCCCTTTATCAAATACGAATGTAATTGGTTCCCTTACTTCCTTGGTACCATCTGACTTTTCAGCATAATGACCTCGATTTAGAGTAATCAAGAAGTAACATAGTAAATAACTCTTCCCAGCCCCCGATACACCACTCATGATAACGTTAGGAGCTACGTTAGAGTCATATAAATCAAAATGAACTAGCTCTCTATTCCATAAACTAGGTAGTACAAATAAAGAACTCTCGCTACCTGACCAGTTACCCCAAACAGGAAATAATCTCACCGCTCTTGAAGAAGTGATCATCGATGTCCACCCTGGACCATCTGTAGATGGATCGTACGCTCCAGGCAGAGCATTTAAAAATACACCTAAATCACTAATCATATGACTCATCGCTCGCGCACCATTCAGTGCAGGGAACATCGCCAAAACTTCACTTGAAGCTCTTCTAGCTTCATCAAGTGTATTAGTAATTTGTACGTGATGGGCTCCTACTCGAACAACTTGAGATCTATTTGAATATAGTTCTTCTCTCGCCTTACGAATAGTATTAATTTGATGAAGCACTTTCTGATTTGCTCTTCCTCTCGCTCCGAACTCTCTGAGTCCTAGAGTTTGATCTAATCTATCCAAACGCTTCATTTGATCTTCTTGACTATCTTTTGAATATGTTACCGTAAAGATAGACTCCATCGGTAAGCTTTGAATAGGAATAGTCATTAAAGGCAAAGCTTGCTTAGGAGGTTTTATCATACTTACGGTATGATAGTAACGACCATCCTTCTGCAAAAATCCATCTTCTGGATGATATACCATGGTATTCGATATCTGATTTGATAAAATATCATCTGGATCATACTTTGGAACTGCACAACTATTAAATCTACCTCTTTTAAACTTACCACCCTTAGTACTTCTTCTATTCAATAGTGGATAAAGGAGATTAATTAAGCCCTGGCCATCAATTCTGCTTGGATGCATTCCTAAATCCCCTAGGCGCGCAACCTTACCATCAATCTCACCTCTAAATTTTTCTAAATAACGCTTATACTCTTCAATTCTTGTAGTATCTACTTCTGGACCTTGTGGCCCTTGAAACAAAGTTTTGAATGTATCTGTAAGATCCTCAATCGGAGATTTTTCTTTCCATGGTGGATCGTATCGAAAAGCTACGATTAATTTTAGGCGTTTACATCTTCTCTCGTATTGTTGTGACTTTGACATGTTCTTTACAAGTCTTACCCAACGTCTTGCCATCCACCCAGCGACGCCTTGTAAAGGATAGTCATACAAACATCTATCTAAAATATCTTGAACATCAAAGGTCGTTACCCAACTAAATTGGCAACTAATTCGACAATCCATGGAATCAACAATTTCTTGGATTCCATTACAAGTCTGAAATGCAGCTGCATCAGAGATAGAGGTTAAAAGTACTGGTTTTAATTGCCAAATTGACCAAAAAGAAGCATCTCCATGAACGAATACACCATTTTCCGAATCCCACTTTACATAGGGAAGCAACTGATTAAAAACAGCTTCATCTTGATATAATCTCTGTCTCGTTAAACGAGTAATGCTCATAAACCTTTCTCCAATAAAGTTTTACCAAAGTAGCTTCCTACTTCGCTTGGCCTGGTAGCGATGGTAATAACCTCTTATCAGCTAACCTAATCACTCTATTCTCATGATCTAACTCAAGAGGTAGATTAGTTTTAGCTTTAATTTCTAGAATTATCTCTTCGACTGTACCCTCTCTGTGAATACTTATTCTAGAACCTGAGGCAATTCCGCTACTATCCCAGCGATACCCCATAGTCTGCGCTATTGCCTCAACTGCTTCATCTACAGTTACATTTTTTAATTCTACGAATACTTCTGGCAACATAAGTGGGGCTTCAGCTCTCGTTCTAGGCTTGATCGGCTCTGGAAGATGTGACCACATTAATCGACTATATACGGGCTGTGGAGCCTCTTGCCTGAATGCTGGCTGATATTTAACCACCCTATAGACTGGAGTAGAGCTACAAGCCTGCATCAAAGTAGTCGCCCCGAAAAGCCCTGCTACTAGAATTGCTGTTCTATTATTTTTCACCCCACACTCCCAATTTTTTATTTAACTTCTTTATAAACCCACGGTGTAGATTCACCATCACCTGAGGTTCCCAAGTTTCCGCTAGACGACAAAGCGCTACCACTACGAGTCAAATCAAGTTGTCTCTCAATTTCAAATGCGTCAGTAACCGCAGGTCTATCAGGAAGCACTCTTAGGTAGTAATAGTGAGCAGGAACCAAGTCTCCTACCGCATTTAAATGATCTGGGATCCACATTAGACGAACTTCTGCTGGTTGAATTACCGGATAAGCAGGTTCAGGGGTTTGAGCCTTTCTATATGTACCTAGCACTTCCAGGGCATGTCTAGCATTATCGGCTTCCTTTCCAGCCCCGCTACCACCACCTAATGCATTAGTATTTCTTTCCCCTCCATATTCGGTAGAAACTTTATTTCCATCCGAATAGGGATTAAGATTATCCGCAAAATCACCAGTAGTCGCACAAGCATTAAGAGACATAATCCCTAACGCACTGAATACTGTTACTAACATTCTATTTTTCATACGCCCCTCCATTAAAACCATTAATCAGTACCCGAGTATGCTGCATTAGTAATATTATCTTCGTCCAATATAGCCACCTCTGCGGGGCTAGAGAATATTGCCACTGCCTCTCTTCCAGACAGTACTTCAACCACCGGTATAAGTGACTCATATCGCCTTAAAAGCACCTGCCCTAAACGATTCGAAGCATCTGTTAAAGCTGAAGCCGCCGCAAACTCCACATCTTGACTCTGCAAGGTAAATCCAGGATTATTTTGACCGTTATTCCCAAAGAACCCACCCCTTAAGTTAGTATTTCTTTGAAGACTTTGCCCCGTAGCTGCCAATCCACTTATCACCGCAGTTGCCATTATTAATCGTCCTAACTTATCCTCAAGTTTACCCTGCATACCTCTCACCCCATCTTCACCAACAATCCACCCATCCACCTCAATCACTGACCTTCTGCCCGAAGGGTGCTTAAGAGATAGTTGCGTTAGCCTATATAAAGCTCGTGAATCAGACTCTGATCCTTGAGCGGCTGCGATAATCCTACCTTCACCTAAGTCTAAAGCTGAACCATCAGGACCAGAAATTTCACCTACAAGCTTAAAAACAACTGGATATGGTGTTCCATCAGTTGGAGCATTCACTCCCGTTAATAATTGAACTGGCACAGAGTCACCTGGGGCAATAACACTAACCCTTAAAGGCCTAGGAGGCTCAGGTCTTCCAGCAGGTTCTTTTTCATCAAACCATTCAGGTACTAACTCATCTGGACCTTCCGCAGGTCTATCAGGTGTAATCCCAACGTCATTTCCACCTCTATTAATGGACTGAGCTAATTGATCTAGATCTCTCTGTACCTGCTCGAATTTATCTGTAAGAGTTTCAAAAATTCCAGCGGTCTTTTGTCTGAATGTCTCAGCATCTTTTTCAGTTCGATTTAACTGAGCCTTCATATCTTCGCTATTCTTTTTACCTGTTTCAATATCATTCTTAAATGCAATGATTAAATCTGTAAACTGATCTTCAGGGCTCAAACCTTGCTTACTCACTGGTCCACCGATACCACCTTTGGGTCTCACAGGACTTCTTTGACGTTGATCACTACTCAAAAGTAAAAACAAGATACATACAACAATGAAAGCAACTGCCGCCATTATCCGCTTGTCATTCTTAATTAGTAATTTAAAATCTTCTATTTGTTGTTTCATATTCTATAAAACTCCCAATTCCCTTACCTCAGCTACCATTTTCCACCAACTATCTCTTATACGCCTTGGTTACTACATACACTTTAGCCTTATGTGCATTTGCCAATTCCTGCTCCGCAGTCAAAGGTTTAGCAGCTAGCTCCCATCTTTCGGCCATTATAGCTCTTGTACCATCGAGCCTAAAAGCGGCAGGATTAATCTTGTAAGTAGTATCAAGTAGGTTTTCTACTTCTATAATATACCCCCACAAATTTGAGCCTAAAAACATTTCTTTAATCTTTGCTGAGATAGTACCATCGTGCAAAATAGTTTCCCCTGTGTAGGTATTAGAACGTTTATATCCCCGAACTCCCTTCTTCTTTCCAAACTCAGTCACCAGCACCATTTCACGCATCAATCCTGGCACTACTGATGGAGGTGCATAACCTATGTTTGGAAAACGATTATCAGGCGAACCAGAACTCTCATCCCCATTTCCTTCTCTTAAGTCATTTATATTTACAAACTCATCTCTAGGATTCTCATCATCTGCAGGAAGAATTCTTAGTGCATAAGATCTCTTATCATCTAAATGAACTAGAAGCGCTTCACCTTCATATGGTATTTCAGGTTGAGCGAATATTACTAAAAAGTTTCCTTGTCTCTCCAAGGCTAAACTCGTATGTTTCCTTTTAAAACCTCCAGATATCTTTGAAGGAAAGGTAACTTGAGTAGGCTCACCTGGAGTCACATAGACTGCAAGCTCATTGCCAGTGTAGTTAATGTCTCTTGCAAAAGCATTTCCTGTGTAGAACAAACATACTGCTGCTAGCGTTAAAATCAGTTGATACGGTTTAGTATTCATAAATTTTACTTTCAAATTATCTTTCATACCTCTACTACTTGCCTCCCGCTTTAGACTGCTTTTGCTTAGCCATATCTATATTCTTATCTTCTTTCTTAAGCACTCTTTCATCAGCGCGTCTTAAATGGATATCAGTAATCACAATCCCGTACTCATTGTGTACGTTCCTAGGTATAGTGGTCATCTTTACATAATAAACCATCTCATCGGGGCTAAGTAACTTATCTCCTATTAGCTTTTGTCTTACACCAGGAACTCGCACTACTACCGTATCTCTATCTGGATATCTCTCCACATTTATTAACTGTGGGTTAATATAAAACATTTGAGATCTACTAGTTTCTTCAATCATGCTTAGCTCCGAACCTAACATAGTCTTTTCAAACTCACTTAAGGCTGGTTCCCATAGATACTTACGGGCTGTCTTGAATTGCCTTCTAGCAATTGCAGGCTGATAAGTTGATATTAAATTTATCACTTCAGTTCCAACGTTAATAAATTGACTATCTGGAAGCTGCTTAACAGAATAGAATCCTGGCTGCGGATGCTCAGGTACTTCAATAATAGTATCTGCTAAAAAGTACATTATTAAAGCTGCTGCTATCGCTAATGTAGTCGCAGGAACTTGAATCAAGGCTAAGGCTCTCCAAAAGAAAGCTTGCTCCTTATATCCTTCCCACAATCTAATAGTATCGCTACCCGCGCGACCTGCAACCTTCTCTAATTGTTTGATATCTGACTTAACTGTATTTAATTTCATGTTTCCCCTCTTAAAACCTACCCCCTAGTCGGCTCTAATCCTTCTTTTGCTCCACTGCATCCGTATATTGTCTCTCAAAAGTATCAAACATTTGAGATAACCCAATTTTTACAAACCTCGAATTCTTAGGAATTTCTCTTAAAGGCGCTCCGCTCCAAACTGGTTGCAGTTTTGATGGAGCAGGGATCCCCGGAGGAGGAAAACCAAAATATGTTGCCACAGCATTTCTTACCCCTCTTTCCTCATCAGGAAAGCTCTTTCTCATTGATGCTAAAGTTACTGCGGTCATAACTCCACCAACAAGCATGAAGGGCATTGCTCGTGCTACACTATCGGCGAATAAACTAATCAACATGAATACCGCCAGGGCACTTCCCCACTCCATTGCGTTAGCCCCCATAAACGACCAACTTTCATCCAAGCCCTGTAACACCTCTCCGTCATCACTTCTCATAAGTCCCCCTAATGCTTATATAAAACAATCTATTTCCCTGAATTAATCCTGTCATAAACTGTATCTTCTAAGCGTTTTGCTAACTCTTCATCTTCACTTAACTGTTTTCTTGCTTCCTCAGGCGCTAAATCGTCCTCACTAATTTGGCCATCGATTCCCAAGTTAGCCTCAGGTTTAGGTATTTCATTCACAACCTTTTTACCTGCTTCATCCTCGTAGTCTGCCTGAAGATTCTCTCTAAGTGCTTTTACACTTGGGTTTTCTATTGGTTCATCTTTTAATAAAGATTCCTCATCATCAATTTCTTCGACAACATTTGAATCAACCGGAGCTACTTGTTTAGAGGGAGTAGTCTCTTCCTCAATAATATCAACATCTTCTGAGGTTTTCCCATCTAACTTTGGATCGACAAGTTCTTCTTCTATTTCAACTTTTCTGTTTTCCAAATCATGCTGCCTTGCTGCCTCTCTGTCTTTATTAGCTTGGATTTGAGGCATAAGCTCTTCTGTAAATAGTGCTTTTTCATTTAATGGCCCTCTATTTTTAGTTGGATCTGAATGATCAATGTTCAACTCAGGCTCGCTAGGGATTTCTAATTCCTGTGGAATGTTTGTTTTAGAGGTATTATTTTTAGCCACTCTCATAGGCTCTTTATTAGATCCTGAGTTAAAAAGCCTAGCTCTTTCACGTTGTTTTGACTCCATTCTATCTCTTTCGCCAAAATCACTACGGCTCTTAGCTCCGTCAGAAACTATCGGTAGATTGTCTTTTTCTCTTTTTACAAGGCGAGGAGGAACTCTAAAAACAGCGCCCTCTCTTGTAATCCTAGGTCTAGGATCAATCACTCTATTTAGCTGTTCAGTAAGGGAGATAACTCGAAGTCTAAAATCCTCAGAATCAAGAAGTAAATCTGGCCTTGCATATTTCCTTGCCTCTTCAAATTCTTCTAAGGCTTCAACAAGCAATGTTCTAGCCCTACTCATATGAGCCTTAGCTACTGTTGATCTTTGTTTACCAGCATATTGTGCTTCTGCTCTTGCATCCCCAGCCCCTATTAACAAAGAAAGGCAACATACACTTAAAAACATTATTTTATTTTTCATACCAGCTCACTCACATCAATTTAATAAAAACATCCACTTAATCCACCTATATTTATGGATCTACTAGACAACTCTATAATCCTCTTACATCTTGTCCTTCATTGTTATTTCAAGAACTGACAGAAGTGTGCTTCTCAATTGATGTAAACAGTTAAATATTAAAGACTTATTTCAGATCAGGGCACTAAGCCACTAGAAACATTAAAGAAGTAGCGATAGAGGCAAATTTCGACAAAAATCACAAAGGAGCAATCTCAACTTCATTAATTTGAATGAAAGAACCTACTAACATAATATGGGAACACTAAGAGACCAAATACCTCTGATGATTCATAATAGAAAAGACTCTAAAGATCGGCCCGCGTTGGCTATGCTTAAGGTTAAAGGTTTATAGGTGAATAGTAGATATCTGTTCTTTCTCATAGGTACTTGCATAAATGAGTAGAATCATTATACTACTAGTTTTAAGTAGAAACACTCTTTAGTACATTGATGTGTAATAAAGAATCAGAAAAAGGTTTGTAAAGTGGGTTACGAATTAGGTCAAAGACTATCTGACTTGAGAAGACAGACTGATGAAAGTCTGGCTGGTCGTTGGCCTGTTAAACGTTTGGTAATTCTATGCATCGTAGGGCTTCTCCTCTCTCGATATTTTATTCTTCCCACAGTCACCTATACATCAGAAGATGGATCGGAAGAAGTTCATGCATTAGACCCATGGGTTGAGAACATTCGTGAGACAGTTCTCAGTAGAGCAAAATTTTTAGATGATTCTCTTTTTGTAATGGTTCCAGGGGCGAGTAAGCTTTACATAGCACTAGCATCAGAATTAGATAATACCTTCAACCTTTTATCAGAGCCTTCAAAAACAAGTGACATCGTCGATGTCCCTTTTACCTTTGCAGATATTTTCACATGGCTAAGTAGAGTTATCGTATCTGCGATACTTAGAATTAGCTTCCTACTATTGATCGCCCTCCCTTACTGGATTTTAGGTGGCATCATTGGTCATTGGGGATTTAAATATAGGAACAAGAAGGTGGCAAGTGACTCCATACTTGGAGTATGCGACCGAGGCAAAGGTCCTTTTTATTCAGGGATATATGGGCCATTCAACCCCAATAACAGTATAAGTGGTACAGAACTATCTTGCCCCGGTCTTGCATGTCCACCCATGGAACAAATCACAAATGCGGAATCAAGTAAATTATCAATAATACTAAAGGAATATTCTGCATATAGCCAAACGAATCTTGATCTAGTTAGAGTTGTTCTAGCACATAAAGACTATCCCCATTTCGTGGAAGAAGAAAATTCAATTCAAGCTGACGAATTAGATAGTTCCCTTGACTCGACTATGCGAGCTTCACATTCTGGACTATACACAGCCGAAAAAGGAACATTACTAGATGGAACAAGCCTCGCCTTACCTCAAGTATTAAAGGCACATAATATAGTTGTAAACTATGTAAAATCATTAAAAAAGAACAATCTAAGTCCACTTGATCTAGATAAAAACTATCCTGCACATGTAGAGGCTATTAATAAACTAGTTAGCTCCTCAGGCTCAGTAACTAAAATTCTCGTAACAACTCTAACTCCGTTAAAACTATTTGCACTTGCTGAGTTATCACCACAGATGATTGCAAGTGCCTATCTAGCTATAGAAGCAGGTAAGTGCTTAGTATATAAACGACATGCAAAAGTATTTTCCAAAATCTCGATGTATCCACATCTTCAAGCGAGAGCAGTAATTCATTCCCTAACTCACTACCATAAAGAATACGATGGAGATCAAAAGCTTATAATTAGACAAGCCATAATTTCCAGTCGAAGGCACGGAGATTTTTCTCGAGCATTTCTTCCTATTAGAATGCCAATTGAAAGTAGAGCACTCAGAGACTTTTTAGAAATTCTTTATACAGAACCTGTAAAACAGAGTGAAACTGCGGAACTTGTAGAACTGGATGCCCATATTGAAGAAATTCATGTACGTTTCAGAAATAACTTCACAGAAGAAATAAAACTAGCAAATAAAAGTAACGGCAATCAACATAAATTAAAAATCGGCTTGGCCTATAAGTCTGTGACTCTATTGCCTCTTGATAAACTTATAGAGACTGCATTAACTGGACTTCATAAGAATCGCTTGTCTAGGATCTCAACTCTTCTTGATCACACCAGAAAGTTTCAAACTAGGATTAGTACCGCCGCAAGACTACCTGGCTTTAAAAGACAAGCTATGGAAGCATTTTCTAGTGGAGAGGAAGATAATTTAATAATTAAAAAGATACTTTCGCTCCCTAACGGTAAGGAATTGAATGAGCAATGGAGAATTGTTCGGAGGATGCTTACTAAGAACAATTGGCTCTCTACAAGAATCGGCGATGATTCGGTCCCTATCGTCGGTATCGTTCATGCGATTCTAAAACAATCACAGATAAATAAAGAAGATAAGTTTTTATTTATGGATGCCTTAGTCCCTCTAAGACAAAGAAGATTTGTAGAGATACTAGGAAAGACATGGGAGAAAACCTATTACAGCAATTCACCTTCACAAGACGATATTGAAATACATGTAGATACAATTGAATATGAAAACATACTAGATACTTCATCTGCGGAACCAGCCCCTCAGGAAATAGAAGTAGATAAAAAAAATCTAGCGACGGGATAGCAGTTAAATATGGCACGTGATTATATAATTGAGAACTTCAGGTTGCAGCTTGAGATAAGGAGACACAATGCTAGTGTCTTAGTTAAGGCATTTATAATAGCCTTAAGTCTTTTTACGCTAACTGGCTTCGCAAATAGACTTACTCCACTCTCATTTCTAATCATAGGTGGAATTCTCCCATTTTTAGGATTTATCTCATTAGCCTATATTAGAGGATTTCATGAATGGCTAGAGAGGGAACGCCATGAAGAATCAACAAGAAGAGGTGGTAGAGACGTATTAGGTATGCCACCTGATAGAAAAGCTTTTGATGAAGCCCTAAAAGAGACCAGAGATAAGGGCAAACCTATGATTGATAAATATCTAGTAGGATTTGAACTAGATAATGGTAAGCCTATTTGGGTTTCTGATGACGAAATTTGTAGTCACGGCTGTGTATTTGCAAAAACAGGAGTTGGTAAAACATTGTGGCTTGAAGGCCTAATGTTCCAACAACTAGCTCGTGGACGTGCTAGTGGATTTACTTTTATTGATGCGAAGCGGGATCCAGGTACATTAGCTGACTTAATTATGATGGCCCTCATTACTGGCCGAATAGAGGATATCGTAGTTGTAGATCCATTTGACCCAGTATGCGCCTATAACTTTGTATTCACAACTCAAAGGGCAGATGTAAAAGCTAGAAAGGTCCTACGTTGTGGACTACCACCGACTTCTGATCAAAGTACAACTAAGCATTACGATAGACTAGCTGCAGACGCTGTATATCGAGTAGTTAGAGCCATGGAAAGTCTTGGGCTAGCATGGTCAGTTAGAGACATCGCGGTAGCCTTATCGGCCTTTAACTACGCCTACCCAAGAATGAGAGAACTTCTTCATGAACAAGGATCTAAACAAGCGATGATCGAACTTGGTCATTTAGCAAGCTCATATAGAAATCTAAAAGGAGCATTGGACTCTCAAAGATTAACCGACAACCTTAGAGGAATCGCTTCAGAGCTACACTCTATTGCCAATTCAGACGCAGGTGAAATGTTCTGTGTCCCTAGAGCAGATCTATCACTTACTGACGCCATTCTCAGAGGGAAAATAGTTTATTACATGCTTCCACGACTAGAAGAAGCTGAAAGTGCCGCTAGAATGGTAAAAGTATTTAGAGAAGATCTAGAAGTTTCGATCGGTGAAGTCACATCTAGTAGATCGCATCACTTAGAAGATCCTCATCTTGTAATAATTGATGAGGGGGCCTCTACTTTTGGTCCAACATGGGCGAACCTATTTGAGTTAGCAAGGAAAGGAAGATTTGCCTTACTATTTGGAGCTCAGTCAGTAGGTGGTCTTATGGATCAATCCATGGGCTTAAGTGAACAATTCTATGAACGAGTAATTGCAAACGTAAATCTAAAAGTTATTATGCGAATAGGAGATAATAAAACTGCAGAAGATATGTGCGAATGGATTGGTAAGATTAATGTCACCAAAAAAACACTTGCTACAGGAATGTCATCCAGTTTGAACTCTAGAGAATTGACTAAACATTTAGAATTGAATAAACGATCAGCAGATGGATTTAGAGATGGCGTTACATTTGCAGAAGATGAAACTGATTTAGTAAGTGCGGAGGAATTGAAACACGAAATGTCTGCAGAAAAAGGTCTAGCGTGGTTCGATAAAGGCGATGGAAGGTTAAGAAAAGGTCGCGCAATATGGTTTGATGCGGACGTACCTTCAACTTGGGAAGGAAGAGAGTATCTAACTAAGTACGAGGCTGTGGAAGCCGATGAAATTGGATTGGCGGAGTGGGTAGATGAACACATTCTATCAATAGAGCAAGGAGAAGCGAAAAGAGGAGCGAAATCAGACTATTCCGATGGCGTCGTTAGCGGAAATGGTAATGGCCAGGGGAGTTCTTCCAATTCAACAACTACAAATGATTCCACGTCAAAAAATGACTCTGATAATAGCGAGCCAGAAGAAGGTGGTTTTAGGCTTAACTTACTAAAATCTTTTAAAGGCTTTAATAGATCAAGAATGACTCTAGCAGTACCTCCCAAAGTCCAAAAAGAAAAACTAACTGATGATGACAAGATTATAGATAACAATTCGCAAACAAAAGAGCATAACATAGCAAGTTCTGAAAATGAACAAAAAAAAGAGAAGTCGAATATTGCTCAAGAGACTCCACCATCAGAAGCTAAGGAAGGCGGATTGAGACTAGGAAATAAAAATATTAGAGGTACAGTTATAGTCGCACCTAATTCAGTGAAAAATAAAGTAAGTGAAAAAGTGACTAAGCCAACTTTTAATAGAATTGACAAAAGTAGAAATAAAAAGAAATAGATGCTTTATAAATAGCAAATATTAGGTTTAACAAAACGGAGAAGGAAAACTATGAGCGGAATGCATTTTACAATAGCAAAGTCTTTTGGAACACTACAATTGATTCCTGAACCAATTGGCTTAAGATTGGTTTACATCCCTAAGGTAAAAAATGAACCACAACCAGACTCTTTAGGAGCATGTGACATAGCGGTTCCAATACAGGCCGTTGGTGGGATATGGGCTACATCAAGAGCTTTTCTATATGGCGTTGAGTCATTAGATGAAGGTATAATCATGAAAGACGATAGTGGAGATATCCTTATCAGACTCTATAGAGACAAACCTAAAGGTGCACAAGGTGCTTTAACAGGTGAAGAGGTTTGCTGGCTTAGAATCATCTCAGGTAGAAGCGAAGAAGAGAGAAGAAGGATTAAGCTTGGGCCAAGAGATCTTCTTTGCATAGAGCTTGCATGTAATGCAGTTCTTACTATGTCCTGCTCTCCACTATACGGTGACATTATCTCTGGTGCTCAAAATGGTGTGGGCAAACGATCTATTGTAGTAGATGATAGCGAAGTATCTCGATTTGATGCTTAAGTTACAGTTGCAGTAGCGAAGCCAGATAGAATGCTGTAATATGAGCCTCACTCATATTACAGCATTATCTTTTTCAAATACTTGAACATGACATCTATACTTAAAGCGCTGGTCATTGGATCTAGGCCCAAAACCCTGACTGCATCAATATCACCAGTCCTGCTAGGATTTAGTCTATCCTATACGAGACTTAACACACTTCCTGACCTAAGTATTGCCTTCCCCATTCTATTGGCAGCTATCCTGATTCAAATATTAACAAACTATGTTAATGATTTATATGACTTTAGAAAGGGCAAAGATACAACTAAAAGAATTGGTCCAAAAAGAGTACTGCAAAGTGGCATGATCAGCGATAGAGCCATGACGAAGGCTATATACTTTATCACCATCCTCATACTCATATTAGGTTGGTATATTGTTACTAAAGGAGGAATACCAATTCTCATTATTGGAGTTCTATCCATACTTGGTGCCTACTGTTACACCGCAGGACCCTACCCTCTTGCCTATAATGGACTTGGTGAAATATTTGTATTTATTTTTTTTGGGCCAATTGCGGTATGCGGAACAGAGTACATGCTTACCGGAGACTACTCCCAACTAGGATTATATTTTGGATTTATGTTAGGAGGAATTGCAAGCGCACTCTTAGTGGTAAACAATACGAGAGACTTGGAAGAAGATAGAAGTACAAATAAAAAAACCCTAGTTAGTATCTACGGAAGAACCTTTGCAAATAGCCTATTTGCAATATGTTTAATATTTCCTCTACTAATAACCAACCTAAAATTTATAAAAAACTGGCAATTAGTTGTATTCACATCAGTTACTGCAATAATTTTCTTTAATCTTTCGCTTAAATTCAATAGTCTTCAAACTGGCATTGAATTCAATAAAATGCTCACCTGTATTGGTAAGACACTACTGATATTTTCATTAGTGGCGAGTGCGATGTTTTTAAATTTCTAAAGAACCTAGACTTAATTAATAACACTGCGGTTCTTGGGGCCTAACAATTCAATAAGGCCCTGCCCTAATAAACTTATTAATCCTAGAGTCAAGATCCCCACAAAAACTCGAGGAGTGTCGTACGTCCCACCTGCTTTCAGAATATAATGCCCTATGCCATGCTCTGAACTTATAAATTCCGCTATAAAAGTTCCCATAATTGAAAAACCAATATTTAATTTTAGACCCGAGAGTACATGCCTAAATGCACCGGGCAATATTATAAATCTAAGCACATTTCTATTAGTTACTCCTAAAGTACGGGCAAAGATTAAATGAGTTTTGGCAACGGAACTCGCACCTTCGTAAGCCTGGACGAGTGAAACTAACACAACAGAAAGAGAGGCCATAACTATTTTTGACAAAATGCCAATACCAAACCAAACAATCAACATAGGAGCAAAAGCAAATATAGGAATAGCTCCAAGGAAAGTTAAGTATGGATTAAATACTCTCTTTAATCCTGGCCTGATCCAAAAACACACTCCACAAAATGAACCTAATATCGTCCCAATAAACAACCCAAGCACGGCAGCAAAACATGTGTACCAGATGTTCACCCAGAACTCTATATTCTGAACGTCCCTCAAAAAAGTAAGAAACACCTTAGAAGGGGCGCTATAAAAAAACAGTCTATATGAATCTTCAAAAGATAGAGCCTCCCAAAATAACAAGAAGACAATCCCAGGTACAAGAGTTCTAATGAAGATTACACGATTACTCATGCCATTGCCTCTACGAACATCAGATATGAAGAACTTTCATTGAAATCAACTTCCCTCTTCATCCTTTTTGAAATGACGGCGCCACTTTCTGGAAATTCCCTCGATAAAATAAGAATCTCGCTGGCCAAAAAAAGGGCATCTTCTGGTTGATGAGTGACAACCAATGAGTATATCTGTCGAGTTTTAACAATTTCTCCAATTAATAATGAAAGTTCTCTTCTAAGAATTATATCAAGTGCTCCGAAAGGTTCATCTAGTACTAGTAGATTAGGCGAAAGAATAAGACGTTGAATCAGAGCAAACCTCTGAAGCTCTCCACCTGAGAGTTGATCAGGATACTTCCTTAAATGAGATCTTAGGCCTAATATATCTATCAATGCCTTGATTTGATCGGGATCTAATGCAATATTCAATAATTCACCAGATAAATTTATATTTTCTTCCGCTGTGCGCCAAGGTAGTAGTCCAGCATTTTGATTGAGATAAGCGACGCTACTACTAGGCCTGGTAAAAGGAGCCCTAACCACACCGAAACTCGGTTCAGAAAGTCCTACCAGAATGTTTAATAAGGTGGTCTTTCCAATGCCGCTTCTACCAAGCAAACAAGTTGTTTCCCCAGGTTTTAACTGAAAGTCAATATTACTTAATACTTTATAGGAATCATAACTGAAACTTATATTGGAAACTTCTATCATCTTAATTGTCCGTACGACTTTCTACCGCTCTTATTGCGAACGTATTATCCACTGCAACATCTATCGCCTGCATCTCTTTCAACTCACCACTGTCTATTCTCGTTTTTAATGTCCTTTGCCAAAGGATATCATCCACCACCAAGGACTCTGGATACATCGCATCATTCATCATACGATCTACAGCATTTCTGATAACTTTTTCTGAAAGACTCGGATAGAGTTTCTTAGCTGTAAGATAGGGAACATCTCTATTTAAAAACATTAAACTTATAGCTTCCTGTAAAGCTTCAACAACACTTTGCACAACATCGGGATTGTTGTCTATATTTTCGGAAGTTGTAGTAAGTCCCGTAATTACCTGCCTCTCTATAAACGGAGTCAGAGGAAAAACTATTCGATAACCTTTTTCTTCTACTTCTGAGACAGTAGGTTCTAAGTCTATTGCAATATCAACTTTCCCAGCCTCCAACATTGCTAAATGAGTACCGAAAGCACCTTGGACAATCTTCATACTATCAAGTTCCAAATTACTCCGCTTTAATTCGCTAAGTAATGTAAATGTAGTAGATGGCTCTGGTAGAGAAGCGACTCTAAGACCTTTTAGATCAATTCGATCTCTAATTTCTGGTACCTCAAGCTTATTTGTATAACCCGTTAGACCTAAATTAGTGATTAACATGGCAACTGTCTTAGCTTTAATTCCCTTTTCCGAAGCTAAGGCGGTAAAAACGGGATCTCCAACACCGAAATCGGCTTCACCACTAATCACCGTCGCGAATACTTGGTCATCGTTCCCAGCAAAAATTAAATCTACATCAATCCCACGTTTCTTAAAAAGGTCTTCTTCCATTGCGACGTATAGGGGTAAATAAAGTAAGAACTTAGCCTTACCGAATTGCGCTATCCGTATTTTTTTAAGTTTTTCATTTAAATTCGAGTCCTTCGAACAAGAGATGCAACTTAGGATAGAAAATACCAATACAAAATAAACTGCTCTCATTTAACCCTCCAAATATATATGCCATTTTTTGTTTAAAACTTTCCCAGCCTTCTCTAGAGTGCTTAAGGTAACGGAAGAATGTGAGGGATCTAAAAGCCTGTTAATCACCGCACGACTTGTCTCCATAAGTTTTGCCATTTTAACCCTGCTAATACCCTGATAAGCCATTTCTCTTTCAATTTGATATGAAAGCATCTGTTTCAGGGTAACAGGAGAATTAATTTGTACGAAGTCTTCTATGAGTTGATTTTTTTTTGAGATGTCCATATTTCCATTGCCAAAATGTATCTTTTTTGATACATTTAACATAGTAGCGCAAATTAGTCAAGTTTAGGGTTTGTATATTGAATCTAGAAATCAAAGTAGGCCACTGGGGATATCCACATTTACTATATCTACCATATTATATAGCCATAAATACTGGTATTTTTGAAAAGCGAGGGCTTGATGTTCAAACCATATATAGTGGCAATGACCAAGATGTTTATAAAGCAGTATTAAAAGGTAAGGTTGATTTTGCTATTAGCGATCCACTATTTAGTATTGAAAATGAAAAAGTCCTTTGCTCAGGCATCGTAGTAAATAGAATTGGTATCTGGGGGATTAGTCATAATCCTGCGATAAAAAAAATTACTCGTCTAGAGGATTTAGTTGGCCTAAGAATTGGCTCACTCCCCTCCCCTGCAACCACCTATTCACTAATCAAAGCTTTGAAAGAGAAAAACAAAAGACTACTCAAATCACTAAAAATTATTGAAGCACCTATAGGGAATCAACAAACACTACTTTCATCAAACAAGGCTGATGTAATTTTAGAATTAGAGCCCATGGTTTCTTTAGCTGAATCTTATGGGATTAAACCTGTATTTTCGTTAGCGGACTACTATAAAGACTTTGCGTTTACAGGGATTACACATTCCAAGAATCTATTAGAAGAAAATCCTGAGGCAGTTAAAAAATTTATGGTGGCAATAAATAAAGGGCTAAAAGTTTGTCTTAGAAATGAAAAGGTGGCAATAAAGGTTAGTAAAGAACTATTTAAGACATATCCAGAGGCCATCCTAAAAAAAGCTTATGCTAGGCTTCTAAAAGCTAAAGTATGGCCTGAGAACACGACTATAGACAAGGTATCTTGGCAAATAGCCTCAACAGTAAGAAAGAACTCTTAATTATAAGCGACCATCCTAGCCACCAATACTGTCACCATAAAATCAAATTTACCAAGCTGTTGAAATGTTTTGCCATCTGGAGAGCCGTCAGGAACAAAAATCTCATCCCATCCAAAGCCCGTACCACTTCTATCTGGAACGACGATAGTACCATCTACCACTCCATGACGAACCTGAACGCCTAAAGGATTTTCGTGCTCAACTCCACTCAATGCCAGAAGCGTGGCAATCGCAACGGCCTTGTTACCTCCCCGATTACAGACTTCGTCTTTTACCATCTGAACTAAGGTCTCATTGTTTCCTTCCATTTCCTCAGTGAGATGGCCCGGGAATCCAGATAACCCAGGTACACATAGATGCACAGCCTCTACTATAAGAGGTCTATTTACCATTTTATAAAACCACAGAGCTTTTTTAAGAGCAACGACTCGTCCAAGATCTTCGTACTGCCCCTTGGACTCGTGAGTCTCACAAATTGATGTGCGATCATGCAAAAGTTCACTCACCAATGGCATGCTAACTACATCACTTGAAATCGAACAATCTCTCCTACTTCTACTTCCGGATTTAGTTACAAAGCGTTTTTTATACTCAAATTCTACCCCTAAAATTCGTTTGTACTCAGCAATTTTCCATGGATTACTAACGCATACAACGAATCCGTCAAAAGGGTTCCATAAATTCGATTTTTTAGAACTCATCTTAGCTCCCCTTTCAGGAAAAAGAATTAAAAAACCTACTCTTCTAACCACGCACGAACAGCAAGAAGGCTCTAAATGCCTAGCCAGAGAAATACACCTTCTACTCGATATCAATTATGAAAACATTACAATGAAAAGGTCAAAGAAGTAAATATTCGATTCAAGGGATATTGTGCCTCGGCAGACTAGGGGAAAGATAAGTGGTATAAATTTATAGAGAACCCGCGCCCATTCCGCTAAATTCGAATAAAGGGAAACTCTAAGTTCCAAATGATTGAAATATTACTGGTGCGCCCTAAGGGACTCGAACCCCTGACCTACTGGTTCGAAGCCAGTTGCTCTATCCAGCTGAGCTAAGGACGCATATTAGTAGATTAATACTGAGTGTTAATAAGATATATCGAGATTCATCGCAACTGGCTTTGAAATGATCGATGAACTTTAGTGGGAGATTTTTTAGTGATTCTACCCTTTTTGCCCAGCTCGTATTGGACAATTTTAGCTGGTAGCCATTAGCTCATTACATCTTTAGATTCTCTATCTTGCAAAAAGGGTAGAATGGAGCTGGCGATAGGACTTGAACCTACAACCTGCTGATTACAAGTCAGCTGCTCTACCAATTGAGCCACGCCAGCATTCATTTTACGGGGGCTTTATTGCCATCTTTTTGCTAAAACTTCAAGTGGTTAACCTAACCTATTATTGATGGCACCCCAAGACATCAACTATTTCAGCATAAATATACTAGCCTAAACAAAATCCAGTCCTTCAATTATTTAGTAACAGAAGATCCTAAAAAGTAAATATACATAAAGCTTTTAATGCCTTAGCTATAACAAATACTCTCTAAACATTTTTCCACCTGTTGAAGAACATAGTCTTAAAAAATTCAACATAAAAATTCTTTTTCAAAATTTATTAGCTCAACATGAAAATAAATATAATCCCATTAATTATCTATTAGATTAAGTCGCCATTGACCTATACAATTTAATAATCCTATAAAAATGAATAGCTACACAATAGTACTTATTTCAGTAAGATATTGCGTGCGCTAATATAGAGAAGCTTAACATGTTAGAAGCATATCGATCAGATGACTCATGCCATACCTTTGATGATCTTCTAATGACGTTTTCCAAAGTACAAGTAAGCAACATAAATGATCTTGACAGTACCTTAGAAAAACTATGCTACTCCCTTGTTAATACTTACGATGTTGACAGGTGTGGAGTTTGGATATTCGATCCATCAGACACTATTTTAACCTGCAAAAGCCTATATAGCAGACTTAGTGGGTCTTTCTCATCTAATCAACAAATTATAATCTCGGCATTCCCTGAATATTTTGAAGCCATCAAACACCATAGAGTACTCTCCATCAATAATGCTCAAGAAAATCCTCTCACAAAAAATTTCTATCAAGAATATCTTGAAAAAATAGAAATAAACTCAATTATAAATTTGGGTCTTTGGGATAATGGACAAATGATTGGGGTTTTAAGTTTCGCTGATCGTAGAAATAATTCCGAATTAAGTCGATTACATAATCTTTCTCTTATTCCATTTGCAGATCTTTGTAGTAGATGGGTATGCCAAACCTTTAGCTCACTTGAACTTAAAAAGAAATCTGCGTTTAACAATGAAATATTACTAAGGGAAGTATCAGCTCTTTGTAGGAAGTCAGAATATCTTTCCTTAAATACCCTAATTAAAAAAACACTAAGTTCATTTTCAAATCTCATTAAAAACATAAATATCAGTGCTCTCATCTTAAATCAAGAACATGCGACTCACTATCCTATTAATCCTTATAATCCCGAAGATAGTCTTGACTACTTCCAATCGCAAAATCTACATAAAATTGCCCTCCACTCAAAATATCTCTGGATTCCAAATACTAATAAATTAGCCATTGGACTACCCTCCATCCTAAAAAAAATACTTTCTGAGGAAAATACATCCGCAGTGATAATAGCATCCGACCATCAGAATAAAAATTCTTCAATGAATTTTATACTGGCTGTAGAGTTTTCTAAGCCCAGTAATAAGCTTGAAGAGCATACGGTGTTTGCTTTAGACCAATTACGCACTGCCTTTAGCATTATACTTGAACACGCTGAGACTAGAAGCATTCTGAGAGAAAGCCTTGCATTTGCTAAAGGTGCATTCGATGGATCAAATATTGGGATGGCCGTATTCAATAAGTCTGGAGAGATTATTAGAATAAATAGGAGCCTAAGCAATCTCGTAGAAGGTCAACACCAATTGATAAATAACATTATTCCCAAGACTCTATTAAATACAGATTCCAACCTTGATGACATCACCTCTAAAGGTAATAGACGGATTGAACTACCTTCGGGGGAGTACTTACAGGTTTATACAGATATCTCCAATATTGAATCAACTAACACTGTACAATCCTACTTTCTCTTGCAAGTACTAGATATAACTACGCAATATAAAGCGATTAACGATCTTAAAGAACAAAAGAAACTGTTTAAAAGTGTTATAGACTTAAATCCTGCCTTTATATTTGCAAAGTCTCTAGACGGTACTTTCGTACTAGCCAATGAAAGTGTTAGTAAGGTTTATGGAACAACTCCTGAAGGGATGATTGGAAAAAAGGATTCTGACTACAACTACGATTCCTTAGAAGTTAAAAAATTTAGAGAAGATGATACTAGGGTAATTCTAGGTAAAAAAGAAATTAATATTCCTGAAGAAAAAATTACTGATAGTAGCGGTAATGTAAGATATCTACAGACAGTTAAAAAACCAATTTTAAATCCGCACGATGGACGCTATTTAGTTCTTGGTGTATCCACAGATATTACGGAGCGCAAAGTGACGGAAGAAAGAGAAAAAAAATGGCTTGAAGAAGTCGCAAATACTAAACGTCTTGAGAGTTTAGCTTTACTCGCTAGTGGTATCGCACACGACTTTAATAATCTTCTTCAAATCATAATGGGTAATTGCACTCTTTCAATGCGCGATCTCGATAGGAAGTCTGATACTTTTAGTTATATAGAAAAGGTCCTTATAGCCGGAGAAAAAGCAAGCTCTTTATGCAACCAATTACTATGCTATAGCAAAAGCAAACCTATCCAGAGAGGATTAATTAATATAAATGAGTTAGTACAAGAATGTACTTTCATTTTTAAAGGGCCAATTTCCAAAGATGTAGAAATAATATATTCGATAGATCCAAACTTACCATTGATTCTTGGTGATAAAACTCAAATCGAACAAGTAATAATGAATTTAGTTTCCAATGCAATAGAAGCGGCTTCCGAAGGTGGGAAACAAATTACCATTAGTACAAAATTCAACGAAGAACTGGCTCAGTTAGAAGTTCAAGACAATGGCAAAGGCATTCCTGAAGAAATTAAGCAGCAAATATTCGAACCTTTCTTTACAACTAAACCTAATGGCAGAGGACTAGGCCTATCCGCTGTTTTAGGCATCATTGAGAACCATGGTGGCCTTTTAGAAGTACAATCTACATGCCCCAATGGCTCTAAGTTTTCAGTTAGATTACCAACCTCTACTCCTAAAAAGAACATGGTTAATACTGACTATCACCATATAAATTCTCAAGGGAACATTAAGGGAAAAACTTTTATACTTATTGGAGATGAGTCTCTTAGTAGGGACGTATCCAAAGAAATGCTTACAATAGCAGGTGCGACAGTACTAATATCTGACAATACCCTTCCGATACTTTCTAGATTGAAAGACAAATCACTTAACATAGACGCGGCTATTCTAGATTTATCTACTCCAGTAACAAGCGCTGAGGAAGCCATAATAAAAATCAGATCGATGCGACCAGAAACACCTATTTTAGTGATAAGTGGATATACGAATCAAATTAATAAAATCGAAGTGTTAAATCAAACTAATATATCTTTTCTAGCAAAACCATATAGCTTCAATCAATTAATTTCGGCGCTTTCTATAGATTAAAAAGCTTAATAGCTATGGCTAATAAAGATGAAATTATTATACTTGCAAATATAAAGACAAAAAGATTGAACCATTTTATTTTCTCTTCAACATACAATTCATCAACTTGGGCATATTCAACTATACTGTGCTCTACTGGTGGCTGATGTTTTAGAATTTCCTCCTCTTCAATTATGGCAAAATCTATACCCACCTCAGATGCGGATTGATATCTCTCAAGAGGATCTGGAGCTAGGAGCTTGGCGAGGACATTACTTATCCTAAAAGGGATCTCAGCCCTGATTTCGCTAGCTGACCGAGGTGGTTTAGAAATTCGTCTCACTAACTCATCTAAACTTTTTGAATAACCATAAGGCATTTTATGAGTAAGCAACTCATAAAGCAGTACACCAAGTGAAAAAAGATCAGACCTTTCGTCAAAAACCCCTCTCTTCACATACTCAGGAGCCATGTAATTTATAGTCCCTACTAAAGAACCATTATTAGTAACCCTTGTCAGATCACTTGTGAAAGAAATACCAAAATCCGCTATTTTCAAATAACCTTCCCCTGAAAATAATACATTCTCAGGCTTAATGTCTCGATGTACGATCCCTTTTGCATGAATGGCAGACAAGCCAGCTAGCATTTGTTTAGCTATTGTCAAAAATGCCGGTATAGGAACCTCCTCTCCCTTATCTAGAATTTCCCTTAGGTCACCGCCTGGAGCATACTCCATTACATACGCTAGTGCTGAACCATGGAATAGACAATCAATACTTCTTAGTACATTTATATGTTTTACTTCGAATGAAGCCGTTACTTCAGCCTGGAATCTTCTAGCAGCATTCAAACTTTTCGGATAAGTTACCTTTAGAGCATATATTTTACCAGGCTCGCTTCTTCGGTGGCACTGATATACATATCCACTCCCTCCTTCGGCAACCTTGTCTCCAACAACATACTCCTCAGCGACAACGGTACCTTTCTTTAGAAAGTATTTCTCCGATTGGTCACTATCTAAGAGCTTCTCTCTTAGTGTCGTAATTAGATCTGGGGTGTTTCGATATGACATTCTACAAAATATGAGAATTAAATTTCCTATATATTGTCGGTCAATCTTCCAAAGAGCTAAAAGGCTTGAAAAGCATGCATAATATCAGCACCTTACACAGGCTACGATCATAAATATAGATTCCTTAATTCAATTACTTAACATAGAAATCAAGCGCATGTTGCGCCTTAGGGCTTCCAATTTTCCTTAAGGCAAAAGCGGCAGAGGTCCTGACGCCATTATTTGGATCATTAAGTAACTTGATCAAGTAGGGCACAGCGATTTCAGCTTCCGAAGAAAAAGATCCGATCCTTAAACATGCCCTATTCCTAACTCCCGAATCCTTAGAACTTAAATCATTTATTAAGATAGGTAATTCCTTCTCAGGGTCGCCAAAACAAGATGCTAAACCAATAATAAAAACAAAAATAGAAAAGTATTTTATCAATTTCATAGTTAAGGCAAATTGTTAAATTCCACCCTTCGAACTTCACCGCCCAAAGCCTGGCATTTATTTAAGTTGCCCACTAAAGAAGAACTCTTTTTTTCAGTTAACTTAAAAAATAGATTCATAGCTTCTTGATAAACGCATGCTTCATATTTCATAGCTTTAACAAGTTGATAGGAATTAGAACAAAGAAACGAGTTAAACTCTTGATCACAAAAGTAAGTTGTTTTAGTATAATCACTTCCGTAACAATCAGGCACATATTTCGAGTTTTTACTAATCGCTCTATTTCTTCTATCTATACATTGATTATAACCAAATTGATCAAAGGTAGTTTGTGGAATGCAGTTATATGGGCGAAGTGGTCTTTCCACTGAGATATCAATTACTCTCTTACCAGGCAATAATTCTATTCCTGAACCACTAAACTCTACGCCTTCACTACTTGCCTTGACTCTATCTATACTAGAGTCACAATTATCGTAATAGACGATAGAAAGCTCTTCTTGAGGTCGTTCTGGCCCTAAATAACCTTTCTTTGGACTACACGCATTAAAAAGGATCAATGTTAAAAAAAGTAGTGCTACTCTATTCATTAGCTACCTTCCGTAAAATATTTTTCAGTCAGTGAGTAAAGTCTATTACTTGCACCTCTTAACTCTAGATAAGCTTGATGTGCAAGGCGACCAGAGTCAATTACCATCTCCTCCGCCCGAAGCAATTCTATAAGCCTTCCACCCAGTTCCGCTGAATCTGGCACTATAAAAATAGCTTTCTTTTGATTCAAGGCATTAAAGCCTTCTCTTTGAGCCTCAACTCTTGGACCCACCACTATTGCGGTACTAAAATAAGCAGGCTCTAAAATATTATGCCCCCCTACTTTTGAATACGTCCCTCCGACAAAAGCTATTGAAGAGGCTTTGTATATAGCTAACATCTGCCCTAAAGTATCAAGGTAGAATATACTGGATGTATCCAAGGCTTCAACATCTGTCAAATTACTATTGGAACGCCTTAAAATAGGAATATTCAAGCGCAAAAGTTTCTCATAAAAGGCATTAAATCTTTTAGGATGCCTTGGTGCAATAAAGAAAGAACAACTTATGCTTTGAGTTAGTAAGGTTTTGATTGTAGAGATTACAATCTCCTCTTCCTCCTCTCTTACGCTTCCAAAACTCAAAGAATACTTAGTTAAACTTTTAAATTTCTCAAGCATTTCTTCTGTATATCTATCAACGACTTCTATATCTGTATCAAATTTAGTATTCCCAGCGACAGTTACGCTTTTTGCATTCGCACCGATTCGTATAAACCTCTCCTTATCTAAATCTGACTGCACTGCAATCAAATCTATCTTATTCAATAGATTAGTAAACAAGGGTTTTAATCTTAGATAATTGCCAAACGTTCGATCAGATATTCTTCCGTTTACAATAATTAAAGGAATCCCGAGCTTTTGAGACTGAGTAAACAACTGTGGCCATATTTCGGTTTCATTAATTATGACTAGGTCAGGCTGATGTTTTTTCATGAACCTACTCATTAAACTAGATAAATCTAGGGGCAATAGGGATACAAACCTATCAGGGTAGAGTTTTTCCACCTCCTCCTTACCAGTGGCAGAAGTTGTCGTAAATATGAGCTGTAAATCCAATGTACTAGATAAAAGCATATCAACGTAGGGCACGACACCTCGGACTTCCCCTACTGATGCACTATGCACCCATACTCTTTTTCTATTCTTATTTTGAACAATTTCGTCTTGTAAAAATATTCTTTCTTTAAGAGTCCTTCGAAATTCAACATTCCGAAAAGCATGGAACAACGAATATCCGACTACGATGAACTGATATGGAATGTAGAAAAACAGGCTAGAGGCTAACCTCATGAAACTTGCCTTAATACGTTTGTATCCTTAAACTGTATATCATAAAGCCTACGGTATTCTCCTCCGACCTTTAGCAAAGTCTCATGATCGCCAGTTTCTATGATTTTTCCACTTTTCATAACCAAAATACAATCTGCGCTACGAATAGTTGAAAGCCTATGAGCAATAACTATCACTGTTCGCCCTACCATTAACTCATCAATCGCTGTCTGTACTTGTTCTTCTGAATCATTATCTAAACTAGAAGTCGCTTCATCTAATATTAGCAATGGAGAATTTTTTAATAGTGCTCTTGCAATGGATATTCTAGCCCTTTGTCCACCGGACAACTTATATCCCTGCTCTCCAATCTTTGTATCGAACTGATTATCCATCTGTTCGATAAACTCTAAAGCGTTAGCGCCTCTAGCTGCCTGAATAACTTCATCTCTTGTTGCACCTTCACGGCCATAGGCAATGTTATTATAAACTGTGTCGTCAAACAAAAATACATGCTGGCTCACGAGGGATAACTTCCCTCTTAATGAAGCAATAGTATAATCTCTAATATCAAGGCCATTAATTAAAATCTGACCTCGAGTTACATCATAGAATCTAGGCAAAAGACTTACCAGGGTAGATTTCCCTGAGCCAGACATACCCACTAGGGCGAGCATAGAATTAGGCAATACCTTATGACTAACATCTATAACTACTTCCTTCCCGGAACTATCATAACTAAATCCGACATTCTTAAACTCAACACTAAGTGAATCACTAGATAGCTCTTCCCTACCTTCATCCTTAACTATGTCTTCGGTATCTATGAATTCAAATATCCTATCTGCGGCGGATATTCCAGTTTGCAAGGTTGTATTAACACGACTTAGCTTTTTGAATGGCTCATATAGTAGAAAAACCGAGGTGATAAAGGCAATAAAGTCACCTTGAGTACGAACTCCTCCGATTACACTTAAGGCGCCATATACGATGATTCCAGCAATAGCCAAAGTCGCCAACACTTCATTAGTTGGAGAGGCTAAAGCCCCATACTTTTCGGCCTTTAAGAGAACTTCATTGAAATTATTATTCTCACGATTAAACCGTTCCTCCTCCCATTTCTCCCGAGTAAAAGCTCGTACGACTTTAGCACCTGAAATCACCTCACTTAATAGTCCTGTGATACCACCAAACTGCTCTTGGCCCTTTCTACTCAATTTTTTAACTCTTTTACCAAACTTCAGAACAGGCAACACACAAAATGGGAACCCTATAAATGCCATCATTGCTAAGGTAGGGTCTAAATAGAACGCCACAACCAACAAAGCGATGACCCTAACTGAATCTCTTAATAATGAAGCTCCTGCTTCAGTCAAAGCTGTCCGAACTAAAAGCGAGTCATTGGTTACCCGACTAATAATTCCACCGCTTGGCACAGCTTCGAGAAACCCAACTGATGCGTATAGCACCTTATTAAAAATCTCATTCCTAATATCTCGAACAACAGAGTACCCTACCCTAGCTGATAGATACTTCTCAAGGAATCCAAAAACTCCCCGTACCACAGAGAATATCACCAAGGCTATTACAAGGTATTTTAGCATCTCTTTATTCTTAGAACCAAAAACATCATCTAATATTTTCTTAAGAAAATAAGGGATAAGTCCATCGGTCGCACCGAATATCGTCATCGATAGAATGCTAGTTGAAAAAGTCCATTTATATGGCTTTAGATAGGATACTAATCTTTTAAAGGTTGTAGTGCTTGACACAATTATTTCCAGTTTTTAGTATTTTTAATATAGATAGGTTTCAATTATGCTCGAAACGCCATTTGCTACAGAGTTTTGTTTAACTTCCCCTAAATTCTTCCTTACGACTTCAAGTCCAGCAATTATTTCATCTCGTTTAACGCTATCATCCAAAACTATGTTGATCTGGTTTAAGATATTTTCCGCGTTGCAATCTGACTGAATCAATTCCTCTATAATTTTCTTTTTGGCGATCAGATTGGGCATACCAATAAACTTCACTCCCCTGATTAGAAGTTTGCCGATTATGTAGGTTAAAGTCGAAACTTTATACACAATAAAAAATGGATTGCCAGCCAAGGCTGCCTCTACCGTAGCTGTGCCTGAGGCCACGACTGACGCACGAGAAAATGCTAGGACTTCCCTAGCTGACTCATTAACCAGTACAATGCCATCACATATCAACTCTCGAATTAAAGGCCTAACTCCTGGAGCAATTGGAAGCACCACTTGCAATTCAGGTCGCTCAACTCGAAGCTTTCTATAAACTTCATTAAAAATAGGAACCAGATTGCGTATTTCTGTGGCACGACTTCCAGGGAGTAGGCCCAAGATTTGTTTATTCGGATCTAAATTGTAGTGAGTACAAAATTCTTCTTTACTTATTGAAACTTTTTCTTTATCAAGAAATGGATGACCTATGTATGTTGCATCAACATTATGAGTCTTATAAAACTCCTCTTCAAAAGGGAATATCGGAATAACTTTATCTATATACTTCTTTACTTGATGGATTCGACCCTTTCTCCACGCCCATAACTGAGGACTGATAAAATATATTATTTTAACCCCTTTACGTTTTAAGGTTTTAGCTAACCTCAAATTAAAGTCGGGAAAATCAACCAACAAGGCTACCTCCGTTTGGCGTATATCCACTTCCTTCTCTAATTGCCTTTTGAATCCAAGTAATGAAGGTATTTTTGCTAATACCTCTGTGAAACCCATCACACTAGCTTCTTTCTCAGCATCAACTAACAGTTCCATTCCTGAGTTCCGAAGACTCCGCCCTCCCATCCCATATACATTGAGTTCTGGGTGTTTTTCTAATAACTTCCCAATGATTGGTGCGGTATGTTGATCACTAGAGACCTCTCCGCACACCACTAACAAACTCTTTTTATTTTCTTTTGTCATAGAAATTATCTTGCTACACTTTCAGATTTCAATACCTGTTTGTTAAAATTATCGATGGACGACTCTATTGATTTTTTAATCTTTTCTACCACCAATATAGCATTAACTGCTTCGAAGCCTGATACGACCACCCCCGTTCTACTCCTTACTGAGGCTATAAAACTTATCAATTCTTCTTTCAAAGGATCTGCATCGCCAAAACTTTCCTCTTCAATTTCGATGGGAATTAAAGCAGCAGAATTCTGAACTTTTCTCATCCGTTTAAAATGTCTTTTCATTAAATCAACGCTAATATACTCATCAGGTTGAAATATTCGCATCCTTCTTTCTGAACCTGCAGCCACTCTACTGGTACTAACATTTGCTACCACTCCACCTTCGAACTCTATTCTAACTTGAGCCAAATCAACGGAGCTTGAAATAACAGGGAAGCCAATCGCATCAATTTTGGTGACTTCTTGTCCTACCAAGTCTAACAATAAATCAATATCATGGATCATCAAATCCAAAATAACGTCCACATCCACTCCTCGACCTCTATAAGGAGTTATCCTCTTAATTTCAAAGTATCTGGGTGTAGTCAAACAGGATTTCAATTTAACAAATACCGGATTGAATCGCTCTAAATGCCCAACCTGCAGAATACGAGATTCCTCATTAGCAATTTGCACTAATTCCATACCTTCCTCTGAGGTACTGGCG
>CAYGUX010000009.1:42833-82904 GCA_964353175.1 uncultured Bdellovibrionales bacterium | reverse complement strand
CAACCGCAAGGGATTGCCCCTACGGAACCCATTCTTCTATTTTTAACAACAAACAACCTATAATTTATTTGCTATAATATTGTAGAGACAACCCACTCCAAAGGGCGAAGAGCCTTTCTGTGGCTCTTCGCCTTCTCGAGTGGTTAAGGCATCAAAAGAATAAAGATTTATTTGCTGAATTTCCTGTATAAACTGTAGGGGTGACCCTTGCGGTTGGTACTTAAAGCAATAGCAGGGGAAATTCTTACTACCTTACAGGCACTGGCATCGAAAAGTCTGGAGACCCGTCAGATTTATATCTTAACCGCATTACTTCTGAGAATAGCCTTACAGCAGAATCCTCTGGATATACGGCAATTAGGCCGTAGGTATCTGGCTTTGTGCCAAGTTCTGTATTGGCATGGATTGGTAAATATACTGATGCTCTTGGGGCTAGTGTAATAACTTTATTGCTAGATAATGAAGGCCCCGTAATTTTAACAGTAGCTTTAAGCGTGTCGTTGGTTGTATTTGCAACTAAAAGCCAGTTTTGCATATCCAAGTATAGGTTGTATGCTCCGGACTGTACGCAAGGTACTGCTCTTCTCGCTTGAGAAGCATATACTGACGTGACGCTTCCCGAACTTGTTTCTCTTAGGTATCCTATGCTTTGTGCTGTAATGGAGTAAGGTGTACCAGGAACAATAGAGGCATAACCAGTTGCTCCAGTAGGGAGTTCTGCTGTTGCATTGAAGTGAAGTTGCGCATTTGCTGGTATGAGAGCATCTGCTGACTCTAACAGTTTTCCATCTGTAGAGTAGTAATTAATCGTCGCTTGAACTTCTTTATCTAAGATATTTACTACTTCTACCCAGTTGGACTCACCAAATTTATTTGATACTGGTACAAAGATTGGATCACTGGCTCCCAGTTTGGATAAAAGTGGGAATGCGAATTTATAGCTTGAGGAAGCAAATCCTGCTGGAGCATCGCCACCAAATCTTGTAATTTGTGCGATGTATTCTGCGGTGACATTGAAGGGAACTATTTTATGATATCCTACCACATTTGGCCCGGCTAGATCGTGTCCACCATCTACGTCTGCTCTACCGAAGGATGGAACCTCAATTTCTCTTCTTAATACTAGTTTTCCTGTCATGTCGTAGCTAAATACATTGTACTTCTGAGCACTAGGATCAAGATTAACAATGCTTAGCCAATTAGCAACAAGATTATTTACTTCTGAAGGTTTTTGACTTGGTTGAAAAGTATTAAAACTTATGGCAGTAGTTCCAAAACTCGCATCAGATAGCGGAATAGAATAAGCATAATCAAATGAACTTAATCCAGCGGTCGGCCTATAGAAACTCATTCTACCATCAAGATTACCAGCGAATTCTAGTTTAACTACTCCGTATGAATCTTTAACAAAGCCAGGAAATTCATTTAAAATAACGTCGAATTGGTTAGTGGCAGGGACTGAAATTGTTCTTTGGTGGGCAAGCTCACCAAGGATAGAGTAGAAGGAGATTTTCACAGGAATTGCATTTGCAGTTGAATTGGTTAGTTCGAGAATATTAGTCATATTCAAGAAGCTGTTCCATAAAGTATAGTTAGGACTTGCAAAAAGCTGTTTCATGTCACAGGAAACATAGCCTGGTTCTGAAGGATACTCAGGATCCTCTGTCCCAGGATCGAAAGACCCCGGATCATTTGGAGCCCCCGGGCATTCTCCAATTACATCGCCGTGAGCTAGATGGGAAACTAGCGCATTTTTGGATATGGAGATTGTATGGAAATTGTTTGGATTTCCTGGAGGAGAGTGGCAAATTTTAACTTTTCGAGCATTAGGATCTAAGTCTTCAGGATCCTGATCTACTGGTTCGCTTATAGTACATTGTTGAGGTGCATTGTCAGCGTTCACTAAGCTAACTTGGAAGGCAAGCTCGGCATCTTTTACATCAGTGCTGAAAGTCATTGTAGCAACACCTTCTAAAGTGAATTTATTCTTTAGTTCGTTAACAGCTCGTATTTGTAGGCTTCTCGAATTGTTTGTGTTGCCATCCACATAGGCGAGCCCATTAAGGATTTTACCGTTTAGTTTAAGTGACTCTACTCTCATGCTAGATTGTATATTCCCTCTTCTAACTCTAATTAGAAGGTCACTGAGGGGATAAGCTTCTGACATACTGTAAACAAGCGTTTTACCGCCTAGTGTGAAGTTGGCAATTTTGTTCGTTGGATCGACGGTGATAGAGAAGCTTTCTTTTTTGGAACTTGTCCATTGATAATCACTTATTTGACCATTTGAAAAGGGGCCATTGGTGTTTATTCCGATGCTAAGCTCATTGGTTTGGCTACCTTTGACTAGGGCATCTCCTATTCTTCCTTCAATCACAGAAAGAGTTCTTCCAACTAAGCTAAGTTCACCGTCATAGTTTTTCAGTGTAGTTAGGCATTGGGAATCACCTGCTGGAGCATCTGGTTCAAGTTCCTCAAATGAATTTACGTTGAAATACATTACTGCAGTTTCCTGAGTATCGGATGCTGCAGCCTTTATCCAGAAGTTATCTTCTAAAATACTTAATGGTGCCAATTTCATTGTAGATCCATTAAGTTCTGTTAGGAAATTAATGTTGGAAGGTGAAGCAGTCGGTGCATTGATTAGTTTGTTCGGATCTGCATGGAACTCCATAGGAATGGTACCTATGAATGTACTAGTGGTTAAAATTCCTGTCCAAATATAAAATCTACCATTTGGAAAGATAACGAAATTAAGAGGAGTTTTTCTTACTGGATCTGTCCCTCTCAAGTATTTTTCATTATTTCCAAGTTTGTTAAACTCGAAGTTAGCATCTCCTTTTGTGAAATCAAACATTGAGTCTAGATCAAAAGCCACTTCTTCATGAGACATTTTTCTTGAAGTTAAGGTAAGTGAGTCATTATCTGGGTCGCTAGCTTCTATTGATACAGTTTTCGCTGTGAAAGATGAGAATATTTGGTTGCCGATTTCTTTAATCTTAGGTTTAGTATTTGTGAAAGTAAATTTAGTACTACCTTCTCCATTAGTTACTTCATCAAATGCCTTTACTAATAGAGTAAGTTCTCCCATCTTCTTCTGTGTTATGTTGATAGTAGCGAGGCTGTTAGTATTGCTTACTGTGGCAGGTACGGAATTATCCTTAATACTTGAAACTACATTTATAGTATCTCCATCTTTATCGCTAACAGAAAAACTTTGAGTTACTTGATCTGTATTCCAATGCAGTTGTCTGGAAGCTGGGAGGCCACTTAGTATTGGTTTTGCATTTTTTACTTCTACTAGGAACTCGCTCTCTGCGGAATTCACGCCATCTGAGACTATTACTTTGACAGTGAAAGTAGGGGCATAGTTCTTTAATGTGATAGTTAGAGTGTTACCATTTGCTACTGCATTTGCGATATTTGGATCACTCACGACTGTGCTTACTTCCAGTGTGTCATTGTCAAGATCACTATAGGTTAAATTTTGCGTTCCTACTTTAGTCGTCCATGGGATATCCATTTTGGAAAGTGCGTGGAGTGTAGGTTGTCTGTTTATAAACTTAATTTTTGTCTGTGTTTGAGTTTCAGAAGGCCCATCGCTAGCTTTGATACTCAGGTAGTATTCCCCAGCAGTAGGGACCTTCGGAGAGACTTTTAATTGAGAACCAGCTACTGCAACAAGAAAGTTTTCAGAGTGAGCGCCTGTAAATGATGTAGAGAAGCTTAATGGGTCAGAATCTAGGTCGCTAGCAACAAAAGGAACTGAGAATGACTCTTTATAGCCAAGTTGATAAATACCTGCGAGTGGAAGTATTGATGGGTTTTGGTTTGTAAAAGTTAAATTCAAAGTTTTATTTGTTGACTTAGAACCTGAGGTAGATTGGATATTTACAGTGTATGTTCCAAGCTGTTTAGGGTTAGTAGCCTTAATGTTTAAGACGCCACTACTGTTGACTGAATGTTGTAAGCCTGCTGGAGAAGAGGTGATCGTATAAGATATGGCTTCCTGGTCTTCATCACTTAGCGGGAAGTTACTTAGTTCAAGTAATCCTGGATTCCAATGTCTCTGGTAGCTTGGGGATAGATCTGGCAATACTGGCGCTCTGTCTATTATATTTACAGTAAATGTTTCACTCTTAGCATTGATAGAGTCCGTAGCCCATGCTGTGACCTTTATTGGGTTTGTACCTGTAGAAGAGGATTTGTTAAGTATAAGTTTGTTGTTGCCAGTAATGTTTAAAGAGTGTGGACTACTATAGTTTGGATTAATAATAGATAACAGTCGATTTGGATTTTGATAAGTCCCGGCAGGTAAGAAGCCTATAAGTTCTAATTTCGAATCCACTATGGCATATATTCCTTCTGAAGGAAGAAGAAGGAATTCCGTACTAACTCCATTGTTTTTACCTTTAAAATGAATTTCCGACAAACCAAGAGAATTAGTTGCAGCAGCGCCAGTTTTTGTGAATTTATGCCGTGCAATCAATGAATCTGCAAAATCAGAAGGAGTGCCCACGTATGCAAGAAGTAATAGCTTGTCTGAGTCTTGAATATCTGCGTCACTCATACTTACAGGAATCTCCAAAGTATTTTTAGTCCACGCCATTTCTTTTGTACCAATTTCGGAAAGTTCAGGAGGAGTATTGTATATCGTCGTGCTAAATGATTTATAGGTATAACTTTGGCCTTCACCTAGTACGGTAACATTAGTAAGGAAGCTTCCTAAAAAGCCAAATTTAGCATTTAAGTTTAAGGTATATCCATTTACTGAAGAGTTAATCGCCGGAATTATTTGAGAAGGAGTGAAAGATGGAATTATCCTTTCAATTGTATCACCGTCGGGATCACTAATTGAAAGAGACTCACTTATCAAGTTGTCTCTCCAATGTGAAGTTTTGTTAGCAATGTCTGCTAAAACTGGGGGTGAGTTGTACATTAGTAGTGGTAGCTTCCCAAATCCTTTCATCTTGCCGTCATCAGCCCAAGCCAGTATGCCAGAACTTACCGCAAAATTAGCTTTTGGGGTAACGACTAATTCAGATCCTTCGATTGTCAAGCTAGGTTGATGCCCCATGTATGGAGGAACAATATTTTTGCTTGAATCTAGTTTTGCAGGTACCTCATAATATTCATTCGATACTTGAGTTAAGACAACACTGTTTGTTGGATTTCCATTCCATTTGTATATTTTACCATCTGGTGTGATTGCAAAATCACTGTCAGCTTGATTGTAAATTCCCTGAAAGTGGTACTCTCTCCATCCATCTCTATCGAATTCACCATTTTTATGCGCCCATCTTAAGGAATATTGATAGACTTCAAGACTAGAGTTGGTTTTTGGATTTATTTCGAATGACTTTTCTAAGATAGAATCAAGGGGATCTGGGTCTGTAATAGAAAATGGGATCCTAAAAGCACCACTTTTCCAACTAACTTGGTATCTGCAATCAACTTCGTTACAAGTTAAAGGCATATCTAGATTTACGACAGGGGCAGTGTCATATACGTGAACCATGAAAAGTTTGCTGTCGGAAGCAATCCCTTTTGAGGCAGTTGCTTTTAGAATTATTTTACCAAGGAAGTCGATATCGTGACCGATTGAATAGCTATCACCAGATAAGTTAATACTGAGAGGAAAATTGCTACCGCTTGATGCATTGATTAGAAGACTTGTGTCTCTATAATAAATAGGATCTAGTTCAGCAATTGGAACTGCGGCATTTAAGGAATAGAAACGATCGACGATACCCATCGTGGTACATTTATATAGATCTCCGTTAGGTAAAATTGCAAATACATCAAAACCGCTATAGGTAGGCGTGCCATTGTTAGAGTATGAAATTTTGAAGGCACGAATGTATTTCTCATTTCTATTCGTATAGTTATCTTTAGGGAAAGTCGTTTCATCTCTTATAGTATTTGTTTCCCAAATATCAGGCCTTCCATATTCGAAATTGTATTGTTCATCTAGTTCTCTTGCTAGGGTGCCATCATATTCCGTAATATTGTAATTTAGTCCACTGGGGGTAGATCCTGTAGCTGGATCAAGCGCTATTAGTGAACCCGTTTTGATACCTTCCTTCCAGTGAATATCTAGATCTGGAATGTCCTGTAGTGAAATAGTCGATTCTGTTACCGTTAGAATGAAAGTTTTTTCAGTAAAAGAAAAAAAGTCTTTTGCTTTTACTCTTACTAATGCAGACCCATGTACTTCCTTAGATAGGGCAACTTTAAGATTGTTGTTATTAAAAGAAAGGGAGAATGCCGAGATGTTTGAAGAAGGTGCATCGCCATTAAATAGGAGTACTGGATTCTCATAGTATCCAGAGGGCAATTTGAGTAGGAATTTACTTTCTTCATGTGTCTTGTTGAATTCGTATAAATTTCCATTTGGAAGAATATAGAACCAGTATAAATTTCCTGTTTCGTTTTTGTCGCCACTTATATATCTTTCATTCAGGCCAAGACTATTTTCTGGTCTGAAACGATTGCCATCAAAATTATATTGAGTTTTCAATAGGAATGGTAGGGATGCTCGTTCAATAGAACCTTCAAAAGTTAGCTCCTCTCCGTCAGGATCATTCGCAGTAAGGGGGATTTCAAGAGGGAATTTGCTATATGGAGCTGATCGATCGCAAATTGCATTTAATTCAGGATCTGTATTATATGTAGTAACTTTAAAAGTCTGAGTAGTTTCGCTAAGGCCATCGCTTACTACTACTCGCACCGCGAATGATCCAAGATAATTGTTTACTGGATCTATGGAAAGCTGATTTCCGGATACTATTAAAATCGGAGCCTTTGCGTTTGGTTTAATTACTTCGGCTGTGAAGGTTAATGTATCATTGTCGCTATCTGTAGCCTGAAGGCTAATGGTTCGAATGTCTTCTTTGATTGGGTGGATTAATTGTTCTTCTATTGTGTTGAGGACTGGCACTGAATTTTGAACACTGAGTTGTACGTTTCTTTTTGTGGTGAGATCACCATCTGTAGCACTTATTTCGACAGTTAATGGGATGTTAAAATTATTAGTGGATTCAACTATTAAATTCTCTCCTTCTAGCTTAACGCTTACGCCAGAAGCTTGGCCATTTAAAAGCCTAGCAGAGCTATGTAAAAAATCTTTGTCCTCAGCGTCTGGATCGGAGATTTTAACAGGAATACTTATAGTCTTTTTATTTTGATTAACGTTGACAGCAGAAATCGGATCAATTACTGGAGCAGAGTTGTAAACTTCTAGACTAGTATTCATGACACTAGTAAGACCTCCATCGAATGCAGATACTTTTATTGTACTAACTCCTTTGTACGAAGGTGCAGGCGCAATATTTAGGGTGCTCCCTGATAAGGATATTGAAACTGGAGTATCTGAAGGTAAAATTGCAGCTGAAAGCTTCAAGGGATCTCCATTGGGATCATTTGCAACTATTGAGCGGCTAATTCCGCCAGCCCTATAGTGTGATCTAATCGCAGGAATTTGGTCTACGACCGGACTATCGTTGGCCCAAGTAACTTTAAATATTCTACTGCTAAAAGTGATACCATCATGTGCCTTCACCTGTACATTAAACGAACCAGCATATCCGGCTTGAGGATCAATAGTTAGTACTTTATTGCTTATCGAAAGTACGACAGGAGCGTTTGTTCCTGTCGTAAGATTTGCTGTTAGTGCAAGGGAATCCATGCTGTCAATATCAGAAGCATTAAGTGGTATGCTCGCTTTGTCAGTTGTCCAAATTCTACTTATATCTGAAATAGGTTCTAGGGTAGGGAGATTATTCTTGACTGTTACGGTAATTGGAAAGTAGGCGGTGGTATAAGAGTCGGTGAGAGCTAGTTTAATCACAAATTGGCCTAGGAAACTTGCTCCCGTCTTGATAGTAAGCTTATCATCATCTAGAGTAATGCTTGCGCCTGGTTGGGAACTGGATTCGAGTGTGTATGACTTAGAGATTGTATCTGAATCGGCATCATTTAGCGTAAATGAGATAGAACCTTCTTCTAGTCTGGATAGAGTGATAGCGCTGGACCCCGAGTATGTTGGAGCTCTGTTTAGGATGTTGACGCTTGCGGTTTTACTTCTTACTGTTCCTTGAACATTTGAGATTTCTACATAATAGTTAGCTACCTCTCTTTTTGCAGGTGGCGTTTGGTAGCTCGTAAGGGTAGCTCCGTCTATCTTAATTCCATTTTTAAACCATTGATACTTAAGATCTTCACCAACGGCCACCACTGAGAGACTTGCATAGGAGCCAATAATGACAGAAACGCTAGCGGGATGTCTTGTTATAATAGGCGCTTTTTGACTAATGGACACGCTCCAAGATCTCTTTTCTTTCATGTACTCTGTTCTAAATGCCTCGTCCTTTAGAAGTGGAGTATCATCGACTACATCAACCGAAACAACATGCACGCCATCACTATATGGATAGTCGTTGGCTCTAAATGAGTATTGATTAGCACCTTGGACGGGCACTCCATCAACAGACCATTGTACTGAAAGGTTCCTTCCTATCGGTTGAAGTGGGGTAACTGTAATCGTGGACGACCCTGTCAGAGGGGTGGATTCACTCGTTGCACTGTCTATGGGCCTAACTTTTTTGTAAATTTCCTTTATGAATGATTCTATGGAAGGGTTGTTGAAAGGTGCATTTAAGTTCCTCATTTTAGAATTTTCGGTAGGTCTGTATATGGAATATTTATGGCCCATGGCCCCTTCGTAGGTATTAATGATTCCCCCGAAGTTAGGGCCAGAGTCCACATTAATCCATTTGTTCCATTTAATCTTTTGAAGGAGCATTGATTCTGTGCTTTGGGCAGAAACATTTGGTTCCGCAGGTTCAAATCCAGTATAAGTTGGCCAGCTTCCGTTATCATATTCATCTGCTAGATTAGCGAAACTATGGCCAATTTGATGGAGAAGATTGTTACTTGCCTGAGTATATCCAGCGGTTACAACAGAGATATCACTAAATGGATAAGCTGATCCACCATCAGAGCTGGAGTTTATTAAAACTGCTATTTGATCAAAGTCCCTTGCCTGAGCGGCCATCTCCCATGCTTTCGCCACATCTACGCAGATATTCTCTTTAACATCCTGGCAATAAAATCTTCCGTCCAAAATAGTGTCTTTTGGAATACCAGGTTGCCCATCGTTATCAATGCCAGATTCATTAGAAGGGGCAAATATCTGATGAATATTAAAATAATTCTTATATTCTTTAAGAGGCATTTGAAGAAATGTGTTTGTCGAGATTGTATCAACTTGAGATGAAAATTTTGTATTTTCGCTAGCGAGGTAGCCATCTGCCAAATAGACTATATCTATTCTATTTGATGATGGGCCACTATCAAGAAGAACCTTTTTAGATAGGTTGTTAGGGGTAGCTAGAATTCCAACAGATCTTTCTGATTTTTTGAGAAGCGCCGCATCTCCCTCTAGCTCTCCATTTGGAAGAGAACGACTAAAAAGCACCAATTCTTGTCCATCTGCGAATACAGTATTCACAAATAGGAAATGAATTCCTAGCACTAAAGTTAAAATGTTTAATTTGAGCCTTATACTACTTGGCATCAAATCCTTTATTCTATTAAGAGCAGATTTCCGGCTCTTTAGTGGTTACTAAAAACGAACTTGATGAGGTTTTATTCCCATCGCTGACTGTTACTATAATTGAAAAAGATCCTTTAAAGGTGTCAGAGAGTTTAATAGAGAGTGATCCTGGTGCCCCATTAGTAACGCTAAGTGTGGCGTATTCACTAAAATCTAGAGGGTATGCATTTACGAGTGCTGTTGGGTTTTCATAGTAGCTAGCATCAATGGTAGTTTTGTATCTGTAGTATGGATAGGTAAACTCATAAATACTTCCGTCACTAAAAATAAAATATTCTAAGCCGGTACTAGAGGTAAGTCTCTTTTCCCCTAATCGATAAAAATTGTCATATTGTGGAATATAGTTGTTAAATTGATATTGCTGGTCTGTATCAGCGGCAACCTTTTCAAATGAATTGCCTTCGATCTCTGCCTTGAATTCTAATGGGTCATCTTCTGCATCGGAGGCGATCAGGGGCACTGTGATTACTCTGGTTAAATCTCTAATATACTGGTTTGGAATGGATTGTAGGTTTGGCGCAGAGTTGCTGTTGTCTGAAAGTGTTTTACTCGCATCTATCATTCCAGGTGAGACCATTAAATTATTGAGAGCAGTAATAGGTTTATAGCTATCCATTAAGATTGCTTTCATCTCCTGAGGTGTCGTAAGTGTGGACTGAGAGTATCCTAGAGCTGCGATACCAGCTACGTGTGGAGTTGCCATGGAAGTGCCATTGTAAGAAGCGTATCCTCCATTCAAGACTGTGCTATAAATCCCTACTCCTGGAGCGCCAATATCAACTGTTGTAGATCCATAGTTTGAGAATGAAGCCCTGTTCCCATTTTGATCTAATGCCGCAATTGAAATAACGTTGGGTACATCGTAATTAGATGGGTAGTTGGCATTGGAATCTGTATTTTTATTGTCATTTCCTGCGGCAGCTACAAATAATAGGCCCGCATTATTTGCAGCAGTAATAGCCGAAAGTAATGCAGGGTTATAGCCGGATCCACCCCATGAATTGCTCAGTACTTTAAGACTGCCATTTTTATTTTTATTTTGAACTGCATAATTAATTGCTTTAATCGCATTTGAATCACTTCCTCTTCCACCGGAATCAAGGAACTTTAAAGCCATAAGTTTTACATTCCATGCAACTCCGGCTACTCCCATACCATTGTTTCCTACGCCACCAATTGTTCCGGCGCAATGTGAGCCATGCGACTGATCATCCATAGGGTTTCCGTTGTTGGAAATGGCATTGTAGCCATGTATGTCATCTACTATTCCATTTCCATCGTCATCAACACCAGGCGTACCATTTTGCTCAACAGTATTTACCCACATGTTGTCCCTTAAGTCTGGGTGGTTGTAGTCTATGCCTGTATCGATAATAGCTACGACTATTTTATTTACATCCTCAGGGTTTACCTTATCCCAGGCTTCTGGCCCGTTAATATCAATGTCATTAGGTTGGTTCATCCCCCAGAGAGAGCTGTACGAGGTATCATTCGGTATGGCAGATGCTGTTTGAATGTAGTTTGGAGAGATATAGTCAGATAGTCCTGAGTCTAAAAGTGCTATAGCGGTCTCTATATCTAAGTTATCACCTTTCAGAGTAGCTGCATCAACTAGAGGCAGATCTTCTTTTTTACTTAAGCCTAGCAGTAAAGTTAGGGCCGCTTGTATCTCTTTAGTTGAGTAGCCTCCTAGTCCAGGAATTTTCTTAAGTCCTTCAATCTCTTCAAGATTGTATTTGACTATATATTCACCATCTACCCATAGAGGGGCATTATTTGGATTTTGAGCTACGGCCCAAGATCCAAAGAGTAGGGATAGGAAGATCTGGAACTTTATGATGTGAGTAAGTTTACACACTAATAATTACATTTTTTTGGGTACTACTTTTACTAAGGCTCTTTAGGGTATCAATAGTTATGCCAAGGCATATATAGGAAAAATGCTTAGGTTATATAGGTCATAGTAGTCTATATTTGATTTAAAAGAGTTTTGATGACTAGGAAGGCTAGGACCAGAGTACTAGTACTCTGATAATTTTGCGAGGTGGCGGATTAAAGTAAAATTCTGTTTGTGTCGTAAGACGATATGAAGAGGAGTAAATCAGATGTTGAAGAAAATTGTTATTTTTGGGTTACTATTTGTTTGTATTTTCGTTTTGTACGGGATGTGGTCGAGGGATGATTCAAGGGCCACACAAATTGAAATAGATAGAAGCCTTTCAATTAATGAAAACTTTAAGATAACCGCCGCCACTAATGATAACTACTCTGTAGAACCAGGCTCAAAAAAGCTAAGTAGTAGCGCACCAAAAATTCCATTGAAGGCAGTCACATTAGATCCAAGCGAGATTAAGAACCTCCAATTAAATAATTTTCATGCCTATCTCAGATATTCAAATAGGCTGGCTAAAGACCAGGATGGGAATACCGCTGAATATATTTTAACTCCTGAGCAACGAAAAGAAATTGCTAAAGAAAGAATAGCAGTTAAGCTAATAGATGTTTTAAGTTCTGGATCCTAGTTTGCATATGTAAGCGGTAAATTCATGACTACAAAAAGTTTAGTTTATCAAGCCTCAAGTTTAGTAATAAAGATTATAGATACCCTGCACAAACAATAATACTCATCATTAACATCGCTCCGGCAGGTAATGCTTTTTTGATTGGATCTTTTACTTTAGCATGCATTGTGACAGCACCAAGCATTAGAGCTATTACCAATAATGAAGCAGGAAGAATTAACTGTGGAATCCAAAATCCTAAAAGCAACAGTGAGGCCGCACTAATTTTTAAAAAACCAATAAGGTAGCAAAACCAAGAAGGTAAACCATATACCGCAAATTCTTCAACCAAATTATTCGCCTCACCGCCTCGATAGGCAGTCTTTTTATTGAATCTTAGTAGCCATACATTAAGAAGACCCAGAGCAATTACTAGTTGAAGTAGTGTAATAAGAATATTATCCATGTTTATTTATCTCCCTAATTGTGTCAGTGTGAAGTTCCTATAATAAATATACGTGTTTTTAACTATATATGCTAGCTACAATATTATTGATTGCGCAACTGGTCTCTACTTTAGCCTTCTTTTTTTACGGTTGTATTTGTGTTTTTACGTCTAAGCTTGTAGCAGAATTTGAGCGCTATGGATTAAGCGGAATGCGAGTTGCGACTGGAATTTTAGAGATTTTAGGAGCGGTGGGAATGTTGTTAGGTTTTTATTATCCGATCTTAACGCAGCTTGCATCAGCAGGACTATCTCTGATCATGCTTTGTGCAATTTATGTCAGAATTAGGATAAAAGATTCCATCTTTCAAATGTCGCCTGCCATTTTCCTATTTTGTGTTAATGCATTGATTCTATATTTGGAACTCCCCTAAAGCTAGTAGCCTACGTACTATTTTAAGTGGCGGTGATTATTAAGAATAGTAGTGATATCGCCTTCAATTCTCTTTGTAAGAACGGCCTCAAAAATGGATTAGGTAGTCTTGAAAACAATTTCTTATAGAGTTGCCCTTATGATTTAGAAAAATCGTCCTCCATACTAAGAAAAACATTGCTCATGCAAAAAATCTAAAAGCATTTTCTATCACTCATGACACAGAAAACCATTCGGATAGTAAAATCCTTCAGATAGATACTTAACTTTTAAGATAGTTATTCTAGGTCGCAACCAATATAGTAGCCCTTGGTCTTAAAGGCGGATAGAATGCTCCAGGAGGTAGTAAGACTTCAAACATACCCTTCTTCCAAGATTCATATACCTTTAAACAAGTATCTTTCAATAAATTATACGCAGTCCTAAATAATTTAGCTGTGGTAATACACGTACTCTCACAAATTGGTGTGCAACCAAACTTTCTCGGCTTATAGCTTTTATAAATAGACTGATATCTCAGTTTCTCAACTCCCATGACTGAGAAGTCATTCGCTTCTCTTATTTGCCTGTGTTTATTCTCAGTCTCTTTTATACGTGTTAGTAGTTGCTGTTTTAGATCTTTATCCGTCTTATTTTTAGTTTCAGTAAAACATCTTTTCCAGAAAAAAGAATCGCATTGGAATGGCCTAGGTGCTCCTCCAATCTCCGAGATACCTTCTACTAGAGAGGATATAGACTCGTCTGTAAATTGCTCATTAGGAAGGCGGCTCTCTATTAGGCTATCACTGATCCATCTAAAACTCCTAGCTGCACCTCCATTCAATTCATTCCAAGATGAGAAGCCTTCCCATTGATCAGTTGATTCGACAAGAATTGAAGCCACTGGATTAGAGTATAGGTAGGTCATTTTCTCCATCACTGTCTCAGGAGTAAGTAACTCTGTGGCTTTAAACTTAGTAGCCCAGAGTCTTTTATTGCAGACCCCTGTTAGCCTATGAATTATACCAGAGAGCTCTCCCTGTAGGTAACCCATGAAAGTGCTCAAAGTAGCTGGATCGGTGTTGATGGTTATAATCATGTGAAAATGGTTGCCCATAAAGATTATGGCATTCACTACTATGCCTGGGTATTTCTCCTGAGTTCTTGAGATAATTCCACCGATTAGCAGTTCTATGAATTTATTAGGTACGAAGGGCAGGCCTTCGGCTGTTCGATTTGTAATATGATAAACCTTCCGATAACGAAAAAATCTTCTTTGACCACTCATGATCTTAGTTCCTGATTATGTTGTATGTGAATTATAGGGAGGCATTAATAAGGCCTCTTGAGATCGAGAATTCAGATCTCATTATTCTTATCGTAGAATTTAAGGGATTGGACCGGAATTGGTAATTTGATTAGGAATGCTAGGGAGTTAAGATAGTAGGTAGGCTGGTAGCTGTTAAATATTGGTAGCTGTTAAATATTTGGCTGGTAGCTGTTAAATATTTTTGCTGTTCTTCCTGCTTGTATTGAAGGGAGGCGTGAAATGGCATAAGATCTGGTTAGATTATTAAATACGAGTAGAAGTTCTTATATTTCTTCTTTTTGATGAGTCTTTTGGCTTATTTAAAAGAAGATGTAAGTGAATTTTGGTTTTTGCGGGCCTTTCACTGGAGATGTTTTCTTTAACATTTACAGCGAGAGGTTCTATTGTTTTATTCCATAATCTTGGAGTGATAGAGGCTCTTGTGTGGGAATCGTTTTTTAAGGAGTTTGGCATGCGCAATGGTAATGGTTCAAAAACAGATACTTTTGTTTCACAGTTTGAGTTTCAATGTAGAAGGTCTGCATTGGCGGACTTCTTGAGTGATTATGTCGGTTGTGAGGAAGACATTCTTCCAAGTTCTTCTCAGATGAAAGATTTGGTCGCTGCCTTAGAGAAGTCAGCCCAGTTCGGGTGTTGGCCATTCGGAATTCTTACTTCTAAATACTCCGGAAGAATCCCAACTTCACTTTTACTTTTTGCTTGTAGTTTGTTCCCAAGCCGGACTGAGACGCCGACGGGAATTGTTAAGGGGAAGGAATGGGAATATCTTATTTGGTTTTTGGCCGCTGATTTTGATGAGTCTGTGAAGTGTTCACGGCTTTCTAGTATTTTTAAGCACCTAAGAGGGGATGCTAGGAAAGAAATAACTTCAGCAAGCAAGATGGATATTTGGGAACTTGCGCGAGATATTCTAACAGACAACACGAGGAGTAGATTGAGCAAGGAAGTCATAGTACTTTGTTGCCAATGGGTTCATGAAGTACAAGGGCTAAAGGTTCTGTTAGATTTGGGAAGTACTGATGGGAGGGCTGCGAATATGAGGCATATCGCCCATCTATACTTGGAAACTCTTTGTAGGGAAGAGAGTGGATTGAGGCGTTTTAATGAATTCTTTTTGGAAGTAAGCAAACAAGGTCGAAGGTCTCTTGCACTTGCGTTGACTGACACTTTGTCTGATTCTTTACTTGAACTTAGGTGTCGGGAGCGCATCGCAGAGTTCATGTTAGATCATTTGCTCGGAATCACTGATGAAAAAGAATTAGTTTGGTTTTGGAGGCAGTATTCAGAGGCACTGATAGCGTTCTACGACAATAATGTCGCAGCTTCCCATCTTAAGAAGGTAAGGGAAGTATGCGAGCGTACGAGTGATCTGCCTGACCGCCAGGAGCTAGGGATGTCACCCTTACATAAGGGGTGGGAACTGCTTGCATGTTTTGCTGGCGATGCGGAGATCTTTAATTCTCTCTGGTTGCTGATTAATAGCGCTAATATTGATATGCAACGACTCATTTCCGAAAGGGCTGAGTTGGTTAATCAATGTCAACGTGAAGCACGTCGGTGTTTAGTTTCCAATTGGATGCAGATCGTAAGGCGGTTTGTGCGAGCTTGTTATAGAGAGGATAAATCGCTTCGTAGGCTATTGGACTCGCTTCGGGCCTCTTCTCTTGGGCCTGTTGCTTTGGTAATCGGGGAGATAGGAGAGATCCCCATATCGTCTCTTAATCCAAGGGGAGAGGACGCCATTCTATCTCCAGATTATATCGTCCTAAAATCTGATGATCCCTTAGCAGTGAGTTTACTTATTCGTCAATTTATAGGGAGGGGTACGCAGAAGGACTCTTCAGTCCAAACGCTTGAGCGGAGGCATAGAGATCCAGAATATCAGGACAAGGTACTAGTTACCAATTTGACGGCGGGAGATGAAGGAAAGGCTGCTGCTCAAAGGTTGCTAAAGGATTTCTCAAACCTAAGTTCAGATCTCAAGGTGAATACTTTGCTTCTTGTATTGCGCTGGGCGTCAGCTGAAGAAGCACATTTATGCATTGAAGCGTGTGGAGGAGGGCAGAAATGCTTTAATTTAATTTCCGAAGCTGAGCCTAATTTCAGTGAGAGAGGTCAGGAACTCGCAGGTATTGTTGCCGATTGGTATGGACACTTGTTGACACCTCTCTAAGTCGGTTCTCAAGCCCCAGCAGATTTTAGAAATCTGCTGGGTTTTCACTTACATTTTCTATTTATTTAACTCTTGTATCCTCTCCCAGCGATCTGGGAATTCTAATTTTGTCGTTTCATAGTAATTTACAATTTCTTCTAGTAAACCTCTTTGTTTTAGATATTCTATATCATTGAGAATTTGATTGCAGGTAAATTCTGTTCGATCACCGGAGGTGAATAGGTATGGGAAAAGTCCTGTTGGTAGATTTTTGGGATCTTCTTTTAGTTGAAATCTAGCTAAGTCATGCGCGAGCTTTAATGCGTGAAGTTCTGTAATAGGAATGGGGGAGAGAGAGAGGTCGGAGAGTTTGCTGTTCATGGCTTGGAAGTCTCTTGCTTGAAAGTCAAAAAGCGCTTCTCCTACTAGGGCATTTGGAGGAGTGCTTAGTGGGCTGGCGTCCTTGGGGACTTTTTTTAGTTTGCTTTCACATAACTCTAATATGTAGTCTTCATATTGTTTTACGCAGTCTTCAATGGAGAATTTACTCTCTACAAGTGTTCTGCCAGCTTGTACTAGATTAGCATAGCGTTTTGTGCCGAGTGTGCTTAGGGCGTCTTTGATAGTCGTAATCGCATTTACTTTACTTGGGCCTTCCACAAGAAAACCTTGAGTTTGATTTTCTATGATATCTAAAAATCCACCTGACTTGCTAAGAATAACAGGCGTTCCAGAAGCCATACTTTCAAGCGCGACTAAGCCAAATGGTTCTTCCTTACTGAGGAGGACCATAAAATGTGCTTGTCTATATAGTTCTGCTATGTCTTTTCTAACGCCCAAGTACCTTATTCTATCCGTAGATTGAAGGTCCTGTTCACCGCCTGCTATCCATAGTTCAATCCTAGGATCGATAGAAAGTATTTCGTCTGCTATCTCATCTAAGTTCACTGCAATTTTTTCTCTTCTACCTACTTGTAAAAGAATAATCTTGTCGTTGGTTTTAGGTGCATTAGAGAATGGATAATCAGAAAGTTTAATACCGTTTAAAATGGTCTTATGGTTTTTAGTAGGTTTTTGAAGTTTCGCTACAGCTTTTGAAACACAAACAGTCGCATCTACGCTATCAATTAGTGCGCCTTCTTCTATGTTGTGAAGTACTTCCAGTAAAATATGGGGATTGTTTAAATATTTTGATGCTTCACATACAATTGGATTAAAACTACCTTGAAATTGAATGATATCGAAACCCTCTAGCTTTTCTATTAGGTCGAAGAAACGATTGTTTTGATCGATTTGTATGAAGGGAATGGTGGTATCATAAGAAGGCCCAGATTCTGGCCTTAGTACAAGGCTAAAAAAGTGGGGCTCGAAAAGTGCTCTATTGTAATATTGGTAGTAGTAGCTTTCCATGCGCGCAGCCCCACCCCCAATTCCATAACACCAACTACAAATAGCAATTTTTAATGCGTTTTTTCTTTGTTTTTCTAGTGACATAGGTTGCTTAGGGCATTCGCTTGACAATACTTCCTATTATTCCTTAAAATGCATTAAAACAATAAGTAAATAAATCTACACATTAAGGAGTGCATGGATATAAAATCGATTTTAAAAAGTTTCGACCTAGAAGATACAGTGAACAGCTTAACTAGTCATTATAATATTTCAGGAGAGCAACTTTCCACTATATCGAACCATTTATTCCCTTTAATTACAAGCTCAATTCAAAAAGGCCTAACTGATTCTAAGTTAATGGAGAATTTAGTAAAAGCGGGTAGTTCCATCGATCTCTCTAGCATAAAAGGAGACGCTTCTAGTTTATTAAATAAAGAAAACAAGAATATTGGTTCAGATATTCTTACAGCGATATTGGGCGGGGAAAATAGACTCGCAGAGACTATTGCTAATTTAACAAATAAAACTGACCTCTCATACGATACTATATCAGAATTTTTACCTTCTTTTTCAACACTAGTCGTGGGTGCTTTTCTTAAGAATAGTGGAGGATTGAGTTCTTTAGTTAGTAGTATTTTCTCTGGTTCCATAACTAATGGTCAAGAAGGAGATAACTCTCTTCAAGGAATATTAGGTAGGGCAAGTCAATTTTTAGATCAAGACGGAGACGGCTCTGTCACAGATGATTTAATGAATTTAAAAGGTAAGATATTCGGATAGGGTCTTTGTAGTTAAGCCTGAACTTATAGGATGGTGGTGTTGTTCTTATAAGTTCAGGCGAATATTTTTTATTGAATTGTACTTTTAGGAAAGTTCTTAATGGTATGTTTGAGTAGAAATGAAATAGGGTTTTTAAGAGAAGTTTTTGGTCTAGGTGAATAGCTTGGAGGGATTTTGTTTAGATCCTTTTGAACTGCTTGCCTACGACAGCAAAGCTTCCAATTTTTCGTAGGGTCGTGTTTAAGGAGAGCATAGATGTTATTGCGAAAGCGAAAGCGAAAGATGGCAGGAAACAAAGCCTTGCGAACAATTATCGGAGACTTTTGGGCCGCGATCCAAAAGAATGATCTCAATGCGGCAAACTTTTGCTACCTCATGTATGAGCGACTAAATAATCGCGCTGCAGACGGTTTTGCGGTTGAGGAAGGCGATTTTTTTGAGGCTATTGCGTTGAATTTGCTGGGTTTGGGCTTTCACTATGTATCCCCCGATGTTCGCTGAGGCATGAGGGGTACACCAATATGGTTGCCCCGTTTTTCATTTCTACTCTATCATCCTTTTACTTAAACAGTTCTTTAACCAAAGCATTAATATCTTCAGTTTCATGCCCTTGTCTTATTGTACTTGCTCGGGCAATCACCATGTTGATGGCTTCAGGGATAGATGCGACAGTGAGTTGAGAATCTTTAGGAGATTTTTTTAAGGCATCGGAGATTCTTTGCATCCTATCAACCAGTCTTGATATTACAAAGGCAAGTTGCATGGCCTCATTTACTCGAGGTTCATTGTCATCAGCCTTCGTTGCTGGGTTTTGACTTTTTTTAAAAGCATTATGAACAGCAATCTTTCCATCTTCTGGCAAGAAGGGAATTAAAAGAATGTTTTTACATTCAAGCAATTCAGCGATGTCTTCATTGAGGCAAATTGTCACTCTGTCCCCAAAAGAAGACGGACAGGTGTGGAGTTTTTTAGCTTCTTCTATATTTAGATTCGGACCAATAATTAACACATTTAAGTCTGCATTAAGTAGGTGGGTGATTGCTCTGGCGACTGACTTTTCTTCAGCAATAGTTGAGCTCAGGTCTGCTAGGGCAAAGGTGCTGGCAATACTTTCTCTAGTATCTTCATCTCGATCAACAATTAAAATTCTATGTTCCTTCCCTTGCGCCATGCCCTTCTTGATTATTTTTGCTGTTAATTGTTTGTAATTCTATCTTTTGAGATGTTTTGACTCGCATATTCGGATGATTATTATTTTCAATAACTACATCAGTCTTCTCGATAATAGCGTCTCCAAGGGTAAGTCCCGTAATTTGTTTAAGTATTTCCACTGGGGAAGGAGAAAGAACACCTTCTCCAGTTCTGATGGTAAAGCTGAAATGTTCCATAGAGAAATCAAGCTCCGTTAAAAACATGGATAATGGCAGTCTCAACTCCCTATCTGGGGCGCGACTTCTACCTTTCTTCTTTTTACCCCTTTGAATCTTCAAGATATTCTTAGACAATACTTCTTCTTTACTAAGGAGGTGCTCATTGTGGATTATCCGTTCTGGGGGCTTTAGAAAACTACAGTGGTAAATTGCTCCACAGATAGAACTATTAATTGAAGGTATTCTGAAATCAATATTTTTTGCTTCAAGAACTTTTATTCCAGTCGGTAAGTTTTGATTTATGGTTTCAAGGAATTGTGATTCGTCTATGTCTTTATATAAATAGGCATCAACATATTCAGCTCTACTTTGAACACCTAAGGAAAGTGGTGGGCCAAAAGAAAATCTGGGTAAAGGGTGATGCCCTTGGGAGTATGCGATAGGGAGGTCCGCTCTTCTCGAAGAACGCTGAAATACATTTGCCAATTCTAAGTGACCAAGGAATCGAAAAGAGTCTAGTTTTTCATACCGAAGCCTTAATCTTTTAACAGGGCTAGACATGGCTTTGATAGATTCAGTGCGACCTAAAGCATTTGTATCTGGATGAAATATTTCTTCCTTAGAGAGAATCTTGCCATATAGTTTAAGCTCGGTTTCTTCTCTAGGCCAAAGGATATTTCTTTTTGTGTCATAATTGCAGGCACCGCAAATAGAACAGGATGTCTTTAAACAATCTGGTGTTGTCCGCTCTCTTGTTGCTCGTTTGTATTCTTTAAGAAAATAGTCTTTATCTATTCCACAATTTAGATGATCCCAAGGTAGTATCTCTTCTTGTGTGCGTTCTCTGAGATAGAAGTAGGGATCAACAAAACAGTCTGCGAATGCTTGCATCCATATCTTCTGTGAAATATGTTCTTGCCATGAGTCTAGTCTGGCGCCTAGTTGAAAGGCTCTTTCAACTACAGGTGCAAGTTCTCTTCCTCCTCTACAGAAAGCCCCTTCTAAGAAGGTTGAAAATGCATCATGATAACGAAAAGTTACCTTTAATCTTCTAAGTCCATCAGCTAGAATTCTCTGCTTCCTTTTCGTTTCCTCCGGTGGAATTTGCTCTGCCCATTGAAAAGGAGTGTGAGGTTTTGGAACGTGAGTAGAGACACTTACTACGATTTCTTTCCCTCTAGCAGATTCCATCGCTCTAAGCTTTTTAGCCAATAAAATTATGCCGTCTATGTCTTCGTCTGTTTCCGTTGGAAGCCCAATCATGAAATATAGTTTAATAGCATTCCAGCCGAACTTAAAAACATTATCGCAGGTTTCTAGAATTTGTTCGTCCGTGACGCCTTTATTGATTACATCTCGAAGTCTTTGCGAACCGCCTTCAGGAGCTATTGTAAAACTAGTTCTTCTTACTCTTTGAATTTGACTTAATACTTCCGGCGTCAAGGCATCTACTCTTGTAGATGGAAAGGAAATTGCCATGGTTTCTCCTTCTCCGTATCTATCCATTAGGGATTTTAGGAGGGGAACAATTGAGCAGTAATCTGCGGTACTTAAGGATAGTAAAGAGACTTCTTCAAAGCCTGTCTGAGGTAGGGCTTCTTCTATCAGATTCATGATTTCTTCTGGGGAGCGCTCTCTTTGTGGTCTATATAAGTAGCCAGCTTGACAGAATCGACATCCCCTAACACATCCACGCATTACTTCTACCGAAAGCCTATTGTGAACTGTGTTTACATTCGGAACAATTGGCCTTTTAGGGAAGGGGGCATTCTCTAGGGTAGGTAATAATCTTCTAACTACTTTATTCTTACTTGATTTTGAAGTGTCTAGCTCAAATATTGTAAAATCTTCTTTGTAATGAGGGATAAATAGGGAGGGGACGTAGATCCCTTTAACTTTCTCAAGACTATTTAATATGAACTGTTTTCTCTCGCTAGCGGTAAGACTTTTACTCTCCGCCACTACTTTTACTAATTCTGGAATAAATTCTTCTGCATCACCAAGAAAAAATATATCAAAGAAGGGAGCAATTGGTTCTGGATGATAAGAGTAGGGGCCACCTCCTAGTATTATCGGATGATCCTCCGTTCTATCACTTGCATAGGCAGGTATTCCTGCAAGGTCAAGCATCGTAAGGATATTAGTGCCACAAAGTTCATATTGTAAACTAAAACCAATCACGTCGAAATCTTTAATTGGGCGCTTACTCTCAAGTGCATAAAGAGGTTGATTCGCTAGGCGCATGGCCTTTTCCATGTCAGGAAAGGGCATATAACTTCTTTCTGCTAGAGCTTGAGGTTGGCTATTAATTAGATCGTAGAGAATTTGAATCCCAACATGACTCATTCCTACTTCATAAACATCTGGGAACGATAGGATTATCTTAGCGTCGATTTTATCCCAGTTTTTTAAAACAGAGTTTTTCTCACCGCCTAGGTATTGAGCTGGTTTCTGAACCCCTAATAATTCTTTGTCTGATAGTTGAAGAGTGTTCATGTAAAGGTTCGGATATTATAGGACCTCAGTGATCTTACTTAAAGACTGATGTTCTCCAAATACTATCATGGTGCTACCAGCTTCAATAATATCTTTACCTGTTGGGTTAAAAGTCATAGTTCCTGAGCTCGAGATGAAGGCTGCAATTATGGCCCCCGTCTTAGCTCTGAGTTCAGATTCTTCCAAGGTTTTACCAGCTAACTTAGATCCCATTGGAACTACAACTTCCTCTATGAAAAGATTCTTTTTAGTCCCACCCGCAAGTTCTAGAAAGTCACTTACGTATGGTCTGATGATTTGTTGTACTATCTTATTGCCGGAAAGCCTGTATGGAGCTACTACTTGGCTAGCACCAGCTCGTTTTAACCGACTCTCTCCTCCATCATCTTCCGTTCTAGCGATGATTTTTAGATATGGGTTAAGATCCCTTGCGCATAGTGTGACATATACATTTTCGGCATCACTGGGTAGCATGGTGAGTAGCACTTTAGCATTTTGAACTCCAGCCAACTTAAGCGTGTCATCATCATAGGCACTTCCTTGAATAAATGTCATACCTAGCTCTTCAATGGAAATTTGAGGGTGATCGCCAGTGTCTATTACTACGACTTTTTGTTTGGCTTCGACTATTTCTTTAGTAACAATTTTCCCTAGTCTTCCATATCCACAAACGATGACGTGATCTTTTAGTTCCAATAGTTCTTTTTCCATACGTTTTTTTAGCCTTTTTTTCCCGAGTTCGCCTTCTACCACTAAGGCTATTATTTTACTAAATGAGTATGTGGCCGTTGCGACTCCCAATAGAATCAGAGTGCAAGTAAATACTTTGCCAGGGATGCTCAGTGGTTTAACCTCCCCGTAACCAACCGTTGTTAGGGTCGTCGTAGTCATGTAAACTGCATCCAGGAAGGTCCATCCTTCTAGTACCATGTATCCTGAGGTGCCTAGGGCAAATACACCAACAACTAAAGCGATTAATTTGGGAAGTGAGTTTGGGTTGTTCATTGATTCAATATTAATGCTACCCCAGTACTATCTAATAGATGGACCATAAGCAATTGCATCGTTCAATTCTTAGAATGGAAATTTTTTTCGAGCTTAGGTGACATTTAGTCAGCATTGCGTTACTACTACTAGCTTAAACTAAAGAGCCTTTATCTTCTTGGAATCTAAAAAAGAGACGGGTAAAAGTCTAGTATTTAGAGCGAGTTAGTTGGGCGATGGTCCTTGCTTGGCTTTTACCGCTCTAAATAGTAGGTTTAGTCTTTTTAATATTAATAAATTTAGATGTTGATTAACAATGCGTGTAACTCGGCTTGAAATTTTTGGCTTTAAATCTTTTTTAGAAAGGTTTGTACTTGATTTTAATAAAGATCTAATTGGAATTGTTGGACCCAATGGATGTGGTAAATCAAACGTTGTAGATGCACTTAGGTGGATCTTGGGAGAAACCCACGCAAAACAACTTCGAGGTGGTTCATTCGAAGATTTAATTTTTAATGGTTCAGACACAAGACGACCTCTTGGGATGGCGGAAGTTTCATTAACTATTCAGCCTGAGTCAGATTGGCAGACCAAAGCGAAAGATAGGGCTGAGGGAAAAGTTTCTCAAGATCCAAATTTAGAACAAGAAGAACTAGACACTAGCGAGACAGAAGTTAGTATAGATGAGTCAGAATTAGTCCTTGAACCTTTGGCAGATGAGGTTGTCTCTGTACTACCTGAAAGAATCCATGAGATCCCAGGTATCTTTGATGCCGCTGAAATCCAGTTCACTAGAAGACTATTCCGTTCTGGGGAAAGTGAATACTATATAAATAAAGTTCCTTGCAGATTGAAAGATATGCAAGAATTGTTTCGTTTGATTGGTCTCGGTGCTAGAGGTTTAAGCATTGTTCAGCAAGGACAAATAGGGCAGTTCATTTCTAAGAAGCCGCATGAACGACGTGAATTGTTAGAAGATGCTGCAGGGATTTCAGGCTTTAGAACCAAGATTGAGGCGACCGAAAGACGTTTAGAAAAAACTAGTGATAATTTAAATCGTCTAAACGACCTTGTTATAGAGATTGAAAAGCAAGTTCGATCACTTAAAAAACAAGCAGAAAGAGCACGATCAAGAAATCAGTTAAAGTCAGAGCTTTATGACGCGGAGAAAGAACTTTTTACCGTAAAAGCAGGAAAGTTAGTCTGTTCAATCTCTGATGCTTTAAATTCAAAACTGGAGATAGAGGATCTTGTAGCTGGATGTGAGACAGAGATAAGTGAGCATGAAGCAAGATTAAATGAGTCAGAGGGAGAGTTGCTATCTTTTGACTCTGATTTGTTCGCACTTAGAACTAAGAAAGATGATCTTTCAAGAGTTATCTTAGAGAATGAAGCTAGCTTGAATGCAGCGAGAAGAAGAGTCTTGGATGAGGAGGCTAGAGTAGAAAACTTAAGTGAACAAAAAGTAAATTTATCTGAAAGGATAGATGTTATTGATTTAGAGTTTACTAAACTTGAACGTGAAAAAGTTGATATTTCTGATTCAAGAGATGATCTTAGCACTCAAATTGAATCGCTTCGGTCTGAGCTTGTAAGTATTCAGGCTAACAATCAACAAAAACTCGAAGAGTTTTTAAATTCTGAAAATACTCAAGATGGTTCAGATGATGGGAATAATATCCAATCTGAGATATTAAGTATCTCAAGTCAGATAGAAGAGAAGGATTTATTGATTAAATCCGCATCCGGACTTCATGATGAATTAAAATCAAACTCAAGAGACTTAAAAGATAAGGAAACCAATAGAAACTCGATTGAGAGGAATCTAAATTCTATTGGTAGTGAGATTAAGGCAATCAAGTCACAATTAGATGGACTTAGTGCGCATGCTTTAAAGGAAGTTGGAGTTGAAGCCGGTGACTCTGTTGAAATCGAAGGTGCGGTTTTATTGTCTCTTCTTAGTGTGAAGCCAGAGATGGAACGTGTAGTTCATGCTGTTCTTGGTGATCGGGCAAATTATTTAGTATCGAAGGACGCTTCCAAATTTCTAAAAAACTATCTAAGCGGTAACTCAACATCTAAAAAAATGTTGGGAATGTTTGAAGCTAAAGAAAGTGGATTGACTGTAAAACAAGAGTTAGATCAAAATATTCAAATGGAGTTATCTAACTTTGGTTCGCCAATATTGGATTACGTATCCTTACCTTCTGAGTATGAAGGTTTATCTAAGAAGTTGTTTTCTAATATATGGGTAGCAAAATCTAAAGACAGTGCCATTCAGTTAAGAGATAAGCTAGCCACTACTGATCTCCAAGACTTTTTAGTAGTTCTATCAAGCGGTGAAGTGCTTACGTCATGGGGATGGTACACTACTGTCGGCGAAGGTTTACATTTATCCTTTGCTAGAAGGATAAAAGAATTGGAGTCTGAGCAGTCTGTAATTCTAGCGTCTTTAGATGAGGCTGAAGCAGGAGTGCGGGAAGCAGAGCTTGCTCTTGAGAAGGGGAGAGAGAAGATAGAGGAAATTAATATGGAGAGGCAGGTATCTGCAAATCTTCAGAAACAACTCTCCTCCTTACTTGTAAAACAAAGCGAAGAACAAAGAGCTCGTGTTGAAGAGCTAAGAAATAGAGAAAGAGTACTGCGACAAGAATTTTCAAGAATAGAAAAAGAGAAAGAATCTAAAATTCAGTCTTTAGAAAGAGATTATGTTTTAGCCAATGCTAGAACGGAGTCCATAACTCGAACGGCTGAAAGATTAACCTCTGAAAAAGTATCATATAGTGAGAAGATAGAAAGTATCCTTGAGTCAGTAGCAGAGGCTCAAGCTAAAGTTGAGATCTTGTTACAAGAAGAAGTTGATTTAGTATCCAAGGTACAACTTTCTTCAGATAGCCTGTCAATGCGTGAACAGATCGGCGCATTGGAAAATGACATTAGGGGAATCGAGGATTCAAGGTATCAGATTCAAGGTGGATTGAACGAAATTAAGCAGTCCATAACTCAGATTAGAGACCGTAAGTCTAGGTTAGAAGTTGAACACCGAGCAGTAGTGCAGAAAGAAGATCGCGCTAAGATTGAACTTGATATGTTGCTCGAAGATATTGCAAGAACATACCCAGAAGATCAAACATTCCTAGTCCCTGAAGAGTCTGAGTATCGCTCCTCACTTGAAGATGGGAAGCCCGTTCAAGTGACATCTGAGCTTCAAGATAAGGCATCTAGTTTAAGAAAACGCCTTGAAAGAGAAGGTGAAGTAGATCCTCAGTCCATAGAGATGTACGAAACAGAAAAAGAACGACTTGAAACGTTAATAGCACAAAGAACTGATCTTCTGAATGCTAAGATCACGATGGAACGTACGATTAGGCAGTTAAAAGAATTGTCTAAAGATAGATTCGTTTCTACATTCAATTCCGTAAAAGAGACTTTTAAAGATTTAATACCTAGGTTGTTCGCTGGTGGTTCCGGACATTTGGAGCTAGTTAATCCTGAAGATCCACTTACAAGTGGTGTCGAAGTTGTAGTGAGACCTCCAGGTAAAAAAATCAGTACGATGGAGTTGTTATCAGGTGGAGAGAAGGCTTTGGTTGCAACTGCCATTTTAGTCTCTATGTTTTTACATCATCCTGGTCCAATTTGCGTACTGGATGAAGTCGATGCACCATTAGATGATGCTAATTTAGGAAGGTTCCTTGAAGTGGTTAAGGAGATATCTTCAAGAACTCAGTTCCTTATCATCACTCACAACAAGATAACGATGCAGGCTGTAGATAGAATAATTGGAATTACTATGCAAGAGCGTGGAGTGACAACTGCACTCAGCGTGGATCTTGAGGAAGCTGAGGCTACCTTAAAGAAAAAGGTCGTAAATTCCTAATTAATAAAAATTAAGGTTTCCCCATGAATGAAGAGTTAGCTGTAATAGCGTCAATTGATCCGAGTTTACTATGGATCGGAGTAGGTATTGCTTCAATACTTATTTCTATCTTAGCAGCAATTAGTTTAAGACCTGAGAGTAAGTCCAATAAGGTACAGGTTGAGGAGCAAGCAGGGGAAAAAGTAAGTGAGGCTGTTGGTGCGGAGCTTGATAAAACTAAACTAGTTGAAGATCTTAGTGCAGAAGAATTAAAAATCGAGCCTCCCACTGTTGATTCCTTACTAAATGCTGGCGCAGAGGAATTAAGTAGCCCTGTAGTAGTTTGTGGTGGTGCTGCGGTTGCTAGTGAAAGTTTAGATACTTCAAGTTCTGAACAGACGGCTATAGTTGCGGTTGAGGAGATTACTGAAGTTGAGCATACTGAAGGCATTGAGAAAGTTGAACTGGAATTGCCTAAGGGTACGGAAGTTAAGCAAGGCTTAAAACGTTCAAGAGGATTTTTTAGTAAGAAGATCAGCGCTATCTTTGGGATTGGTAAATCGGATAAGACTTTAGATAGTCTTCTTGGCGACTTTGAAGATATATTGCTTGAGGGCGATATTGGGATTAACACCACACAGAAGTTAGTTGGAAAAGTAAAAGCTCATTTACTTGAAAATAAAGCAGGTTCAGATGATAGCCTTAGTGATCAAGTTTCTGAATTATTAAGAGCTGAAGTAATTTCAATTTTAAAACATGATAAAATTCCAGAAATTGACCCTGTTAAAGTAGATGGGAATCCACGAGTTGTAATGGTAGTTGGTGTGAATGGGGCAGGAAAGACAACAACTATTGGTAAACTAGCCTTTCAATTCGCAGCGCAAGGCGCCAAGGTGTTAGTCGGTGCTTGTGATACTTTTAGGGCAGCAGCAGCAGACCAGTTAGAAGTATGGGCTGAGAGGGCTGGAGCAGGGATTGAAAAAGGTGCTGATGGAGAAAAGCCATCTACCGTAGCTTATAGGACTATTCATCGAGGAAAGGCGGAAGGCTATGATGTTGTATTAATCGACACCGCCGGCAGACTTCATAATAAGGTTAACTTAATGTCAGAGTTAAGCTCTATTACTAAAATAGTTTCAAGGGAGCAGGAAGGGGCTCCTCACGAGACATTTTTAGTGGTCGATGGAACAACTGGGCAGAATGCCTTATTCCAAGCAAAACAATTTAATGAAGCTACTGCTTTAACAGGGATTGTTATTACGAAGTTAGATGGAACGCCTAAGGGCGGAATCGTTGTGGCTATTAAAAATGAGCTAGGAATTCCAGTAAGATACATTGGTATGGGTGAGTCCGCAGGGGATTTAAGGCCTTTTGAGCCAAGTGAGTTTGTTGATGCTTTGTTTACAGAGGATGAGCGAGAGGATTTGAGTTATTCCAATTTGGAGGAAAGAGTTCAAGGATTATAGAGGTTTGTGATTTTCTAAGAGTAGTAGCAGAAAACTCACCATGGGCCTAAGCTTAAATTGTCCTCTGGGCCTCATTCTCTTCTACCCTTTTTTCGAGTTGGCAATTTAAGATTTGTGCAAGGCGTATTTAGTTTGTGAAGTGGCGGACATAATTGTCACCTAAGAAGGGTAGAATCCCAGGCCTAGCAATCCGGCCCTGAGCACAATTTAAGCTCAGGCCCATTCCATCTTAGGTCCTAGCCCTTGACTCGAATTTATTTAACTGTTAATTAGTCCTTAATGTCTAAGATAACTTTCATAAGCATCTTCACTTCTATTATTATTGCGCTTTAAGCGCATATACATTTTCCTTTTTCACATAAGTATTTTTGGTTTGGGTAGAAAATTTAAAAAGAACTGCGTTCTATGCGTAAGGCCATTTAGCATTAGCGAGTAAATAGTCCCCCTTAGGCATAGGAACGCAGAATATGGTTTTTTGCGTGGTTTTACATCGTATCTTCCTATTGAAGGAGCCGGAAGTGATTATTAATTTGTCACACTCTAGTATTATCAGTGCGGCCTTATCGATCAAACATCTAGGGTTGAACCGTTCTCATGCGAATACTCAGGCTGATGTGCTGGCGGTATTGAATGCAATCGCGAAGATTCCCAATTTTAATGCGAGTGAGGCTATTATTGTTCCTCATGCCAACTCAGCCTTCCAGTTATTTTTTATAGGGGCATGGCTGAGGGAGTATGGGTATAAGGGGAAGCTAGCTTTGGAAGTTCCTATGAACGGTACTCCCGTTATTTGTCTTGGAGACCTTACTGAGATCTCAGAGCTATTTCGACCTCGAGAGTAAACGCCCCAGCGGTTTTTTGTGCGGGCTTGAGACTGTCTCAGCCCTTTTTTCTCTGCGTTTCTTTTTTATCTTTGGTGTGCCTTGGTTCGACAGGCTCACCACAGGCGGTTCGGCAGGCTCACTATCAGTCGTTTGACTGGTTCAATATGCATATTTAGATTGCACGCATTATTTGGCTTGGGGATGGCGACCCTAGCGGTCGCCATCCCTATTCTTCCTAACATCCCGTATCCCCTCTATATCCTTCGCTAAATAAAAACTATCCACTGCATCCTTGACATATCTCACGACCTTTGGTATCAAATCATCACTTATGAAATTCAATTCTAACATTTTCATTTCTTTTTCAGCACTCCTCCTCGCGCTCTAGCGCGATATAATTGTTCCTATTCCATATATTTGTATTTTTGTTTTGAGTAGAAGATTAAAGTCTGTTTCATTTTTTTGTTTCAAGGCGACTTATTCCCTGTCGCACTAGATTCAAATATATGAAGCAGGCGCTTTATTGGTTTTGAAAAAATAGGGGTAAAGGAGTATTTATCCCAAAAGGTTATAGAATCTCTTAATCGAGGAAAGATTAAAGATGACACAATTAAAGATCAACTTAACATCAACGATTGTTCGTGGCGTAACCGGAAGGGGAGTGTTTAATGCAAATCGATGGTCCAAAACCAGGTTTGAGGATTTTGTGTGCGGTTTGTTTTGCTCTAAGGAAACTGCCTATTTGCAAGCAGGGGAAGTCTGGGTCTATGTTGATAGCAAAGAGGCGATTACAGACCAATTGAAGTCTAACCTACGCGCGGTGTGGCCGGACGCTGAAATTACTATGCGTTGGCCTTTGTGCCGTTTTGTAGCGCGGGATTGGCCTTCTGAAAATTCAGAAACTATTCCCAAGGAGGTAACGGTCGCAGATTGAACTTTTCATCAGGCGCTTTTCAAAGGTTATGAAAAGCGCCTGTTTCTTTTTTAATTTTTAATTCCATAAATAAAAGAGCATCATAGGACGTTTTCAACCTTTGATGCTCTAAGAATTCATGCCTATTCAACACTAACCCAGTCTTCGATTCCATCAATCGAGTTACTAACCTTTGAAATTTCTCCTAGGTTTGAGTAGTGACCAGCCATGACAGTTCTCTCTACGCTAGTCTCCCCCTGCTTAACTTTAGATTGACCAACCTCAGTGAAGCCAATGCTGTTATATATTCCGCGAACGATTTCTTGACCTGTCGCAGTCCGAACCCAAAAGGTTTTGGAGCCTGTACTGAATCCAAGTCTGAGTCGAAGTTCAATTAGTAGCCTATAAACCGAACAACCCTTGATCCTTAGACCTCTGAATGATTGTCTAGGTTCGTCGTTAACACCCGTATTCCCTTGGATAGCAGTAACTGCCAGATAAAAATCGCCAACCTTTGGACCTTCGTAACCATTTAAACACTCTCGACATAGTTTAAGGTCTAGACCTTCTCCGATGTGGGTTTGTTGAATTAGTTCCTCTGTTAGTGAAACTCCAATTGCATATCCCGCGATTACCTTAGAGCCATCGGGATTATCGCAACTAAGAACTAGAAAGTCCGCCATATTCTCTAAGAGTAGATTGTGGTAAGCACAGATGCTAGTCTCTGAACTTGGAATATCGTCACTTGATCCCACTTCCCATCTGAGCCTCCATGGATTTGCCCATACGGCGTCTTGAAGAATTTCTCCCAATCTCAATTGGGTCTCGACATTTTCTGAGAGTTCAGAATTTTTAAGCCTTAGAATCTTTGGATTAAAACCGTTCATTGAAACTTCCTTAAAAAAAACTTGCCCAAATTTTGGGCGCAAACGTCCTATGACACAGAAGAATTAAACTTCTCTGCCATAGAAAATGCCATCTACCCTTTGTCCTAGACTATTAAGCACATTATCTAAAAGCAGATTTAGAAAATCAGTTCAATAAAATAGGGATGTGTAATGTGTAAGAAAGGAAAAATTATTGCGCTAGAAGCGCGAGGAGGAGAAATGAAATGTTAAGAAAATTCAAATTCATCAAATAAACCTACCTTGGTATTTGAGTTAAGTCAAGAAGAGAGTAAATTTTATTTTATAGGAATAAGCGATACTTGTAGAAGTAAGGGGTTTTCTTTATACTTCTACCCATGAAAGTAAGGTCTCTGATAAAGGTAAATAAAGGGTAAGTGTCTGGTGAACTATTTAGAGTATGTAGATTTAAATATTTCGAATGCGATAGCACGCACAGTTGAGCTCATAGATATTAGTAGCCATTCTTATAATTCTAGTGGAGTGAGGAAGGTACAATTAATATTAAAGAAGTACTTAGAGAATATTGGTTTTAAGGTTCGTTTAATTGATTCAAAAGAATTTGGCCCACATCTGTTAGCTGATAATGGGGTGTCAGGAAAAGGAGTGCTCTTAGTGGGTCATTCTGATTCTGCACATAAGGAAGAGGCGGGATTTTTAGAAACAAAAATTGATGGTGATAGGGTCATTGGTCCTGCTGGTTATGACATGAAGGCTGGAGTGATGATGTCGATATTTGCCTTGGAAGCCTTAAGTACTTGTACTGATGTTTTAACTAAGGTTCCAATACGAATTATGATTATCGGTGATGAAGAGATAGGGATGAATGACTCTTATTCTTTGCATGAGGTGGAAGCTAATAATTCTAAGTTAGCTTTAGTTTTTGAGTCTGGACGGCCCGGTAGTATGTTAATTACAACTAGAAAGGGGATAGCTATTTTTAAGATTTTAGCTAAAGGGAAAGGTGCTCATTCTGGTAATGACTTTTGGAAAGGAAGTAATGCCGTGGTAGCTCTTTCTGAGGTTGTTAGCAATATCTCTAAATTATCGTCTATTGAAGATGATATTACTTTAAATGTCGGCATGTTTAATGGAGGCTTTTCACCAACTATCGTTGCGGAATTTGCAGAAGTTAAGTTTGATATTAGATTTCCTTCTATCGAAAAATATCAGAATTTATATTCTAAGCTAGAAGTAGAGTTAGAGAGATTTTCTAACTCTGGGATTAGTTTTGAGATAATGAGAGAAACCTTTATCCCTCCAATGCAGGTATTACCGGAGACCACGGCACTTGCGGATTCATATATTAAAGCCTTAGCAACGATTGGAGAAAAGGGTAGTGTAAATCTAGAAGCGGTAGGGGGAGCCAGTTCGGCCTCTATACTTGCATACCTTGGATTGCCTACAATCGATGCGCTCGGACCATACGGGCAGGGCGCACATACCAATACGGAATGGTTTTCTATTGACTCATTTAAACAGAAAACAAAAGCATTAGCTACTTGGTTTGTTCAGGAGGCTTGAGGGTCTAGCTACCAAAAAAATAGGGGACTTCAACTTTTGCGGTTAGGCGTGCACCTTTTAAGTGGAGCAGTTGGCTGCTGTTCTTGAATTCGGCGGCAACCAAGACTTGAATTCTAGTTTGTCCATTATCTTGTGTCTGACAGAAGGTATAGCTTGTATTTAATTTATCAGAAGCGGGAGCCAGTACAGAGTTCATTTTTTCTTTAACTTTTAAAAGTGAGATGTCAGTGGTGTTCGCTGTAATATCAGCGTTCTTGCAGTTAGCTATGATTCCAGTTGTGAGTGAGGGAAGAGTTTGTATTTTTTCCGCCCCAATCGTCGCGGCATGTTGAACGAGAAGATACTGTTGAAGTAGAGAGCCGAGATCAATACTACCAAAAAGTAGAAAGAGAAGAACTGGAAACGTAATCATAAACTCAGGAATTGCCACTCCTGATTCTTTGGTAGCTACTTTGGTTCTTTTAACCTTTGAGTTCTTTGGTGAATTTTTGTTCACTATTTATTCAACATTTATTTACCCTAATGACTAATGTGCTTTTATGGTCGATTCGTATTCTTGAGTTTTCATTCCATACAGATTCGATCAGTTTCATCAGAAATCGACTTTTAGTGTGATAAACTTGATGGTTTAGTGCGGAGAAGTAAAAAATAAGGGATTTTCTACGCTATTGCTTCCTTTCCTATTATTAAGTAGATTGAACTAATGAAAAAATTCCAATCCTTAGCCCTAAATTTTCAAATTGGCGACAGCCAAATCCTTAATAATCTAAGCGTCTCAGCCACTTCAGGCGAGAGATTAGGCATAATCGGCCCTAACGGAAGCGGAAAAACTACTTTTTTCAACTGTTTATCTGGCTTTAATCGGCCACAGTCAGGAACGATTAAGTTCGATGATTTAGATATAACTAGGCTTGCTCCATCGGATAGGGCCAATAAGGGATTAGGCAGGCTTTTTCAGAACTTCGGTATATTTAAGGACCTCACTCTATATGAGAACTTACTTATTGCGATTGAGTCGAGGGAGAAGGTGAGCTTATTCTCTTTTTTAAAGAAGAAAGATTTCAGCGAAGAAATTATGTCACTTCTTGGTTTGGTGGATTTACAAGATAAGCGTAATCATAAGGCAGGTTCATTGAGTGGTGGGCAGTTAAGGCTTTTAGAGATTATTAGGTTAATTGCATTTGATGCAAAACTCTATTTATTAGATGAGCCGACTGCAGGTGTATCTCCAAAAATGAAGCTCGATATTCTAGACGCACTTAATAAACTTCTCCCGAAAGATGCCATCGTCATGTTGATAGAACATGATATTAATTTTATCAAAGACTTTTGTTCCAGAGCGGTGGTCTTTGATAGTGGACATTGTGTACTTGAAGGTCCATTAGATATGGTTCGAGAGAATCCTATCCTCCAACAAGTGTATTTCGGTGTGAGTAATAGTTAGTCTGTATGCTTGAATTAATTCCTCAACTTCTTGTTAATGCACTAATCTCAGGAAGTTTATACGCTTTAATGAGTTCAGGCTTATCATTGACCTATGGATTGTTAGGAGTTCTAAACTTCTCACATGGGCAAACAATGATGCTCGGAGCTTACATACTTCTATTTTTCCTAGAAACTTGTAAACTCTCATTGCTTTTCTCTGGAGTATTTACACTAGTGGGTATGATCGCGGTAGGCGCCTTGGTTTTTAATGTATTTGTTCGCCCATTTACTCGATTTGATATGGTGTTAACGCTTGTGACTACATTGGCTTTATCAAATATGTTGGAGAATCTGGTCGCAATCTTTTTTGGTGTTAATGTTAAATCTTATCCGAGCACATTTGAGATTAGCATTGTTGAGCTGGGGCCTGTTTTTATTACGAATGTTCAAATCTTTATAATAGCTAGTGCTTTGTTGTTATTATTTGCCTTAGGACTACTCATACATCACACATCTTTTGGAAGGGCTGTTAGGGCGGTATCTGAGAATGCTTATGCAAGTCAAAGTCTAGGCATAAGTCGGCAGAAGCTAAATTACGCGGTATTTATAGGCGGCACCGTATTGGCTTCATTTGCAGGTATCTTATTAGCCTATGAAACCAACTTATCCCCAACGATGGGCGGATCTTTAACCATAAAATGTTTTGCTGCAATGATTCTAGGTGGTCTAGGGAGTATCTGGGGAACAATCTTAGGCAGCTTCCTTTTAGGATTGATTGAGAATCTATCAGTTGGTGTGGAAATTTATGGCTATAGTATCCCTGCTGGTTATAAGGATGCCGTTGCTTACATGAGCATCTTGCTAGTGTTATTATTCCTTCCTCAAGGCCTTTTTAATAAGAAAGCGAGGGAATTTTAGTTATGGAATATGGAATTCATCTATGCGTTTTGTGCCTGATTTATTCTCTTTTAGTCTCAGGCTTTAATATCTCTTTTGGGATGGGGAATCTTCTAAACTTTTCCCATGTAGCCATATACGGCGTAGGTGCCTATGCGTCTGCAATTCTTTCTGTTGATTACTCTTGGCCATTTTGGGCTTGTTTAATAGCTAGTGGGCTAATTTGTAGTCTTTTCTCTCTTAGTCTAGGAGTGGTCTCTTTAAGACTAAGTCGAGATTACTTTGCCATAGGAAGTTTGGCGTTTAGCTTTTTAATGTCAGCCTTGTTTATAAATTGGAAAGAACTAACAAGAGGTGTCTTAGGCATACCAGGGATCCCGAGGCCTCTTTTTTTTAACGGTATGTTTGAGGATAACCTGGATTTCCTATTCGGATTGGCTCTAATTACTTTTGTTCTTTTATTTTTTATACATAGAATAGTTCATTCTCGATTAGGGATCTTGCTAAAGGCGCAAGGTGAACAACCACATGCCGTAGAAGCAATGGGGGCATCATTATTTAAAATTAGGAATTGTGCTTTTATCGTATCTTCTTTTGTCGCTGGAATTGCAGGTTCATTCTTTGCATTTTATCTTATGTATATAGATCCGTCTTCATTTGCCATTCATGAGATGGTTTTTATTCTTACTATTGTCGTTGTTGGTAAGCCTGGATCCTTTTGGGGTGGATTGTTAGCAACATTTTTTCTAGTATTATTGCCTGAGCCTTTAAGATTTATGGAATTCGACCCTGGGATATTAGGGCCGATGAGGCAGCTACTGTTTGCTATAGTTCTATTTACAACGGTACTTTTTCGTAAGGAAGCTTTATTCCCACTTAAGAGGGCTATATAGCTAATGAGTAGTAAGGCTAATATTTTAGTAGTCGGTGGTGGGGGATATATCGGATCTCATGCTTCTCTTTCTCTTAAACATAAGGGGTTTAATGTAAGTGTTTTAGATAATTTTTCAACTGGAAATAGAGATATAGCGAATAGGCTCGAAGTGCCTTTATTTGAGATGAATGCAGGAGCCTATGAAAAAGTTAAGAGTATTCTGATTGATAATAAGATTGATCTTGTTATGCATTTTGCAGCATTCGCATCAGTTCCAGAGTCAGTAATTGATCCCCAAAAGTATTATCATAATAACGTTACTGTGACCTTAGAGTTGCTAAGAGCAATGAAAGATTGTGGGATTAATAAATTTATTTTCTCATCCACATGCGCGACTTTTGGTATTCCAGAGTCTATGCCTATCATGGAAGATACATTGCAGAATCCTATAAACCCCTATGGGATGAGTAAGTTGATGCTTGAAAATATCCTTAAATCCTATGATAAGGCCTATGGAATGAAGTCAATGGTATTTAGATATTTTAATGCCGCAGGCGCGAGTACTTCAGGTCTAATTGGGGAAAGACATAATCCTGAGACTCATATAATTCCTCTAGCGATAGGTTCTGTATTAGGGAAAAACTTTTTACAAATTTGTGGAAGAGATTATCCGACGCCAGATGGAACTTGTATTCGTGATTATGTTCACGTTGATGATATTGCGAGTGCACATATTTTAGGAGCAGAAGTGTTATTAAGTGGAGGGGAGGGAGATTTTTACAATTTGGGTAGTGGAGTAGGGTATTCGGTAGAGGAGATTGTTAAAACAGTTTCAAAGGTTACTGGGAAAGACGTACCTCATGAATATACTGATCGGAGGCCAGGAGATCCACCTAGCCTCTATTCCTTGCCCATAAAAGCAAAAAAAGAATTAAGCTGGAATCCCAAATATAATAGCTTAGAAGATATTTGTAGAACGGCTTGGAATTGGCATAAGTCCGATAACTTTTAATCTAGGGAAGGCGACCCTCGCGGTCGCCTTCCGGATTAAATTCTTTCTTAAGCCTATCCAAAGACACCTTTAGCATTAAAAAGGCAAAGGCAAGCATGGAGCTGTTAGCTATTGAAAAAAGTAGCGAGGTATATTTAACCTTTTTCTCATGAGGCATGACTCTATACATCTCAGTAAAGAATGATTGGTTCCATCCAATGACTCTAGTTATATCTCCAATATCATTAAAGAGCGCATTTCCTAGTATCAAAGTGCTCGCGCAAAATATAAATATTCTTTGAAAAGAATCTTGTTTTAGTATCGTAAGTAGAAATAATCCAACACTAGCTTGGATTAAAGTCGAGGGGGTATTCATGTGAGCGAAACTAAAAGTAAGGATTGTAATGGCCATCATGAATAGTATATTCGTTACGATTTCAGACTTTGAAAGTTTAGAATGAAAGAAGGAACAATGAAAAATTGTCATTAGAATTAAGAATAATATGGTCATGTAGATATATAAACCACCGTCAGCATAGACAATTACAGTAAGCCATAGTCTCGCAGTCTGGCTAAAATTGGAAACTAATTGATAAAACGCCTGGTCGTGACCCTTGAATGGTTTAGTTAAAATTAACAATATTCCGAGAATCGTCCCAGAGTGAAGAGCTAAGTTGAGAAATCTTCTCTTTAGGCTAAATTTTGTTTCATTAAATACGAATATTAAAAGGCTAGCTAGTAAAATTGGCCCTAAGAGAAGAAGATTTTGTAATTTACACGACAATCCGAGTGCTAGGAGAAAAGCAGAGTTAAAAATGTTAATTTTATCCTTAGTTAATAAAAGCAATCCCATCGTAACTAAATATAGTGGAACGATATCAAGTTGAAGAAACAAAATACTAACGTAGAAGGCAGCGGGGTTTAAGAAACATAGATAGAAAACTGCTTTTATATTTTTCTTTAAATATCTAGAGTCAATGGCGTAGGATATTATGGATAGAGCGGTAGAAAGTAAGAGAACAAAGTTTAAGGTTTTAGCCCCAAGCATTTGAATATGTTGGTAGCCAAGGATTGGTGCAGAGTTGATTGTCAGCGTCGCCCATGGAGCCGAGAAGAAGGTGTAGAGGGCAAGGAAGAAAGGATTGTAAGGCCAGTTAAGAAATTCATAGTTCAGTAGATACTTATGAGCAACTTGGTATTGGTAAATATCTTCACCAGCAAAGGATAATACCAACATATTTAACATTGGTAAGGCATCGCACCCGACGGTAATAAAAGCAGTTAGTAAGTAGATGCAAAAAATTATAGTATAATCTTTCCAATTTAAGCTATTGAATATGGAACCTGAAAAAACTAACTCTTTTAAAAACAAAGGCCCAGAAGATTGATACTCTTGGCGATTAAAAATTAAGTATAAAAACCAGATAGAGATACCTGCAAAGATCCAGTAGGGCGGGGCCCTGTCATGTAATGATCCAGTCTTTACTACTTCAAAGTTATAATAAGGATCCTGTCCCCAGTTCGCACCAACTAGTTTTGAATTATCGAGAATTTTATTAGAACTAATCTCTCTCTCATCAAGCCAGGCCTTATTAATTTTTCTACTACCATCTGGGATAAGAAGCTTTAGTATCTCTATTTGAGACTTGAGACCTACTACCTCACCTTGGTAAAAATTATCCTCTGATTTGCTGAGCGTAAATGTAGAGCCATTGTTCAGAAAACTTGTCGCAGTTACGAATCCTTCTTTAATGCTTTTGCTGTCAATAAGATACTCGATTTCATAAGAGTAGAGCTTTTGAAGTGCAGAACAACAGTATAGCGAGAAAGCCAAGACTAGTATGGATCGAAAGCTAAGGATGCTTTTCACTTTCATGGCCATAGTTCCTTTAAGTTCCTTGGGTTAAAACCCAACTACTCCTGTTAAGCTTCTAATTCTATCAGGTAGGTCGTGGGCTATCCCCATCGTTTTTAAAGCGTTTCCAGCTATTCGAATAGAATTATTAACACTTCTCTCGTCTGGATAGACATGCGCCATATTCACCGCATAGAAGTTTCCAATTGGTGTTTTGACAGAAGGGATATCTTTTGAAAAATTTAGTAGGCATACTGGGGCGGCTGTAGCTGTTCTAAAGGTTTTAACTTGGATAATATTTTCTTTCTTAAAGTTAGGATAGATTCTTGGTAATTCCGCTATCCAAGCTTTTTCTACTTCCTCTAAGTTGGCATTCATTAATGGATTGTTTTTTTCAATATAACGAGAAAGATAGGCAATATGCTGATTGCCATAGTGTTCTTTCGGTATGAAATTCGTGTGTTCTATTACTCCACCGAAAGAAAATCCTGGGTCAGCGACATTTAACCAATAAGTCGAGCTTAAAGGCTCTTTCATCATGAGTACTACACAGATTGCGCCAAAATATTCTATTTTATCAAGACTAGATTTATAACTAGCTTGTTCTTCTCCAAGAATGTTGGAAAGGTATGGTACCGGGATGGTGCATAGAGTCTGATCAGCGGATACTACGTCGCCATTCTCTAATACTACACAATCAAGTTGGTTGTTATCAATTTTTAGGCCTTGTACCTTGATCCCCTTGATTATTTCAACTCCCATTCTTTCTAATTCACTGACAAGCTTTTCAACAATTAGTTGTTGGCTACCTAGTAGATATCCTAGCTTTTCTTTTCCTTTGTTTCTAGAGCCAACCCTTTGCTGTAGCCTTCCAATCATCCAGCTAGCAGGGATTTGTGGGAAGTACTCACCAAATTTGATTTTGAGCATTGGAGCCCAAACGGTTTCAGTAGCTTCTTTCCCTGCCCATTTGTAAAACCAATTTAAAATTGAAATACCCTCATAACTTTTCCAGTTTCTGGCCTTAGAGAGCAATAGGCTACTTGCAGCAAATCTAAGC
>CAYGUX010000009.1:0-42823 GCA_964353175.1 uncultured Bdellovibrionales bacterium | reverse complement strand
TTTGCCGATTGATAAACTTCATTGGTGTGAAGTTTTAAAGGTCTTTGGGTGTTGAGAATGGGTAGATTTTCCCATTCCTAAAAACACCCATACTTGATTCTTTGAAAAATAATTTCGTATCAAGTTTAAGTTCCTTCAGTAGCCATAGGATCTCTTCGTCATGAGTGAAGAAATGATGGTAGTAGAATTCTAAATTGTCTCCAGCTGTTTTAAACGTAGAGAGTAGTCCTCCTAGATTATTTGAGCTTTCTATGATTTTAACTTTATGGCCTGACTTTGCAGCTAAGTATGCAGCGGTAAGTCCTGTTGCTCCAGCGCCGACTATCGTTAGTGTTTTCACGTTATCATCTCCTTTGTAGATTTAAGCCCAAAATATGGCAGAAAAAGTAAACCAATGATTGTTGTGGGTATCACCTGGCATGCATGAAGAACTACTCCATAAGCGACTGCTTGCCCCATTGGTACTCCAAACACACCTAATGCTAGGGTGCAAAAATAATGATAAACGCCTATGTAGCCAGGACTTGAAGGTATAAGTATTCCAAGGTTAATCACACCCATAACAAAAAATAGTGAGAAAGCAGAAATTCCAAGTCCAAAAGCGTTTGAGGCTACTACAAACATTTGTTCTTCAATTATCCATACTGCAAAAGAAAGTATTATCAATGAAATCATCACAGGAATACTTCTTGAGGCTAACTGGATGCCTTCTAAAAACCCTTCTCCAAATTCTTTTATTTTCTTACTTGGGATTAGTCCAAGTATCTTTGGACCGATGTAGGGAGCAAGGAAGACCCCAAGAAGAGCACAGGAGAACAAGGCGATCCCGCCTTGCCGTACTTTGATCGCCCAGTCGGGAAGATTCAATGAATCCATCGCTAGTACCATGAGTAGTACAATCACTGCCCCATCTAAAATTCTTTCAACAAGAATACTAGATAAAGCTAGGGACCTTTTAATTCCACAGCTTTTCCCAACAACTTGAGCCCTAGCTATTTCGCCCAGTCTAGCTGGTAGAATATTGTTCGCAGCATAACCAACGCAGACACTTCCAAGAGCATCCATTAAGCTTAACTTAGGAATCATTAACTTAGATCTGAATGCTCTAAAAAGAATGCCTATTAAATAGATTATCACCATATAAGTAACAGTTAGAACATCTATTGTTCTAAAACCATCAAGCATTGCTTGTTTGTCGGACTGAGAAATTAGGTAGGCAACTAGAGAAATACTAATTATCCAGCTAATAATTAGTTTAATTTTATTTTTCTTCATGCGTTTAGTTGGCTATTCCCCTTTTTAAGGGTTTGAATAGTTTCAAATCCGCTTTGCTCTTTTAATATGTAAAGAGGTCTAGCCTTCACTTCATCGAATATTCGACCGATGTATTCTCCAATTATCCCTAGGGAGATTAGTTGGATTCCACCTAGAAGTAGTACCGCAAGAGTTAATGTAGTATAGCCTGGAGCCTCTCTTGGACTATGTCCAAGAATTGGGATGTCAAAAGCACTAAAAACTAAGAATAAACATAATCCAAAAAATGCACACATCGAGATGGAAAATCCTATCATCCCTATGAGTTGTAATGGCCGATAAGAAAAGCCAATGAGGCCATCAAAAGCAAGTTTAAAAAGTTTTCTTAGTGAGTACTTGGTCTCTCCCGCTAATCTTGCATCTCTCTCGTATTCTACACCGATATGTTTAAATCCGACCCAGGATCTAAGTCCCCTGACGAAACGATTTCTTTCTGGAAGGCCATTTAAAGTATCAACGACCTTGCGATCCATTACACAAAAATCCCCTGAGTCTAAGGGGATATGTATTGAGGAAAGTGCACCAAGAATTCTATAAAAAGCCCAGTAACATGATTTTTTAATTGCAGATTCTTTTCTCTTAGTTCTTATGGCATATACTACGTCATATCCTTCTTTCCATTTGTTAATGAACTTATTTAGAATTTCCGGGGGATCTTGTAAGTCAGCATCGATGATGCAGATAACTTGCCCATTAACGTGTTCAAGGCCTGCGGTTACTGCGGTCTGATGACCAAAATTTCTAGAGAAGCTTAAAAATTTAAATCTCGGATCTTTAGCGTTTAAATCTTTTATCATTGATAAAGTAGCATCTCTACTACCGTCATCAATTAAGATTACTTCAAAAGGGTAGTCCCAGGTTTCGGATGCAGAGCATATTCTATTGTAGAGAACTTCAATATTTTGTTCCTCATTGTAAAGAGGAATTACTAAGCTAATCATGTTATCTCAAGGATAGGTTTTTAGGATGTAAATTTTGTAAAGGTACGACAACGGAAGGGGCAAATTACACTATTTTAATTGAAGATGCAAAAAGTGCAGATTGATTGGGATAGGTCTATATGACTAGGAAGATAGTACAAATATAGTAAGTTACCTTATGATCGAGGCTGGATATTCGCGCAGTAGATTAGCCAAAAATGATAGCTTGAAGGACTAGGCTACTTTTTCACGCCATAAAATTTGTTTCATGAATCGGGACTGCCTAATACCGAGGATTTGTTCCACTGCTTTAATCACAGAGTCCGCAGGATCAGAGTCTTTTCCACTGTATTTATCGTAAGCAACGAGCTTACTTGCATAGTTCGCTATGTGGATTCCATCTCTTGGCGTATATTCTTCACCTTCTCTTCTAGCAACAGCGAGGAAATCGGAGACATAGTCTAGTACGGTTGGATTTGCAAAAGGAAGATTAACCTCTAAAATTTTTCTTTCCTCAGATCGATCCGGAAAGTCTAGACTAATATGTGGATGCAGTCTTGATTTAATATATTCTGGTAATTCGAAACAAGACGCATCATCGTTCATTGTCGCAACAAATCTGAAATTGGCATGAGCCTTTAACATTAGTCCAACTGAAATTGATTCAATATACCGCCTAGAATCAAGAAGTGGTGCCAAAGAGGCCCAAGCCTTTTCCTGCATTCTGTTACCTTCGTCAAGAATTAGTACTCCGCCGACAATCATGGCAGTGATTACTGTACTTGCAATATATTCAACTTTAGAATTATCTGCGCTGGTCTCTACTACAAGTGGATTGATTAGAAGATCATTTGGTTGAGTATCTGCCGTGCCTTGAAAGAAAAAAACTGGTACATCCAGGAACTTTCCTGCGGCATAGGCCAAGGCTGTTTTCCCTACGCCCGGCTTTCCAACTAACCTAGGGTTCATAGGCTTTTCACCTTTAGTTCCACAAAACCAAGAGGCCTGCATCTGGTGCAACACTCCTCTATTCCCAATCCATTCAAAGTCCAGCTCATAAGGCTTGGCTAATCTAATTTTTAGTCCACACACATCAACATACTGTTGGTCCGTTGAAGCATCCACTTCAATTTTTAGTTGCTCTGCATTAACTTGGACTTTTTCTGGATTCGCCATTATAAAAACCTTAATCGTCGTTTAATCATGCTCTCAAGTCCGTGAATAAACCTGCTTTGCATCTATATGCTTGTAAGTGCCTATATCTATAGGTGATTTAATTGGCAAGTTATTCCTCTAAAATGCCGATATTTAAAGGAATATGGAAAATCAGTCACTAAGCCCACTAAGTACAAGAAAACTAGCTCCTGGATATTTACTCTTAGGTCGCTATGAAATTCTTGGTCACATTGCCGATGGAGGTATGGCGTCTGTTTATCGGGCCAAAGATTTAAATAATGAAGATTCTCCTGCCTTAGCTTTAAAAATTCTTCATCGTTCATTGTTAAGTGAGGTTATGCATGTTGAGCGATTTATTCAGGAGGCAAGACTTTTAACGACCATACATCACCCTTCGGTAATCGAACTGTTTGACATAGGCCAGGGTGATGGAATGGTATTCTTAGCAATGCCATATATCAATGCACCTACTTTACATGACCTAATTCACGACCAAGGTATTCCTTTTCCCAGAATGGCTAAATTGATTCGCTCAATCTGTGAGGGATTACATGCTCTACATGATGGGGGAATTATTCATCGTGATATTAAGCCAGCTAATATTTTAGTTTTAAATGATTATTCCGTTAAGATTACAGATCTTGGAATTGCGCGAGTAAAAGAGTCTAAACTAACTCAACCAAAACAAAAAATTGGTTCCTTGTCATATATTCCACCCGAAGCTTGGTTGGGTGAACCAACTGATCAAACTCAAGATTTTTATGCACTTGGGGTTTGTTTGTATGAAATGATCACACAAATTAACCCTTTTGAAAGTGAGCTACCTGCAGCTGTGATGAAATTGCATTTAGGTAAGGGTCCTTTGGAACCACGTGTGTTTGCTCAGGCAGTTCCCAATTGGCTAAATGAGTTAACAATGTGGTTACTAAGTAAGAAACCCTCTAGTCGTCCTCAATCAGGTTTAGAAATTGTTGCTTTTATAGATAAGTTTGCCCAAGAAACTAGGACTGATGGTGTACTTTTTAGTTCGGCTAAAATGAGTTCTGTTAAGTCAATTAAGAAACGCCCCAAAACTTATGTATTTTCTTTAGATGCTTCAAGTTTAAGTGCTAGCCTTCTAAAGGTAGATGCTCCGACATCTGAGGTCGTTAGACCACGTTCTCCTACTGTTTGTATTACTTTACCTAGGCATTCAGCTTTTGTATTTGAATTTGAACCGCCATCAAGAGATGTTGTTTGTGCGGGTATCTTGTTGGCTTCCATGCAGGTCTCAGATGGATACTTAACATCTCGGGGTATAAGTCATTTTGGTGTGGAGGCAGAGGCAAATATCTTAATTCGAACGTTAATGCACTCTATTGGTCCGGACTATGCTCTCATAGTTGTAAAAGGCCTAGCAATCTTAGTGGTAATACTTCTAACCGCTTTGGCAAGAAGGCAGAGGTCTCTGAAATGGGTTATTAACTTGCTGTGTGCGATATACATGATGGCAGCTATAATACCATGGGCCTACATATTGACGACAAAAGTCTAGTCGCTTTTAAAGGGCCTAAGCCTAACTTCTTTTAAATCCAATATAGGCATTAAGGTTCATATATGGTAGTTGTCTCTGGAAAAGCCCTTCTCTTTAATGTCACTTCAAAACAAAATAATTTCATTTTCAATTTGTCAGTTCTTAACTGTAGGTTTTTACAGTTTTATTTTGGGATACCATCCTGTTTATTTATCTGACATAGAATTCGCAAGTGGATCAATTGCTTGGGTTCACCTAGTTAGTACTCTTGTTTCAATGATTGCAGGACTTTTAGTCCTGCAACTAGTCTCACCGCGCATGAGTGCGAGTTTTTTACTCAAATTCTCCTCATTTGTATCTATTCCTCTGTTTTATTTGTTTCTAATATCAAGCAGTGTTTTAGCAGTTACGATCTCTTGGTCTTTGTTTATTCTATTTAGTATGTTCTCTCAAACCTTGTTTGATGTTCAGCTGTTGAAAAATAATGAAAGAGGTGAATTGAGATATGAAAGGGTTAGGGTATGGGGTTCTGTCGGGTTTATTTTCTTTTCGTTTATCTTGGGATTGTCATTTGAATATTTTGGGAGCATTAACGCCACTTATGGCATGTTAGTGTTGGTATCATTAAGAAGTCTATTCGCACTATATGTCTCTTCATATATGGAGGATTTATCTTATGGTGCTTCAAGTCAATTTATTGGAAGTGGTTTAATCTCAAATATGATGAAGCTTCCAGTGATATTATTATTAATCATTGTCGCCTTAAACTGGATCTCTCATGCGCCTATTTTTGTTTACCAATCACTATATCTAAGGTCATTGGGGTGGAGTGGTTCTGAGATCTCATTGGCATGGAACTTATCTGTTTTTGGTGAAATTTTATTTTTTCTAAACTTTAAAAAAATCGAAAGTTACCTGCGTTTAGAAACCGTCCTGTATATTAGCGTACTGCTAACTTCTGTACGTTGGTTGATGATGGGAGTTACTACTAATTTTTACATTCTATTGTTAAGTGAGTTGTTGCATGCGTTCTCCTTTGGAGGTTGTTTCCTTGCCTCGATTAGACTTGCATATACTTACTTTCCTGACCCATATAAGGGGAAGTCTCAGGGAGTTTTGTCTATGTTCGGCGTTGGTTTAGGGTCTTTAATCGGTCGCTATGGAGTAAAGGAAGTTGGTTCTCATTATGACAGTTATAATGAGTATAATAAGATGTTTATTTGGGCTTTAGGAGTTTCTTTGTTGAGTTGTATCGTCGCTAGACATCTACGAAAGATAAAACTCATTTCTCCAGCATCTTAAGGAGAAATGAGCCTTAAAGACTATTCTGAAAGATTAGTCTGATCTACTCATATAGGAGCCTGTTTCAGTATCCACTACGACTCTATCTCCAATTTTCATGAATCCTGGAACGTTTATAGAAAGACCTGTATCTGTGGTAGCAGGTTTTGGAGAATTATTGGCAGTTGCTCCTTTTAATTCAGGTTGAGTCTCTACGATGGTAAGTATTACAGTCTTAGGGATATCAATACTTATTGGTTGATCGTTATAGGTGGACATTTGTACGACCATACCCTCTTGTAGATAGTATGCATTGTTCCCTACGGCATCTTTATCAAGTGCAACTTGATCAAAAGTTTCAGAGTTCATGAAGTGGTAACCACTTTCATCCGAATATAAAAAAGTTGTATTAAAAGTATAGACATCTGCTTCAGGTATGTCTTCGGTGGAACTAAATCTCTCTTCACATTGATTGCCAGTTAGAATATTTCTTAATCTAGCTTGAACAAATGCTCTTAGGTTCCCAGGTGTTCTATGTTGGAATTCCATCACAACATGTGGGGCACCTTTATAGTCAATTACTTTTCCCTTTCTAATATCTTTAGCTTTCATGATATGTCTCTATTTAAATAAATACTGAGATTAGAATAGAAAAAAGGTGGAGAAATGTCAAAATTTGAAGCGGTAATCTTTGATATGGACGGTACTCTTATCGATAGTGAGAGCTTTGCACTCCGTATATGGACTAAAGCGCTTAAAGAGTATGGTTTTCTTCTTAGCGAAGAAATGTTTGTCTCAATGATTGGTACTTCCACGAGGCAGTGCAATAGACTACTTCAAGATGCATTTGGTCCAGAGTTGGCTGTTGAGGATTTGAGGATTAGAAAGTGTGAGATTGAGTTGGAAGCCTTGCTTACTGAAAAAATCGCCCTACGTTCAGGCGTAAAAGAATTACTGGATCATTTCGTCGAGACAAAGGTGCCTTTTGGACTAGCTACTTCTAGCGAAAGAGTTAGAGGGATCGCAAGATTGAAGAGCTCAGATTTGCTTACTTATTTTAATTTTGCCATTTTCGGGGATGAGGTCGAAAATCAAAAACCCAATCCAGAAATATATCTTAGCATGGCTAAAAGTTTAAATGTGGATATAAAAAATACCCTTGTTATTGAAGATTCTCCAAGTGGAGTAATGGGTGCTCTCAGTGCAGGTGCGACTGTCTATTGGTTTAAGGACTTAGTTGAGATTAATGATGATCTTAAATTAAAGGTTAGAAGTATTAATTCAATGTTAGAAGTAATTCCAGAGTTCTAAAACTGGCTTAACTTCTTTCTGCTCCACCAAGTAGGTATAGCCCAAGGGACCCCATTAAGATATTTGCGGCGAATACGCCGAGTAGAATTGGTATGAATCCTGCGCTTGCGAATGATATTGAAAGCGCATGAAGTACGTAGTAAAAAAATCCTAAACTTATTCCGATAATAAAATTTTTAGTAACCGAGCCTTGCCTTGAGTTTTTAATGGAGAATGGGATAGCAAGTAGGGTGGCGATAATGCAGACTAGGGGGAAGCTGAGTTTAGAGAGTAGATCTACTTCATAGGGTAGGGTTGGAACTCCTTCTTTTTTTAGCTTTTTAATGTATTCTTTTAGGTCGATATAACTAAACGTATCTGCAGGCCTTTGCAGATCGTATAGGTCTCTTGGAGTTTTTATTGTGTCGAAGGGGGTTCTAGCGAAGGTATTTATACTGAAATTGTTGTTGCTTGGACCGCCCAACTCCACCACGTTTTCCAAGTTCCATTTGACGTAGGGTGAATCCGTATATGTTCCTTTCATTGCATCAACTCGTCTTTCTAGTAAGAATTGATCAGAGAAATCTAAAATGGTAACTCCATTAATGGTTTTATCGACGGTGTCGAAGAAGCCAATATTAATAAATTCATTACCTTCTCTGTACCAAAAATTTGCTCTGTCTAATGTTCCAGACAAATGTTTTTTCTTTATTTCGAATTGGAAGATTTCCTCTCCTCTTTGTGTGGCATAGGGGACTAGGAACTCTCCATTTAGAAATAGGAGTAATGATAGAAACACACTAAAGAAAAGAATCGGTCTATATATATTGTTAATGCTAAGTCCGCAGGCTCTCATTGCAGTGATTTCACTTTTTTGAGTGAGGCGACCTATACTAACTAAAGTTGCGATTAGCGTAGCTATCGGTAGCATTAGTTGAATAATGAGTGGGATTTTTAAACCTAGATAGCTTAGGGCTGTCCCCAGAGGGGTGTCATTCGAAAGGAATACTTTCATGCGCTCAAAGGTGTCAAACGCCAAAAATAGCCCAGTGGATGCTAAGATTGCTAGCAATAATACACTAATAAATTCACTAAGTAGATAGCGTTCAAGAATCTTGTTAGGCACTAAGTGGGAGAAGAGCTTTTTCATCGTGATCTAGTAGTCCACCCCTTGATTTTTAAGAAAGAACGGCTCATTAGCGCTTCGAATTCGCTAATCACAGAGATCCATTTTTCACTACTTACTTTATGGTAAAGGAGGAGTCCCGTCGAAAGAAAAAGTATATTTGGAGTCCACATTATTATCTCTATATACGAACCTAGATTTTCACTGATTGCTGAGGCTAAGGCAAAAAACATGTAGTAGGTTACAATAAGTAGTATCCCAAGAATGAAACTGAGTGTTAAGGCCCATCTACTAGCTCCTCTGCTAGGTTGAATGCCTAATGATAGGGCGAGTAGGCTTACAGCTAGGCAGCTAAGGGGTAGGACGAATCTTTTTTGTAATTCTACTCTTAGTCTTGAGAGGTGAAATCTGAGTTCGCTATCAGAGGATAGTTTTGCTTTGGTCTCATTCATATCATTGTATAGCTCAGTAGTGGACATCTCTGAAGTTTTTTTACGTTGTAGGCCTTCAGAAGATGAGTTGAATTCTTCTTCCGTTAGTGTGATTGAATTGCTTGAGTAGTTTGTTTGGGAGATATTTGTCCCAGTTCCTTCCTGCATGCTGCCATCAAACAAATCGATAGTCACTGTACGGCTTCCCTCAAAACTTTTAAATCTTGCATTTTGAGCAATGAACAATTTTTGAGATTCTGGGTTTCTTTGATCGCCGATAATAACGTCTTTTAAAAGCTCTCCATTATTTACTATCTCACGAGCGTATATGGTGAGTGGCCCAATTGAGTTAAAGGTTCCCGCTACTAGCCCAGAACTTGCTTGTTGGGTTGCGAGTCTAAATAAGCCTAGGTTTAATTGATAGCTAGACCATGGCCTCACTACAGTAGAAATTAGTAATGCTACTAGGCTAACGCAGGTTACAAATACAGAAACAGGAAGAAGTACTCGTTTTAAACTTAGGCCAACTGAGCGCATCACGACAAGCTCGCTGTCAGCAGATAGTCGTCCAAAGCCAACTATGATCGATAGTAAGCAAGCCATAGGAAATGCCATTTCTAGGAACTGAGGAACTACAAGAGAAAACAAGGATAGAATGTCGCTTAGGGAGGCAGTCTTATTTACAATTAGTTTAACTAGTTTAAGGCTTCTTGCTAAGAATAGCAGTCCCGTGAAAACAAATAAGATAGAAAGAAAGGGAGTAAGGAGCTCTCTTATTATATAACGGTAAAGTACGGGTATGAAAAAAAAGGAATTTGAGTGGCTTGCGTTTAATTTAGCTCGATTATTAATCGCCATTCACTACATAGCATTATGGAAGTTTTGTGTTTTAGGGGGAGATCTCCCTCCCCCTTCTATAGACTGTCTAGTTCATCTGGCCAATAGTTTAGTCTGGCCAAAGTCTTTGGTCTAGAAAGTTAAATTCTCTTAAGGAAGAAGTTTCCTAGCAAAGGCATCTTTGCGTCTCTTCTTAAAAGATTCTTTATCTTTTCTTTTCTTTTTTTCCGAAGGTTTTTCGTAAAATCTTCTAGCCTTAAGTTCTCTAAAAACTCCTTCTCTAATGAGTTTTCTCTTGAGAACTCTCATTGCTTTTTCTAGGTTGTTGCCGCCAACTATTATCTCTATCATTTTAGATTTTCACGCCTTTAAAGGTCTAATGTTATTTCTTGAATGCCATGGCTTTAATATTTATATAGAATATTAAAACTTAGCCCATTAATTTAGCGTCGCTTAATACTAAATTCTTAATATAAGAGCAAATAATGCTAATTGGACTTACCAAAGCATGGCATTTAGTTTATAAGGGAGTAATCAAAAAACATTTTAACTTAACTAACTGATAATATTTACTTTTATGCCGAATCAATCACTAGAAACTGCCTATAGTTTGCTTGAATTATTGGAATTTAGTCTTGGAGTGGAAAATCAGGCTAATGGCCTGAAGTTACCAATGAATGGCATTAGAGAGGTAATTACTCAGGTAAAGGGTGTCGTCGGTGCGAACCTTCCTCAGGCGAATACGCAGTCTGATATTTCAGTGAGGCCAAAAGCGAAGTTAGTCCCTCAAGTCGCTTCAATGGACTTTCAGGGGGCGGAGTTACAGGAGGCTGATGAAACCAAAGCTATGAATAACCCTAACAAGATGAGTACGCCAGTTCATACCATTACTTCTCAAATTGAAAGCTTGTACCAAGAGAACTTGGGGCGAGATAGAACTTTATCTGAGTCCTTGTACAGTGATGATTCATCGGAGAATCTTTCAGCAAGTGATGAAGATAGATACCAAGAGAATATAGTCGCAAATGGTTCTTTAGAAAGAATGGCTTTTATGAATATCCCAAAGGTTAGAACTGTATCTCCTAATATCAGGGGTAAGATTCGAGAATTGGTGGGTATAGAGTCAGATGATGTTAATCAAAGTGAATTCTAATAAACTTATGAATAAATCTAACGTTTTTTTTATTTTTTTAAGTTTATTGGCATCTTGTTCTTTAAGCTCTCCAAGCACTCCTTACACACCTCTACAGTTTGATGATGATATCGTTACTGACCCTGAATTATCTAGATCTCGTTATCTATTTCTCAAATCAGAACTTTTAACTAAGGAAGGAAAGGGAGAAGAAGCTATATTAGCTTTAGAAGAAGTAAATCGAGCAGAAGATGGGAAATCATCTGTGGTCTTAGCGGAACTTGCGGAAGCTTATTTGAGAGCTGGAAGAATGGACGATTCTTTAGAAGCAATTGATAAGGCAATTTTAATTGGAAAAGATACAGATAGGTTGTTGAGATTTAAGGCAGGTGTTTTATCCGCGCTCGGTCGTGGTAAAGAAGCGATCGAGGTTTATCAGAGTTTAATTAAAAGGGCTGATAAGTCAGATGACGAAGCCTATTTATTGCTCTCAGGTTTGTACCTACAGACAGGGAATACTAAGGGGGCCTTAGATACCTTAGAGGATTTAGTAAAAAACAACCCGAATAGCATACCTGCTAGATATTATTTAGCTAAACTTTATAGTTCATTGCGTGATTTTGACAAAGCTGAACAAGCTTTCAAGGCAGTTCTTAAGCTTCAGAGTTCAGAACCGATACAGTTGGAATATATTAAGGTTCTCGCTCTAAATCAAAAAATAGACGCAGCGATAGTCGAAACCAGAAAGCTAATTAAAGAGAACCCAGAGAGTGCAAAAGCAAGAGAGTTGCTCGGAGAATTATTGTTAGGAACTCAAAATATAGAAGGGGCCATCGAAGCTTTTAATGGAGCGGAAGATTTTGAAGCGGACCCTACAAAGATTCAGTTAAGGGTAGCCTTACTTAAGTTGCAAATTAGAGATTATGAAAGTGCAGAAGTGGCTTTATCTTTGTTATTGGCTGAGAAGCCAGAAAATGACGTGGTTAAATACTATTTAGCCACTGCAATAGCTTCGCAAGATAGAATAGTCGAAGCCCTAAGATTATTAAAGTCAATTAAGCCAAAGGATGAGACCTATAAAAAAGCACGTGGATTTGGAGCCTTTTTATTGAGAGAAGAAAATAAATTTAAGGAAGCTTTAAAGTTCATAGACGAAGCATGTTCTGAGATGCCAGATGATGTAGAACTCATCGGATATAAAATTGCTATATATAGAGAGCTCAATGATTTGGATAGTGCATTTGAGGAGTTAGAAAAGATCTCCAAGCTTCAACCAGACAACGACCAACATCTTTTTAATTTAGGCGTACTGGAAGAGGAGAGAGGGAATAAGGATTCTTCATTAGATTATATGGAGAAAGCTATTGAGATTAATGGTAGCAACGCCAATGCATTAAATTACCTAGGATATAGTTTAGCTGAAGACAATAAGGATTTAGATCGGGCTGAGAAGTTAATACAGCAAGCGATCAAATTAGAGCCTAAGAATGGATATTTTTTAGATAGTTTAGGTTGGGTATATTTTCAGAAGAAGGAATTTACAAAAGCCGTACTTTTTTTAGAGAAGGCAGTGGTTGAGGTACCAGCTGATGGCCTTATACTTTTACATCTTGCAGAGTCCTATATTAAGGCAGGCAATAAGTCTTCAGCGAAAAAAACATTAAAAAAAGCATTAAAACATTTAGAGCTAAATCCTAAGGAAGCTGAAAATGCAAAAAAAGCCAAAAGCCTTCTAGATTCGCTTTAATAATATGATTTTTTAGTTTTATCATGAAGCGACAATGGTATTCTTTCATTTGTTTGTTCTTGTGCTCCTGTGGTACTTCAAATCATCTAGCTTTAGAGAGTGAAGGCCAATGGGAATTGTTGTTAGCTAAAGATGCTGAAAGTACTTTAGACTTGATACAGTCTAAAGAGGTATCATCCGCATCGATGCGACATAGAATTAATCTACAGACTAAAATAGACAAGCGCTCCTTTGAGCAATCCTTTGTCACCAACGGCAAACTGTTTTCATTGTCTTTTTATGCACCTGCATACGTGAAAATTCTTTTTAGAATAATCAAGGGAGATGATAAGTCAGTGTTGATCGATTTTCAGAATCGTTTGGGCTATGAGTTAGATCCTAGCAACTCAATACCACTTGGTGATGAGAGGTTTGCTAGTATTGGTAGGGTATATCCTGAGTTGCTTCAGGGCAGTATTTCAGCGAGCTCCGTTGAAGATGCGAGGAGGTCTAAATTCTCAATAAGAACGAATAGAAAAGGAGACTCTTTGTTGTTGGAGATAGTTCAAGATGATCAAAGAAGAGAGTATTTGTTTGATCGGTTTACTGGAGCTCAGTATTGTTTAAAGTCAGCGTTAGTGGAATTGCTAAAAGGAAACAATGAAATCGTCGTTTATCATGCAAGGGAGGTAGATAAAGATACCTGTACTCCAAGCAAGGTCAGTATAGACCTAAATTTTACAAGTGCAAATTTAGAAGCAGTATTGCTCATTAATCAGGGTACTATCGAGATGAGTCCTTATCCGTTCAGTACTGAGATACCTAAGTTCTAATGTTAGATAGTAATCTTAGTTAGTTGGATTAGATGCCGAAGTTTGATTTTTAGATGTCTTGCAGGAATTTATTCCGAGTAGAGAATACATTGGGCATACACCCGCAACACCCGTAATCAGTGGAATAAAACCAAAATATCCCCATTCTGTTTCAGGAACCAAGGCCAATAGACCTAGTCCCAGTAGGGTGCGTAGAAAACGTTCAAAAAGACTTTCGTTTGTTTGACAGTTGTTTTCCATTCGAAGGGTATCCTATGTAGGGTGAGTCCTTAAATCCTCTAGGATAGGTGAGAATTTAGTGCTAGAGAAAAGATTTAGCATGAAATTTTTAAGTTAAGAGATGGCTGAGGGTTTTACTTCTACCTTGAAATTTTTCCATTAATCTTTCTACTCTAGTTAGAAGCACTTTCTTTTTAACATTTTTAGCGCAATAATCATCCGCTCCTTCGACTAGTAACTTCACTTCATGGTCTGGATTCGAGCTGGCGGTAAGCATCAGTACGGGAATGTTTTTATAGTCTTCAGAGCTTTTTAATAGTTTTACAAGCTGTAGTCCATTCATCACTGGCATCATTACGTCTGATAACACAATTTGAATGTTATTTGTTTTGATAACATCTAGCGCTGTTTTGCCATTATCAGCAGTAAAGACATCGAAACCTTCTTTTTTAAAGACTAATTTTAATATTTCTCTTTGATCGTTGTCATCTTCTACGATTAAAATATTTTTACCTACTTTGTGAGAAGCTACTGATTTTTCTTCTGATAGTGGGTCAATGGAGTTTAAAAGTTCTGTAAATGCTTGTTCGATTGGTGGGATGTGTTCAGTGATTTGCTCAAGGCTGGTAATCCCTGAGTTCATTTTTTCAAGCCCCGACTCATGAAATATTTTTAACCCAACTACTCTCGCTTGCTTGAAAATCTGTTCAGGTTCTAAGTTTTGAGCCAAGCCTTTTAAAAATTGACCTTGGTTTGAAAAGTAGCTTTCTAAAAAAGTTGAGCCTCTATATGACCTATATTCGCAACGTTCACACCCTCGACTAAATAGATAGGAGGTAGGCACAGTATTTACTAAAAAAAGTGGGAAAGTGTTCCTAGAAGCAATCGGAATTGGAGTAGGCTTAGCGCAGGCGCCACATTGTTTTTTAACAGGAATAAGACTTATAACACAGCTTATTCTTCCCGCAACGGAAACTCTACTTTCTACATTCGGACAGTTCTCTAATGCGATTGATACGAGTGAAATAGGATCATAATCGTTGATATATATAAAGGCCTTATCCATTTGCGTATTCTGGATAAATTGTTGAATGCTAATATGAGACCATTCTGGATATAAAGTTTGTAGTATCTGTTTGGATTCCGCTTGTTTCCCATTGCAAATAATTAGCCCTGAACCTTTGTCTATACTTGAATTCAGTAGTGAAAGAAGTTCTTCAGTTAAGCCAAGTTCTACTGCAAGGCCTAGCTCGCTCGGATATTCATTAATAGAAAACTCAATTTGCCCCTCTTTAAATTTCTTATTAATGGCTTTTAAATAGCGATAGGAGTTGTCGTGATCCTTAAATAGAGTAGAACTTTTTAAGCTATCTCCATATCTATTTGATTCGAGTTCTGGAGAATCTAAATCAAATAAGGCCTGCTCTAGGGATTGATCTATTTCTAGCGTAGCAATTATCTCTCTACTTGGTCCCAATAGACTCATTAGGTTGCCGGCCCCATTTGCGCCTTGGGAAATGTTTAATGAAACACAGTTTGCGCTTCTATTTTTCATTAGAAAGGTGTGTGTAACTTGTATCAGATCATTATTCTTCATCTATGGGATATCGACGAACTTGATTAAACACTAAAGGGGGTTTTTTTGCTCATAATAAGGGGACAAGATGCCTTAATATGTTGTACATATTGCAGACCGTTTTAATCTTTAGCATGGTACGGCCAAAAGCAATTCTATTACTTATTCCGATGAGTTAGAGAAGAGTCCGCATTAAAACAGTAGGTTAATCAAAATTAAGACACTTCGTGAGAAAAACTCTATTCTTATTAATTACATTAGGACTTCTATTATCAGGGTATTTTTTCCTTCCTAAGTTCGCGGGGGAGATTCTTAAGAATGTCTTCAGAGAAGGAACTTCTTGTGCGGTGAGCTTAGCTAACCCTCAGTTAAGTATATTATCCTTTAGTGCAAGTATTGAAAACGTCTCTATTGTTTGTGAGGATGAGAAGGAAGGAGAAGGATTTTATTCAGATAAAATATTCGTACAGATCGATGCCAGTGAACTGTGGCATAAGACATTAAAAGTATCAACATTACTTATAGAGGGGGCATCCACAAAAAGTTTAGTAGGGGAGTCAGCTTTTTTAAGGACTTTGAAATTCGTACTCAAGAAACCAAATAGGGATAAGAACTCCAAGAAGGCTCGAGGTTGGCATGCTTGGGTACCTCGTGTGGAAGTTGTAGGAAAAAAATCTCAACCAAGCATTCTATTCGGACATCGAGACTACTATTTGTCCGCCGAATCAATTGTTTTTACAGCGGAAGATCCTGTGGATAGTCGAGTCACCCCTGTAGTCCTAAGAGCGAATGCCAAAGAGGTTTATTTAATATCAGAAAATATTAATGCGAGTTTGGGCGAGCTGAATTTAGAGATGCAGGCTGGAGGAGGGGAATTGAAAATAATTGAAACTACCTTAACTCAATTGGGAGAGGTGGTAACACTTAGGGGAACAATTGACATACGTAGTGATCAGTTTGATATATCCTATGATGGTAAGGTTCTAGTTAGTCAGTTTGGCAAGGCCTTAGGTGGGGAGTTTGAAGGAATGATGGAAATGAAAGGTACTGTGAAGGATAGTATCTATAGCCCTCAAATTCATAGTAGTTTAAATTATGACTTACAGAATTCTAAGGACCAAGCTTGTCAGCTGAAGGGTTCGATAGAAGAGATCATATTTCAGAATAAGGGTTTGAAGTTATATAATGCTGAAATAAATAGCATCGCAAGCATTGAAGAAATTTCTCTAGCTTTAGGTGAGAAAGTAATAGTGCAAATACCTAAGAAGGCAATCATAAGAGCAGAAGCTCATAAGTTAAATGAATGTATTCCAGATACGGCTGCAAATTTCATTAAACTTCTAGGTAAAGGAGACATAGATCTCGGCCTTCAGTATTCTAAAATAGAGGGAATTTCAGATTTAGATGTTAATTTTTCCAGAGAAGGTAGTAATATTTTTAAGCTAGGCTTAAAAAAGGATCATGATGTATTGGATGTGGATAGTAGTTTTAGCATTCTCGGACTTGCGAGCAATATTTCCAATATTGATTTTACTTTTGGTCAGGATGAAAAGATCAACTTTAAGAAACTTCAAATTACTAAGTTACCTCTATTTGTATTGCTAGACACTTTGGAGCTGTTTAAAGTTTTACCTACTACAGTTGTTCAAAATGTAAATAGATCTTCGATTCTAGATTCAATTTTAAATTTCTCTGGAGCTGGAACTCTTAATTTTAAGGGGATTCAAGATTCTTATTTTGAAGGAGTAGGTGAACTATTGAATCAAGGCAAGTCAATTACGGAGATTCAATTGAAGTCTGATAGAGATTTGGTTGATTTTTCTGTGCAAGCAAAAGGTAGCCATAAAAATAAGCTTCTATTAAAATCACTTAAGGGTAAGGTGTCAGGGGAATTAAACGTAAGCGACTTACTTATATCTGAGATTGTTAATTTGCCACCCAAGACTATCGAAAAACAGCCACGTCTAAGCATGATGGGTAGCTTTTCTGGTTCTACGGAATCACCAGTATTTGATGGCTCAGTAACAATAGATACCACCAACTATTCCAAGTTGATTACTAGCCAGGTGAAAGTAGATAAGGAAGAATTAAAGGCTACTTTAGGAAATAAAGAAAGTTCCGTAAGTGGGCATTTAGAGAAAAGTTTTCTAAATCCTAGCTTGAAAGCAGAATTAAGTATTCAAAATCTAAATTTAAAAGACGCTCCATTCTTTGAAGATTTTATAGATGAAGATATTGGATTAAACGGTAGTTTTAAATACACGGGAACAACTAACAATATTTTGGACTCCGAAGCAAATTTAGATCTTGATATTCTACTCCCTGCTGATTGGAGTGAATTTCAGCCAAAAGAACCAATTCGTTTGACTCTAGAAAAGGGAAGAATAAAGGTGCAAGAGGTGCTACTTCCATTGCCATTGAGCGTTAACGGATATTTAGATGAAAAGCTTGGATGGAGTTTGGATCTTGCTGGAGATATCTCTCTTAATACCTTGGCCAAAAATTTAGATATAATGGAAAGTATTCAGGGTCAAGTCATCGTAAATGCTCAAGTTAGAGGGGAAGTTTTTAGTCCACAAATATTTGGATTAGCTACAATGCGTGAGAGTAGTTTTAATTTAGTATTAGGAAATTCTATTGTTGGAGCTGAGGGAGTAAATGGCACGATTAAGTTTTTAGGTGATCAGCTTCAAATAGAAAAAGTATCTGGAGAGTTCGCGGATGGTGTATTTAGTATGCGTGGACAAGCGGATAATATTTTCTCTAAAGATCTAAGACGAATTTCGGTAGTTTCAGAAGGCAAGAATATGAAACTGGAGCCCATTGATGGATTGTTCATAGACTTTAACTCTATATTAAGTTTGGGTACGGATAAGGGTCTTCCTACTGTTTTAAGAGGCACGGTAGAGGTGGAAGAAGCTGTATATGAGAATTCAGTAAATTTAGAAACTTTAATTCATATTGTGACTGACTTTTTTAGAAAAGGAAATCCTTCTGATAGAAGAGCAACTGCTCCGATCGAAAGCTCGGGAATATTGGCTGATTTACATATCGTGTCGAAGGGTGGGATGTTGTTGGATACAAATGTGGTACAAGCTGAGTTTATAGGAGACCTACATTTGAGCTCAGACTTATTTAATCCTTTTGTTCAAGGTCGAGTGAAGGTTTTAGATGGAAATTTTAAGGTAAATCAAACCGAGTTCCAAATTTTATCTGGCGAGTTACTTTTCGAAGATTTTATGTTAGTTATGGATCCTTCAATATCTTTGACTTCCGAAGGCTCTTTGCGAAACCGTACTGGAAACGATACCAAAGTATTCTTGAGTTTAGGCGGAAGTGTCAAAAATAGTAAGTTATCTTTAACTTCCGAAGGAGAAAGTAGCTCTAAGGACTTAGCTAAACAACTTGGAGTTGGTGCCGCGGGTAATCAGTTGAAATTGGTTGATGAAAAGGTAGCTAATTTTGGTTTTAGAGATTTATTAAGTCCTAGTTCTGATTTGACGTTACTGGAGAGGGTCTCTGGGTTGACAGGCTTTGATGATGTTCGGGTGGAAACTGGGGTGGCTGTGAGAACGGGAGAATTTGTACCTCAGGTATTTGCAAGCAGACCATTGATTCAAGATTTCAGAGCGACTATTTCAAATGAGCTATCAGGGGATAAGGCGAGTGGAGCTAAAATAGAATATCGTTTGGATGATTCTTTTTCTTTGCTGACAAGTTGGCGATCGCAGGCTGTCACCGAAGCTAGTCGTATTGGTAGTGGAAATATTGGAGCAGGCTTTCAATATCGAAGGACATTTAAGGGTTTTAGCTTTTTACCTGATTCGGTTAAGTCTAGATCCCTAGAGGAGGCAAATGATTAAGCACTCCAGCAAATTTTTTGTTTTTCTTTCTATTATATTCTTTACAACTTTGAGTGTAGCTGAGGATTGTGTTGGGCCAATTCATCAAATTAAGTTTGAGGTACAGTTAAATCTATCTTATGACTCATTGATACGTGGGATTGATATCTCACCTGGTAGTGAATGTGATCTTGTGAAGATTGCGGATGCGGTTACTCATTTAAAGAATCGACGAATTTTTCAAAATATTGAATATCGCCTGGAGAGAAATTCCTCTAATGAATTGGTGTTGAGTTTTAAATTGATTCCCAATAACGTACTTTCTGAGATTGAGTTTTTTGGAAATAGTGATTTATTGACCAAGGATTTGAAGAGAGCTATTTTAAACAGGTCTGGTGATGTCATCGACTCTCAGAGTGCAGAGGTAGCTCGCCAAAAGTTAGAGACTTATTATATTGAGCAAGGTTACTTTGATGCCAAAATAACGGTAGATCAGAGGTTTGAAGATACTATACCATTGGTTTCTTTTCTTTTTTGGATAGAAGAAGGCAGGCCAAGGAGAGTGCGTACAGTGGAAATTCAAGGAGAGGGCTTAGAAAGCATTAAATCAGAGATCGAGGACATCATTAGTGTTACTGAAGGAGCTATACTAACTAAGTATTTTCAAAGGAAATTAAGGCAAAATGTATATCAAATACTTAGAGATTCCGGATTCTACCAGGCAAGAATTAGGATTGCATCAGATGGAGAGATCGTAAAGTATAACATTGATCCTAAGTCTAGCTTAAGTTTTAAGTTAGAAGGGGCCAACTCTATTTCTAAATCTGATCTATTGAGTTCATTAAAATTGGATTCTCGCCTAGTACCTCTTAGAGCAAACATTACCACTTCTTTATGTGAGGATATTCGGTATCAGTATCGAAGAGCTGGATATTTTGATGCTATAGTTGAATGTAGTCAGGATGGTTTAACAGACGGTGGTGAAATACTGATAAAGGTTAATGAAGGCAATAAATTTAAAGTGTTGCCTCCATTGTTTATTGGTAATCATCAAATAAAAGAAGAAGATCTTTTAGCGGAGGTCTCTTATCGATATAGCATTTTTAGGGCAACCTTATCTCCAACACTTAGCACTATCGAGAATGATAGCGCTAAGATTCGGTATGTTTATGCTAAGCAGGGATTTGAAGGAGTCGATGTTAAAGGTGACCTAGATGTGGATACAACAAACCAAACAATAAGAGAGAAGTTTATAATTACGGAACGAGGAGAGGTCTTAATCGCACATGTTAAGTGTGATATTAAAGGTGGTGATATCGATGGGTTTATTCAGGAATGTGAAGAAAAAACCTCAGATTTAAATGGGAAGAGATACGAAGAGAAGAATTTAATTAACTTAAACGAAGAGTTTAAGCAACTTTTAATAGAAGAGGGATACGCTACTGCTAAACTCACTGTAGCCTTTGATAGTTCAACTTCAACACTAGATTTAGAGATCGAACAGGGAAAAAAGGTCAAGGTAGAAAAGATAATCTGTGCTGGAAACTATTTTACTCAAGACTCTTTGATTTTAAGAGAATTAAGAATTGAAGAAGGGGATGTATGGGATTCTACCAAAATTGATGCTTCGAAACAAAGTTTGTTCGGCCTAGGCGTTTTTTCTTCCGTGCAAATCGGGCCCTTAGATGGGATTCTTGATTCTGAAGATGAAGTGCTTTTGGTTAGGGTACGGGAGAAAGAAACCGGTCTTTTGCAAGGTTTGTTTGAGATGAGTACGCAAGATGGCTTGCATTTACAAACTCAACTGGCTCAGAGGAATCTGTTTGGAACTGGGCAAGCTCTTGTTTTAGGTATCGATGGGTACTTTAAGCAAGGTTTTGCTGATTTTGATGCAGCAAGGACTAGATTGGCTTTTGCTAGTCCTAGGATCTTTAGCTCTAATTTGGACTATACTATCGAAGGTTTCTATCAGACCGCTTTAAATTTAAACAGATCTTTTAAATTAGATCGTGAGGGGGTAACTCAAAGTTTACGCTACCCTTTTTTGGAAAATCTTGGCCTTAGTATCTCTCAGACATTTTACGGAGAACGGCTTCACGATGTTAGCGACGATTTAATATTGGGGCCTCGAGACGTGGGAAATACTTTTTATTCCGGAATTAGAGGGAGCTTAGAGCTCGATAAAAGAGATGACCCCTTTGTTACTACTAGGGGATATCGATTAGAAATTGGCGGAGGCTTTTTGCCAGAAGCCTTGGGCTCTGAAACAGGGATAGTGGAAGGCCATTTTGATGGTTCTAGTGTGTTCCCTGTAAGTGTAAATAATTCATATGCAATCCATTTGCGTGGCGGTTTTCTGGAGGCATTAAATGAAGATGTCGTTCCTTTAGGGAGTAGGTATTTTTTAGGTGGGCGAGATACCATACGTGGCTATACTCGGTACCAAGTGGGGCCTCGATCGGTAAATGGTCTAGTCGTAGGTGGCGATACTATGGTGGTTTTCTCTCAAGAGTTGCGGCACAACCTAGGTGATGGATTAACGTTGCTTGGGTTCTTAGATATTGCTCAAGCAATGCTTAGAAATAGCTCTGGTTTTACTGGTGATACTAAATATAGACTTGATGGGCTCAGATATTCTCCTGGTGTAGGAATGCAGTATGCTACCCCCATTGGTCCTCTGGCAGCTGAATTAGGACTAGCAACAGATAGAGAGTTTGGGGAAAGATGGGGAAGGTTTATTGTTTCTATTGGAAATGCTTTTTAGGGGATGTTGGGGAGTTTGAACCGCAAAGGCGCAAAGGACGCGAAGACGGCGCAAAGGGAGTTGGGGTGGAGATGGTTTGTGTGTGACAAATTGTAAATTCGGCCACGCGCCTGAGGTTTGATAGTTCAATCCTTTACAGCCACCAAGGTTGCCTCAAGATCATAGCGGAAAGTATTTGAGACAGAGGTAAAGCCAGCATTCTTAAGATCCATAATAGCGTCAGATTCAAACCAAACTACGCCAGGAATATTGTCTTCAAGGTAATGCAGAACCCATTCTCTTAGCAAGTCAGGCCTATTAGCAGCAGTGTATGCATCTATTACTAATGTTAATTGTTTTAAAAATACTTGCCCATGGTGTGGCTGAGGTTCGGCCAGCTTATCCGCATTTGCAAAAATGCCGTTAACTTTTAAAACTCTATAAATTTCTTTGATCAACTCTCGTCTATAATCTTCGTGCATGTTGTGAATTACAAAGCATGAACCTATGCAATCGAAAGTAGCTTCTTGGCATTTTTGTAAATATGATAGTGCATCTTCGCAAACATAATTAATGGATGAGGTTTGGAAAGTATTTCCAAGCTTTGCTTCCATGTGGCCTAGCATTTTTGATTCGTTGTCAAGAGCAGTCAAATCAATGTTGGTAATAGTATTTAGGATGGGAACAGCTGTCAGTCCATCTCCGCTACCAAGATCTAATATTTTTAACTTTCTATTTGGATCAGATTTGCGTAGTGAGAGGAAGGCATCTGCTACGCTTTGCTCTAATTGGTCTAAATGGGGACATATTAGAGGGAAAGTGGCATCATAATCTTCTCCAATTGCGCCTGAAAATCTATTATCCTCTTCCTTTGATGCACTGCCCATGAAATCACCCCTTAATTTAAATGGGCAATCTATAGTTCTATGGGGGCGCTAATGCAAGATCGTCCAAAAGCTTGAGACTTATCGCGCTGAAAAACCTATATTTATAGGGTGTTAGTCCTTTTTGAAATTACTCTACCCTCTCATATTTTTCTCCTTTCAACACAAAGAACGCAGGTGGCCGAGTAATCCCGCCTTTTTCATCAAATGTAATTTCTCCTGAGGCACCGTGGTAATTTTTTATAGTTAGTAGGTGCTTGGATACGACAGCAGGGTCTTGTGATTTTGTTTCTTTGATTGATTTGTAGATTAGGTTTAGCGCATCGTATGCAGTGTCCGCTGAGGTGTTAGGCTTTTCGTTGAACTTTTTTAGGTAGGCTGTGGAGAAGTCTTCAGAGCCTTCTGGTTGAAAATTAAATTCCACTCCCTCTAGATTTCCCTTGGCCTGCTCTATCTGGATTCTATCCATGTATGAAGCATACTTAACTCCCTTATAGCCGTATTTATTTAATTCCCTAGAGAATATCCCGGCTTGAGCAAAATTAGAGAGGTAAACAGCATCTGCCTTGCTTTTTACGATCTTTAAAGCATATGTTTTAAGATCTAATTCATTGGTTTGATATTCTATGTATGGATCTACGGTTCCGCCTAGCTTAATAATCGTTTCTTTGAATGTTTTAGCTTGGGCTAGATCCCAAGGGGCGATGTGAGCTATTATAGCAAGGTGTTTTTGACCTCTTGAGAATGCTCTTTTAGCTAACTCTTTAGTTCCGACATCATCGTGAGGCCACACGCAGAATAGGTTATCTCCAAATTCCTTAAATTCTCTTACTCCTAAGGAGGGGGACATCAGCAAAACCTTGGGATCTTTCGCTACGATAGGAGCAATTGCCATTCCCCCAATTGACCAAGTAGGCCCTATAATAAATGCATTATCAAGTTTTCTTCTCAAAGAGTGATACGCACTAACTGGAGCAGAGCCATTTAGTTCGTCAGAATTTTCTAGCACTAAATCTATCTGATCTCCGTCTTTCTCTTTGATTTGATCTATGGCTAGTTGAATGCCTTTGAGGGAGTTCTCCCCAATGTCAGCACAGGCCCCACTTAGGCATAACAATGCGCCAATTTTGATATTCTCCGCCACTGCATAGCTCGTGAAGGAAGAGATGATTAAAGTTAAGGTTGTAAAAAAAAAGATAGACTGATGTTTCATATCAAAGCCTTAATAAATTAGTGAAAGGATACATAGCCGAAACCTGTCAGAATGTAAATAGCAGGCCCTCTTGACATAGTCTTAACATCTTAGTAATGTTAGCTAAATTACTGTCGACACAATCCCGTCAACATGCAAATTCCATCTGAAAATTTAGAACTACTAGGACTTAATAGCACAGAGTTCGTTATCTATTCCTCTCTTAGTGAAATGGGGAAGGCAGGGGCGCATTTACTTTCTAAGAGAACTGGAAAGAAGCGTACTACGGTTTATTCTTGTTTAGATTCTTTGATTAATAAAGGTCTGGTTACAGTTGAGAAGGGGAAAATCTCGAGTATCTTCTCCGCAAACAGACCTGAGAGTATTTTAAATGAGATCGAGAAGGAAAAGACTCTTTTAAAGAAAAAGGAAGTTGTCGCCAATGATTTTATAAAACAAATCTCAGCTCTATTTGAAACGCAAAGCCAAAATGTCCCAAAGATTAAATACGTAGAAGGACGAGATGGAGTAAGGAGTTTTCTTACCAGCAATCTGTCTTTGTGGAGTGATAGCTTGGCAGAGTATGATAATGTCTGGTGGGGTTATCAGGATCATACTTTCGTGGAAGAGTATCGGACTTGGCTTGATGCATACTGGAATAATAAATCAGATTCAGTAAGAATTCTGTTGTTATCTAATGAGTCATTAACAGAGGATTCCTTAGAGGGTAAAGTTAGAGGCAGAAAGATTAAAGCATTGGAAGGGAAGTTGGACTTTACGTCTACGATCTGGGTTTGTGGAGATTACATTATTATGATCGTCGCAAGAGACTCGCCTCATTATGCCTTTCAGATTTATGATAAGGTGTTTTCAGCTAATTTGAGGATGTTGTTTAAAGTGTTTTGGGGATAATTTGTAGAGGTCCCTCGACAAGACTCGCCATACGCCTGAGCTTGGATTGTTCTCTAGGGCTCATTCTCGCCATAACGCTTTGCGTTATGAGCTCCGAGGCGTCAGGCCTGATTTGAGCTCGGTAATTTAAACTTGCCAAATCAGGCCTTCCAATCCGCCCCAGAAAACAATCCAAGCTCAGGTGCATTTTATGATGATTTGGAGTCCCTTGGAAAAAAAATTAAAAAGATACTATTCAGACAAAATCCCAAGCTCTCAATGAGAGCTATTCATTGTTCTATCCTTTTTTATTGCAAACTTGAATTTTGAATGAAATAATCTTCATCGAAATAAAATACCTTAGGATTAGAGAATACTATGGGCAACTTTAAATATCCCTTGATACCCTAAGAATAGTAGCCCCGCTAGAATGTCACTTACCTTTCTCTCCAAGTGCCTATATTTGTTTATATTTAGTCTTTCGTAAATTTCTGTAAAGGTTGACTTTTGTCTAAGATTTAACTTTTAAATTTGAGGACAAATGGATCTAGGAATATTTGCGAAAAAGTTTTTTGATGTGTGCGGAGAATGGCTTGAAGAGGAAGATTGGTTAAGTACGAGGAGTAAGGTAGGGGTATTTTCATCAGCCTCAGTAGTCTGGTTAGGTATTCAGCAGAGATTAACAGGAAACTCCATGCAATCGTCCTTAACAGATATGGTTACCCATATTAGAATGAGGAGAGAATACCCTTTTGTGGATAAGAAAAGCCTTAAGGTAATGAGTTATTGCCAGATTTGAAGAGAGGTTCGTTGTTGATAGAGGATAGATGCTATTCTAAGCCTAAATTCTTAAAGGCTGCAAAGGAGGCAGGGATAGATCTAGTTGTTAGACTTAGAGATAGTGTGGGCAAAAAGCTCGTAGGTAATGACAGTCAGGATAGTGTTGAGCAGATAGTTGAGTGGGAGGCTCAGACAGCCAACAAGGAGAAAATTCAAGTTCGGGGCAAGGTTGTAAAATATGTAAGTCAAATTAAGGGATACCGTTCAAGTGAATACTATTTTTTTACAACCGATGAAAGTCTAACCTTAGAAGAAGTTGCGGGAATATGCTTGCAACGGGTTAGAGTGGAGGTGTTTATAAGGGATGTGAAACAAACCTTGAAGATGTTTTTTATAAAATCTAAGACTGCAGACAACATAAAGAAAGAAATCTATTTAGCATATTTAACATTCAATCTAGTCAGATCAGTCATGGAAGAAACTGCTAGAATAGAGCCCCTAAGAATAGTAGCCTAGCTACTTTCTAACTATCCGGTATTATTATATTGTGAGCCTGAATTTTGAATGAAATGCTCTTGTTTGAAAAAAAATCTGATAATAAGTGACTATTGTAGACAATACTAAATGTCCCTTAGCAAAGACAATTGTTGCAGGCATTGTAGTTGATTGTATTTGCTTATGTTTTATAGCCTATGCCGAGACTAGTAATAACACCTAGGAGTTATATTGCCGTTCACTGGTGAGGTAGCGGATTGGCCGTGGGTGCGGGGCTACTTTTTCAGCCTTGGATTTAGAGGAAAAGCATATAGAAGCAATAAATATGAAAAATTAAGAGTGGATAGGAGATTTTGGTTAGAAAATGCTTGAATTTGATTTCTTTGAGCAATTTATGGAGTAATAAGAATCTAAGAAATGTTTTGAATATAATAACTTATTGGATTGAGGTAGCGGGAGTGAAGTTGTGCGAATTAAATTTTTTTTGAAGCTATTTTTAGGTTTCTTTTCTTTGGTAGTTATAGTCCTGCTTTTTTTCTTATATGCCCACCTTCCTTTGACCATTGGGCCATCAAATGATTCTAAGACTATTAATGACGCAAGCTCACTAAATAAAACTTCTATTGAAAAGCTTATTTCTGTTAAATCAGAAAAGGATATTTTAGATGGGATTGAGTTTGCGAGAAAGAATCAGTTTAGAGTTTCAATTGCTGGAAAGAAGCATAGTATGGGAGGCCAGGCATTCTACAGGGGTGCAGTAGTGTTGGATATGACCAATTTTGATAAGGTGCTTTCAATTGATGTCAATAAGAAAGTTGTAACAGTCCAAAGTGGGGCAAGCTGGAATGATTTGCAGTCTTATCTTAATACTTATGGCATGGCAGTTATTGCCATGCAAGGCCCCAATATTTTTACGATTGGTGGTTCCCTCAGCGTTAATGCGCATGGTTGGGATAAAAACATGCCTTTGGTATCCGATAGCGTAGTCTCATTTAGAATAATATTGTCAGATGGAAGTGTGAGATTTTGTAGCAGTACCAATAATCCTGAGCTTTTCCATCTTGTGCTAGGTGGATATGGACTATTTGGTGTGATTTTAGATGTAACTCTCCGAGTTACGGAAAACATAACACTAAAACCAAAATATACCGTATCTAGTTACAAGAATCTTATTGATCATTTTGAAACAGTTACTAAATCAAAGCGAAAGATTCATTTAGCTTACGGTGATCTCTCCATCGCTCCGGAGTCTTTCTTAGATGAGGTGATCGTGAGTGATTTTTATCAGAATGAGGATGACGAAATAGAGCTAAATATACCATTAGCAGAAGAGGTTTATGTTAAGCGGGATATGTTAATCCTAAATTTGTCACGCAAATATGAGTGGGGAAAATCTTTCCGATGGTATCTAACTAAAAAGTTTCAATTGTCTGAAGAGGTACTAAGTAGAAATAATTTAATGCGCTCACCTTTTAAGCGACTGAACTACTATTCATCTGAAGATGTAGATATACTGCAGGAATATTTTATTCCTGTTGATAGATCGCTTGAGTTTGTTGATAAGTTGAGAAAGGTAATCCTGAAACACAAAAAAAACTTACTAAATTGTACCGTACGCTTGGTTAATAAATCTTCTAGCGCTTTTTTAAACTATGCGAAGAAAGACTCCTATGCCTTTGTTTTATACTTTAATGTAAAAAAGAATGAAAAAGGGTTAGTTGAGGATGAGCAGTTGACTCGGGAGCTAATTGATATTTCACTTAGTTTAGACGGTACGTTTTATCTGCCATACCTACCTTATTACGATTTAGAACAACTTAGAATGGCCTACCCTGAGAGTCGTGATTTTTTTATGCTTAAACGCAAGTATGATCCTAACGAACTTTTTACTAACTATTTTTATCAAAAGTATGGGCGAAGTATGTTGTGACAAATTTAAGCAAAGTATCTAATTATTATACCAAGTAGAGGGAGTCAGTTAAAGTGAGCTTAGACAATTCAGGAGATGAGGCATTGATTTTTACTAATTGTTAAGTTCTTTTGGTCTGGTGTGCTCTGTTTCTCAGTCTTTAGCTCCCTATCTTCTTTAATACATCTGTCAAAATATAGTCTTGCATTTTATGGTTACGAATTGATCTTGTTATTGCTGAGCCATTCTTTGGAATCATGGCGTAGGAGGTGCTTCCATTGTATTCTGTGTAGCGATAGACTCGATAGTTATTGAAATCAATCTTAACGGAAGGGTTTTTAGGGTCAGTTGAATATTTTAATTGAAGTTCTGAGGTGTCGCTTATTTCACTAATTTCTTTTGAAGAAGGTTTTAAGATTTGAGATGCTTTATGCGTTCTTATTGTTAATGCTTCTTTGTCTGTTTTAGTGGAGTTTTTGTGCTGTGCAACTTTTTCTGTTGCCGGCAGTTCAATCGGTTTTATGGCAACTTTTTCTAATCTATCTTCATAAATTGCCAATGAAGTAATGACACCACTATAGTCCTCTTTCTTTACGAAGATATATTTACCATTCTCAGTAGATTTTGCGAATTCCACTTTACCGTCAATTCCAGTTTGTCTATAAAATGTAGAGTTGGTTTGAGCGTCTATGAATACATCGTATGTTTTTCCATCCTTACCTTCTTTCCTGTAGTAATTAGAAATACGAGTGGGATCTGTATCCATGTTGGTATTTGCATTTAGAAAACTCTTTGCTACAACTCCAAGGTTATTTAATTGGTTTAGGTCTCCTACTCTTATCTCAGCTGAATAGGATTGGTCCGAGGAACTTGCTAGTATTTTTGAAATAGATTTCAAATTTGATCGATCAGCCGGACTAAGGATTGAGAGTGATTGATTTAGCCTCGACTTAGTTTCTTCGAAAACCTTTTGCCTCATCTCTGTATTCGCTCTGCCTTGAGTTTGCTGATATCCAGTATTCATGCCATTTGTGACATGACGCATAATTAATCCACCAACGTGATAGTTTGGAGTCCAATTGTTTGCTATGTTATGAGCTCTTGCTTGCCTTCTAAGGTGAGGGCCTCTAAAAAGACCCATCCGTGTTTGGTTGATAGTTTTGTGGGCCTCCTCCCTAACCATCTGTTGATGCTGCATTTCTCGCTTTTGCTTTGCCTCGTATCGAAACTGATGTTCTTCATGTGATCGCGGATGATCGAGTAAGTTTGTCGCCACAGTGTTGGCGACAGTAGCTAGATTTTGCTGATTGTAATTGCCATTTTGATCGACTAAAGATAAGGGAGTTTTATGGTTGAGTAAGGCGGTCAGCGTATGTATATTTAAAGGTTTGCCAAGTTCTTTAGAATGTTCCTGGATCGACTTAGCAAATGCATCTGCGATACAAGTCTGACCTTCCTTAACTTTTTCTTGCGAAATTCCTAAATCTTTTGATAGCTTTTTAGTATCTCCTAGAAAGATTTGAACAATTGACTCCGGGGAGATTTTTTCGCTATATTGATTTGATGCCTTGATCGCAAGTTCTATCCCAGCGTCTAGATGCTTAGGATCTGCATTGGAGACCAGAGTACCGATTAATTTTGCATATATTTTTGTGTTTTCTTTGGATAGGTCTAAGTAATCAAAAGCTACCTCCGTTATTTTTTTGACAATCAATACGCGATCTTCTTTGGGGAGGTCTGATATTAGCTTGTGACTGACTTTGGCGAGTTCTATAATCAGATCTATTTTATCCATCTCAGTATGAGTTTTAGCAAGTTCTCTTAGCGTTACTGCTGCTTCACTGATTTTTGAATCTGATATTGAATCTAACTTTAAGAGTCTATAGGTTTCATTATTTTTAAAGAGTTCCTTTATTACTACTTCAAGTTTGGGAGCTTTTGGGTCCGTTTTTCCCCTAGGGCCGTTTGAAGTACGTGTAGTAAGTCTTTGTATTTTAGTAGTTCTGATCCTTTAGATTCTATTTCTTTAGATATTTCAGGTAGTCGCAGACTTTCTAGGGATGGCAATTTAGGTAACAGCTTAAGAAGGTTTGATAAGACATTTTCGCCCGTAGTTTGGGCCTTGTTTAAAACTACATCAGACATGTTTAGAGCTTTTTTATTTAAGTGTACTAGTAGATGTTATGCCTTATATATAGAAATGGTCGCATTACTATGAGTTGTCGATGAAAACACTTGCTCTTTTAGGTCTAAATGCTAAACAAGGCCAAAGTTAATATAAGTATTTGATATGTCTTGTAATCATCCAATAGATTCGGATTCTTGCCTAATTGCGGGCGTAGAAATTAAGCCTCTTGCTACTCATGCGGATTCGCGTGGTTTTTTTAGAGAGATTATTAGGAATACTGATCCTATATTTAAGTCACAAAGTGGTGAGCCTTTTAAACAGTGGAGCCATAGTAAGATGGCTAGAAATACTGTTAAGGCATGGCACTTTCATCATAAGCAGATTGATTGGTGGTATGTTGGGATTGGAGCGATTCAGGTAGTCTTGGTCGATAATAGAGAGGAGAGTCCAACATACAGAGAAAAATTGGAGCTTGTTCTTGGAGATTCTCATCCTGAGGCGATCGAAGCTGTAGTAAAGATACCTCAAGGAGTCCTACATGGAGGTAAGGTTATATCAGATATGGCCCATTTATTTTATATAACTAGCGAAATTTACGACACTAATGACGAAGGTCGTATTCCTTTTAATGATAAGGAAATCGGCTACGATTGGGGTAGGGAAGAGGATCTGATAGTCGCTAACAACGATAAACAGTTATTTATCCCTAAGTACGAGCGAATTCGCTAATTTGCTACATATATGGCTTGTTCTAGGTCCAAATATCGCTATTTAGTAGTAATTTTGCTTAAATTTATTATCTTGCGCCACAGAAACGTAAGTAAAAGCGACTATTAGTCGAATAAATGGGTATAGGTTCTGGAAGTTCCTTTTTATTGGAGTTAAGTGCTCTAATGATACGTCGTAGGGAAACGAAAATTATTTAAAAATTTAATTTAGACTATCTTGGTTACTTTTGGTTGCCAGGAGGCAAGTTTTGCTACAGGAGGTATCGTAGTATGTCCATTTCCTTAAAAGGTGCAAGTTCCGTTTCTTCAATTCAAAGAAATTTAAATAAGTCTCTCTCTGAGTTGGCTAAGTCAAACGAGAGATTATCCAGCGGAAAAAGAATTAATAGAGCATCTGATGATGCCGCAGGACTTCAAATTGTCGCTCAACTAGAAGCAGAAGTATCTCTTAGTAGAACAGCATCCAATAATGTAGGCTACGGGGCAGCTTTAGCAAATATTGCTGAAGGTGCATACGAGCAGGCTGGTGCCATAACTGGAAGGTTAGCGGAGTTAGCTAGTCAAGCATCTAGTGGCACTTTGTCAGATGGCCAAAGAGCTGCTTTGGATAATGAATTTCAAGCACTGAGCACTGAACTTGATAGAATCTCTGCAACTACCACGTTTAATGGTCAGCAGGTCTTGGGTAGCTCCAATAATATTCAAGTAGGAACTGATTCGAGTGGGAACTCACAAGTTACGTTAAATATCTCGGAAGTATCCACTAGTTCACTGGGGCTAACAGGGGCTTCTTTAACTTCTCAAGCGGGTGCGCAGGCTGCACTGGATTTAGCCAAACTGGCTAATGAAAAGGTGGCAAGTTCTAAATCAGAGATTGGAGCAACTGAAAACCGTCTTGGAGTTGCCCTAAGTAATCTTCAAACATCTATAGTTAACAATGAAGAGGCCGCTAGTAGGATTAGGGACGTTGATGTTATTAGGGAGTCTTCCGATAGAGTGAGTTCTCAGATTCGCGCTCAGGCAAGTGTCGCTCTTCAGGCTCAAGCCAGTAGAGCAAATGCAGACAGCGTCTTAAGACTTTTACAATAGATTCTTTATCTGGATCTTACTCTAAGAGCGAGGTGAGACTAATTTAGAGATTTTAATGGAGTTGCCAATTTCATTAAAATCCATATTATCTACAGCAGACCTTATTATTGGAAGGCCTTTCCCATGTAGTGAGGTTTGATTGCTCGGAGTTTTTAGGTATTCCTTCCAGTTAAATCCTTTTCCTTGGTCTGTCACCGAAAGATGTAGCATGTCTGCTATTCGCTCCAGTTTAATAGAGATCGTTCTGGAAAAGTACTTTTTTTCTCTAGTCTTTAGTTCTTGATCAAGGCGATCTACCTCCAATAGAGCTTTTTTTTCTGAGTGATTTAATTCGAGATTCCCATGTTCGTATGCGTTCTGTAGGATCTCATCTACCGCTAACATAAATCGCTTTAAATCAGTAGTGTTTAGTGTGTGGACTAGTATTCTTCTAATCTCGTCTAAACTTCCTGTAATAGTGGACTTTTTGGATAGAATAGAAAACTCTAGTGAGATTGATTCAGATAGTTTAAATAGGTGCGAAAAAGTTGAGTCCATACTAGAATTTAAGATGATAAGTACAATCGCAAAGATTCTAAGCCAGTAAGAGTGTTTAACGCTATATTGGTCTGAAATAGAAATCTAAGCCCTTAGTTATAAAGAGAAAGTTTTGGCAAAAAAACGCAGTAAATGGATAGTGTTAGTAGTCCTTCTAGTAATTATATTGGTTGGGGGCTTTTTGTTCTTAGGGGGTGAGAAGTTAAGTAGGAAGGCTCCTCCACTAAAAGTAATTAAACCTGGTACAATGCTGGGCGATAGCTCCGCTGTAAATCAAATTTTACTTCTTACGGAAGGTTCAACTGAAGTTGATTCGCAAATTAATGTCCAGTTTTTAGCGGGTCTAAAAGAACAACTCGACCTAGCAATTGATAATAGCTCTATAAACATTTCTTTTTTATCTTTGGCCGATTTAAATACTCTTCTTTCGAAAAAAGATTTAGAGACTAAGGGGAAGTTGTTGATTGTGCCTCAGGGAGATCTTTTAACGTCAGAGAAGCTACAAGAAATTCATGCTAGAAGTTTAGCAACGATCACATTTATGTCCGAGCCGAATCGGACATGCGTAGGGAACACACAATCCCCATATCTATGGAACTTTGGTATAACTTCCTCTATGTATGCAGAAAGTTACTTTTCCTATGCTAACCAGAGGTATGGTCAATTGGCGAAGGAGTTAACTTTTTTAATATATTCGAATATGGATCATCTGTCACAATATGAATCCAAATATTTAGCAAATGTGATAGAAGGATTAGGTCTAGGGGTGCTAGCCAATGTGAGTGTGGATGATAGAGAAAAAGATTTATATTCTATTCTTAGAAAGATTATCAGCCTATCGCCCAAAATATTATTTGCAACAACTAGCAGAGAAGGGATAGTTCCTTTTGTAAAACAAACTCATAAGTTAGGACTTGGCTTTGAAATGGCACTTTTCTTATCGGAGAATATGCCTGAAGAAGCAATATCTTCGCTAGGTTCTGATTTAGATTCATTTATTAAACCAAGTGTTTACATAAATACCTTTAGTAGTGATAAAATGAACCTATTTAAATCTAAGCTTCAATCAGCAGAGGATTATACCGCTTCAACCTATCGTGGTGATTTGACTGGAGAAATTATTAATATTCTGCTAGCCCCTACTGCTAAGAAGACTGAAGCTATAAATTTTTCAAGAGCACTACTTAGCGCCGATGGAAAAAGGATCGATGCTCCTTCAGGAGCTATTATGATTCACTCTAAGGCCCGAGGTCTTATTCAGCCTCTACATTTAGGTGAGTTTAAGGATGGGAAATATCTCTATCTTCAATATCTAGGTGATATGTCTCCATCTGAGCACTGTTTATAAGTACAATGAGCGAAACTTTACCACAGAATATTTCAATTCATTCCAAGTGTTATGGTGATGAGAATTTAAGCGGGACTAACATTGTTGTGGTTCACGGGTGGAAAACAAGCCTCCATCATATTGAACCTCTCTCAGAACTTTTATCTTCTATTGGGAGGGTTTATGCAATCGACTTGCCTGGGCATGGCTTATCTACTGTGCCAGATAGTGTTTGGGGAATGAAGGAGTTTGCGTATAGTCTGAAGAAGTTTCTAGATACTAAGGGAATTGAAAAAGCTATATTCGTTGGTCATAGTTTTGGTGGAAAAACTATAATAAAATTTAGTTCTTTATACCCAGAATACATAGATAAGATCGTACTAATAGGAGCTTCTGGATTGCGCCCTAAGCCTACGTTAAAAAAACAAATTAGAAATTATTTTCTTTCTTCGCTTAGGAGTCTAATAAGATTTAAGAATACCAGTTTCGGTATGAAGATTTACCAAAATTGGTATATCCCTAAATTTGCTTCCAGGGATTATTTAAGTGCTGGCCCTATGACTAAAACATTCGTAAAAACTGTAAATGAGGAGCTTGAGAGCGAACTTAAAATTATTAAAGCCCCTACTTTATTAATTTGGGGGGCAGACGATGATGAGAGTCCTGTTCAGGTTGCAAGTAGAATGAATGAACTTATAAGGGATTCTAAATTAATCGTTCTCCCGTCGCAAGGGCACTTTCCCTATATTGGCCCAGGCATTAGTTTATTATACCGGTATATCAAGGAGTTTATAGCTTAAGATGGAAATAGAATTAAGCACTATAATATTATTGGTAGGATTATTCTTTTTTATGCTTAAGAGATCCTTGAGGTATCTAAGATATCTTCAACAAGAGGATTATAATGTCCTTAGATTCTTTTCTTGGATAGCTTCTAATCGAGCCGTGGATACTCGAGGTTTTTTAGTTAGTTTAATTAGCTTTATTGCAATTGTCATGATTGGGTATGAGTATTTAGTTCCCTGTTTGCAAGGTTTACTATTTGTCTTTTTAGCTTTTTATGAGCCAGATCCCAGATGTCTTGGAAAGAAAAAGCTTGTGATGACGAAGCGGAGTCAGGCTATTTTTCTTTTAGCTGTAGGATTAACCGCGATATTGAGCGTGGCCATTTTCCCGAATCTTTTGGAGCTTGGAGCTCTCGCTAAAACATGCACCTTAATTTTTTTAACTCAATCCCCACCTCTATTATTAGCTGCATCTGTTTTGATATTGTCTCCCAAAGAAAGAAGCCTGCAAAAAAAGTATTTAAATGAGGCGCATGAAAAATTTATAAAAATAGACCCATTTACGGTCGGAATAACAGGAAGTTTCGGTAAGAGTAGCGTTAAAAACTTACTTGGTGAAATGATGAGCCTATGTGTTGGTTCTACTTTTTGGCCATCTGAGGGAGTTAATACTCCGATGGGTATTACAAGGCAGATTAGAGAGAGATTAAAAGATCAGCATAAGTATGCTGTGATTGAGATGGGGGCGTATAAGGAAGGATCAATAAAGAGATTGTGTGATCTCACTCCTGTTGATGCAGGAATAGTAACGGCTGTGCACCTAGTCCATCTTGAGAGGTTTGGTAGTGAGGAGCAGGTATATAAAGCTAAAAGTGAATTGGCTCAAGCCGTACCCCAAGATGGAATACTTATTGTAAATGGAGATAATCCAGGGGCTAGAAGAATGGCCATGGAGTATCCTAAGGCAACTACCTTACTTTATGGATTGGACCCTAGTTTGGGTAAATTAGATGTTTTTATTAGCGAGATAAAATCTGAACGTACCGGAACTAGCTTTAGTTTAGAGCATAGTGGGAATAAATATTCAGGCCATACAAAAATGCATGGCAAAAGTGCGTTATCCAATATTTGTGCATGTTTTTCTCTATTGGTCACTAAAGGAGTGTCTCCAGAGCTTATTTTAGCTTCCTTGCGTGAAATAAAACCAGTCAGTAATAGATTGGAGGTAAAGGATTACAGGTCTTATATACAAATTAACGATGCATATAACTCTAATCCAGTAGGGTTCAGGTCTGCATTAGAGGTATTAAATGATCTACCAGGTGCGCGTAAGGTTTTGATTACTCCTGGGATGATTGAGCTAGGGGATAAATTGTATCATGAGAATAATGAAATTGCTAAATATGCTGGCACTATTTGTGATTTGATTATCATTGTGAACGAAGTGAATAAACAGGCATATTTTGACGGTTTGGCGGAGATTAAGTATCCTCAAGACCAGATAAAATGGTTTATGACGCGGGATGAGGCCTTGGGATTTTATAAAACTATTCAGGCAGAGGGGGATGTTTTACTTTTGGAAAATGATCTTCCTGATTTACAAGAATTTAAAGAGATTTTTTAAATATGAGCACAAAAAGAATAAATGTAGCAGTCATCTTTGGTGGTAGATCTTTAGAACATGAGATCTCTGTAATTTCAGCGATACAAGCTATGGAAGCTTTGGATCCCTTGAAGTACGAAGTTTATGCAGTCTATATTTCTCAAGACGGTTCTTGGTTCTTGGGCGATGCATTGAGAAAACGAGAATTTTATAAAAACTTGCCCTCTAATTTTAAGCAAGTTCAAAGAGTGCAATTTGTGCCAGAGCCTAAGGATGGTGGTTTGTTTAAGGTTAAAAATGGCATCTTGGGAAGAAGTTCTGAAAAAGTAGAGATTGATGTTTTTGTGCCAATTTTTCATGGTCAGTATGGGGAAGATGGTTGTATCCAAGGCTTATTTGAAATGTCTGATGTGGCTTATTCTGGCGCAAGAGTCCTTTCATCGGCCCTAGCGATGGATAAATATGCGACTAAAAAGTATTTAGAAGGATTTGGGATTCCAGCTCTACCTTCTGCGATAGTTAGAAAATCTAGCTTTAGACGTTCTGCGGATGATGCGATTAAGTTAGTAGAAGAGACGGAAGGACTTACAAGGTATCCTCTATTTGTTAAGCCTGTACACTTAGGATCAAGTGTTGGAGTGAGTCGGGCTGATAGTAGGGCTGAGTTAATGGCAGGACTAATGAAAGTCTTTAAATATGATTCTTCAGCGATTGTAGAGCCATGCGTTAGTAAACTAATGGAAGTGAATGTTTCTGTTATCGAGGGTGAGGGCGAGCCAATAGCCTCTGTAGTGGAAATTCCCGTCACAGATGGGGACTATTTGTCTTATGAAGATAAGTATATGCGAGGTGGAAAAGGTAAGGCTGGTTCTAAGACTTCAAGTAGTTCAGGTGGGATGGCAGATTTAACAAGAATCATTGATCCACAGGACTTATCCCCTGAGTATAAAAATAGTGTCCTTGCTTATGCGCTTCAAGCTTATCAGGCTTTAACTTGTTCCGGCGTAGTGCGTTTTGACTTCACGATAGATCTTGAAAGCGAGAAGTTGTTCTTTAATGAACTTAATCCAATGCCAGGTTCTTTATCTTTCTATCTATGGGATAAAAGCACGCCTCAACTACTATTTAGTGATATTCTTGATAGAATAATTGAAGGTGCCCTGTCTCGACATAGTGAAAAAAGTGAGCTGGAGGCTAATTATGGTTTTAAGGTTCTAGCATGATTGGTCTTGCTAGCTAGCCTTTTCGAGAACAAATAGATTTACTTTAAAATGAAGTGGACTTTAAGTGATTTTATTTGTTTCGTAGTATTTCCTAATTATCGCTGCAATTAATAGCAGGGCGCTGATTAATAGAAAAACTTTGCCACCATAAATCACTAAGCTATACAAATCTCTTCTAGCTTCTGCTTTCTTTAATATCGCAATATCTCTAGAAACTTTTTTATCGGTCGTTTTAAGTCTTTGTAGTGGGGATAGTCGTTCATATTCATTCGTAAGCGTTTGCTCCTGATTATATTCGAGCTTGTCTTCTATCAGTACTTCTTGGTACTGTTGATACTTAAATGTACCTAAAAGCACATTGCCAAATCCCAGTACCGCCATAAATATGCCTGGTATCATAAGGGTATAGTAAATAGAAGTCTTTTTTCTTTTGCCCATTTGGATTTAATTAGTAATTATGAGACTTTGTTGGTTCTTAATAGTAGAATGTCAGTATATTATACTACAATGAGTAAAAAATATATGAAAACACAAAATGGCATGAGCAATATCGGAATATTGTTATTCATTTTACTAGTTTTAAGCGGCGTTTATACTAGTTCTCAAGTCATCCCATTTTATTATTCCTACTATGAATTACAGGGGCTAATGGATTCTCAAGCTGAAAAAGCTAACGAATTTAAAGATGGGGAAATTATTAGAGTTTTAAGCAAGGCTATCCAGAAATTAGATATTCCGGCTGATCCAGAAGATATTAGGATTAATAGGTACGCAGGAAGTATCGTCATTGAGATGAATTATTCTGAAATATTTTTTGTCGATTTCGGTGAAGGGTATGACTATAATTTGTGGGAATTTAAATTTAATCCAAGAGCGGAGAAAGCATTATGAGTGGCTCAAAAAATTTACTATCTAAGAATGTATTGGCAAGTATCGGTAATACGCCTGTATTTGAATATGGGAAAGACCAGAAAAATTCTAAGTCAGCAAAGATTTTAATGAAGGCTGAATATCTAAATCCAAGTGGTTCTTTAAAGGATCGCATGGCTTTGAAGATGATTGAAGAGTTAGAAGCAAGTGGACAACTCAAGCCAGGTGGAACAGTCGTGGAGGCTACCGCAGGCAATACAGGCTTAGCTATAGCAATGATCTGTGCGATAAAGGGGTATAAGTCTGTATTTACGATGCCAGATAAATTTAGTACCGAAAAAATTAATATGCTGAAGGCTTATGGTAGTCAGGTGATTACTGTGCCTACAAACATTCCTGACGATCATCCTGATAGTTGGAAAGAAGTTGCCAAAAGAGTCGTAGCAGAAACACCCAATTCAGCCTTAATCAATCAGTTTTATAATCTCAATAACGTCAAGGCGCATTATGAATCTACGGGACCTGAGATATGGGAACAGACCAATGGCGAAATAGATGTGTTTATTGCAGGTGCGGGATCCGGTGGTTCTATCTCCGGGATTGGGAAGTACTTAAAGGAGCAAGCTAAGAAGGCCGGAAAGGAAGTAAAGATCATTTTGATGGACCCTTTGGGTAGTTCTTATGGTGAGATTTATTATAAAAAGAATAAATCTGAGAAGAAAGCTTGGAAGATGGAAGGGATAGGGAATGATTTTTTACCAGGTTGTCTTGATCTTTCCGTTGTAGATGAAGTAAGGACTGTGACAGATAAGCAGGCGTTTTTCTATGCGAGACAACTTGCTAGGCAATACGGCTTATATGTAGGTGAGACTTCAGGGGCAGGTTTGGCCGTTGCATTGGATGTAGCAAAAGAGATAGGCCCAGATAAAAATGTGATGTTTCTACTTTGCGATTCAGGTAATCGATATCTTTCAAAGCTTTACAATGATGATTGGATGAAAAATAATGGCTTTGGTACCTTAGGTTTAGAGCTTAGGGATGTGAGCATCGGGGATGTTATTAAATTTAAAGGCTCGGAAGTTGTTTTTGCCACACCTCAAAATACGATTGGGCAATTGACAGACATATTGCTAGAGAAGGGGATCTCTCAGGTTCCTGTGAAGTTAGAAAATACTGATGGGTATCGGATAATACATGAAAGTGATTTATTAGAAGCCTTGTTGTTTGGTGAAAAAACTAAAGATAGTTTAGCCATTGATGTGTCTAAACCAGTATTAGGTTTGGCAACTTTGGATCAGGATGTTGCAACAATCGAATCCAACTTAGAAGCCAATAACGTAGTCCTAGCTGTGAATGACAAAGGTGAGATCGCAGGTATCGTCTCTCGGATAGATGTTATCCGATATTTAAGCCGCAGTTAATGTTCAGAGTTTAGTATGTATGGAGTTTTGTATAATCCTATCTCTGGTCGTGGATTGGCTAAGAGTTATGCAGAACAGATCTCCGACTATTTCACTCTAAATGGCGAGGAAGTGTCTCTATTTGAATCTCTCAAAGATGCTATCCATGAAGATTTCGGAGGAGAACTTAAGGGGCTGATTGTGGTAGGGGGTGATGGAACTCTTAGGCCATATTTACCACTTTTAGCAAAGTTACAAATTTCATGTATTCTTTTCCCCGCCGGAAATGAGAGTTTGATTGCCCAACAATTTAAAGTCTCTCCTAATGTTTCTGAATTATATAAGAGAGTAAAGCGAAATTCACCATCCCAACATTTTTTTGGAAAAGCAAATGAGGAACCATTTTTTTTAATGTGTTCAGTAGGCTTTGATGCAGAGGTTGTGCATTGGGTTGAAAATCACAGAAAGACCTATAGCTCAGATCTATTGTATGCAAAAGGAATCTTCGCATCTATCTTAAGACCTTCTATTCTTTATAGGTTAATACTTCTCGATAATGTAGATGTCATAAGGGGGACAACGATTGTTTCTAATTCTTCATTCTATGGTGGAGGAATATCACCATTGCCAAATGCGGATTCAAGTGAAGATTATTTTTTAATAAGAAGCTTTTTAGGTTCTTATTTAAGTAATGGTATTAAGTTAATATTTCTGAAGCTAGGACTAAATAGAAGTTTTAATGAAATCAAATCTAAATCAATCATAATTGAAAGTTGTGATAAGGAGTCACTCAAGTTTCAGATTGATGGAGAAGCGAGAGACTCACAGGGCGAGTTGAGAATTGAAATCTCAACTGAGAGAGTTTTATTTTATTAAGAGGTTAATTAAAACGGTCTAGATCGCATTTTGAATTAAGGCGGTAAACTCTGCGACCTTTAGGCTAGCTCCCCCTACGAGAAATCCGTTTATGCTTTCAATCGATAGAAGTTCTTTAGAGTTCTTGGAATTAACTGAGCCACCATATAGGATGGGGATTGTGTGACCAGCTTCTGGGAATAGAGTTATAAGTTCTTTACGAATATGTTGATGCGCGCTATCTGCTTCCTCTGGTGTCGCTGACAAGCCAGTTCCAATTGCCCAGACGGGTTCGTAGGCGAGTATAAGATTCTCTAGATTAATATTCCCTAGATTACCAAGGCCAGTTTTGATCTGTCTGCTTAATACTTTAGTCCTATCTCCCGATTGGTACTCTTCCTTGGTTTCTCCTATACATGTAACTGCAATCAAATTTTCTTTAAGAGCACGTTTAGTACGTTTGTTTACAGTCTCATCTGATTCGCCAAAGTATTGCCTTCTCTCAGAATGCCCTATTAGGGTGAATTTTGCACCACAGTCTTTTAGCATGGCCGTAGAGAGTTCACCTGTATAAGCGCCAAACTCTTCCCAATGACAGTTCTCCGCGCCAATATGAATATTTGAGTTTCGTGTTAATACTGAAGCGAGTTTTAGATAGGGCGCGGGTACCGCAAAGCCTACGAGCGCACTAGCTGGTGAGAGAGTGAATTCCTTAAAGAAGTTTACAACCTCCTCCTCTAAGAAATTCATTTTCCAATTTCCTAAAAAAATTGACTCTCTTTTCATGTTCGTATCTTTAACTTATTTCGCTAGTAACTCAAGAACATCCACCATTCTATTGGAGAAGCCCATTTCGTTGTCATACCAAGATAGAACTTTTACCATTCTCTTCTCAAGTACCATTGTTGAAAGTAGGTCAACTGTGCTTGAACTTGGATTGCCATTATAGTCGCAACTTACTAAAGGTTCATGGGATACAGAAAGAACTCCTTTTAAAGAACCTTCTGCGGATGCAATCAATGCTTTATTAACATCTTCTATGGTGACATCCTTTTCCACCTGACAAACAAAATCGACCAAAGAGACATTCGGAGTTGGAACTCTTATCGCCATTCCGTCTAGTTTGCCTTTAAGTGAAGGGATTACTAGAGCTAAAGCCTTTGCAGCACCTGTGGTTGTAGGGATCATAGATAGTGCGGCTGCTCTAGCTCTTCTTAGATCTTTGTGAGGAAGGTCTAAGATTTGTTGATCATTGGTGTAGCTATGAATAGTAGTCATCATCCCGTGAGAAATTCCAAAGTTCTCTAGGAGTACTTTAGCGACTGGAGCTAGGCAGTTAGTAGTACATGAGCCATTGGAAACGATATGGTGTTCTTTGGTGTTAAAGTCAGTATGATTAACTCCGTAAACTATTGTTATGTCTGAGTCATTTGCCGGTGCAGAGATAAGTACTTTTCTAGCTCCTGCTTCAAGGTGCATTGCAGCAGCTTCTCTCTTGGTGAAGATTCCTGTACATTCAAGAACTACGTCGATCTTATTGGCTTTCCAAGGAAGTTTAGTGGGGTCTTTCTCGGAGGTAACGCTAATAGTTTTGCCGTTTACTTTGATGCTATCTTTCGAAGCGCTTACTTCGCCTTTTAGTGTGCCATGTACTGAGTCATATTTAAGAAGATGAGCTAATGTATCGGCATTAGTTAAGTCATTGATTGCTACAATCTCAATGTCTTTTACTCCTTGCTCATTAAGGGCTCTAAGTACATTTCTTCCAATTCTTCCGAATCCATTTATGGCTACTCTTACTGACATGCTGTTCTTCCTGTAGTTTACACTTTGAATAATAATGTTAGCTTCTGCCCATTCACACTAACTAAGGGCTCTATTCTAATTTAATAGGACAATCTGAATACCATATTATTTAAGAATGCTCCAAATGGGCATTAATCAACTCGGAATACTTCGTGGATAATTTTGGGGTTTGGGGAGGTGATAATTTTATTAAAATTAATTAAGCTGAAGAACCTATAGATTAGTACTCGAAATCGTCTTGATATTGTTATAGTAAGTGGTGACTTTAGAGAGCCTTAATGTTTTTAAATAGGCATTAATTTATCCCCTACATAATTAAATAGTTTAATCATGTAGGTTAAGCATGTATCAAATATATATAG
>CAYGUX010000008.1:0-91811 GCA_964353175.1 uncultured Bdellovibrionales bacterium | reverse complement strand
AAGGCTAGATTGGTTTGGTAAAGAGCCTAGAAATAAGGCTTAGTCTGAAAAGTTGCGTACTTATAGCGAGTTTTATGTTTTCCTACTGGTTACTTGGGAGTTAAAAGGAAAGTATCCGGAGATTTTTGAGAGTTCTGTATACGGGGAAGAGGCTAAGAGGTTGTACGCAGATGCTGAGCATTATTTAGAGTATTTAGATTCTAAGAATGCGCCTATTACTAGGGCGGTGGTTGGTTTGTTTAAGGCTAAAAGAGATCCTAATGTAGAGGATGTTTTTGTAGAAGGTGAGGATGGCGAAATTACTTGTTTTAATTTCTTAAGGCAGCAAGGAGAAAGAACGAATAAAGCTCCTAATGTTTCTTTAAGTGATTATGTTAAGCCTTCTAGTGGTGAATTTTCAGATTATATGGGATTCTTTGCTGTTAGTTCTGGTTTTGGAGTGGATCATTTAATTAAAGCCTTTGAAGAAGAGCATAATATGTACGCAAGTATTATGATTAAAGCACTTTGTGATCGCTTAGCAGAAGCATGTGCTGAGTATATGCATGAGCGCGTGAGGCAGGAGTTGTGGGGTTTTGGTAGTGATGAGCATTTAAGTAAGAAGGATATTCTTAAAGAACGATATCAAGGAATTCGCCCAGCTCCTGGATACGGAGCATGTCCAGATCATACTGAGAAGTTTAAAATCTGGGATCTTTTAAAGGTTAAGGAAAGAATTGGAGTGGAGCTTACTGAGAGTTGTGCAATGCTTCCTGCTAGTTCTGTAAGTGGATACTACTTCGCTCATCCAGAAAGCAACTATTTTAACGTAGGAAGACTTGATAAAGATCAGATCGAGGATTATGCGAAGAGAAAGGGAATGAGTGTTAAAGATGTTGAGAAGTGGATGTCTTCGTATTTGAATTATTAGAGGGTGAAGTAAAACAATATGTTCGTCATGCGTATTATGAAAATAATTATATTGACTTTCTTATTAGTGATATTTACTTTCTTGATGGGATTATTATCTAATTGTATTTTTGATTCGGGGACAAAGTGGAAAGATCCACCTTATAGTGTTTCGTGGATTGATGTATCAGAAGATTTAGAATTGGTTTATGATCTTGGAAATGATTCTTGGATTGGTAGAGTAGATTCAATAATTAAAAAAGTCGGTAGTGATGCAAACTATGTCGTAGCACAGAGGAATAGTGAATATTATTACATCGAAAAAAAGAAAGACCACCCATATTTAAATGGAGCAGACATAGCCAAAGGTCCGTTTTCAGCAGAGGAATTTTTAAAGATAAAGGAAGATTTAAAGCTACCTGAATTTACAAAGAGTTTTGAGTAATATTTAAGATACCAACCTAGCTTCCATCTTAATCCACATCTGTCTTATTTTATTCCCTTGTATCTTATGTCATGTACATCAGCGTTGCTGAATTGATGTGCATTGCTGTAAACCACGATGCAATTCCCACTACCGTATTTATCAATAGAATTCCGAGTTGTTTCCATCGCCGTTTGAAGCATAGGAAGATTCCCACAAAGGGGTGAATGCAAACGAGAAGGGCTATGAGGATCATTAGGGTAACCTGAAAGTGGATCAAGGGACTGGATGTGTAGCTAGGAGAATTAAGTTGCAGGCGATGTAATGAGGCTACGACAAGGAGCATTGCGCCAGCGAGGCAGAGGTGCCATGTTATGAGAAAACGGCTCAGTTTTTTGAATTGATACATCATTTCATCTGGAGAAATTAATATTCTTCATATTCTTACTAAATATATTACCTTTAAACAGTATTCTTTATTAATTAAAATAAAGAACAACCAGAAAGGGAGGGAACCGTTCTGGTTGTATTGCATAGACTTGCTACATTTTCTATGCCGCTTCAGCTACCCTTAGGGGTTCTGGAATAGCGTGAACCCAAGATCCGCCGCATCCTGCGCGATGGGATGGGGGATTCAGTCCGATGATTTTCTCGAGGAGAGGGCATGCGTCCGTACCTTCAAGTTCCGCAATGGAAGCGTCGATACCATGGAATGTCCTCACGATAGAAGACATTAGGCCTTTCACACGAAACTCATCTGTGTTTGTTGAGATGATCAGTTTGATTACTTTTTTTCACTCAAAACGGGTATAATTTCCTTTACCACGATATAACCTTTCAGGTGAAATTCAATTGTAAAGAACGAAAAAAGTTCACCAGTCTTTCTCGTTCTACCCTTTTTATTTTATAAAAAGGGTAGAACGATTTCTATTTCATCTACTCGGATTGGAATGTTAAAGAACTGGACCTTAAGTGATTTTGGAAATCATAGTGCTAGTCCGTACAAAGCAGAATTTATCATAAAATTAGCCAGATATAAAGATGTGGCTAATTTTTGTCTCAATTTAGGCCGCGCTCCACTCCAATCTGAAAGTATCAGCGATGGCTTTATTACATAAGACGCCATTTTTACAGACTATTCCCTTTTTAAGACCTGGGTACTTGGAGCTTAAGGTGTCTAGGTTATTTACGCATAGCTTTTTTAGCCAAGGGAGGGTTTCCTGGGTTAGCGCTATTGTTGAGCTTAGTGGAACCATGGCGGGCATATTGGGTACGCAGTAATGTATCACTCCATCCTCTGTGTAAACGGGGTCATTTAGTGAGGTTGCTTTGGACGTTTCAGCTATTCCTCCTTGGTCTATCGCGATATCAATAAAAATAGATCCTTTTTTCATATTGGCTAGGTCTTCTTTTTTGATGAGGATTGGTGCTTTCGCTCCAGCCACTAGAACAGCGCCAACGATGACGTCGTGTAATGGTAGTTGGTTTTTTATCATTGTAGGATCTGAGATTAGAGTTGTTATCTCGGGGCAGAGGGCCTTAGCCTTATTTAGTTTATCTTGATTAATATCAAGAAGAGTTACTTTAGCCCCTATGTCATGGGCCCTTTTTGCGGCCGAGAATCCAGAAACTCCTGCTCCTAACACGAGGACTGAAGCAGGGGGGACTCCTTTTAGCCCATCAAATAAAAAGCCTTTTCCGCCACGATGACTAAGCATAAACTCAGAGGCTACGTGTATAGAGAGTTTCCCTGCAATTACACTCATTGGTTCTAGAATGTGAAATTTTCCGTCTTCATTCTCGATTAGGTCATAATCAAGGCCTATAACTTTTGAGTTTAGTAAAGCATCTGTTAATTCCCTTGATCCTGCTGGATGAAGGAATGAGAATGCTATCATATTGGAGTGTAGGAAATTAAATTCTTCTGGAGCAGGTTCTTTTACTTTTAGAAAAATATCTGCGGTTTCCATAAGGTTTTTTAAAGAGCTACTAATCTTTGCTCCTGCTAGAACATATTCTGAATCTTCAAAACCACTTCCCAGACCAGCGCCCTCTTCGATCAAGATTGTAGCTCCTAGCGCCACTAATTCCCTACTCCCTTCGGGGGTTATTGCCACTCTTTTTTCATTGGCTTTTCTTTCTCTTGGTATGGAAATGATCATAGATTTTTTCTTAGGCTAGGCACTCGACTTACTTCTGTGTTCTGTTACTATCTTTTTAAAATTATTGAATGAACATACTCATAAAAAGGCATAAGGCAAAGTACTAAATGACCGCTTTGATTATAGATGGAAGAAAGTTAGCAGAACAATCAAATCTTAGGACGAAAGCTGAGGCTGATAGTTTTACCATAGTCACTAAGAGACCAGCTTCTTTAGTAATGTTATTGATTGGTGCTGATGCGGGCTCTAAGAAGTACTTAAACTCTAAGAAAAAATTAGCAAATTCATTGGGTCTCGATGCCAGTATCTTGGAGTTTGATGAAGATACCACACAAAAAGACATTATCGATCAAATTGTTTTATTGAATCGAGATCCTGAAGTTGATGCTATTCTAGTTCAATTGCCATTGCCATCAAAGTTTGATGAAGAAAAGATTCTTTGTAAAATAAGCCCTAAAAAAGATGTGGATGGACTTCATCCTGAATTAATTGGACGTTTAGTCTTAACAGGTGATGATTCTTGTCAATTGCCGTGTACTCCAATTGGTATTTTGAAGTTGGTGCTTGAGGGAAGGCGTCAACTCGGAGAGAGTTCAGACCTAAGTGGTCTAAGGGCGGTAGTTCTTGGTCGATCTAAACTAGTGGGAAAACCAAGTGCGATTTTACTTCAAAATCAAAATGCCACTCTAAGTCAATGCCATAGCAAAACTAAGGATTTAGATAGTATCGTTAAGCAGGCTGATATCTTAGTGGTAGCTACAGGTAAGTCGAATTTAATTACTGGAGACATGCTAAAGCCTGGGGTGATAGTGATTGATGTGGGCATTACATATTTAGATGATGGGAAGATTGTCGGTGACTGTGATTTTGAATCATGTAAGTTGGTTGCTGGAGCGATTACACCTGTTCCTGGAGGGGTTGGCCCTATGACGATGGCAATGTTGATGAGTAATGTTTTAATTTGTGCGAACAATAATAAGGATAAGTAGATATGGCTGAAGTAGAATCATCTTTAGATGGCCCAATAAAAGAGTTGCCGTTGAGAGAAGTACATAAGGCCTTGGGGGCTAAGTTTGTTCCTTTCGCTGGTTGGAACATGCCTGTTCAATATTCAGGTTTAGCTCATGAGCATGAATCAGTGAGAACTGGTGTTGGGATTTTTGACGTAAGTCACATGGGGCAGTTGATGTTGGAAGGAGTAGGTGCAGAGGACTTACTACAACTTATCTCTACCAATGACATTTCTAAGTTGGTAGATGGTAAGGCTCAGTATGGATTGATGCTTAATAAACTAGGCGGGGTAGTTGATGATATTATCGTCTATAGAATAAATGAATCTAAGTATTTTGTTTGTGTAAATGCTTCAAATACGGAAGTGGATTATCAGTGGTTCCTAAAACATAAGGGAGACTTTGATTGTACTATTAAAAATTTGTCTCCGCAGTATATGCAGTTCGCAGTGCAAGGTCCCTTGGCGATGGGTTTTCTAGCAGAAGTATTTGGCGATGATGCCAGAGAGCTTAAACGATTCGCATTTAAGATTCTTTCTGAATATTTTGTTCCGGAAGTACCTTGTATTATGGCAAGGACTGGTTATTCAGGGGAGGATGGAGTGGAAGTTTTTGTGCCCATGGAGAAGGGCGAAGAGGTGTGGAACGCTTTGTTTACGAAGGCAAATGAATTGAACGTAAATTTAGTTCCTTGTGGATTAGGTGCGAGGGATACTTTGAGGATAGAGGCTAATTTGCCCTTGCATGGTCATGAGATAAAAGAAGAGATAACTCCTCTGAATGCAGGTCTTGATAGATTTGTAAGTTTCGATAAGGGGCCATTTGTTGGGTCTTTAGCATTGATAAAACAGAAAGAGATGGGAGTTACGCCTGTTTTAGTCGGGCTTGAAGTCGAGGGGCCAGGTATTATTAGGGCTGAGTATTCTGTTATCTCTAACGGTAAAACTGTGGGTTGGGTTTGTAGTGGTACTAAGACTCCTACTGTGAATAAGGCGATTGGACTTGCATTTGTATTAAAAGAGTTTGCTGATGGGAGGAAACCTTTAAGTGTTAAGGTTAGAGATAAGGAATTGCCTGTGAGGATAGTAGGCTTGCCTTTTTATAAGAAGAGTAAAAAATAATTTAAACTAGAAGGAGCATAAGATGAGACCAGAGTCATTTTTATATACTGAAGATCATGAGTGGATTAACTTAAAAGATGGGGTCGCTTCAGTTGGGATAACGGATTATGCGGGCAGTGAGCTTGGAGATGTGGTGTATGTGGATCTACCAGAAGTTGGGAAGTCTGTCGTAAAGGGCGAGGTCATGTTTACTGTAGAATCGGTAAAGGCTGTTAGTGATATATATGCTCCTCTTAGTGGGGAGATAGTAGAGATTAATGAGGATTTAAAAGCTAAACCTGAATTAGTAAATGAAGATCCTTTTAAAGGTGCATGGATGGTTAAAATAAAGTCCAGCGATCAGGGTGAAGCATCAAGTTTACTCGCCCAGGGTGCTTATAATGACTTAGTTGATAGTATTAGTAAGTAGGAAACTACTTTGTTTTTCAAGATTGTTAGTTTAGACCGGGAGTTTTGTTGTCATGTTAAAGAATGAGTTCGCAAGTCGCCATTTAGGGCCAAGGGAGAAGGATATTCAAGAGATGCTTTTGCTCTTAGGTGAAGATTCTTTAGATTCTTTTTCAAGTAAGGTAATTCCGCCCAATATCTCCCTTGAATCTAAATTGGACGTGCCAGAAGGACTCTCTGAAGTTCAAGCCATAGATCAACTTCGTTCTTATGCGGAACAAAATCAGGTGTGGCGTTCTTATCTTGGACAAGGATATTATGGTACACTTACTCCCGCAGTTATACAAAGAAACATTTTAGAGAATCCATGTTGGTACACTCAATATACTCCTTATCAAGCTGAGATTGCTCAAGGTAGATTAGAAGCTTTATTGAATTTTCAAACTTTAGTTTGTGATCTTAGTGGACTAGATTTAGCCAATGCTTCTTTGCTTGATGAGGCGACTGCAGTTGCAGAGGCTATGACCTTATCTTATCGTGTAAACCATAAAACACTTGGGACCAAGGTGTTGGTGCATAGTGGCCTTCATACTCAGTCACTTGAAGTTTTAGAAACTAGGGCAGAACCATTAGAGATTGAAATACAAATTTTTGATGATTTAAAAGATATTAATGATCTAAGTGGTGTATTCGCTGTGATTATTCAATCTCCATCTACTGATGGTGAGTTGTTGAAGGTTCAAGATTATTCCAAGTTAGCTAAAACGACTGGCGCACATTTAGTTGTAGCGTCTGATTTATTAGCATTGACTTTAGTCGAAGCTCCAGGGAATCTAGGAGCGGATGTGGTAGTGGGGAGTGCTCAGAGATTTGGTGTCCCTATGGGATATGGTGGTCCACATGCGGCATTTATGGCTACTCGTTCTGAGTATCAGAGGGAGATCCCGGGTCGTTTGGTGGGTGTGTCTAAGGATGCTGACGGAAAAAGAGCACTTAGACTGGCACTGCAAACTAGAGAGCAACACATTAAGAGAGAGCGAGCGACTAGTAATATTTGTACCGCTCAAGTTCTATTGGCTATCATGGCTAGTATGTATGCAGTTTATCATGGGCCAAAAGGTTTAAAAGAAATCGCCAGTAAGATTCATTTAAAAACTAGTATTCTAAAAGATGCCCTAGAGAAGGGTGGCATCGGGATTAAGACTTCTAACTTTTTTGATACTATTAGAACTCTTCCCCTGTCAAATGTTGTAGAGATCAAGAAGATGGCAGAAGAGTTAGAGATTAATTTTAGATATTTCTCAGATTCTAGCGTGGGTATAAGTTTTGACGAGACTGTTAGCGATAAAGACTTATCTAATATTTTAGCTATTTTTACTGTAGAGCTTGATGCTAGTCCTAGAGGTTCTACTATTGGAAAAGACTTTATTAGAAAAAGTGATTTTTTAACGGATAAGGTCTTTAACTCTTATCATTCTGAAACGGAGTTACTTCGTTATATAAATAAATTACAGAATAGAGATCTCTCGCTCGCACATTCCATGATTCCGCTTGGTTCTTGTACCATGAAATTAAATGCTACTTCTGAGATGTTGCCGGTTTCTTGGAAGGAGTTTTCTGTTATGCATCCTTTTGCTCCGAGGGAACAAGCTCTTGGCTATCAGATGATGTTTAATGATTTAGAAGCCTGGTTGGGAGAGATTACAGGCCTACCAGCGGTATCTTTGCAACCTAATTCCGGTGCTCAAGGAGAATTCGCTGGATTGATGGTAGTTAGAGCTTATTTTAAATCGAAAAAAGATATTGAAAGAAAGGTATGCTTGATACCTGCTTCAGCACATGGGACAAATCCTGCGAGCGCAGATATGGCAGGATTGAAGGTTGTTGTTGTTAAGTGCGATATGTCCGGGAATGTTGATTTAGTTGATTTAGAAAAGCGGATAAATGAATTCGGAAATTCGGTGATGGTATTAATGCTTACTTACCCTTCTACTCATGGGGTGTTTGAAGAAGGCATTAAAAAAATGACTGAGCTGGTTCATGGAGTGGGTGGATTGGTTTATATGGACGGGGCGAATTTGAATGCGCAGGTAGGTTTATGTCGAGCTGGAGAGTTTGGTGTGGATGTATGTCATTTAAACTTGCATAAAACATTTTGTATTCCTCATGGAGGCGGTGGCCCAGGGATGGGTCCTATTGCTGTAACTGAAACATTAAGACCATATCTTCCTGGAAGTATTGCTGCTTATATCCCTGGAAGTGGCGCGGTTAGTGCCGCTCCATATGGATCAGCTAGCATATTGACCATTTCTTGGATGTATATGCGGATGATGGGCCCTGATAATCTAAGGAAGGCGACTCAAGTAGCTATTTTAAATGCAAACTATGTGGCTAAAAAATTAGAGGGTGCCTACGAAGTCTTATATAAGGGGTCAAATGGATATGTCGCACATGAGTGCATCTTAGATCTCAGGCATTTAAAGCGATCAGTGGGAATCGATGTCACTGATATTGCTAAGCGCCTTATGGATTATGGCTTTCATGCTCCTACAGTATCCTTCCCGGTAGTTGAAACATTGATGGTAGAGCCTACAGAGAGTGAGTCGAAAGAGGAGCTTGATAGGTTTTGTATCGCAATGATTTCTATTCGAGCGGAAATAGAGGATGTTATCGCAGGTAAGCTTAGCCCGGCTGAAAGTCCCCTAAAGAATGCTCCTCATACGGCGGAGAGACTAGCTAAGGAAAATTGGCCGTTTAATTATTCTAGGGAAAAAGCAGCCTATCCAATTGATTCTATTCGAGAAAACAAGTTTTGGCCTCATGTTGGTAGGGTCGATAATGCCTACGGCGATAGGAATTTATTCTGTGTCTGTGGCGGTATTGATGAATATGATGTGTAAGCCCTTGTAATGATTTGCCTTCTTTCTTCGTAAATTAAAAAACACTAATTATTTTTTAATAGTCATAACTATTTAGTAGAAACCTGCATCTAAAGGTTGTATTATAGTTATTAATGCGTATTGCATGTTGGTGTATAAAATTTAAAAGGGTGTGTGTATGAAGGTTCATAAGTTAGTTTGTCTTGTTTTCCTATTTGTCGGACTAGTATCTCACGTTTATGCAATGCCACCATCTGAGATTGGTGGGCCTGAGAGTATTGGGCTCTCAATTTGTCCAACCCCTCCTCCAAATGTATGTCCCACGCCTGTAGCTTGTCGGCGATGCCCGAGTTGCCCTAGTGAGTGTCCAACCGCACCTGCTTGTCCTACTGCGCCAAGTTGCCCAGCTCCTTCGGCTTGTGAAGTGTGTCCAACTCCAATTGTAGTAGTTTCAATTCCGCCAAGTGTGCCGCCTTCAATTCCGCCAAGTGTGCCGCCTTCAATTCCGCCAAGTGTGCCACCTTCAATTCCGCCAAGCTTGCCTCCAACAGTGGAAGCTTGTCAGGGTTACTACCAGTTTGATTTTTCTCATGGAAAAGTTAGAGGTAAAAAAAGTGACCTCAGAATTAGTCAAACAGGAAGTGCTACTGAGCTTTCATGTTTTGAGGAGATCGTCAATAGTATTATCAGTGATAGGAACCTTGGCCTTGGATCGCTAGCGACTTATACTGCTGGTGAGAACTACGTTCAGAATAATAAAGGGGAAAAAGTCTCTGCATTTTTCACTCAGCACTTATGGGATGCCTTATTAGCAAGATCTGGAACTAGTAGAGATAATTATCAGGCTAATAAATCTCTTATTAATTGTACCGGAGGGTATCGAAATTTGATTCCAAGCGAAGATAATGGCTTTCGACAGATTGGCGGAGGTACTAGAAGTAGGGAAGGTAAGAAAGGCTGCGTCTCTGGCCAGCTATATTTAACTCCTGATTGTTCATTAGCTGAAGTTTCCGATGTCAGGGGCGGACTTGAGCAATGTGGAAGCATGAGTTTGTATAGCGAAATCTCGACTCCTATCTCTTTAGTGTGGTCTGAGAAGTATAAAGATATACCTAGTACTATAGTGAATTTTAAACTTGACCCATATTCAGACAATGAAAGTTGGATGTGGAGAGGGTCTGAAGCTTTACCTCTCCTAGTTTATGATCCTGAACATACTGGTGTTATTAGTTCTGCCACACAACTATTTGGTAGTTGGACATTCGGTGGAAATGGATTAGCCTCTTTGGTGGAAGGACATACTCGTGGAACACCTTGGAGAGATGGATATGAAGCTTTATCCAAGCTAGATAGAGACTTAGATGGAAAAGTTTCCGGTGAAGAGTTAAAAGATATAGCTCTTTGGTTTGATAAGAATAAAGATGGTATTTCTCAAGAAGGTGAGGTTAAAACTTTATTGGAAGTTGATGTCACTGCATTATTTTATAACTCAGATAAGAAAGAAGATGGAGCTTTAGTAGCTTCAATGGGTTATGAAAGAGAGGTTGATGGTAAGACTGTCATAGCTAGTTCTATCGATTGGATGGAGAAAGGCTTGAAGGATGGTTTTGATGTAATGCTTGAGAATTTACATGCTAAGTCAGCTGTACTTAGTACTAAGGTAGGTTCTTCAGAGAAAACTTCAGATCATGCAAAAGCTGTAGCTCCTGAAATATATGGTGTATGGGGATGGAGTTTAGATGCTCCTGCTAGTGGTTCAGGTTACTTCGCTTTTGATCCTACTGATCAGGGAGTGATGGGACTTACGGTTAGTCAAATTGGTATCCGTGGTAAATCTACTGTTGATTCACAATTGATGTTCTCACACTTTTTAGGTGAAGGAAGTAAATCAGATAGTGGATTAGCTCAGGTATCCTTTGAGGTAGTTGGAGAGAATGGACAAATATTAAAGAATACGGCTACGTTATCCGAAGATGGTAGTGAGTTAGTAGGTAAAACTACCGTAATTGGTTCTACTCTATCTGAATCAGGTAGCTATGAGTACGCTTGGAGAGCAAGTCGATTGAGGTAGATTGAAAAATGCTTAGGATTGGCCTTTAATTTGGCCAATCCTAAGTGATTATTGTAGAGAGCAACTAAAACAGATTAATATTTAGATCCAATTTATTCCTAGAGAAGAAAGTTATCTTTTCGCTACTCGGTCTTCAGGTAGGCCCATCTGAACGATGGCGGTTTGGCCTGTTCGGTGGGTGGTGTACCAATTAGCTTCAAGAGGTCTAAATACAGTGTAGTCAATTTTATCGTCTCCATCGTAATCTCCAATAATTGGCGTATCTCCTGGTAGTCCCCACTGTTTTATCGTGATGCTATCATCGGTACTATTTCTGATATACCAAGTACCATTCGATGGTCGCCAAACGACAAAATCAATTTTATCGTCACCGTCCCAGTCAGCTCTAAGTGGAATATCTCCTGGTAGCCCCCATTGTACAACTTTTACATAGACCGGATTATTTCCAGTTAGAAAACCAGAATTTAAGATATACCAGTTTCCTTCAGATGGACGCCAGATAGCGATATCATCTTTCCCATCACCGTCATAATCTGCCGCTACTGGAATATCACCCTCTTGTCCCCAAGCATGTACTGAGACTCCGCTGGTAACATCGTCAATTAAATACCAAAGTCCATTTCTAAAAACGCCAATTTCATCTGAATTATTTCCGTTATAATCACCGACCGCAAGTTGATCACTTGGGAATCCCCAAAGATAACTTTTTACCGTACTAGTATCTGATAGATGTGTGTACCATCCCATATATCCGAAATGCTCAAATATTACAGCTAAATCAGACTTGTTGTCACCATTAAAGTCCCCATGAATAGGGAAGAACTTGTCTCCTTGGACCCATGGGATAGCAAACAGTTGATTCGAGGAGGAACGTTTTTGATAATACCTTCCAGCAGATGGACGAAAAATAGCTCTGTCGCTTGTGCCGTCTTTGTCGTAGTCCATTGGAGGTGTTCCTGGTAGCGGGGATGGAATCGGAGAGGGTGATGCACTTGGAGAGGGGGATGCACTCGGAGATGGGGATGGACTTGGGTTTACGGGTGCGCCAGGTACATTTATATCGCTCGCCGCGTATGTCCTAGTTGTATTGTTGCCATCTGTTACAATGGCATAGAGATAGTATCTACCACTTGTAGTAATTGTAGATGTGTTCCATGCGAAAGTTTGTTCACCAGGGGAGATGGCCATAGTGGTAATTAGTGTGCCATCAAAACCCTGTTTGTTATCGTCATAATATAGGGATAGATTAAGCGAAGTATTGTCGCTATCTTGAACATTTAATTTTATAGTGTAGATATTGTTAAAGGGAACATTCTCTTTGTTTAGAGATACGAAATCAAAGTCAAATTCAGTACCTGCCATAGGTGCTATAGGCACTATTCTTAATGTGGTAATGGCGGATAGGTCGTACCAGTTTTGACCTTCAAGGTTGCTAGGCTCCCATAGGTCAATTGAATAGGTTTTCCAATCTTGAATTACTGGATTCTTTTTTCCTTTTCCTGCGTCGATAGTGGATCCTGAATTCCAAAAGACTGGGGCAGTATTGTAGTCTTCCCCCGCCTCCTCTAGGCTAGATATAGGAGAGACTGGATGAGGTCTCATTCGATAATTTAAATATCTATATTGTTTCGGGTCAATCGAAAGGTTATCTGCAAGGGCCATTTCAATTGCTGGTTTGTTGTCTAGGGCGGGGAGTTCCGATCCAAAAGATTGAGTGTCGCTGGTCGCTCTAAATAAATTACCCCCAAGTTGTGCTGATATGTCGGCCACAAGTTGTTGAGAGGTGAAATTTCGTGAGCTAGGAGGGAATGAGTTTATGTCTGAATTTCTTACATCGTCTATTATGTTCATATCCCATGCATCTACTCTAATACGCGTAGCGTAATCATCTCCAGAGATATTTGAAGGAGCAGAAAATGCGATGGCTGGAGCACTATTAATTATGAGGCGACCAGTACTATAGGGACTGTTTGTAGGTGATCCAGGGAATGAACTAATGACTGATGCGAAGCTAACATAGAAATAATAATTTCCAGGAGGTAACATTCCACTATTAAAAGTATATGTGCCAGGGTTATTACCATCAGGAAATACGGCAATGGGTGTTCCTGTATAGCCACTGTTATTCTCGTCAACGTATAGAGTGTAGACCAGAGTAGGATCGCTGCTTGGTGATAAGTCATTCCATGTTACTGTCACATTTGGTGAAGAGTTAGGATCTACTAATCTTAACCAATCAATTCTGTCTGTTTGAGCGCCACCACCTTGTCTTGAAGGGTCTATTCTTAGGGCATGAATTTGATTGTTCCATAGGCCAGAAGAACTTTCGAAAGAATTTGTTAGATCAGCCATATTAAATTGATGAATATACCAACCAAAATAGTTGGCTACGGGAGTCATGTTATGCTCAAATCCATCGGGTCTAATTCCAAAAGGGCTTACGTCTCGGACGGGGATGTAGTTGGATTTTGTTAAGTCGCTTTCCCAAGATATTTGAATGGAGGTTGGATTATTGTTATTCATTCTCATGGAGAGCAGAGTATATCTACTAGTATCAATTGGGTTTTGTAATCCAAAATTGGATCCATTCTTGTCGGTTTGTAAGGGGATCGAATTAATTCCCCCTTTTAATCCAGGGATTAATGGGAGGAGGTGCGCTGAAGCTTCGTCTCCTGAGGTAGCATTTGGATCTAAAATAGACTCAGAAGTTGCAGTGAAGATTCCTCCAGTAAAACTTATACTGCTTGTTTCGTAATTCCGAGTATAGGCAGCATCTGATAGTTGATCAAAATCTCTAGGGTTTAAAAGTTGAGTACGGAAGTAGTCGTCCCCTTCTTGTAGAGTGATATCTACAGTAGGAGATGTCATTATGATATTTTGCGCTTCAGAATTCTTTGAAGTTACGTAAAATGCGAATGTGGTAAGTAGTAGTATGGAAGTTTTCTTCATGAGGAACTAAGTTTAGGTGTATCAAATTCCTTTTAAACTATGACTAAAAAGCCGATCTCGCAAGTTTCATTTTGCCTTTATGGTACTGTGTATAGGGCTCCGCCCATATTTAGGAATAAACTCCTCATTTCTTCAAGATTAAAGGGCCTTGAACCAATTCTACCAAATACACTGACCTGATTCCCTGTTTCATCTACCGCTCTATCTCTATCTAAGGGTTTCGATATATACAAGGCAGGCCCGTCAGTTATTTTTCTTGAAATTAGCAGTGGTTGAACTTTTGGAGAAAAACCGTAGTAAGTAGGGACTCTTTCTGGATCTGTGAGTTGAATAACTTTTAGGCCATTTTTGCCATCGGCCAAATAAGCAAAGAGACTTGCATTTGTAGTGGCTATTTTCACATCAAAGAGGTCATTGATTTCTCCTTCTGCATTATATGAAGTGTAGATAGTTGGTTTATCTGGTTTACTAATATCAATAATGATTAATCCATCTTTTCCACCTGCGATATAGGCGTATGTACGAGCTAAGTATAGATTTCTAGCGTCAGTAAGTTTGATGTCTGCTTGAGGTAATTTTTTAGCTTCTTCTGGTTTCGTAATATCAACAACATGAAAACCCTCACCGTCAGTTAGGAATAGGTATCTGAATTGAATTTCAAGTCCAGTTATTTTGTTGAAATCTAGGGTTGTTAACAATTTTGGTTCAAGAGGTTTATCTAGATCTAGGATTACCAATTTATCTTGAGTACCAATGTAGGCTAGAGAACCAGCTAGAGTTATAGTTTGCGCTCCATTTAATACTCCATTTTCATTCCAGGTAAGGGCTCTTTCAAGAAAGTTATTAGTAGGGTCGGCATCTGCTAGAGTATCAACGTTAGCTAGAATCAATCCTTCTTCACTATCTGTGATTGCAACGTAATGGTAGATAGCATGTAGAGGTGTTTCCTGATTCTCTTTAAGTTGTTTTCTAAAGGGGGCAACTGGCATAGTCGTTGGTAGTGAAAATGATGTCGCATTAGAAGTAGGTATGTGCGTATCTTGACCCAAGGGCGAGAATAGGGATGTAAAAACTTTTTGTGAAAATCCTTTATTACCAACATTTGCTACGTCATATACTCTGAATCCTCCTGTTCCTGCTGTTGTGAATAGGTATTCCCCTCTTAGTTGAATTTTATTTGTTACTCCCGATCCAGCATCGCTTGGTTTTCTTGAGGTTTGAAGCTCTAACTTATTGTCTTGATGTTCTTTGTGCCAATCTGGGTAGGCGTATTTGTGAAGGTAGCTTCCAATCACAGCTTGTGGTTCGTCCCATTCGGTAACTTGTACAGCTTCAAAACCTTCATCTCCAGTTGCGACATAAGTATGGTAACCCATGAAATTTACGAAGTTGGTACCCAGTAGTAGTAGTTGTGCCATTATCGCGTTATTGTCGTTATTTTTAGATACGTGACAATCATCGCATTGTTTAGTTTCTTTTGACCTTACAGTATGAGGGAAGTGAGGGGCAAATGCTTGTGAAGTATGACCACTTGCAGCTGTAGGTGGTTGTTGTACGTATATTTTTTGACGATTAATATCTGAAGAACTCAATACCAGTGCGCTGGATGATCTAACTGGAGCTATTATATGGTTCTTAGCAGTGCCGTGAATGCCTAGTTGGAACATCTCATCTCTTGCTACTTGTGGGTTGTATGTAGCCCAGTTTCTAGTTTGTTTTCCGTCGTAGTGTTTTGATTCTTGTTTCCAATTTGCTTGAATTGGTAAGTGACAACCCGCGCAACTTGTAACCCAAGATGAGTGACAGCTGAAACAAGACATCTCTTCTTCTTTATGGGCCAGGTTTTTTTGGTTTCTATTAAAATCTTTCAAATTAATTTGAGAAGGAGAAGTGTCGTTTTCTTTTAATTTTAAGGTCAGTTTAGAGGCTGCAGATTTCTCGTTGTAATCTTTGCTTTTGGGATTAATGGTATCTCTAACTTGTTTAATTCTCCATTCGAGTTTTGGATCTAGGTTAGATCTTTGGTAAAGATCTTCTCCTTTCCAGAAAAATCTAAGGTCGCCAAAAGGAGTCCTCATTGAACTAAAGTCACCTTTTCCGACTTTAGCAGCAGGCCCGCTAGGCTTTAAGGTAGCATCTTTGCCTGCTGTTCCATGACAGTCTTGGCATTGGACTTCAACTGCTTGTGCAACTTCCCCATAAAGATGCCCATCTCCATGACTATCCTGTCCAAAATGACAATCTGCACAATGCATACCTTTTTCAGCGTGAATATCCATCATGTGAACAGCCTTTTCGAATTTTTTTGGATCCTCTTCACTAACAAGTTTGCCATCTTTATCTAAGAGGTTGCCTTCTCGATCTTTGCTAAAAACTGCTCTAAAATTCCAACCATGTCCATGGTAATCAGCAAATTGAGTGTTTTTTAAATCCTTATTACGATCATAAACTGAGATTAGAAAATCTAGGTCTGTCCAATTTCCTCTAATAGCAGCTTCTTCCGGGTTATGTTCTAGGGACTTAAAGGTTTCCTCATCGCTTGGATATTTCTGTTCTTTAGGCCACATATGTGGAGCATCAGATTCGTAATCCCACATAGTATATCCTAGGTAGGAATTTACAAACATGTTGGGTTGATGCATGTGGCAGGTGATACACTGGCTGGATGGGATGCTTCTGGTAAATTCATGTTTAATAGGATGACCTCGCTCTGATTTAGAGATAGTTGGATCGATGGTATCAGACTTTCCTTGATTCCCAAACTTGGCAAAAGGTCCGGAACTGAACCAAGAGCGATCGTTGGCATATATGGTATGGCACGCTGTGCATCCGCTATGTCGATAATCACCTGGGTGATCGTTGGTTCCCATGAAAGAAAGGTGGGGGTCATTCAATCTGGTTTTATGAATATTTAGTACTGGGACTGAGATTCTTGCTCCGGTCGCTACTCCTCGATTGGACTGCAATACATCAGGCTTACCTGATTCTTCCAGTGGGTTAGGGTTTGCAATCTCTGGAAACTGAGATTTAATATTTTTCCCGCCCCTCTCGAAAATTCTAAAATTATCTCCAGGAGGCACAACTTCCCATTGTGGTAGGGGGAAAATTTTAGGAAGTTTCCCTTTCAGCCGGTCATAGTCTGATAATGGTTCACTCGCTTCTATGGATTGTGCTACGCCATCTCGATTATAGCTTTCACCTAGATTGTAGATTTTATTTGGAAGAATATTGTTGTTGTATGAGGCGCCTCCAAAAAGCATTGTGCTTGTGGTCATTAAGCTTTTTTTGACAGCATCTACTGTTTCAGCATGGCAGTTTCCGCAGGTTTCCTCAGCGACTCTTAGGTCCCCGGGGTTTATGAATTTTACAAATTCATAACTTTCCTTTAGAAGGTCGGTGTAGGATCTTTCGGGATTCGCAGAGGTTTGCCATTTCTCTTTATTCTCGGGGAGAATATGGGCTTCATTCACTCTATCTTTATATTCTTTTGAGTCCAGTTCAATTCCCAGTGCCCTAACTTCTGATTTTCCACCATGGCAACTCGCACAACCAAGGTTTACCGTTCCAGTTTTATGCATGGAAGGTGAATCAGTTTTAGTATGGCAATCTTTGCAACCAATACTCGCTTTTAGTACTTCGTCCTTAGAGAGGGAATGCGAGGCTAAGTGTTCTTCGGCGTGTGTCGTATCCCCAATGCAAAATAGAACTGCTAGGAGATAAAGCGCAATGATATTATGGGAAAATTGATGCATCTTTAATAGTTAAAAATCAAATTCGTAAATCCATGATAAAGTACGTCATCTCCATAAAGATTTTTTATGCCTTTAGATGGGAGAAGCGCTCCGCCAGCAACTCGAATTTGAATATTATTATTCAGGAAAGGCCTATATAGAATTCCAGAGGAAAGATCGAAACCAATATTTTGGTCTATTGATCCGTCTTGTCTAAGAGCTTCTATAGTTTCTGTTCTATCAAATTGTAGATAGGTAGCATTTGATGTTAATTGTAGCTTAGGCGTTAAGGATAGATCTACTCCTATATTGTATAGCCTTAGGCCAGGATTAACAAAATTGGATTGCCCTTGTTCTTTCCCAGGTTTGAGGTCTGGGATTAGGCTAAAACGATTAACCAAGGCAACTCCACCACCTCCAATAAATGGGATACCTTGTCTTTGCCAGTAGGATGTATCACCACCCGCAAATTGTGGATTGTCAAAGATAGTGTCAAAGCCACCTGCTTTTTTATCAAATGGGTCTTTATCTCCAGAGGCATAGAATACAGAGCCTTTTAGCCGAATCCAGTTAAAGTCATGAGAAATTTCTAAAGCACCCATGTGGGCATCAATCTCAGTTGATCGATTGGCAATAGCGTTATGGCTCTCAGAACCAAACGTATAATAGTAAGAAGATGTGATATTAATTGGTCCAATATGCCCATCTGAGTTTAACCCTAAGTAGGTATTGTAAACATTCTTACCTTTCTCTGTTCCGATTGAAGATGGTCTAACAAGAAAACCATTTTCATCATAATGTAGTCCCTCTGATCCAGCTGTATCTTCTCTGTGAATTGCAACACCTTGAACGGTATGGCCTAAGAAAAATAAATCTTGCTTATAAAGATTAGCAACGATGACTTGTTCGTCTCGCATATCGAATACTTTGTTCTGTAGTGAATTTACATCCTTGTCTAAGCGAGAGAACCATGCAAGATTCCATTGTAGTTTGTTGTTGTCTAAAGTCCCGAAAAATCTAGCTCCAAGGGCTTCATCAAAGAAAAGGAAGCCTCTAAAATCAGAATTGAACCTCTGAATACCTACTCTTGTAGATATAAAATCATATCGTTCAGATACGTCAGCCAAGTGAATGTCCGCAAAAAGTTCCTTAAAACCAAAATGGAAGTCATCCCTAGTTGAACCTCTGGAAGGATCAACTCTTAAAAATCCAGTTTCATCAACATTAGCGGAGTTGAAGTTGAGTATTGGTGTTACTCTCAGCTCAAACTCTTGTGGTTTAAATACGGTGTTACCTCTGATCAAGGCCATTTGGAAGATAAGGTTTTCTTCCATAATTAATTGGTCTGTACGACCGAGTACGTTATTTGTATCGGGTCTAGAGGTGGAAGCTCCACCAACTGGAGTCGGTAAGTTTCTGCCTTCAAGTAGAGAGAGACTTGTGAAATCTAATTCTAGAAACCATTCGTGGCCAGGAGACCCAAATAAGGGGAGATCTCCTTTTAAGATATTTTGATTATAAGGATCATACCATTTGCCTTGGTAGAACATGTTCCAACGGTTGTAGATACTAGTATAATCATCTTCATTTGATTTCGATGATTCCACTTCGCAGTATTGGGGATCTATCTGTGAGGGGGTAACGCCAGGAATTTGCCTATAAGAGTTTTCTTGGCAAACTTTTGGAGAGTCAATGGTACCTTTAATTAGTTCAATTGGATCTTCAGTCGCTTGTACTTGGCCAATTAAAAAGAGGGCATTAAAAAGGAGAAAAGTAAACTGATGAGTGGCTGTAATTCTCATGCCTCTTTAGAAGTCCTCACATACGTTTTGTTCGTTTGATCCAGCAAAGGGAGCTTCTGGACAATTAATATATCTTAAACGTAAGTTGTTGTAGTTGAGTTCTATTTTATCAGAGCGTATTGCTTTAGGAGAATTAAAGCCCAATTCAGGATCTCCCAATGATTGACCAATGGATTCAAGTCCTGCTCTACTAGCTGCATAAAAAACAATTAGATCATCTTGATCTACCCCATCTCCACTGGCTCCTATTCCTCCAATAAGGGTACTCCCTCTATAGAGAGGGACAGAACCTGAAAATATTTGTATTCCATTTGCGATGCGGTTTGAGAATAAATTTGATGTGCATTGAGTAGGAATAATTCCAGCGAGGGGAGCTAGTACGGCATCTGCTACTAAGTCCAATTGCAGGCCTGTGTTAAATGGGCTCCAAGTTGAGGGAGCATTGACCGCTTCTGCGGAATCGGGAAAGGGAAGTGAAAGTGGCCCTGGAGGATTTTCTCTGATGCCATCAGGGAAGAAAGGACGAGAGAGGTTTCCAATGGAACGATTACTAAAAGCATTCTGACCTTCGAAGGGATTGTTTCCGAGAAGGAGCCTGGATTTTTCTATGTAAGTAGAAAAACCTGCATTAATAAGCGTCGCGCTTGCGTTAGGGGAACTAAAAAAAGTTGCAGTTCTTGCTTTTTGTAGTGCTACATCTATACCAAAAACAGGAGCATCGGCGGATCGAGTAAATCCAAGTGCTTGACCCAAGTGATCTACTACCCAGATTGATGCTCTGGATGCTGTGTCTGTTGGCCTTCTTATTCCGCTTCTGCCTCGAACGCTAACTTGTAAGGCTGAATTTAATAAAGCTTCTACTTCATTTACTTGAAGTTCTAGGCCATTTAGACTTGAACCCTTTCTTGTTGGCACTCTGTTTGATCCATCAGCATTTACTAGGAGCTCAGATGGTAGGCCTGCTCTGGAACTTTTTAGTACTCCTGATTGCAAGCTACCAAAAGCTGTGCCTGCCCTAATGGTTCCACTAAAAAATGGTGGAGCATTCAAGAGGTTCTGGGGTTGAATGGCCTCAATAGGTGTGTTGCTATCGAGGTTAAGGTCAATATCTGAATATCGAAAACTTTTACCAGCTACAAATATTCGGCTAGCTTTCCTATCCTCTGGTGCGTGGAATCCAGTAGAGCCTTCAATAGCGATTCTTTCTTCTATGTCATTATCGGTATCATTGAGATTTCTATCGAAAGTATAAACTCCATCAATTTCCACTCCGATTCCACCAACCAGATCACCATTCTTATATAAAGGGAATCCACCTGGGTCAGCAGAGAGGCCGAGTGGAAGTGCTCGTGGCCCAGTCATAGAAGAGTCTAATCTAGTTACATCACTACAGATGAATTGTGAAAACTGTACTCCAGAAAGAGGGCCACTCGTTTGCCCTGTCTCACCTGGGTTGAAATGTTCTTGTACGATTTGTCCAGCGGTCCTAGTAGAGAATGCGTTACCTTGGGAGCTTAAATAGGCACCTGTACCTGCTTTGGATATTGCGACAAGACTACTCGGTACTCTTAATCCTTCTAGGCCACCGATGGCATTTATTCTTCCTGTTATTAGTACATCCTGTTTGCTCGAAGTCATTTGATATAGAGCAAGTACATTTCCTACTCTATCTAAAATAGCGATGGTTCCATTTAGACCTTGAGCCTTAGTGGCAGAAATACTTTGCGAAAGAATCTTTTCTACATCTTGAACGCTTAAGCTTAGATTGAGACATGTTCCATCGCAACCTTCGTTCGAGTCATCTCCCGAGCCGGAACTTGAAGCACAAGAAATTGCAAGGCAAGACAGGGCAAGTAGGGTGGTGCCAATAAATTTAGACTTAATTGATTTCATCTTCCTTCTGTAGATCGTTGGTTTCTGATTGGTGGTATGGATGGCAAGTGATGCAGGTGGAATTCAATTTAGTTGCGTGACCAGGGTCTCCATGACATTCTTTGCAGTTGTTTACATCGGGAATAAGTATGTCCGAACTAAGCGTAGATTTATAAACATTATTGTGGCAATCCTTGCATTGCATGTCTTCATGTGAAGAGTGGTCAAAGATTGCTCCGGGAAGCCATGAATCTCTTACTTCTGGTACGGAAGCTGTAAAAGAGCTAGAATTCTCGGTGATTTTCGGCTCATTCGCGATGTCATGGCAAACAGAGCAACTTATCTTACTAAAAAGTTCGTGTTCTGCTTTTCTTGAATTGTCTATTACTTCTTTTCTGTAGAAAAATAGCTCTAAGCTTCGATTATCTAAGTTTCTAGGAATAAACCTCGAGTTTTTATTATCTAACTTAGTGCCTTCTTTAAGTAGGGCTTCATTTGCATAGAAGTTGCGAAGAAATCCGAATACTTTTGTAGGTTCTGAGTGTGGAGCCTCTATATTTGGGTTAAGACTAGAAAAGCCTAGGGGATGGCACCGTTGACATGAGGATTCGAAGTTTACAGCTTGATAACTTTTTTTATCAATATTTAGTGAGTGACATGAAGCGCAGTTTAATTCTTCTTTTTTATTCGCTCCATTAATGGGGCCCTTGAGGTGAATTTCGTGATTGAGTTTTAAAGTATTCGTATCTTTTGAGTCCTTTAAGGGGACTTTGGTGTTTTCTAGGAATAGGTGGACTTTGAAATTGGGATGATCTGTGAAGTTAGTTACATTTGCTATTTTTGTGTCTGATTTAATATCACTAAGGTTTTTATGACAGGAGAGACAAAGCTCTTCTTCTTTTATAATAAGCCCTTCTGAGCCTTTGTGTTCAGAATGGCAGTTCGTGCATTGAAGGGATTCGTGATTCTGGTTAGCGTGAATATCCATCTTATGGCCATTCATTTTGTGGCAATTAATGCAGGTACTGTTTTCTACTTTCTCGAATGGTTTTGTATGGCATGATGCACAATCACTCGCGAGTAATTTATGTTCGTTAGAAATAGGCCCGCTACTCCAGGAGCTTTTATGTTCCGTTGACAAGGGGATATATATAAATGCAATAACTAGAATAGTCACTAGCATTATGGATAACATGGTCATTGAAGGTAGGTTATCTTTGAAGCTTGTAGTCTTAAGGATGTTTTCAATAAATTCATCTTCCCCTTTAGTGCGGTCTGCCTTTCTTTCTTCAACTAAAATCCAATCATTCCCCTCTCTTTTAATTTCGATTCTATAAAGTCCAATTGAAATGATGTCGCCATCATTTAGTTTAGAGATGCTAATAGGTTTGTTGTTTACTTTGGTACCACTAAATGAACCAGCATCAGTGATTGTTAGGGTATTTAAATCTTCTTTTAGTTCTGCATGTTTAAATGAGACTAAGGGATCTTCAAGTCTTATGGAAACATTTTCACCACGACCGATTGTGATATTTGGACCATTGAGAGTTGTCTCTTTGGTTTCAATTTGTCCTTTGGACTTAATTATTTTGAGTCGATACTTGATCATTCTTTAGCGATAATAAAATACTGAAAATATATGTATGCCTAGTACGACTAGAAGACCTATTGAAATTGGAACATGGATGTATAGCCAACCTCTAATTAGGTTTTGAGCGAGTGATTCTTCTTGAAGTTGAAGTACTATTTGTTGTTTGCGATCGATGATTTTTAATACGCTTAAAGCCTCAAGTTGCTCCTCTTTAGGAAGAGTACCAACGAGCGTACTCATGTCATCGCTATTTAGAGTTTTAGTTGTTTTTTTAAAAAGGAGTTTTAGAAAGGATACTTGTAGTTTCTTGTCTAGTTGCCTTACGACATCTAGAAAGTCCCTACTTAGCTCTCTGTCGTTGCTATTGACGAAGTTAAGTAATTCTTGATTTAGTGCATATAAACTCGCGGCTAGTTGGCCTGAGCTAGCGCCGCCTCTTTGTGAGTATAGAAGGTAGGGGTATGTTTTAAATAAATAAACTCCCCAGATCCCAGAAAATATAGTTAAAAGCATTAGTACATAGGCTAGGGTATGTACATTCCAGTGGAAAGAGAATCCACTATGTAGGGGTACAATTAGAATCATCGCGATCCCGAGCCAGATATGTGAAGATAGAACGCCTTTTAGGGTCGTAAGTTTTGCATAGTAAGATCTTTTTCTAATTCCATACCAACTAAGGTAGAGAATGACTACGGCTCCAAGTACACCCAGGGTGTAACCTAATATAGTGCTACCGTTTTTCCCTCCTAGGGGATCGTCGAGAATGTAAGCTAGGGTGCATAGGAGGCATAGTCCAATTGAGATCCACAACCAGAGGTAGTTTTTATAGTTTAGGATATTGTCTCTACTCATTAAGCTCTTCCTTTGTTGAGCAGAATCTCTACAGCTTCTTTAGGGTTTGCTCTAATGGCAGCACCAGTAGGGCAAGATCGCACACAGGCAGGGCCAGATTCTAAGCTAACGCACATATCGCATTTGGCGGCTTTTGCAGGACCTTTTACTTTTTCTTTAGGGACTTTCCCTAGAATGTGGTTTATAGGCCATTCGAGTAGATCAAGAATGGAAAAACTTTTTTTGTCTTTATACACAAGCTGAATAACATCATAAGGACAGTTAGTGGCGCAATTGCCGCATCCTATGCATGTATCCTTAATAAGAACTTCCCCAGAGGGCATTCTTGTTAGTGCATCGGGCGGGCAATCCAACATACAAAGTGGGTTTTCGCAGTGCCGACAGGAGATAGGAACTTGAATTGATGCGAAACTTTTGCCTTTCTTCCTGTCTAATCGACTGTAGCCATCATGCGTGGCTGCGCAGGCTTTTTCGCAATTGTCACAACCTACGCAAAGATCCGAATCAATTAATAGAACGTTATCTCCGTCACTGATCCCTTCTTTTAGTACGAAGTCTAGAACTTCTCCGGAGTGCGCATCTCTTGATGATGTTAGGTTTTGAATTGATCGATTCCGAGCTAAGTCTTCTATCGTTTTTTTAGAGTCTGGATTTGCAGAAAGGAATTCATTAAAAACATCATTGGATATTTTAAGTAGTTCGCAACGTACTGCCGCACTGACACTTGCGCTTCTTTGTCCATCTCCTAGGATTGCCATTTCTCCTACATAGTTACCAGCGGGTATATAGGTTTGAGCTATGTCTTGAGCCTTCTCATTCAATTTTGAAACTTTTACAGATCCTTTAAGGATTACGTAGAGTGCATCTCCGGGGTCCCCCTCCTTAAAGATGAAATCACCTTTGTTGACTTCAATTTGTTCGGAACTTCGAATCATCTTTAGTATGTCGTTCACATTGCCAGAAGGGAAAACTGAGGTGTGGAGTATTCTTAAGAAGAAAATCTCATCGATAGCTTTGTTAAGCTTGGGAACGGAGCCCATTAGCTTTAAGATCTGGTTTCTTTTGGTCTCTAGTAAAATCGTCTTCTGTCCCCCAGCTAGCACTTGAGCACTTCTTCTCCTACCGGAAATAAGGCCCATTTCGCCGAAGAAATTTCCAGATTGTAGATTAAAAACTGTATTTTTGTCGTGAGGTGAAAATATGTTTACGCTTTCAGATACAACATTCCAAAAACTATCTCCGTAGGCATCTTTTTCAAATACTAGATCATCCTTGTTTAGGATGTGTAGAGTAGAGTCTATTATTAGCTCTCTAAATTGTGGGTCTGAGAGGTCTTTGAATAGGGGAAGTTTCTCACGTAAGTACTCCAAAGCTTCTTTTGGACTTAGTCCGAGATCTTTTGTTACCTCAGCAATAAGAGGAGTGTCTGCTGGCTCAACTTCTCTTCCGAGAATATGTTCTACTACTTCATGACCTTGGTTTAGTGCTTGTTTGATTAATGGGTAGCCAATTAAAGCACCTATAATAAAGAGACCTTTCACGTTGCTCTGATAAGAGTTATCTACTTGTGGGTAGCTAGCTGGGTCAGGACTAGGGAAAAGGATGCCACATTTTTCAAGGAATTCTCTGGGGGGAGTGTTTCCTGCTCTAACGATGATGTGGTTACATGAGATAGTCATTTCCCCAGTGGGGGTATTTAAGTTTAGCTCATTCTCGGTACATGACTTGATTTTAGTGTCATAAAAACAGCTGATTTCAGCATTCTCAATGGCTTCAAGAATCTTTTTCCTATTTGCGCTTTTGGCGCGGGGAAATTCGGCTCTCCTATTTATTAGAGTGACTTTGTTGTTCTCTTTTAAAGCGAGTGCATTTTCTATCGCAGAGTCACCTGCGCCTACTATTGTTATGTGTCTGTCTTCAAAGTCATCAGGGTTGGACAGAGTATAAGCGATATGTGGCAAGTCTTCGCCCGCAGCACCAAGCTTTCTTGGAGTACCCATATTGCCGATTGCGAGTACTACGTTTTTAGCTTGATATTCTGCATCTCTAGTTGTGATGGTAAAGTACTCATCGCCGCGAGTAATGGCGAGTACTCTGCTTTTAACTAGGTTGACACTTTGATCGCTTATACTTGCATTGAAGTTTTCAAGTACTTCTTCTCTCGAACCTTCTTGGAATTTAACTAAACTACCGAGGGGAAGTTTCCTCGGCTCTGCCATTACGAGTTTTTTTAATTGGTAATCATAGATTGTATTCCCGATTTCGGAGCCCTCAAAAAGGATGTGCGGAATTTGCTGGTTTGCGGCATTTGCTGCGGTAGCGAGACCACCTGGCCCAGCTCCAACTATAGCTATTTCAAAAACTGTATTCATTAACCGTGTATAGAGTATTAAAAAATCGCCAGCCAAGATTACGGCAAATAATACAGCATATTTGTCGGGTTAATGGATTTGGAATCTCATTTCTTGACACCATACAACATTCTTTGCTAGCAAGAAAGGATTCACCGCACAAAAATTTCAAATGGTTTCACATTTTTTTCTAACATTAATTTTATCCTTTTCGTTTTTTTTTTCTAGTTCCTTCATCGCGGAGGCAGATGATAAACTAAACAATCGTTATGAGGGAGTAGGTACGTGTGCTTCTTCTAGTTGCCATGGAAGTGTAAAAACAAAGCTCTCTTCATTCATAAATCAGAATGAATATCAGATATGGTTTAATCATGATGCCCATTCTTTGGCCTATAAGGATCTTTTTAGTTCTGATTCTAAGAAGATTGCAGAACATCTTGGCATCTCAAATCCAGAAAAAGATTCATTGTGTCTTTCTTGTCATGCTACTTATGTTGAGTCTGAATTAAGAGGCGAGAGGTTTAAAATAGAAGATGGTGTGGGTTGTGAGTCTTGTCATGGGCCTGCTGAAAATTACTTAAAAACACATACTTTAAAGGATAGATCCCATCAGGATAATGTTACTGATGGCATGAATGATTTATCGGATTTGGAGCTTAGAGCAAATGTTTGTTTAGATTGCCATATCGGGAATAAAGATAAGGAAGTTAATCATAAGTTAATTGGATCTGGGCATCCAAGGCTGTCATTTGAATTGGATACATATGGAGTGCTTCAGCCCAAACATTGGTCTATTGATAAGGACTATACTCAAAGAAAGGGAAGTTATGAGCCTTATCAAGCATTCTTAGTTGGTCAAGTTCAGAGGGCCTTACGTATGTTAGATTCTTTAAGTCGTGACCTTCAATCTAATAGTAGGATGCCAGAACTTTCTAATTATTATTGTTATAGCTGTCATCATAGTTTGAGCAATGAGGAATGGAAAGAGAAGACTTACGATGGAAGTCCTGGGGAGTTGAGATTAAATCTTTCATCTCTCATAGTTTTATCCACCTCTTTGAGTGCGGATAATTCTAGCTATTCTAGGGATTTGGTAAGATTCGCGTCTAAACTTGCTCATGAAACGAATGGGGAATCTTTGGCTCTGGAGATAAAGTCTCTTAGGATATTGTTGAGCGATAAAATAATGCAATATTCCAAGAAGGCTGACTTTTCCACGAATGCATTGAGAGATGTTGTTAGGTCATTGGTTAAGTATTCAATTGAGAATAAATTTATGCAATATGAGGATGCAGAACAATTTTCTATGGGAGTATTTTCATGTCTGTCTTCAATAGACCCAAGTGGTAAGTTATACAGAAAGGAAATTAGTGAATTGCATAAGACACTGCAGAATGAAAAAGAATTTAATTCTCAAGCATTTTCAGAAGGCATGAATAAGCTAGAAAAGGTGCTTAAATGATAAATATTGATAAGCTAGAATTTTCAGTATTTCAAGAGCTTGAAAGTATTTATGATAGGTTCTTACAGCTACCTATAGTTAGTGAGATACTGGAGAGGTTAGAAAAAGAATTACCTGAAAAGCTTTTTTATCATAGTGTTGATCATAGTAAGGATGTTTTATTCGAGAGCTTGAAGTTTGGACTTCTTGGTGGACTTGGCAGTAGAGAGTTGGAGTTATTAGCAATTGCTGCGGCCTATCATGATTCTGGTTATCTTGTTCGTATGGAAGATAATGAAGTGCTAGGAGCGGAGTTTGCGATTAAAGCTATGAAGGAAGCGGGGACCTATACTCCAGAGGAAATAACAATAGTGTCTGATATGATTATTGATACTAAGTTAAATGATTTAGGCTCTATCTTTGTAAGGACAATTTCCTCAGGTCTAGCGGAGTATTTGTTAGATGCCGATTTAAGTAACTTAGGGCGCGATGATTTTTTCAAGAAAGGTAAATTGCTTCAAAAGGAGCTAGATTTAAGCGATGAAGTTTTTCATTCTTTAACTTTGAAGTTAATTGATAATCATCAATGGCAAACAGAGAGTGCTAGAAAGTTGAGGTCCACTCAATGTCAGTTGAATTTTGAAAAGTTTAGGACCGCTAGGTCCTAAACTAGAAGGTCCTTATGGGTCTGTTGCGAAATACCGATATTGTCATTGCGAGGAGCGAAGCGACGTGGCAATCTCTAGCAATTACAGACAGTTTAGATTGCCACGCTTCGCTCGCAATGACAAATAGCCCATTTCACAACAGGCCCAGTATCTTCCTTATTCTATTAATATAGGGTCCCCGGGGATTGGTGCGTCTGGAAGATTCGGTATGCTGTTATCTGGTGTTGGGCTAGGTCGAGGACTAGAATCCCTTGGTGGAGTCGGAGTCGGGCTTGGAGCTTCAGGTATGATTTCTCCTGTATTGGGATCAAATGAGCCATTTAGTACTGAGTCAATATCAGGATTGCTAACTAATGCTTCTCTTATAACTTCTGGTTTTGAGTTGTTGAGGCAGTTGAGTGCGTCAAGGAAATTTCCTTCTTCGTATGCGCAGCCAATTGGGTCACCTAGGAACTCGTCAATAATTCTTTTTTCAAAGTCTGCGACCTTAATCACGTTTAACATAGTCGTAATAAGTGTTGAGGAGCATGCAGACTCAGTTAGTTCTCCAAATGGTAGGCTGGATGAAGTATTTTCAAGATATGATTGTGAAGTACATCCAAAAACTCTTACCGCGATAACGGCTATTCTGAATATTCTGACTAGATCATCTTCGGCGAGAGCTTTTGAGCGTCCTAGGCTTTTGTTGAGATTAAAGAAACCAAAAATATCTTGATTGAGTGCGACTGTTTGTGTCGAAAGAGTTATTCCATTATTGATAACATCTAAGGTTACGTTTTCATCTGTGTAGTCACTGAAATCTACAATACTATCGTCAGTATTGGCTAGATTAGGAAGGGAGTCGCTACTAACTAATATCTCCGCTGTAAATTGGTCTGTAGATTGATACAAGACTTCAGTTAAGCTTGCTGAGCCAGGAGCTGGCTCTAGTACGACAATAGTTTCTCTGCTATCGATTGCGATTGTGGTTGCTACTCTGTTATTGGCTGTTGTGATTTGTCCAATTCTTAAACTTCTAAAGCCTGATTCAAATCTTTGGGATTGAGATACACCAGATCCCGAGATTCCTTTGCAGCCGATACTGCTGGTAGTAATGCATATAGCTATACTGCTGATGAGGAATGTGAGGAAGAGTTTGGGAGAGAATCGGATCATATTGAAGTAGGGTGTTATGTGAGATTATGGCCAATTAAGAAATACGTTGCATTGATTAATGCCATCTTAGTACTAATAAGCCAATAATTATTTATACCGAAGCAAGTTTGAAGCAGTATTTTTTAATGCTCTATTGGAAAAAATCAAGTAAGAATTAAGTAGATCTAACAAAAAACAATAAAAAGACACCTGAAGATGCGAATAAAATACCTATTTTATCCTTTTATCCTTTTGGCTACTTATACTGCATGGGCTGAGGATTTAGCTACTCTATATTCATCTCAAGGTCAGGTAGAGGGTTCGTTTGCGAGTAGTGGCGATTGGATCGAAGTCAATACAGGCCAAGTATTTACTGAAAATAATCAGGTAAGGACTTTAGATAACAGTAGAGCTGGGATTAAATTCAGCGATGGCTTTTTAATTAGAATGAGTCCAAAGGCAACAATTAGTTTTTCTAATAAAACGAAGGGAGCGAATGTTAAGCCGGTGTCTCTATTAAGTGGGATAGGTCATTTTTTAAGTAGAAAGTCTAAATCGTTTCCACCCATTAATACTCCACACGTGAGTGCCTCAGTTCGTGGTACTGAGTTTGTTATCGAAGTCGAGAACAATCAAACTAAAGTATCAGTGCTTGATGGGGAAGTGTATTTAGAAAATGAGTTTGGTTCGAGTGCTGTTAAAAAAGGTGAGCTCGGAGTAACTGAGGCAGGAAAGGCTCCAGTTAAATCAATTATGATAGATCCGATTGGGTCTGTTGAATGGGCTTTGTATTATCCACCTACGGTAGATTATCAGCAGTTTGTTTCTTCTTTCTCAGGCGCTTCACTTAACAGTGCTTTTGATTTGTTGTCCAGTGATCCTGTTAGCGCTAGAGGGAAGTTCATAGATGGAAGTGAAAAGGCAATCTTAGGCCGATCTCTTTCTTATTATGTCGAAGGGCAATATGCAAAGGCATTAGGGGAAGCACAAGGACTGCTCACTTCTAAGGATACAGATATTCTATTATATGTATCAGCTTTGAAATTAAGTCTTGGTGACGTTCAAGGCGCTGAAGAAATTCATCAATCGGTAGCTAGTCTTGGAAGAGGTACAAGCGACGCTTTGTTGGCTTCTCAAAAAGCAATTATTTTGTTGGTAAGAAATGAAAGGGATAAGGCGATTGAGTTAGTTGAGAATGCTCTGGGAGTAGATGCGGAGAATGAAACTCTTCTTTTGGTAGCCTCTTATTCAGATCAAGCAAATCATGACTTGGAGTCTGCCAAGGATAAATTGCAAACAATTTTAAAAAGCCATCCTCAGAATGAATTAGCTAAGGCAAGGCTCGCTGAAATATTCTTAGCTTTTGGTGATAGAGATAAGGCATTAGAGTTGTTGGGGTCTGATCAAGAAGTAAAAAGTTCTTATGGTTCAGCAGTTCTTGGATTCTCATACTTAACAAAAAAAGAGTCTAAAGAAGCAATAGAAGCTTTTAGTAAGTCAATCGCCTTAGATCAGTCTAGCGCATTGCCTCACTTGGGACTTGGGTTGGCGTATATTAGTCAGGGTAATCTTGAGAAAGGAAGAACGGAGCTAGAGTATGCAGTGCAGTTAGAGCCTACAGTTTCTATCTATAGGAGTTACCTTGGTAAGGCATACTACGAGGAAGCAAGTGGAAAAAATGCAAGTAAGGAATTTAAAAGAGCAATGGAGCTTGATCCAGAAGATCCTACTCCATATTTATACCGATCTTATTTAAATCTCGTTGAACATAAACCCATTGCTGCTCTAAGAGACATTCAAGCTTCTATCGAAAGAAATGATAATAGGGCGGTTTATAGATCTAGTTTAATGCTTGATAATGATTCTGCCACAAGAACTAACGGTTTAGGTCGGATATATAGTAGAGTTGGATTTACAGAGCTTGCGCGGGTGGAAGCCGTTAAGTCTTTACATAAGGACTATTCTAATTTTTCTTCCCACTATTTATTGGGAACACTTTTGAGTGAGACTCATTTAAATAGTCGAGCACAGGCTACTGAAAATTTACTAGGTCGCTTGTTGTCTCCAGTTACTTTTAACGCGAATAATCTTTCTGTCGGTGGTGAAGCTTCTTTAAATGAATACACTACTTTGTTTGATGCACCTACTGAAAGGACTGTCATAGGAGGGAGAAGTGATACTGTTTTAAGAAGTGCTGGGGGTGGGATTGAACACATAAGGAATACTGAAGATTTAGGAATGAACTTTGGTTATAATTATGATTATCGTCATGGCTTTCGGGATAATGACTTCGAAAGGAGTCAGCAACTTTTTAGTTTGGGACAGTATAAGTTGTCAGCGGATAGTACGTTTGTTTGGGATTCAGCCTTGACTGCTAATGATAGAGGGGATCTGCTAGTAAATAGAGATCAGTATGAAGAGGATAGAGATATTCAAACTGACTTAGAGTCTTTTCTTGTGAGAGGTGGTTATAGTAAGCGGATTTCAGCAGGGACTCATTTTATAGCTCAAGCATTTTATAACTACGGTGATACGAGAGTAAATGACGCGAATAATTCAAGTCGTATAAATACTTTAAATATTGTTAGCAATGGTAGTCCAGTTACTAGGGACCCGTTTCGATTTGATGGGTTATTAGATGAGCGATTAAAGCGAAAGGAAAACTTGGGTCAAGTAGATGCACAATTTATTATAGATAGAGAATTAGTTTCTGTCGTCGCGGGTACAAGTTTTCGGTACAGCAATATAGAAGGTCGAGAGAATGGAGTAATCTCCAATTCCGGATCAAGTGCTGGACTTAGTTCATTGCAGGGATTCCAGATTAATAGCGCTGATTCTGTAGGGCAACAGACTAGCCGTAACTTTGTATATTCAACTTGGCATTTAACAGATGACTTAGATGTGGATGCTGGCATCAGTTATACATGGTTGGATTTTAGTGAGAATGCGGTAGATGCTCCTTTCGTAGATGAAGACTTTACTAGGGATAGTTTTGATCCCAAGTTTGGATTTCTGTATCAGCTAACATCAAGCACCTCCTTAAGAGGAGCTTATGCTAAAACATTAGATAGGACGGATAGGGGCAATATCGGTCCCTTGGAACCGACTTTTGTTGGTGGATTTAATCAGGTGTTTGATGGATTGCAGGGTAGCCGTCAAAAGTTTTGGGGTCTAGGCGTAGATCAAACTTTATCAACGGAAACTTATGTTGGAGTTAATTTTCAGAGTAGAGACATCGATTTAAATAGCCCATTTGTTGCCTCCAGGTTAGCTTTTGATAGAGATACTTTAGAGATATCAGAGGATAGATTTAGGGACGTAACTAAGGCCGGAGCAGATGAGAAGAAGGTTGGAGCTTATTTATATCAAGTATTAACTGATGAACTTACTCTAACCTTAGACTACTCTTGGGAGTACTTTAAAGAAATTGATCCATTGCCTCAAAGTGATACTAGTAAGTTTGGCTCTCAGCTAAACTATTTTCATACTTCTGGTTTCTTTGCTTTAGGTAGGGCCACTTATCGGATGCAGAAGCAGGCTAGTGGATATGTTGAGCAGTCTAGAGATAATTTTCTATTGGTTGATTTAGGGTTGGGGTATGAGTTTGATGATAGAAGGGGCGCGATAGGTCTTTTGTTTAATAATATCTTTGATAAGTCATTTGAATATTCTTCTATAAGAGATGAGCAAGCAGTGAGACCTGATTTTGGAGCTACTTTAAATGCGAGCTATTCATTCTAGAAAATAATGCGCCTCAAAAAGTTAAAACTCAGCAGTAGTAAGATTTCTGTAGTCCTACTGGGTATTTTGGTTAGTTCTAGTTTTCTTTATTTTTTTGGAAATTCATTAAACAATTATATTTACGACTACTATTTCCTACTAAGGGGTAGTGTTGGTTCTTCTGATGATGTAGTGATTGTTGCGATCGATGAAACATCTTTTGATGAAATTGATCTTCAATGGCCTTGGCCTAGGTCTATTCATGCTGACTTGGTAAATAGTTTAAATAAGGCAGGAGTTAAAACTATCGGATTTGATTTATTGTTTGCTGAGCCAAGTGCAGATGATGCAAGTTTTGCTGCTGCTTTATCATCTGCACCACATGTTGTGTTGGTTAATGACATTAGTAGTATTCAAGATGTGGAACATGGTGTGACGGGTGAGATTGTTACGGAGCCTAGTTCCTTAATGGACATTATGTCCGTTCCTTTGAAAAGAGGTTTTGCCAATATGAAAGTAGATACCGATGGTTATATACGGTCATTGGATGTCGAGATGTCTGATAATTTTTCTTTCTCATATATGTTAGCGGAGGATTTTTTATCACAAGATGGAAAGCCATTAGTGCTTGCAGGTCAAGGAGGAAAGAGATTTATTGATTTTATTGGACCGCCAAGAAGTATAAAAACTATATCCTATTATCAGGCCTTATCACCTGATGAGTTTTTGCCCAAAGATTTTCTGAAAAATAAATTGGTTTTAGTTGGTTTTGCAACAGCTTCTCAAGCCACTAGTAGTATGTCAGTAATCGACCATTATTTAGGGCCATTTTCTAGGCGGGGTGGGGGATATTATCCTGGTGTAGAGATACATGCTCATGCAGTAGCTGGTTTTTTAGAAGGCCGAGAAATTCATAGGGAAGATATTTCTAGGTTGTGGCTCATTGGCGTTGGGGTAGCGGTGTTGTGGGGGCTTGTCGTTGTACATTCACATTTAATGTTTGGGACAGTTGCGTCATTGGTGATGTTGATAATAGTTTTAGCTTGGGGAAGTCATCAGTTTAACGGGAATCAATGGTATATCTCTCCTTTGTATTTGTTGAGTCCAACTGTAGCAATTTTGTTTTTAAATCCTTTTTTACAGTACTTAAACTCTCTAAAACAAAGAAAGTTTTTAAAAGATGCTTTTTCTACCTACCTTGCTCCTCAGGTTGTAAAAGAAATTATCGCAAATCCAGATAGCTTGGCCTTGGGCGGAAGAGAACTAGAATCAACTATCTTATTTCTAGATGTAGTCGGGTTTACCGCTATCTCAGAGAAGGTAACTGCAAACGAATTGATTTCGTTTGTTAATAGGACTTTAGGCGACTTATCTGAAATAATATTATCTCATGAAGGGATGATAGATAAGTTTATAGGAGATTGTATTATGGCCGGTTGGGGTTTGCCGGTGGCGACAAACAATCATGCTGAGAGGAGTTGTGCGGCTACTTTGGAGATTTTAAGCAGACTTCCTGAACTTGCGGAAGAAGAAAAGAACAACTCTGGAGCTGATTTATCGTTAAGGATTGGATTAAGTACTGGTACGGTGATCGCAGGCAATGTTGGAGGTGGAAAAAGATTTAACTACACTGCTTTAGGGAATGATGTAAACTTAGCTGCAAGATTAGAGAGTTTAAATAAGTATTATGGAACTATGGTTTTGGTGAGTGAGAATACTCAAAGCGCAGCTGGAGACGGTTTTAATTTTAGAAAAATTGATAGGATCAGAGTAAAAGGCCAAAATCAGCCAGTATCAATCTATGAATTGCGCCTTTCTGCGAGAGGAGATTTAGAGAATCATTATGAAGAGGCTTTAGAGAACTATTTTCAGATGAACTTTTTAAAAGCAATAGAGATACTTATGAAGTTAGTAGAGCAAGGTGACGCACCAAGTGTAGTACTGCTTTCAAGGTGCAATGATTATCTTGCAACCCCCCCAAGCAGTACTTGGGATGGGGTGCATACCATGTTGGAGAAGTAGGGATTTTTGTCTTTCTTACTCTATGGACTAATTTCTAGTGAAACTTTGAATCTTTGCAAGCATTCAGCCTTTCAACTTCCATGCTTACGCAAGGGAGACCTTTAAATATTGGTTGCCCCGTATTCTTGCTATCTCTTTCTACTGCATCAGCAAGCTTTTGGTGATTTAGTACTCCTAGTCTTTGGTCTCTAGGAATGAAAACATGTTCGCAGGCTCCGCATTGTACAACTACTACAATGCCAGAAAGCGTTACTTTTGTATGTTCAGTTTTTAAACCAGCTTCAGGTGAGTTATCATCTTCATCTCCATGCCTATGATTGCTTGAGACACTGGTGCTATGTGAACAACAAGGACAAACTACTTCGTCGATAAATGTTTCAGCTAATCCTCTTAATCTAAATTTTAATGCCATAATCTTTCTCTATTTGAAATCCATTCGTTAATTCTTAATGCATCCTTGCATTGCGCCGTCGTCCAAAGCTGAATTTATTCAGTATTGGGTACCTGTACCTCATCTCTATCCACAGGAAAAAGACCATCTAACATTAGTAACTCAAGTGTTTCTCTAACGAAGCCTTTTAATGGCTTCACCATTAACACTCCATCCTCTGCCTTTAATTTTTTGTAGCACATGAGGATCTTGCCAATACCGTAGGAGTTGATGATTTCAACACCTGAGAGATCTAGTACAATAGTTTTTTGGCCTCTATCGAAAAGCCCACTAAATGCAGATCTTAGGGCTTCTCCAGCCTGTTCGCTGTCTAAGTCTGAGTTGACTTCGATGATTCCTTTATTATTCTCTAGCTTTATCTTGTACTCAATTTTTTCCATCTTCAACTCTTTATAGTAATTACAGGTAGTTAGCTTTGATCTGGTACAGCTTGAAGTGGTTGCCGGTCCCGCTCTCATTTAGTTTATATCGTCAAAAGGCTTGTTTTCCTTAATAGTACATTCGCTAAAAACAAAGGTTTTTCTGTTTTTAAAACATTTTGCTCGCAGTAAATTTTTTAGTTAAGTCGAACGCTTTTCGTACCGTTTTAAAACTGCGTGGTTCTTGTTTATTTGTTAAGTTACCGCAAAATTATTTAATCGATTTCAAAATAAATAAAAGTATAGAGATTATGAGTGTTCAAGCAGATACAGTAGTCCCAGAAGAGTATAAAAATCACGTTGCACCTGGAAAGGATTGGCGTGAAATTGTCGCATGGGTAAGTGATTTACCGCCACTACCACATGTCGCAGCGCAAGCTCTGACTTTAATCGAAGACCCTGATACAACTGCGGGTAAACTTACTCAGCTTTTGGGTCAAGACGCGGCATTGGCTGCTCGCGTATTGAAAATCGCGAACTCTGCTATGTTCTCTAGGCAAAGGGAGATTAGTACGATCAATCAAGCAATTATGACGATTGGTTTTAAAACTTTAAAAGGTATTATCGTCGCAGCTACTTTAAGGCAATTGAATCGTAAGTTTGGTCCAATCGAGCAAATGATTTGGGAAAACTCAACATGCACATCGATTGCTTCACGAATAATTAGTACGCACTTAAAAAAATCTTTTGTGGAAGAAGTGTTTCTATTTGGCCTTTTGCATGACCTTGGTAAGCTTGTTCTAAGAAGACAGATTCCGCAGGAATATGAAAGTGTCGTAAATTCAACTAAGGCAGGAGAAGCTTTTCTTTTTGAAGCGGAGCAGAAGGAATTTGGATTTGCTCATCCTTTGATTGGAGCTTTAGTCGCGAAAAAGTGGAATTTCTCCGCAGATACTTGTCAATTGATTTTACATCATCATGATTCTTTACCTCCTGCAACCGAAAGCCCTCTACAGGAGAAGATGTTTGTTGTAGCCTTGGGTGATATCTTTTCTCACGAGTTGGGTTATGGGCATTTAGGTGATTATAAGAGTTTAGAAAAAGAGAAATTAGCACTGGCTGCGATCCTTGGGCTAAAGGCAGAGGATTTGCCAGAGTTGCTTGAAAAAACAAAAGACATGTTTGCAGAACTGGGCTCAGTCTTTATGTAATCGTTTACTTTATACTTTAGCCTAGAGTTGTGATGATATGGGCTGAGTTCTTCTTTAAAAAAGCAAGCTAGTCTTTTATACTTTATTTAGCCTTCGGACTTAGGTTCTTCTCCCCATAGTGGAAGTCTTACTGGGTATCTTTCATCATCAAGAATGACTTGTTTACCTTTCATGGTTCTAAGATTAACTATTACAGGAGCTTTGAGGTTCACTGTGGTAAGTCTTGGGTCTTCTCTGACAGTTACCATGTTTAGAATGGCTACGTCGTCATTTTCATTTAGGTCGATTTCCTTGTCACCCAATGGAAGTGGGACTTGGTATGATTCTCCAAATTCAGCTGCATTAACCACTACAAAGGCTAGTGAGGGGTTGGTAGTTGATTGAAGCCATGAAAAAGGAGGGTTGTATTCTAGTAGTACATAGCTAGTTTCTGCTGGGAAGCCTACTATCCCACCGACAATAGAAACTATTGAATCTGTTTTAACTTCGAGATCTCCGAATCTGGAAGTGTTTATTTTAGTTGTCTCGCTCATAATCTAATTTCTCCAGAGGATTTAGCTGTCGTCTTCATCTTCAGCCTTAGGCTTTTTACTTGAGTGCTTTTTTAGTACGTTTAGTGCTCCAGTGCGTCCATCTGCCCAAGTCTTAGCTATATTGCTAAGATCAGCAGGAAGGTCGCTCGCGGCAGATTTATTCTCCTCTACAATCTGAGTAAAAATCTCCTCTCGGTAGATTCTTACGTGACTGGGAGCATCTATTCCTATTCTCACTTGATTTCCTCTAATTCCGTGTAGAGTGATCTTAATTGAGTCACCAATGAATACGCTTTGGCCTGGCTTTCTAGTTAAAACTAACATGTGTAAATTATCCTCATCCGTGAAGAAGGGTATATAATGTTCATTCAAATATCAGAGGTAGCCTATTTGGCACAATAGTATAGTTTAAGGTTTATTGTATAATTGTTATTGTTTTAGACAAAAAACGAAAAAAACTAAGTTAAGTTCAGGGTAGATGAATTATGTGGTCGAAAATTAAGCTAATTTGGCTATTTTGCCTACTTGCTTTCGTACTTTCCTCCTGTAAGGGAAAGTTTGTCGAAGGCGGGCAGATCACTATCCGTAATGATATTATGGATAAGGAGTTTAACTCTTTTCAAGTTGATCGGATTGTTTCTAATAATGGCTTGGTGCCCTATAAAAAAGAACTAAAACCTGGGGATGAGGTAGTTTTGCCGATTCAGGGGATTAGAGAACTGAGATTTAAAAGGCGTTATGCAGATCACTTTAAGGTCTATGAAGTAAGCTGCCCCTCTGATTTTAATGAAGTTGTTCAGATGAAATTAATTGACGTCCATACCAATAAGCTTCAAGGAGGCTGCAATCTAAGGCGCCGAGGGCGTATGACTTTGGGTGGTTTGGTTAAGTGGGAGTAGGTGGTTTAGGAAAAGCGACGGGGGAAGAGAAAAAAGAATGGAACAATGCTCCCCCTTGTCGTCGTCTTTTGTTGCCGTTGATTAAGTATCATCAGCTGCTGCATCTTCTGTTGCTGAAATAGCCCGAAACTCTGTATTTGTCCCAGGTAGATGGAGAGCCTTAATCTTAAGGCTAGAACTTCCTGCTATTAGAAGAACAATGTCTCCCTCCTGCAGGATACGTGGTTCGTTCGGATTCAGGTGATCTTTGTTTACGTGAACAGCGTCTCTTGTGCGATCACCAGTGAAGGTAATGTTTTTACCTTCCAGTCGAAAGAAGATGTATTCTCCATTTTCGAATGTAAAACGAGCCCCAAGTGAACATCCCCCTAGGAAAGGGAAATGTTTTTCTCGGCTTCCATTCCCACGAAAAGTTCCTTGGACGAATTGCCATCTTGATGACATCTCTCTCTCCCATAAGTCGATCCACCCAAAAATCCATTCTGTACCTAGCTCTGGGTGTAAAAGCTTGGTATCGAATGGATTTTTGATTTTAGGAAAAAGCAAAACAATTTATAACCTCCGGGTAAAACCTTAATTCTTTTTTCTCTCCCTCGTCTTGAAAAAATACGAAATAATTCGCAGTAAATCAAAACGACAATAGAGGCCTTCTACCCTAAACTCGAATTTATTTGAAAACTAGATAAAAAACATGCATCAAAATGGGTAGCTTTGTCAATATTATCTATTTATATCGTGATCAACTTATAGTTTGTAGGGACTTAAGCGTTTAATCCGTAGTCCTTGATTTTAGCTAAGAGGGTTTTATAGCTGACACCAAGCTTTTCAGCGCTTTTAGCCTTGTTTCCGCCTTCTTGGGATAAGGCCTCTAGGATAGCCTTGGTCTCAGCTATGCGTTTCGCGCTATCGGCTAAGAGCGCAAGATTTAAATTGGCCAAAGTATTGTCCAATTCTTTTGGTCCAAGTTGAAGATGTTCTTGTGCGATTTCTCCATTCGATAATATTATTGCCCTTTCAATGGTGTTCTCAAGCTCTCTCACATTCCCTGGCCAATCATATTCCTGTAAATATCTGCTAGCTGTTTTGGAAAGCACTGGAGTTTCAATTCTAAGGGCGTCAGCTTGGTTTTTAATAAAAAGCTTTGCCATTGGAATGATGTCTTCGACTCTTTGTCTAAGGGGTGGAATTTCTATCGTAAATACACCAATGCGATAATATAGATCATCTCTAAATTCTTTATGTTTCACTAAATCATCTAAGCATTTATTACTGGCGGAGATAATTCTAACGTTTACATCTTTTGATTTAGTGCTACCAACTCTTCTGTTCCTTCCTTCTTGAATTGCCCTAAGGAGTTTCGCTTGAGAAGGCTTTGATAGCTCGCTTATCTCATCAAGGAAGAGAGTGCCATTGTGAGCGGATTCAAAAAAGCCTTCTTTAGCCTGCGTAGCTCCTGTGAAAGATCCCACTTCGTGCCCAAAAAACTCACTTTCAAATAAACTTTTAGAGATGCTCGCACAGTTGATTCCAACAAAAGAGCCACTTACTTTACTTTGTTGATGAATATAGTTTGCTAAGACTTCTTTTCCAGTTCCACTCTCCCCGCTTAGTAGTACAGGTGTATTGAATTTGGAAACCTTGTTAGCAAGATCAATTACGGATCTCATTGATGTGCTTTCTGAGGCTAATCTTATAACATTTGAGCTAGGTTTATTGAAATCGGGAATATGAGCCTTAACTTTTTGTATTAGCTCTAGATCTAGTTCTGTGGGTGTCATTGGCAACTGTATGAAATCTACTGCACCCAGTTTGATTGCTTCAACCAGAATCGCTGGATTAACTTTTTTAGACATCAGTAGGATAGGGGCGGAAATTTGTTGGTTTAGGAGTCCCCTTAGGAAGTCTTGCTCGGAAAGTTCCGAGTTTGTAGGGTTAGCAAGTATTAGTTCGAAGATATTGTTTTCGAGCAAACTAAGTGCATCGCCAAGGCTATGGGCTAAAATCAGATTGAAATTAGCAGAAGCTAATGCCTTTGAGATTGCCTTTGAAGAAGGAATGTCCTCTTCAAGGATTAAAATTGACTGCAATAATATAGACTCGGCCGCCATTACTACTCCTGCGACTAAAAACCATTAAAAAAAAGCTCAGGTCCCGCCTGAGCTTTCAAAAACCCAAAAAAACAAAAAAGAACCACTGATTATTAAGCAAGTGGTGTGCCAAGAGATTTAGGTGGTTTAGGTGAGCTAACTCACTATAAAACTTTTAAAATTGCCAAAGTAATATCGAAAAAGCATTCATTTTTGAACGAACTAGGAAATATTATTAGGGAAAATAGGGCGATATCTTCTTGGGATTTAGCCTTGAATCGAAGAGGGTGGCATTGCCTATACCTTTGTAGTGAGAAGGTATCCAAGAGACTCCATCATGAAGTCCCCAAAGGCTGATTAGGGTGCAGGCTTTAATAGCCTTACAGCTATTCGCAACTATCTTATATTGTTGGGCTTGGCGTTTTAAGTCGCTCTTACTAGGCTGATTGGGTATTGCTATATCAAGTTCAGTAATGTGAATTTCTAAGCCAAGCTCTGAAAATTTTGTAAATATTTCTCTAATCTCTTCTTCGCTTGGCATATAGCTAGGTCTAAAATGCATTTGAAAACCAATGCCGTGGATAGGGGTGTTTTGTGAGATCAGTTTCTTTAAGGTGTAGTAAACAGCATTAGTTTTCGGACTTGAATTACTGATATCGTAGTCATTGTAGAAAAGTTTTGCATTTGGATTGTTTAAGTGTGCGAGTTCGAATGCTTCTTTAATATAATTTGGCCCCAGTCTGTTTAACCAAATTGATTTTCTTAAGGTTCCGTCGGAGTTAAAAGCTTCATTTATGACATCCCATATTTTGATACTCTCCTTATAGTGTAAAACCAGTTTCTCAATATGTGATTCGAAGATATTTTTAAATTCTGAATCTGAGATAGTTTTATCTTTTAACCACTTTGGAAGTTGCCTATGCCAGATAAGAGGATGGCCACGAACTTGTTTGTGATTTTCTCTGGCCCAGTGTACGATCTTGTCTGCTTCCTGAGTGTTGTACTGATGCAGTGTAGGACTTACTACTTCAAATTTTAGGGCGTTTTCAGGAGTTAGACTTGAAAAGTATTGATTAACTGTATCCTGGTACTTTTTATCTGAGTGAAGTTCTGCAGTAAGCACTGACACGCCCAGTTTTGGATGTTGTGGAGTTTCTTTTTGCCCGGGATCTCTATACCTATCTAGTATGGAGCAGGAGCTAAGTAGGGTGAATAGGTGTAAGTAAAAGAGGAGTACTAGCCTCATCTCGATTTGAATGTATCTTTGTTAGGACGCATAATATCTGGTGGGACTTCAAAGCTATCTCCGGGGCTCAGTGGAGCTTCAGACTTGATCCCTTCTAGAGGGGCGTTATTTTGAGGTGAAAAAGGGTCTGAGTTATTAGGGGTCGTGTTCCTAGTGTCAGTGCTTTTATGATCTACTTTGTGCTCTGGTGATTTAGGAAAGTTTGAGTCAGCTGGCATGTTGGGATTCGGGAGGCTTGGAGAAGGTGGAGGATTAGGTAAGTTTGGAGCATTCGTACTTTTTGTGTCTGGCTTATTGTTAGTTTGAGGCTTATTGGTTCTTGGAAAGCCGGGAGGTGCTAGAGGGGGATTTTGATCTTGCGTTATGGTGATTTGCATATTCTCTATTCTTTTCAACTCAGAAGCTAGCTGAGTTAATCTTTCTTGCGCTGGGGGGTGAGTGGATAGAAATGGAATGCTTGAGCTAAAGGCGGGATCATATAGTGCTCTTTTCCAGAAGTTAAGAACTCCCTCGGGATTGTATCCAGCTTTTTTAACTAGGTAGAGCCCGACTACGTCTGCTTCAAGTTCCTTAGATCTTGTATAGGGGTTTATCAGTAGGCCTTCACCGACTGATTGGGTCGCTGAGGATGCAATCTTCCCCGCCATGTCTGCTCCTGTGCCTCCTACTGCGACCATGGCAGCAGTGCCAAGGGCTGCAGCTCCAATCTGTATCATTACGCGTCGGAATGTTTCACCATCAGTTGGTTCTGTGTGTTTTAGGAGAACATGGGCGATTTCATGCGCTAAAATTCCTGCTAGCTCATCTTCATTCTTTGTGGAATCTATGATGCCAGTCCAAACAAAAATATGATTACCTTTAGTAGCAGCGGCATTCTTTACTGTAGGATCAGAAAATACATTAACATGCCAAGGGTAGGTGGAAGCACCTATGGCTTCAGTAAGTCTTCTTACGATTACATCAACTTCATTTCTTCTAGGGTGATTGTAGTCAAGCTCATATTTTTGACTAAGCTCTCCTAGGATTTGATGTCCAGCTTGTTCGTCTTGCGCTGTGACTTTAGTTGGTTGTGGAATTTGGCCCAGAGGTAGTGGTCGCCTCTGGGGAGCACATGCCAGTAGACTTAAGAATAGGATGCAGAGTGTAGCAGTTTTAGTAATGCTATACGGAAAGCATCTTTTTTGAGAATACAACTTCAATGCCAGCTTCTTTAAGTACTGAGTGAGTCTCAAGGAGTTCTTTAAAGTTGCGATTTTTGTCTGCGGAAATATTTGCATCTAGGAGATTGGTATTAGACTCTTCTTCAAATTGTATTTCTACTCTAAGACGATCTTTTATCGCAATTAATGCTGGGAGTAAAAGGAGTAGCATTGAGGATTTGCATATTATTCGCAAGCTAATTTTTGGCTTGGCCTTTAATTCTGAAAGTAGGTTTGAGAAACCTCTGATCAGTTCGCAGCTTTTTGATATGTTATTGTGTCCCTGAAATTCTATCACCGACTCAAAAAAACTTGGACTATTTTCCACTAAACTTATGCTCATAATGGCCTCACTTTTTATTCGTACTTTACTTTAAGATACATAAAGTAGGACTTTAGGTTCAAATAACTTAAAGTAAAATCGCACATGATTATAGTAGGTTCGAGCTTTTTCTTCCGACTAAAATAGTCGAGTGGAGTATTTTCTTAAGACTTATCAACAAGTGGATAAGCCTAATTATAGAATGAATATTCGTTACTTAGCTTTTTTACTTTAAACTACTTGAACCAACAAAACTTTCACGATATAGTCAGAAGGTAATTGTAGTGGTGCCCCTAGAGGTGAGAAGAAATTCGAACCTATTAGAAAAAACGACACGGAGGCTCTATGAAAAGAAATAGCCAAAAAGAGAATAGTAAAAAAGTAAGTCTAAGAAATTTTAATAAAGACGAAAATTACATAGAAGATAACAGACATAAAAAATCTTCCTCTAAGGTGAAACATAGGCCGGTCGAGAGCGATAAATATAATATCGGGGAAATTGGAAAAGCTCGAACCACCAATAAGGGATCAAAAATTATGGAAAATGATACGTCATATTTTAATATTGGCTTTGCTAAGGGAGCAAGTCAGGTAGTTACTCTAAATTCATATCCTAATGGAGTTAGTGTTAGCGTACACAAGCCAAGCGCAATGATACAAGGAATTGAGCATTTCAGTCTTAGGCTAAAAGAGACTAGAAGCCACCTTGTGCCAGAAGGACGTTTTTATATCTATAGAGAAAATGTAAAAGCGGAGTTGGAAAGATTGTTTCATGCGATGAGTAAAAGACCTCAGTGGTCCAGTACCGTTTTGTATCTAGGGGTATTTTCAGATCCTTTCCATGGATTCCATAAGAAATTTAATTATACGATGGCATGTATCGATATAATTGAAAGACATGTTCCCGCTAGGGTGGTCGTTCAGTCTAGATCGAGAATGTTGTTAACTGCCTTACCGATGTTGAAGAACCTTGGCAGAAAAGGAATCGCTGTAGTCCCATTTGAAACATGTTTAGAGGCTAGTGTTGCTAAGTATACTCCTAAGCAACCAAGGCTTGAAGAGAGATTGATTACGGCTAGAGGTCTCAAGGCACAACATATCCAGACCTGCTTATCTGCGGACCCTGTATTGCCTTATGGAGAGACTAGAGGAGATGCTTGGAGATTTGCAGAAGTGCTAACTGAGTATTCAGATATGGTAACACTTGGCAGCCTTTATCATGGCCTTAAGTCAGAGGAGGCAAGTTTAAGGCAGTGTCCTTTGGCGGTGAAGCTTGAAAGCGATAAAGAGTTTACTTCTTTAAGGCCCAATGCTCATGAAGAACTTCTTTCAATTGTTCATAAGGTAGCTCCAGGACATCTTGAGCTACCTAATCTAAGAGCGGAAGAGGCAGAGCAGTTGAAACTATTTGCTGCTTAAATTTATGCTAGAGCCAATAGTATGGATTGCTGGAGACTGCTTGTAGTCTCCAGCTTTTTAATTCTTCATATTATTCTTCATAGGTTTAATGCTCCTATGGATTGAATATTTTTTCAATGAGAGTTAAACTCTCCCTATTTAATTCTTCCCCAAACACTAGCGTGAAAAAAATCTTAATAGTGCAGACTGGCTTTATTGGTGATGTCATTCTTTCCTCTCCGCTTATTAGCGCCTTAAGGGAGATGTATCCAGAGGGTGAGATTAGTTTGCTCACTACTCCATTAGCTTCTGACCTTTACCGAAATCTTGATGGACTACAGGAAGTTCTAGTTTTTGATAAAAGAAAGTCTCAAAAGGGACTGTTTGGCCTATTTCGAATGGCTTCAGAGCTACGATCTAAGTCATACGATGTAGTATATAGTCTGCATAAATCTAGTCGTACCAGTCTTCTATTGTTTTTAAGTGGGATTAAAGAGCGCTACTCTTTTAAAGAGTCTAAGTTTAGTTTTCTATATTCTAAGGTGGTACCTCGGAAGGATTTGGACCATGATGTCTTGAGGAATCTTGCAATACTTAGGGTGCATGATGTAGAACCTGAAAGTTGCGCTACTCCGATGGTTTTGGGAAGTTCTGAAGTGGCTGTTAGGGGAGCAGAAGAGTTATTGCAGGATTTGCAAGTTAAGGAGTTCGTAGTGATTGCGCCAGGAAGTGTGTGGGCAACAAAACGATTACCAGTGGAAACATTTTTAGAGGTGGCTAAGAGTTGTTTAGGCTCAGGTAGGGGAGTGGTATTCGTTGGTGGCCCGGATGATATAAAATTAGGTGAGTTTTTGGCTGAAGGGATAGAAGCTACTGAGGGTATTTCGAAGAACTATATAAATGCTATAGCTAAATGTCGTCTTAGTGTTTCAGCAGAAATTATTAGGAAGTCTGCTTTAGTTGTTTCTAATGATTCGTCGCCCTTACACATGGCATCTGCAACTAATACACCGGTTGTAGCAGTCTTTTGTGCAACCGTGCCAGAACAAGGATTTGGACCTTGGATGGTACCGCATAGGATTATTGAAGTTAAGGATCTCTATTGTAGGCCATGTGGGAGGCACGGGAGTAATACTTGCCCCACAGGTACTCATGCCTGTCAGAACCAAATTAAGAGCGGGGCTATATTCTTGGCCATTGAGGAGCTTTTAAAAGGTGGATAGTTCTAAATCAAATTCAATTCAATGTGGAAGATTGAAGGCTTGTGAAATTCTTTATTCAAATCAAGTAGATTCAGAGGGTGTTGAGAAGTGTGTTGAAGTTTTTCTAGATAAAGAAGTTGTAGTGGATTCAGAGGTAAATGGTTTTAAAGGAAAGGGATTGCCTATTAAAGTGAGTCTAGGAGGATCTTTAAAGTTAATCTTCAGACGCAATAAACGCGGGGGATATCTTCGGAAGATTGTAGACTCTAAGTATTTATCACCTCTTCGTTTCCCAAAAAACACTCGTCCTTTTAAGGAATTTATATGTTTAAAGGAACTCAGGAATATTGGTATCCCTGTTCCGGAGCCGATCTTGGCGATTGTTAAGAAGCGAGGGCTTGTGTTTTATGAGGGTGGTCTTTTTACCAGAGAGGTGGTGCAGGCATCAACTCTACTTGATCTTGTGCTGACTATAGAGCCAGCACAACTGAGAGAACATTCATACAATACAGGATTATGGGCAGTGAGGGCTCTTGAGTTAGGGTATCTACATCCTGATTTGCATCTAGGAAATGTTTTGGTACGTTTTAGTGGAATTAGTTTAATAGACTTCGATAAGTTTAAAAGTGTGAGTGATAAGGATTATGCGGTAAAATACCTTAAGGAGAGGTGGAATAGGGGAGTGGAGAAAAGAGTGGCAGATGATAGTCGTAAGGCAATATTAAAGGATAGTTTTGTGTCGGGGATGGAGTATGGTCAAAGATCCTAAATCAGTTTTGATAGTTCTTTTAGGTGCGATTGGTGATGTTGTAAGAGCTTTTCCGCTTGTAACGCAAATTAGTGAAGAGTATCCAGATTGTAAAATTACATGGGCTGTTGAAACCCCCTCGATTGAAATTGTGAAATGCCATTCAAAAGTTAATAGAATTGTAGAGTACCGCAGGAAAAATGGTCTATTCGCCTATTTTGCTTTTATTAAGGAACTTCGTGCTGAATCTTACGATGTCTCAATAGATCTTCAGAGACATTTAAAAAGTGGGTTAACGAGTAGGCTTGCTAATGCTAAGCATAGAATTGGATTTAACAAGAAGAATTCAAGAGAGGGGAACTATTTGTTTCAAACGGAGACTATTCAGCCTGTGGAGCATTTCTCAGATAAGGTTGAGCAGTACATGCAGTTCACTGAAAAGTTAGGATTTGTTGCAAGTGATAAAAGAGAACATGGGTTAGAGCCCTCAAGTGAGGAGATTGACAGCCTTGAAGAAAAGCTAGAATCCATAAGTGCTGAGCAAGGTTTAGAGCATGTTCCAGCAAATAAACGAGTTTTATTTTTGATAGGTTCAACTTGGAAAACGCGGGAATGGGAAAGTGCGTATTACGGGAAGCTTGCCGAATTGTTGAATGAAAAGTTTCAACTTACTTCATATCTTGTAGGAAGCTCGAAGGATCAAAAGTTAGCTGATGAAATTATCCAATCTTCTTCAGTGAAATTGCAGAGCCTCATAGGGAAAACAAGCTTAAGAGAGTTTCGGACTTTGTGTTCTATTAGTAAGTTTGGAGTAGGTTCTGATTCTGGGCCATTACATATAGCTTCCGGCGTAGGTCTCCCAGTAGTTTCCCTATGGGGCCCAACAAGTCCAACCAGATCAAGGCCTTTTAACAATTTTCAGAACGTACTTCAAAGCTCAATCGGATGTGCTGGATGTTATCAAAGAATTTGTCCAGGTTTAGATAAGTTGTGTATGAAAAGTATTCGACCTGAAGTTGTTATGTATAAGGTGGAGGAATTGCTTAAGGTTGCTTAGTTCGACTTTTCTGAAGAGGGGTAAGAACGAGGCTTGTTCAAGTTGAAAACCTCATTCTACCCATTCCTATCCTAATTCTTTTGGGAAGAGTGAGCTGACACGAATACCAACCTTCTCCAATGTATCAAGAGCTTCTTGAGTTAACCAGTTGATTGGCTTTGGTGGGTTTACTTGGTTTGGAGTGTATGCAGTAAAAATTCTGTACTGGAGCAATTGGACTCCAGGAATTTTTCTACCGTTCCTTTTTAATTCTAAGGAAATTTGCCTCAAGGCAATTAGATGTTCATGGTGCGCTTGCTTTTCAACTTCAAGCTTTGCCCACCAAAATTCATCATCTGCCAAGGCCTCCATAAACTCCTTTGGTACAACAAGGAACCTAAGCACTTTTAATTGAGTGCTGTCAGTAAAACAAGTCGGTATGCAGTAGTACCAATTCGTATCACCGTCCGAATTGCCAGACATCGAAGTTTTAAAGAATCTAAATAGAAGTTCATACACTCCCTTCATGGCATCGGAATATACATTCGCTTGACAATCCTTTAGAGCGAAAATTCGAGCATCTCGAATACAACTCTTCTTAGAAAAAGCAGAAAGTAGCTTAATCGCTTCCACTGATAAGACATCAACAAGTCGTCTGCAAAAGGGGAGTTCTCGTATGACCATAGCCACACCGTTTTCTGTGTGGATTAGTTCTATCAGTTCGGCGGTAACCACCTGCTCTGAATGATTTCTGTCTCTTAATTGTCTGAGGATTTTAGAATATCTAAATCTATCTCTAATAAACAATGAGGCCAATGTGAAAATTAGAAGCAATGCTTCTAATGGAAGGTTATCAAGTATAGTAACAAGTGCTCTGGAAAAGTATTCAGACATGAGACTGCCCTTTAAAAACCAAAAAAAACGGAACAAGCCTCAGGCTCACAGTAGAATAATTGAATAATTACTCTTATCTAAGCACGGGCTCTCTTCATATACTCATTTAATAATTTATAGCTTGATATGATACCATTTACAGATAGTCAAGAAAGTTACCTATGGCAAGAAGAGTGTGAGTACCCTCAAAATAGAAAAAGAGGGAGTAGTTGGTCGTTAATAAGATTCCTCGTTTCAATTTAATCTACTGGTCTTATACAGTCTTTAGCCGAAAGTCCTTGCCAGTATGACTTTTTTGCTAATTCAGATTTTGACATGATTGCAACCATTTGAGTCGGCTTGATTCTGCCATCAATTAATTTTTGTAGATTACGGTTTTGTATTCTATCAATAAAGGAGCGGTCCCAGTCTAAGTTAGGATTAAAGTTATGTCCGAAACTGCGATCAATAAATACATCAATAATTCCGCCCCATCCAATGAATAGTTCAAATTCAAATCTTTCAACCAATAACGGAAGTATGTCTTGAGCTCTAATTCCTTCAAATGCAGAACCTGAGCAGTCCCAGTCCATAAACTTCTCTTCATGCCTATTTAATTGGCGATTAAACTTATATTTGCTGGGTAACTCTTTCCAGAATTTTTCAACTTCTGATATAACCTCTGGCCAACGTAAGTGACCATTCCGCCCGATCATGTCTTGGGTCATAAAGTAGCCTTGCGGAGAAAGGAAATTATAAATCTTATCGAATATTGATTCCAATTCTACAAAATGATGTAGGCAATGTGCTGCAATTATTACGTCGTAATTAAAGTTTCCATTCCAGTGGTTAACGTCCACTTCATTGAATGTCATAAAGTCTATAACACCATGATTAATAGCTAGTTCTTTGCCTCTATCTAGCATGGTTGGATTAATGTCCAAGCACTCCAAGGTGAAATTGCTTAGATCAGCATGCTTTAATCGCTCAGATAAGCGAATTTCTAAATCGCAATTTCCAGTGCCAATACTGATAAATTTAACATTACTATCAGGTTTACTAATACATGTTTTGACCATGTATCTGAAAAAAATATCCTCGATGGAAGTATACCCAAACTGATTTATAATCGGGAGCAGAAACTTATTTGACCAATAGTGATAAATTTCAGGTAGTTCGTGAATGTTTTTGTCGTCTCTATAACATTCTAGTTCGCGCTGAAGTCTTTCAGCATAGCTATTTTCTATATTAGACATAACTTATACTTCAGCATTATTCCGGTGGTAAAAAGTTTGGGATTAAAGTTACTATTTATGATGGTGAAGAACACTAATACGGTGCTGATTGCTGGCATTTCTACAAGATTGATTAGGCTTAAATATGAGGGTGTGTAAGGGAGAGTTTTTCTACGTCTTACTTTAGATCTTTCTTTGTTTAGGCGATAACCTCTCGAAACTATTGCGTTATATGTCTGGATGACTAGCAGGAAGAATATGAGATTTAGAGAGGAGTTGAAAAGGCTGAGTTTATTGCCAGATCCTATGGATTATCTTGTCCTTTTTATTTGGGTATAATATGGCTTTGAGCTGATACTTAAACGTAAGTTCAAGAGAAAGGTTCAATTCGTATGTCAAATTTAAAGTATTTGTTCGTTTCCATTGATGCCCTTATAGCAGATATTGCTTGGAGTATTCAGAAGGAAGGAAATGAGGTTCTTCTCTATATCGATAGTGAAGAAGTTAGAGACATTGCTGATGGCTTTGTTGCTAAGACCGATAATTGGAGGGAGCATGTTGATTGGGCAGATGTTGTAGTTTTTGACGATGTTCTCGGACAAGGGGCGCTTGCTCAAGAGTTAAGAAATTCAGGAAAGCTAGTCATTGGAGGTACTCCTTATACCGATAAATTAGAGGATGACAGGACTTATGGTCAGGAAGAGTTAAAAAAGTACGGGATCTCTATTATTCCGTATAAAGAATTTTTTGATTTTGATTCTGCCATTAAACATGTGAGAGAGAATCCAGGTGCTTATGCGATTAAACCTAGTGGCGAAGCCCAGAATGTAAAGAGACTTTTATTTGTAGGCGAGGAAGATGACGGAAAAGATGTAATTCAAGTTCTAGAGGCCTACAAGCGTGTATTAAATGATAGAATTAAGGTTTTTCAACTGCAGAAGCGGGTGAAAGGAGTGGAGGTAGCTGTTGGAGCCTTTTTTAATGGGCAGGAGTTTGTAACTCCAATTAACATTAATTTCGAACATAAAAAATTATTTCCTGGTAATTTAGGTCCATCCACGGGAGAGATGGGTACCAGCATGTACTGGAGTGAACCGAATAAGATCTTTAATTCTACTCTTTCGAAAATGGCTCCAAAGCTAAAGGAAGAGGGCTACGTTGGTTATATAGATCTGAATTGTATTGTGAACGGGAATGGAATTTATCCATTAGAGTTTACTTCTAGGTTTGGTTATCCAACTATCAGTATTCAGCAAGAGGGCATTAATATGCCGATGGGTCAGTTTTTCTATGAGCTTGCTAAGGGAAGTTTGAAGAGCTTTAAAACTAAAAAAGGTTTTCAAATTGGCATAAGGCTTTTAGTCCCACCATATCCATTTGATGACCAAGCAACCTTCAACACCTATTCTAAGGATGCATTAATAATTTTTCAAAAGCCTGTTAAAGACGGTGTACATATAGAAGATGTGAAGCAAGTAAATGAACAGTGGGTTGTCACAGGTAACTCCGGTGTGGCATTGATCGTATGTGGTACTGGAACAACAATGAAACAAGCCCAAAGCCAAGCATATAATCGAATTAAAAACATCCTAATTCCTAATATGTATTATCGAACAGACATCGGGGATAGGTGGTTAGAAGACAGCGATCGTTTGCATACTTGGGGGTATTTGAGAGGGGGATAGCCCGTACTCGGAGTTAGGGGGCATATTTACATTTTTAAATTACATTAAAATTGGTGCGGGGCTACTGTATCATGTTCTGTAATTTTACAATGATAAAAAGGGAAAAAAGGGAAATCTAGTTCAAAAAAGTTTCAATTGATGGAAATTATTTTGCTAAAAAGGTTCTTTATTTAAATAGTCTATTGCCAGACGGGTAGATAATTAGTTTTTAAGCTATCCGAAAGAAGGTGATGTGAATGTGCTTCTTAAACAACAACCCCAGCCACAAGATTGGCAAGCCTAGGCATTGCCGGAGGATAGATACCGATAGGGAACCTAAGAGAATGCTCTCCCGCCTTCCACCTTTGATAAATCTCCTTCCCCTCATTAATTAGCGCCTTGATGGTTTGGATAATATGGACTCTCAATGAGATTTGGCTACTTATACAATAAGATCGTTTCCCTTTTCTCGTAGACCTATAGCTTAAATTAAAGGATGAGTTGATAAGCCTTTCTGTTCCCATTACAGATTTATTCAGATCTTCTCTCTTCTTCTTGAATCTATCATCTGTCTTACCTACCATGCTTATGATTCTTTGATTAATCTTATCCCAGTCCTTCTCAGGGACCTGCATAGTCTCCAGCCAAGCATTAGGTTCTAATATGAGTTCAATTGATTCTGGGTATAGATCTTTTAGCCTTTCTAGGTGAGAGGCTACCTCCTCTTTTGAAGGCGAAAGAGATGAGAGCTTTTTAATATCAGTTCGCTTAAATGGAATGCAGGGAATCTTACTCTCGCCTGTTTTATAGGCACCCCAGGTACTTAGGTTTGGATACTCTTCTATGGAGTCAACTAGACTATCCTTAGTGGGGTTTGTGTAGAGATAAACTATTTGTTTAATTACATCTACAGGATTGCCTAGAATAGGACTATAGTATCCCTCACACCATACGGTTCTTTTCCTTCGTCCTAAGAGTTTATTGATAGCATGAGCAGACTCAGTCTTAAATCTCTCCATAAAGTCGGCTATATCCTCTGGATTATCTACTACGACAACAAGGTGCACATGATTTTCTTCAAATAGGAAGTGACAGATCCTAACCTTATGAAGTCTTTGAGCCTTTGCTAGACAAGTCTCTAGGGTTGCTCTCATTAGGGGATTGGACTTCAAGAGGAGTCCTTCTTCTAGGCTAGTGGTAATAAACAATACGCTCTTTGGCGGATGGAACTTCGGTAAACGTGGCATCTGGCCTCCTATGTAAATAAAACTACGTTTTAAGGTTATAGGAGGGTTATCGTAGAATATTTGAAGATGGATCAGAATGTAGCCCCGCACCAGATGGAGGGTGGAAATGTAGCCCTGTACTGGATAGTGAAATGAAATTAGATTTAAGTCTTCTCCTACCCTCGACCTGCTCCATGCTACATAATCTACAATATTCCCAATAACATAGTATATAAGTATCTGTTGTTAAGGAGGGTGTAGGTTTTGGGAGCGCAGGTTGGGGGTCAAAATAGAAATAGTAGGGGCAACAATTTAGATTCTGAAATTCAGAAGAAGTTAGGTATTGCGCCAAATACTAGGCTTTCTTCCGTGAGCGATATCAATAGCGCACGAGTGGAACGTAATGGTTCAGTGACTTTTGCTATTGATACTGATGGTCGAAATGGGGTTGGTATTTCTTATGTTAGATCGAATGGAGCCTATCTAAGTGAAGATTGCTATTCTAATAATCAGGTTGCAAATTTAGCAAAGTTAGATAAGGGACAGTTCCGTATGACCGACGGAACTTTTACAATTTCTGCTAAACAAAAAGAAGATGCGACAAGAGTCATTGTAAACGTCTCAAGCGATATTGCCGCTGTTAAGATAAGACTAGGAAATGAAACCTATTTAATTAAATTAGAGGATTTAAAACGGCAGGTAGATGTCAGAGATGATGCTAGACTAAAAAACCTAAGCATATCTAATAGGAGTGAAGTCAATCAACCAAGCCAAGCGCAGAACCCAGTTAATGCGCGCAGCTTAGTAACTGAAAATGTTCCCGTTAACTTAGGGCAAGGACCAGAGAGTGAAGTTAAAGCTCGGGTCCAAGATAAGATTCAAACTGGGGATTTAAGTCAAAATGGGATTATTGCTACTAACAGTGGTTCAACTATTGTCCCACTTACTATTGCAGCCACAAGAGTACTCAGTCATAGATTACCCAGCAATCCACTTCCAGTGAGACCTGTAGAACCTACTTCTAACCCACGTTCCCAGTCTGGAGCGGAGCCTGATACTGCGGCAATTGGAGCGGCAAAGATAGCTAGCGAACTAGAAACAGAAATCGCTAGAGTAGGGACCGCGGTAAGTGAAGTGAATTCTAGTTTAGGTTCGGATAGTACCGCAATTGAGGCCGAGGACGCTTTAAAGAAACTAAATAAGGACTATAATAAATTGCAAAAGCAGTTAAAGGCTTTTGAAAAAGTTATTAGCGGTGCTAGTCTAACTGCTGAGTCAGAAGACCTGCTTAAAAAAGGAAGGGCTGCTCTTGAGGAGTGTCTAGAGGGTCGGAAGTTAGCTGCAGAATTAATGATAACCTCAGATGAAGCAAGGACTATCGCAAGAGGGAAGAATGCCTTAGTTGCTATGAGTGATGACATTAAAGCTACTTTTGAAAGGAAGATAGCTTTGCAATCTTCTCCAATTGGTAAAGGTAGCCTGACTTCAGCAAAAGCTAAATTTGATGCGGTCGTAGAGGCTTATGTGAAGGAAGGCTATGGAAGTTTCACTCAGAAAGTCTCTACCTTTGTGGCTGATCGGCCAAAGATTCAAGCAGTCTTAGATTTTGGTAGAAGAGGCTCAGGTCTAGTCAGTCAGGGTAGGGAGTTGTTTGGTGCTTTAAACGAAAAGGCTATTGAGCTGGGTCAAAAGCCTTTAGGGGCAACTTTAAAAAACATTCCTTCTTCAACTCTAAAAACAGGTGTAGCAATCTACAATGTCGCAACTACTCGTTCAGTATTAGTTAATGCAAATAAATATTTAAGTAGTCTTGAAGGTACAGATGCCAAGCCAATTGTTATGAAAGATTTAGACAAATTAGACTCTGCTTTATCTAAGAGGCAAGGATATTTGGAAAATAGAAAAGTACAAAGCGCAGCAATTTTAGAGGAGTTGGAGGGTGTTAAGGAGGTGAGAGGTAACTTAGCAGGAAAAGCTAGTAAAATTCTAACTGCTGAACTTGAAGCAGCCAAAGTAGCACACGGTACTAATGCAAGCGCGAAATTGTTTGCATTAGTCGCGGCCGCAGAGGAAAAGCTATACGGGAAGTGGGGTGCTCAAATTGATGCTATAAGTGATGCTTCCTCAGAATTTAAATCTGCAAAAGTGGCTTATGAAGCGAAGGTAAACGCTAATTTATTATATGAAGATCTTTCAAAGATTAGAAAATTATCTGCGAGAAGTATTTCAAAAACTGAGAATGTGCAGTCCGCGACTAGAGTTCAGTCGAAAGCAATAGTCGATGCTAAACAACATACTACCTCAACATTTGCAAAAGTGGAGGTGGAACTTAGCGCAAGCAAGCTTAGGCTTGCCGAATTTGAAGCCTTATCTAATGCAGAAGGAGCTTCTGAGGCTCTCAAAGCCCATATTCAGAGTAGTATAAAGGCCGAAAAGGCTAGTATCACTGCTCTAGAGGACTTAGCAACAAAGAGTTTAATTGAAGATATTGAAGGGGCAGCTAGCAAACCACTTGAGACTCAAAAGTATCTAAGCAAAAAATGTCTGGCGACTCAACTTACATCTATTAGGGAAGAGTTGGTTGATTTGCAAAAAAGTCTTTCGACTGTAGCTGAGGCAGACAGAGCTGGAGTTCAGAGGAATATAAAATCTCTACAAGCTAAAATAGCCGTTGGTGAGTTGGAGCATGTAACTGATGCTCTCACTAAGAATGAAGGCGCTCTAAAGCTAATAAATGATAGGCTCAGTGTGATAGAGGTAGAATTAGCAGGTGATGTAAGTGATCCACTTAAAGTAAAAGGACTTACAGAAGAGCAAGCGAGGCTTAAAGTTAGTCAAAAAGAGGTAAAAGCTTTAAATGAAATGTTTGATGCTCAGAAAGAAGTCCTTTCCCATCGGTCAAATATTGCTACTAAACATCTTGCTTTGCATGATGCTAAGGTTGGAGGCGCTTCTGTCGCAGATCTTGCGGGGATGGAATCTGAATTGGCAAGACTTGAGAAAGTGGCTATCAAAATGCAAAGTCAGCTTGAAACATCAATGAGTAAGAAATTAGCCGATGCTAGTAGGAACTTCAGGGAAACGATTAGAAATGGTGCTAGGGAGGCCGCATACTACACAAGACATCCTATTAAGGGGGCTGGAGTAGGTGTTAGTAGGCTTGGGGGTGCTGCCATGAAGCCTGTAGGGGCATTGGATAGGGCCATGGTTGATAGGGGTTGGAACCCAAGCTTTAGTAGAATGGCTGCTGCGACAACGGCGGTAGAGAGTTTGATTAGAGTGGGTGGCGCTGATTACAGCCCAGAAACTAGACATACCGCTATGCCACACTTGATCATTGCCTTAAATAGGCACTTAGGTGATTGGGCTGTGGAAGATCTCGGCCAAGGAAATAGTACGTCTGATTTAACAGTTGGTGGAGCGATTGCGACGGAAACTATTAGTGGTGCCCTTGATACAGGGATTATTCTTGGTGGGGGTACAGCAGTGTTAAAAGGTGGGCAATTGGGTGTATCAGCCGCCTCATGGGTTGCTCATACAAGATATGCTATGCCTTTGACTAATTGGGTCGCAGGAACGAGGGTCGCAGGTGTAGCGAATTCACAGCTTAGTAAGGCTGCGCATCTTCTTAAGAGTCCTTTATTCGGGAGTAGCTTGTCTGCAGTTGGAGCGGGCTATGGTGGGTATAAGGCTTTTAGCGAAGGTCAATTTCTAGACATGAATCAACGACAGATTAATTTAACAGCAACAGGTTATGTCTCAGCAGGAGCTTTAGGCGGAGCCATTTGTGGAGGTCCAGTAGGTGCTGGTATTGGTGCTGTGGGTGGGGCTGTTGGTGAACTTTATGGAGTGTCGGCAGGTCTAGCTAGTTTGGATAAAAAAATTGCTGATAGTTGGGTTAGGAAGGGGGCTAAGGAGACACTTGAGAGAGGGATATATGGTTTGACTAAATCTGAGGAGTTTGCCAGTGGTGAGGATCTTTTTGAGGGTTATAATGCACTAAGGGAGGGTGAAAAGGATGTAGTAGATCATTTTGCTCTTATGAAATTGCTTCCAAGTATCCTAGGGGAAAATTCAAACTACTCTCCAGATGAAATAAGAAGATTGGGACTTTTGAGAGCGGGGGAGCAGGCAAGTGATAAGGATAAGGAGAGAGTTGATAAGCAGAATTGGGCTAGGATTAATAAGTTGGTGTATGAAGATGGGCTTAAGAAGTTGGGTCCACATATTACCTCTAAAGTTTTGGGGACCCTAGAGGGTCTAAAGCTAGACTATACTGAATTGTATATGAGATCCTATAAGAAGGAATATCAAAATGTAGATCCACAATCGACTTGGTCAGGTATGTTGTGGGGTGCAACAAGTGAAAAGTATTCGACAAATATTACGGATGATTTAAGTACGCTTACGACCAAGATGGAAAAGGCCATAGTGAGAGAGGAAGAACTTTTTGATGTAGAAACCTTTATGTCCCAAGAAAGGCCTGATTGGAAGTGGGAGGATATGAGGAATATAAAAGTAGTTAGAGACGCGCTTTTGCGGTCTTGCTGGAGTATGGATGAAAAGAGCGGGCAAAGACTAATAAGTGAAAAGGCCTACGATGCCTTAGGATTTGAGTTTGAAGTTGCGGACGACATACAGCCAATTGAAAGTTTAGTGCGTAACTTGGCGCATTAAACTTTAGGTCAGTTTAGATTAGTGACGACCCTCCTTACATTCTTTCTAATACATCTATCCCCAATAACTCTAAACTTAGTTTTAATCTGTTACCTGCGATTTTGAAGAGGTTTAATCTAGTATTTGAAATAGAGGATTCTCCGCCGATTACTTTTAGATCTAGATAAGCTTTAGAGATAGATTTAGCCAAATTAAGGGCGTATTGGCAGAGCATTAGGGGTTCGTTTTCTTTAATTGTATTATTAACTGATTCTTCAAATTCTAGTATTGTATTTATTAAAGTTCTTGCGCCATCGGTGTCGAGAGCTGCAAAATTATAAGGCCCAACACCAGTAATATTCTCTTTTAAAGCTTTTTCTTCTATGCCTTTTAATCTTGCGTAGGCATAAAGTAAGTACGGTCCACTGTCTCCTTGAAAGCTTAGTGCATCTTTCCAATTAAAAGTAACATCTTTGATGTTGTTTCTATTTAGAGTGCTGAAAATAATAGCAGATAATGCGACCTTTTTAGAAACTTCAATTTCATCAAGACCCTCAGGTCGTCTTTCAACTCCTGTCTGATAGGCTTCTAGTGCTAGTCTATCTGCTTCATCTAGAAATTCATTGAGTTCAATAGATTTCCCATCGCCTCTAGTTTTCATTCCAAGCACGTGACCGAAAGCAATATGCTCCAAGGAGTCAGCGTAAGGTTTGCCGAGCTTCGAGAGAACCGCTTTAATTTGTTGGAAATGTAGGGATTGTGGAGAGCCTACAACATATAAACTTCGAGAAAATTTAAATCTAATAAATCTATAATCGGCAGCTGCTAAATCTCTTGTTAGGTATAAAGACCTACCATCAGGAGTCATTACTCTAGCAAAACCAAGTTTCTCACCAAGGTCAACTCCTAGTGCTCCTTGAGACTCTATTAGAAGTCCAGAAGTTTTTAGTTCTGTTTCTAAATCGCTTAGTTTATCAGAATAAAATGATTCGCCAAGATAGTGATCAAAGCTAATATTCATGCGTGCGTATGTTTTTTGTAAGTACTCCAATGAAGCATCAACGCATTTTTTCCAAAAATCTAAGGCATATTTTTCACCTTTTTCTAAGTCAATAAAGTATGCTCTCGCCATTTGATTGACGGTATTATTGACGTGGTTGTTCTCATTTGACTGGGTTTCCTTAGGCTCGGTTTTTTCTTGCTCTTCTTTTAGTCCAGTAGCTTTTTTATAAAGTTCTACGAGTGAAGAAACGGTATAAGTTTTTGGTTCCCCCCAGATCTTGCAGCCAGCATACACAAAACCAAATTGCGTACCCCAGTCCCCTAAGTGATTAATGCTATCAACATGAAATCCTGCAAAACGAAATGTTCTATCGAGAGCATTCCCAATGAGGGTTGCTCTTAAGTGACCTACATGGAAGGGCTTAGCTATGTTTGGGCTGGAGTATTCTACTATAATATTTTTATTGAGCGTTGGAAATTTTACCGAATTACCTATTGATAACAACTCATTGCTTACAAAATCAAAGTTTAGTTTGAAATTTACAAATGGACCTACGGCTAGGATATCTAAAATTTCATTGGGTAGATTTTTTAGATTGCCCAGCGTCTCGGCTACTTCTATAGGCTTTTGTCCAAGCATTTTGGCAAGTTGAAAGCAAGGTAATGCAATATCCCCAAGAGTTTGATCTCTAGGTTTTTCTAGAAGTCTAAAAATTTTGTCTTGATCAATCTCTAGTATGCCAGCAAGAAAAGTTGATAGATTTGCTAGGATTTGTTTTTTTATGCTCATTGCTGATTTCCAAAATACAATAATAGGGTGGGAGTATCTTATAGATACAAGCTTTATGACAAGTATCTACAGTTAATTACTGTCAAAAGGAGGGATTATTTATTGCTCTTAACTATCTAAATAGTCTTGCATTATTTCTTTCTACGGCCTACATAGATGACACTCAATTTTAAGAATATCTCATTAGATTTTCAAACAGGATGAAAAACCTTTTTTTAGGCTCACTTTTAAGCAGGCTTTTAGGCCTTACATTAATTAGTTTAATCGCGTTTACGTATTATTCTTCGGTCGTGGCTGAAGATCAGAGGGCGGATAAAACAGGCGAGGTTGTGCCTGCTCCTGCTGTTGCCCCTAAGGCGGTAAGTACTCGTGTTGAAATACCTCGAGAGGAGGTGTTGATGGGCCTTTGGAAGGAAGGGCAAGCCGTATTTTCTGATATTCCATTGTTAGACCTGTTCACCCCAGAGCGGTATAAACGGGGCTATAAGCCAGAACAACCTATTAATTATAGTCATGTTATTCATGTTAAAGAGAATGGCATCGAATGTCAGTATTGTCATTCTGGAGTAGCTAAGTCCGCTTATGCAACTATCCCACCCGTAGAGTTATGTATGGGTTGCCATAGTATGATTAAAACTGACTCTCCTGAGATTAAAAAGCTTAAAGAACATTGGGATAAAAAGATTCCGGTGGAGTGGATACCTGTCCATAATCTTCCTGAACATGCGAATTTTAATCACCAGCGACATATTAAGGCTGGGGTTGGATGCCAGAATTGTCATGGACAGATTCAAAACATGGAAGTTGTTGAAAGGGTATCAACTTTAAAAATGGGATTCTGTGTAAGTTGTCATAGAGATCAAGGCGTAAGCATTGATTGCGGTATTTGCCATTATTAAGAATTAACTGAAATATTTGTTCGAGCTACATTAATATTTAGAATAGAAGGTAGTAGATTACATGAGTGAGAAGAAGGGCTTTAATAGAAGGGACTTTCTTAAGGTCTTAAGCGCTGGGTCAGGTTTAGTTGCTTCTGGTTGCGCACAAGATCTTCCAGAGAAAATAATTCCTTATGTTATTCATCCAGACGAGGTGGTTGCAGGTAATGCAGTTTGGTACTCTGGTACTTGTAATGAGTGCAGTGCAGGCTGTGGAGTGCTTGTTAGAACTAAAGAAGGAAGAGCCTTAAAAGTTGAAGGTAACCCTAAGCACCCAGTAAATCGTGGAGGTTTATGTTCTTTAGGTCAATCCTCTCTACAAGCCCTTTATGATCCGGATAGAGTAAGAGAGCCTTTGAAGAGAAAGGTTGGTGAATCATTTAAGGCGACAACATGGAAAGAATCTATCGCCGATATCGCAAATAGATTTAATTTAAATAAGACAAATAGCAAAAAAGTTGTTTTCTTCACTAAGCCATTAAGCGGTTCTGAAGCTAAGATCTTAAAACAGTTTACTTCAAATATTAGTAACTCGGAGGTGATTCAGTATGAACCTCTTGGTACTGATTCTTTAAATATTGCTTCAGAAGAATTATTCGGCGATGGAATTAAAGTTGATTACGACTTTTCTAAGGCAGATGTTGTTGTTGGTATTGGAGCGGATTACTTGGAAACTTGGATGTCTCCAGTTAAGTTTACCAAGGACTTTTCCTCTAAGAGAGTCCCTGAAAGAAATGGCGGTAGAATTTCTAAAGTTTATCACGTAGAACCAAGACTTTCTTTGACAGCCTCTAATTCTGATAAGTGGTTAAAGAATAGACCAGGTACGGAGTTAGATGTTTTAAAATCTATATTAAAGCTAGTCGTTGATAGCGGTAAGTTTAGTATTAGTTCCGAAGTTAAGGTTGCAAGTCAAAAGATTTTAGACGGATTTAATCTTGATGCAGCTATTAAAAACACGGATCTAACTAAAGCTAAGTTAGAAGAAATTCTTGTTGACTTAAAAGCGGCTAAAGAGAGTTTAATTGTAGCTGGAGGTGCTAGTCTAGGTGCTAAGGCTAAGGAAGTTAGCGCCCTTGGTTTATTGTTAAATTCTATTTTAGGAAATCTTGGTCGAAGTGTTAAGTTGTACAAAACATCCTCTGACTTTGATATTGCGACAGTTGAGAGACTTAAGACTTTAGTCACTGACATGGATTCCAAGACTGTCGGAACTATAGTTTTTATCGATACTAATCCAATATATTCTTTACCAAAGGATTTAGGATTAGCAAAAGCTTTATCTAATGTTGGTAGTGTCATTAGTATGACAACAACCTTGGATGAGACTGCGAAATATGCCGATACCATCTTACCTCTAAGTACAAGCTTCGAAGCTTGGTCTGATAGTGAACCATTACCAGGTGTCTTTGCAATTAATCAGCCTGCGATGCAACCTTTGTATCAATCCCAAGGTATTGGAGATATTATACTGTCACTTGATGCTTCCTCAGACTTAGAAGGGGTTGGACAGTTTAAGAAGAAGTTTACTAACTTCAAGGATTATATAGATCAAGAGTGGAAAAGTCGATTAGGTGAGACTAATTTTACCGCTAAAATGGAAGCGGTAATTTCAGAAGGTGGAAGTTTTAGCACTAAACCATCTTACGCAAACTCTGTTCTTAGATATGCTGGATTAGCTTCCCCTTCATTTAATTGGAAGAGTGAAGTTAGTACTGGTCTCATGGCAGTTGCCTTCCCTACGGTCAGGTATCAAGATGGTCGTGGAGCGAATAGAGCATGGCTTCAGGAAGTACCAGATCCAATGACCACAAGCGTGTGGGGTTCATGGATTGAAATCCATCCTGATACTGCTGAGCAATACGGCGTTACTCATGGTCAAGTTATACAGATTAGAAGTAAGCATGGAGCTATTGAAGCACCAGCTTATGTGAGTAAGTATATACATCCTTCATTAGTTGCGTCTCCAATGGGGTTGGGACATGACAGTTATGGAAGATTTGCTAATGGAATCGGGGTCAACGCTGTTGATTTAGTCGGACTATCTACTGGAGTTAGTGGTGGAGTGTCTTTGTTAGCAGATGGGGTATCGGTTCAACCTTCTATCGCTAAAGACGATCTTATAACTCTTCAGTTCAGTGATACGCAATTAGAGAGAGGTTTCGTCCGAACAGTCAGCGAAGAAAAATATCTAGAGTCCGTACATAATAAGGGACAGCATCATGAATCTGGTGGACATCATAACGCTTTAGCTCTTGGACCGAGGGAAGAACCTGCGCAAATGTATAAACAAATGGATCATCCTTTATACCGATGGGGTATGACGATAGATTTAGCTGCTTGTACTGGTTGTTCAGCTTGTGTAACTGCTTGTTACGCTGAAAATAATATTGCGGTGGTTGGTAAGCAAACATGTAAGCAAGGTCGTGAAATGTCTTGGTTGAAGATTGCGCGATACTTAGACGGACCAGAAGAGCAACCTGTTACTGGTTTTGGTCCTATGATGTGTCAGCATTGCGGGAATGCTCCTTGTGAACCGGTTTGTCCTGTTTATGCTACTTATCATTCTGAAGACGGCCTTAATACAATGGTATATAACCGTTGTGTAGGGACAAGATATTGTTCAAATAACTGTTCGTATAAAGTTAGAAGATTCAATTGGTTTAACTACGAATGGCCAGAGCCTTTGAACTGGCAGTTAAATCCAGATATTACAGTAAGAAGTGTTGGAGTAATGGAGAAGTGCTCGTTCTGTATTCAAAGAGTTCGGGAAGCATCAGGGAATGCGAAAGACGAAGGACGTGTAGTTCGGGACGGTGAAGTTCAAACTGCCTGTCAATCAAGTTGTCCAGCGGATGCCATTCAGTTTGGTAATCTACTAGATAAAGAAAGCGTTGTTTCAAAGTTAGGTGAAAGTGAAAGAGGGTATAAAGTTTTAGATTTTGAATTAAATACTCAACCTGCGGTCACTTATCTAGCCAAGGTTACTCATAATGATTATTCCGCTAAAAAAGGCCATGGAAGCGACCACGGCAATGGTCATGAAGAAGCAGATGGAAGTGAAACTCGCAATAAGGCTACAAAGGCTCAATTAGAGCATGGTAGCCCGAATAGTATTTCTTCACATGAGCGTAAGTCAGAGCAGTCACACGGTTAAAGTATTTAAAGAGTTATTTGGAGTTAAACTATTATGAGTGAGCCGGGAGCAATAGTTGTCGATTACAAAACAGTAAACGATGATATTCTTCGTACCATCGAAGCCCCTACTAGGGGTTGGTACGTATTGTTGTTTACTGCAATTTGTTGCTTGATTGTAGGGGCAATAAGTTGGAAAGGGCAGTTAATTAGCGGTATTGGTATGTCAGGTATAAACAACCCGGTTGCTTGGGGTGTTTATATTACTGACTTCGTATTTTGGGTAGGTATCGCACATTCTGGAACATTAATTTCTGCGGTACTTTTTCTTTTTAGAGCAAAGTGGAGAGTACCTATATATAGAATTGCTGAAACAATGACAGTTTTTGCTGTTGCAACTGCTGGATTATTTCCTATTATTCACTTAGGGCGACCATGGAACTTCTATTGGTTGTTGCCATACCCAAATCAAAGATACCTTTGGGTTAACTTTAAGTCACCTTTATTGTGGGACGTATTTGCAGTTAGTACATATTTAACAATCAGCGTACTTTTCTTTGTTATTGGGTTAATACCAGATATTGCTGCAGCTAGAGATAAGGCCACTGGATTTCGTAGATTCTTATACGGCATTACATCTTTTGGTTGGAGAGGTAGTGGGAGTCAGTGGAGACATTATATGGCGGCCTATGGATTTTTTGCGGCTATTGCGACTCCTTTAGTTCTTTCAGTGCACTCTGTCGTTTCTTGGGATTTCGCTATGGGTAACGTACCAGGATGGCATACAACAATTTTCCCTCCTTATTTCGTAGCGGGTGCCATTTTTTCTGGCTTAGCAATGGTAATGACAATCACTATTCCAATGAGGAAATGGTGGGGATTAGAGAAGTATTTAACTATTTGGCATTATGAAAAGATGAGCCAACTGATTATGTTCACTTCAGGTATAGTAACGTATGCATATTCCATAGAGTTTTTTATAGCTTGGTATAGTAATAATCCATTTGAGAGGTATCAATTTTGGTATAGACCCACTGGTGATCTTGCTTGGGCATTTTGGATAATGGCGTCATGTAACTGTATATTCCCTTTAACGCTTTGGTTCAAAAAGTGTAGAACCAATATCACTTGGTTATTTATATTATCAATACTGATTAATATTGGAATGTGGTTTGAGAGATTTAATATTATTGCTCAGTCTTTAGTTCGAGAGTTTGATCCTTATTCATGGGGTAAATATAATTTTAGTTGGACGGAGGCAGGTATAACACTGGGATCATTCGGTTGGTTCTTCACGCTATTGTTGATTTTTATCAAGTTTTTTCCTTCAATGGCATTAACGGAAATTAAAGAAATTGTTCATCTTCCAGAAGATAATTCAGATGGGGAAGAACATGCAGGTATAAACGCTTAAAACTATTAATTAAGATCTAGATAATGGCAAAAGATTACTTTGTAACTGGAACTTTCGATAGGGTGGCTAAAGCACAAACCGCTTTAGCTCAATTGAAAGATAAAGGCTTTGGAGAGGATATGGAATACTACTCTCCTTTTCCTGAACATAACCTAGAGGAAGAAAAATACGAGGGTAAGAAAAGAAGCCCAGTGAGAAGATTTACTTTACTCGGTGGCCTAACGGGATGTTTAGGCGCGTTTCTTTTTACTTCTTGGATGTCGTTAGATTATCCGATTCGGGTGAGCGCTAAACCTTTACTATCCTACCCTGCATTTGTCGTTATTGCCTTTGAGTGTACCATCCTTTTAGGTGGAATATTTACACTATTATCAATGTTCCATTTTTCAAGAATACCTAGTTTGTCTCGTCCTGTAGGCTTTAAAAGACAATTTACAGAGGATTGTTTTGGGGTGTCCATTAAGACTGAAAAGGATAAGTCAGAAGAGCTTGAAGCATTGCTAAGTGGTGCTGGGGCTAGCAAAGTCGATATAGATTATGCGGGATAGGAGATCTAAAATGAAGTCTAATAGAGATAACAGGATGATATATAAGGGAATAAAGAAAACAATTGCATTGCTAATTGTCATGGCTTTCGCTGGACAAGCTTCAGCATTACCATGGGATAGGGATATGTATTCTCAGCAAAGTTTAAGATCTAATGAAATTGCAAGAGCCCCTGTAGAAGGGACAGTACCACTAGGTCATAAGCCTTTTAGTATGACCATGGAAGAAGCGGAAAAGAATCTTGTCAATCCGACTGCATTTGATTCTCATAGTGTGTGGAGAGGGCAACGGCTTTGGAATACTCAATGTTTACCTTGTCACGGAGCAACTGCAGAGTCGAATACTAAAATTGGTAAATTAGTTGGCGCCCCCAATTTAACAGAAGATAGGTTCAATGCCTATACAGATGGAAGAATTTACGGAACAATAATGTTGGGTGTGAGGGGAATGCCAAGATATGGTTATAAGCTTTCGGAAGAAGAAAGATGGGACGTGGTAAATTATCTTCGATTTTTAGAAGGTCGAGAAGTTGAAGGGGTTAGCAGACCTCAAAGTGCAAAATAAATTTATATTTTAATCGATAAAGGCTAGACACAATGTCTCACGGAGTTGAAAAATTAAGTTCAGAGGATATAGCTAAAATTGTAAGAGCAGATAGTTTTAAACTATCTAATTCAGTTAAACTCTTGCTCCTATTATTTGTCACTATAGGGTGTTTAGTATTCTTACAGGCCTATGTGTCGGGGGCCGATGGGCGCAAACATGCTTGGATGGCTTTACACTTAAACTTTTTATACTTTTTTGGAATTAGCGCATCCCTATCTTTGTTCGCAGCAGTATTTCATATCTGTAATGCTCAATGGGCTAGACCAATCAGACGAATATTTGAATCTTCTAATATCTTTTTTACCTATTCACCTATCGTGTTAGTTGCACTTTATTTCGGTGCAGATGATCTCTTTCTTTGGGCAAGAGAGCCTATACATGGGAAGGAGGCTTGGTTAACTAAAAATTTCTTATACGCACGAAATATTATTGGAACGATATTGATGGTATATGTAATTAATATCGTGGTTAGAGGGTCTAGGGCATTGGATCTAGGTGCTTTGAGAGGTGGACTAATAAAAGACCTCAGTGAAGATAAGGAACTAAAGTATAAATCAGATTCCTATTCTTCTTATGACCTTGGAATTAATCCTCAGAATGGTTTGAATGCAATTTACCATAGGATGGGTAGATTCTCTCCAGTTTGCGTAATGGTGTATGCATTGGCGATGTCACTTTTGGCATTTGACTTGATAATGTCAGTTGATCCTCATTGGTACTCTACTATGTTTGGTGGATTCTTCTTTATGTCTTGCGTCTATGGAGCAATGGCATTTGCAAGTATCGTTCTCTACTTTGTCAGAAGAAACTCTGCTTTAATGCAGTTAGCAATTAAAAGAAGTACGTTACATGATTTAGGTAAGTTGATGTTTGGTTTTGGAATATTTTGGGCTTATCTATTTTGGTCACATTATTTGCCAATTTGGTACGGAAATATGCCAGAAGAAACCGCTTATATGATCCTACGATTAAGAGTCTTCCCATGGAGAGATTTAGGGTGGTTAATCTTGGGCTTATGTTTCATTATCCCCTTCTTGATAGGGCTAAGTAGAGATATTAAACAAATACCAGGACTATTGGCATTAACTGCTGTTATTCCAGCTGTTGGCCTTTGGTTGTTAATGTATCTTTTGTTTGCCCCTACCATTTATCCTGATTTTATCCCCATTGGATTTACGGATATCGGAGTAGCTATAGGCTTTATTGGGGTTTATGTATTTTCAACAGCGAAGTACTTAGAGAAATATCCTCTGATACCTTTTGGAGATTTATACGTTCAAGTAGAGGAATAGAAGTATTCAAGCTCCTCAGCTAAAAAGAGAAAGATCATTGGCTAAACCACCAGCTAGGCCACTAGGAACTTAAAGCCATTTAGCACTAAAATTCTAGGGTAGCTGGGTTCAGTGCTAAATCTTCTCGTTAAAAAATTGATTGCGCGCGTCCCATTACAAACACTATTAAAAGTTTTTTTAGGTTTGCCCCTACTTTATACAATCATTCATTTGACGCATTAAAGTCTTTTGCTATAAGTTACTTGAAGTTTGCATTTAAGAAAAAATTTAATATTTATTTTTAAGTTCTAATTTAATTTTACAGCGTATATTTTTAAGTAGGAGAAGCTAGTGAGTAACTATACAGGTAGTGATGTTGGAACCGAGATAGTGAACAAGAGCTCTTCTATATTAAACAATAATGGCCTCTCTACGCAGGATGAACTTTCACAAGTAGTCACAGCGCGGGGTACTGAGGACGGTTTAATTCTTAGAATAGATGGAAAGGCTCCATGGGAAAGTATCATTTCTGAGATCGATGCTTTTTTAGGTGGAAAGAAAAGATTTTTTGAAGGCGGAGAAGTAAGTGTTGAGTGGTTAGAAAAACTACCTACTAAAGAACAAAGCCAAGAATTAGAATCATACCTTAAACAAAACTATTCAATAGGCATTGCTCAGAGAAAAAGAAGATTAAGCAAAATAATTAGAAACGCTGTAGAAACTAAACTTATAGAAAACCCTGAGCTACTCACTAAAGACCTCGGTGAGAAGTTTAATGATGAGGATCTTGATTTGGACGATCCGTATGATTCATCTTATCTAAGCGCCACAAAGGGCCATTCTAGGAAATCCAATGAAGATCAGTCTCCAGCGGTTGAAAACCTCCTGAGAAGGGTGGAAATGCTAGCCCAAGGAGAGTCGTTCGATGAAGCTCCTAAAAAGAGAGGAAGTAAATCTCCTTTCGCTTCGGATATCGAAGCTTCTTACAACCGATCAGGTTATGTCGAACATGTCGCTAAGTTTTTAGGCGAAGATGTTCTTTTTGATGAAGAAGCAAATGCAAGAATTATATTTGGTACATTGCGATCTGGGCAAAGAATTGAAACACCTTTTTCTTTGATCGTAATTGGAGATGTGAACCCAGGTGCTGATTTAATCGCAGGCGGTGATATTATCGTTATGGGTAGTTTAAGAGGCACTGCTCATGCAGGGGCCTATGAGGATGAGACACTTGATAGAATGATTGTCGCTCTACAGATGCAACCTATGCAATTGAGAATAGGTTCTGTTGTTAGTCGAGGAAGTGGAGAAGTTGGTAAGAATCCAGAGATCGCACGTATTGACAATCGTATGATAATAGTGGAACCTTATTCTTCAAGGACGTCTTCAAAAAGAGGCCGAAATTAATTAATATATATAAAGAGTTCTAAGGCAGTAATAATTTAACTAAAGGGATTACAAGATGACAGGGAAGGCGATCGTTATTACATCTGGAAAAGGTGGTGTTGGAAAAACTACAACAACAGCCAATCTAGGCGCAGCCCTAGCAGAAAAGGGTAAGAGAGTACTTGTAATTGATGGAGACATCGGCCTACGTAACTTAGACGTAATCATGGGGCTTGAAAATAGGATCGTTTTTAACCTTGTTGATGTAATAAAAGGCGTCTGTAAGCCACAGCAAGCTTTAATTAAGTCAAAACGCTCTAATAACTTGTTCCTACTCCCAGCCTCACAAACTGATGATAAGGACGCAGTTACACCAGCTGAAATGGCCGATCTTGTAAATAAGTTAAAACAAGATTTTCATTTTATATTAATAGATAGTCCCGCTGGAATCGAGCAAGGGTTTAGAAACTCATGCGCTGGAGCAGATCTGGCTGTTGTTGTTACAACTCCTGAGGTGTCAGCCATTAGAGATGCTGATAGAGTCGTAGGATTACTTTCATCTCAAGGTATTGATGCTCAGATGATAATTAATCGAGTTGATAAGGACATGGTTAAGCGCGGAGATATGCTTTCTCCTCAAGATGTTATTGATATACTAGGAATTGAGCAAATCGGGTTGGTACTTAGAGACAACGATATTGTCGTCTCATCAAATAACGGTGACCCTGTTGTATATAATCCAAAATCAAGAGCTGGACAGGCATTTATAGAAGTTGCTGAGCGATTGATGGGTGCAGAAGTACCTATCGAGAACCCTGACTTAAATGTTGGATTCTTTGCTAAGCTTGGAAGAAGAATGAGAGCAGCTTAATAAACAGTATCAATTAACCTTAGGGAATTGGAAGATCTACTAAAAAGGGAGAAGTAAAGTGATTAAAAATTTAACCTCATTACTATTTGGCAAGAGCCATTCAAATAGAACGGCAAAGAACAGATTACAAATGGTGTTAGTTCAGGATCGAAGTGGCCTTACTTCAACTGAAATGGAACTTTTTAAAAAGGATCTTTTAGATGTAATCTCTAAATACTTTTCTATTGAGACTAAAGATGTTGATGTAGAGTGGAAGAGATCAGATAACGAAACAGCTTTGGTAATCAATACCCCAGTCACTGGTAAACTAAGAGCTTTAGAGAAGGAAGCAAAAGGTAAGAAGGCTGCTGCTGCAGGAGCCTAAGGGTACTTATATTTTATCAGAAAGTGATAGTGTCTTTGTTCGGAACATCTATTTAGCCTAAATCACTTAATTACCAGGCAATTTAAATTGTAGGGGCGATCCCTTGCGGTCGCCCATCAACTGAATCAATACAGTAACTTAGGGAGGGCAACCGCAAGGAATTGCCCCGACAAATCCAATCCTCTTTTCTGAAAATAAAGAAAGGAGAAATTACTTTCACTTAAATTGATGTGATAGCCCACTCTTAAGGGGGAGGTGCTTTTGAGACATTTTTTTGAGAAATTACCATAACATCTGAGGCTTAGAGTTCTATCTGAACTTATAGAGTGACGTGTAATATCAACTTTTTCTCTTATTGTGAATGTCTGGAATAGCGCTAGATAAAAAACAGGATACACCTATATCACCTAAGGAAGTATCGACAGATGCTAAGCCAAATGCTGTGTCCAAAAAAGATGTTTGTCGTTTTCCTGAGCAACCCTTTCAGCAAAATTTGGATACTCCTAAAGAGAACCCAAAGCTAGACATGGAAATGGCTACATTAACCCTACCTCCTCTGGAGGACAAGGACTATCGAGTTAATAAAATGGGCAAGGGATTCATTCAATCTTTGACCATGAAACAACATGGTCATCAAGAAGTTCGTTTGTTAGGAGGAAAGCCGCTGGAAAGTCTGCAACCCATTAGCGTTTTAATATCCGATTCTTTAAGCCTAGTAAGAAAGAATTACAGCAATGTGAAGATATTGAGGTGTGATCTGATTGATCCAGGCTATCTATTGCTTAATGGAAAGGATGAGAAGGGAGCGGAGGTACGAATAGTTGCATCACCTAGGTTTGTTTTAAAAGCAGTCGAAAATAGGCAGTTCTTAGAGTCTAGGTATAAACCTAAGATTGAAGCGGCGAAAGAGGAAATAGAGCACTTGAAAGAAGAAACTAAGTCGTTTGATAACTTAGAAACGTTGTCTAAGAAACAAGAGAGGCTATTAAATGAGGAGAAAATAGTTTTAGAGGAATTTAAGAAGCATAGACTAGAGAACCCCAATAAAGGCCTTGGAGGTCTAGGAAAGGAAAAGATTACAAGATACGAGGCTATCTGTCTGGAGATTATTGATGTTGAAAATAAGATTAAATTATTACGTCATCTAAAAGATGCAGAAGATGATAAATTGTTTTATGTGAATACGTTAGAAAATCAAGTAACCTATGAAGGACATACAGATGCAGGGGCTAAAGTTAAGGCTTCTAGCCACCGCAACGAAATATTGCCTCTTGATATTTTTAATGCTCAAGATGAGCAGATAGCCCGAGAGAGTTCAGGAACTAGTCTAAGGAATGGACGTAATATCTTGCAGGTAAGTAGTTTTGGCGAAACTCCGGTGGAAACTACCTATGACTTAGATGGAAAGGTCGTTGGGAAAATGATGAGTTTGAAGGGAGTATTAGATCATTATGATAATGGGAAAATGGTATCTTCTGATTTGCTATATAGCCATCATTTTATAAAAAATATTAAGAGCTTTGGTGACCATCCTTACCTTGAAAGTCTATTGAAGCAAGCTGCTGAGAGCAATCCTGAAATTCTCTTAGAAGAGGTGAAACACTTAGAGGGCTTTATGAATTTAGGAAATGCTCAAGAGTTAGCTATTGCCAAAATGTCTTTAGTTTCTATTAATACTCGGATAGAAGATATTACTCTATATTTATCAGGTGAAAAAGCTGCAGGTCGAGATACTTTGATTGCATATGAAGATAGAGATTTAGAGTCAGTACTTTCATTGTTAACCTTCCGTCGTAGGATGTTGTCCGATGCTAAGGAAATTACAAGAACAGATATATATAAAATAGAGGGTGCTCCAGGAGAATTGCAGACAGCGAAGTTATGGGATGATCCCAAATCTAGAGGATATTTTGAGATAGAGGATAAATTTATAGATTGGTCTAAGGTTGATTTAGATAGGGAAAATCCAAATGTTTCTATGAAAGAGTATAAATTGTTGGTAGCAAGATATTTATATGACTCAAAAAAAGAAGTTAACTCTGCAAATGTTCTAGAGGCCTTGGATGCAATTCGGTCCTTAAGAGAAAAGTATGGACCAGTAAAAATCTTTGAGAATAGAAATGTGATTTTAGCAGCCCATTCTGAGTCTAGTGCAGGCAGTGAGCTAGTGTCGAGTAGCCAATCGGCTAGGGCTCAGACTGAATCGTATCGTTTTGGGAAGCCAGCGTTGCGAGAAAGTATTTCTGAAAGACATGGTACAAAAGGTAGCTTCAATTTTTTAAGAGCTGATTTAGATGGGAGTCCTACTGTTGAGATGGTTCATAAGGAACTTAGCAAACATGGAATAGACAAAGATATTGTGAAAGCTGTTTTAAAAGAATTAACTAGCATTTATCCGAAAGCAAGTACTATTAATATGTTGCATATATCTGAAGTACTTCGGTCGAATGATATGGATAAGGGTATTGTTGGAGAAGTCTTGGAGGGTTTGAGGGGTAGTATTGACGCGAGAATCTCTAAATTGGAGCAGAATAAGGAGGATATTAAGCATTCATTAGAGAACACTCCTCCACCAATGACATTTATTTTTGATGGACATGGTAGTGAGGAGGGAATTTATTTATCAGATGGTCTATTGGATGGAACAGGGAGACCAAATGAGTCTTCTCAATGTATTAAATTTTCTCCAGATGAGATTTCTGAATTAATGAAAGTCAGGTCAGAAAAGTTTTCCAGCCAATTGCGAAGTCAAGCAGATATACTTGTATTTGCGTCTTGCTACTCGGCCAACTTTATTAGGAAAATAGATGGAAGTTTAGAGGGCTTCAATAAGCCAATATGTGTGGGTATTTCGGAGTATGGGCAGGTGGGCTTTTCAAATGTAGATAACATTTATGGTATGGGTTTTTACTCAGACGTCATGGGATTAGGAAATGATAAACAAAGTCCTGGACCGACATTGAAGTACCTTATGGATAATCAGTACAAGGACGATATCGATATCGACAATAAGATTTACCCTAATAGAACTAATCCAAGTATGTTCGTCCCAGATGAAAATGGAGTTTTGAGGCAAATTAGCGCAATTAGTGCTGAAACCGAAGATGCTTTAGTTTAAGATTTGAAAGGTTCAAGATTATTGCTGAGCATTTTCCTTTGCAGGCTTCTTCTATGCATTCCTAAGGCCTTTGCGGTTCTACTGATATTCCCGCCATGTTCATTCAAAACCCTTTGAATATGTTCTTTTTCTACAATATCGAGAGAGGGAATCTCTAAGGGGGCTGGGCTAGTTGATGGTGTGTCGTTAAAAGCATTTAAGATTTCATCAAGACTAGCAGGTTTTTGCAGTAGGTTAAAAGCACCATTCTTTAAGGCAAATGTGGTGCTTGAGATGCTTGCATATCCTGTAAGGACTACTATTTTAGAGTTTTTAATTTGATCTTTATGTTGAAGAAGTTCTAAGCCGCTTTCATAAGCTAGCTTCTGATCGAGTATAATTCTGTCAAATTGATTGGAGCAGAAAAGCTCCAAGGCTTGATCTAGGCTCTGTGCATAAAGAGCAGTGTAAGATCTCTTTGCTAAGCTCTTCTGTAATGTCTCACTAAAGGTAATCTCGTCGTCAATAATAAGAAAATCAATTTTTGACTTCATTTAAAGTTTCAACTCCTTAGCGATTTCCATTCTAACAAGAGTACCACCAAGAGGTTTATCTATAAAATCCAATCGCCCGCCTAAGGCTTCCGCCGTCATCTTACTAACAAATATACCCAATCCCATCCCTAGGCCCGCACCTTTGGTGCTTATAAAGGGCTCTCCTAAGTGTTTTCTAATTTCTGCGCTTATTCCTGGTCCATTATCGTCAATTTCAAAAACGAGGGTATCGTTTTCAGTAAAAGCCTTTAAGTGAATTGGGGATCTGGAGGCTTCTATGCCATTTTTGATTAAATTGCGTAATGCTTGGCTCAAGGTCTTAGGAAGGGAAGTAAAGTTCGTCTCAACTGATGGGATGTCCAAAGAAACGAATTCATGGCTGTCAGGAATGGAGCTATGTAATTCATAGATAAATGTTTTAAGTACGATTGAAGAGGGGCCCTCGCCTTTAATTTGTCCTGAATTTGACTGTAGCTTGGATAAAATGTTTTTACATTTTATTAGTTCCGCTTTGATTGAGGCGACTTCTGTAGAGTTGGGTTCCAGTAGATCAGTGAGAAGTTGGATTGTGTTTAGCGGAGTACCGAGCTCATGAGCTGCCCCTGTAGCTAAGGAAGTCAAAGATTGTAGCCTCAATTTATCTTGTCTATATTTTTCATTGGACTTTAGTAGGTATGCGATCTCTCTACTGAGATAGCTAATTGAAGTTAAGGTGATTATGCCGATAGCAACATAGGCAATCCACATGCCAAAAAGGTGATCATTGAAATCGTTCGAAGAATGCATGTGGTGAGGGTTGTTGGAGTAGGTAAGTAAGGCTCCAAAGGCCAGTATAGTTAATGTGCCAATTATCCATGCATAGAGACGTGTGAAAAGCAGACTTGCTAGAACTAAATATAAGAAAAAGAAGATACTGAAAGGATTTGATGCACCCCCTGTGTTGTGTAGAATGAGCCAGAGTAGGAAGATGTCTATTGTGAAGGTTAGTAATAATTCTATTGCTCGTGCTTGGTTTGATCTACGAGCAATCAAAAAGTTGGTAATGATGGTAACGGAGATAGGTATAGCTAGAAGAAATGCAGAGCTATAGTTTATCCCTTTGTAAGAAAATACTATGAAAATTTCAGCAAGTAAAAGTATCGAGCGAAGAGGGACTAACCAGATGGTCAGTTTAGGGAAGTTTGTATTTAATCTATTAAAAGCGCTTATATTCATTAGCCTAATTTAATACTTCAAGGGTGGAAATGCAAAGTGCGACATTATGTCGCATTGATTTTAAGACCTTAGACTACTACAAACCCTGCATTAATTTATTGATAATTTAAAGGAAATGCAGAATGAAAATATGTAAGGCCTTGATGGCACTTGGTTTGGGCTTTGTCTCTGCCTGTGGGGGAAGTGGGGGTAGTAGCAATGATGTGGTAGTTGAAGGTTTATTGACTCAAGGGGCAAGTGTTACTCATGAAGTCTCGCGTTTGAAACATGGAGAGGCCGAGCCACTTGAAGAGGTGAAGATATGTGCTCTAGGGATCTGTTCAACAACGGATGGTGAAGGGCAGTTTGGATTCGCCGCGCCAAGTAACTTTTCAGGTGGGGATGTCTTGTTTTCTGTTGATGGTCATGGGATCTTAGCTGAAACTATAGTGAATCTGCCTGAGGGGAAAGACGTATTTGTGCATTTAGAAACATCTCATTCTAGTGAAGTCCATTTACATCATGTAATAGTGGATGGTGTGAGAATAGAGGCAGAAGATTTTCAAGGTGCGGAAAATGGGCATGAGTAAGCTTCGATTTTTAGTTATTTGTATTCTTTTTGGGTGGGGAGGGCTTTCCTTTGCCTGCGATCCTTGTGCATTATATTCAGCAATGAATGCTAAGGAAGGAAAGCCGGGGTCTATTTATCTATCTGTTTTTGAGCAGATGACCTCATTTGAAAAGGGCGATGAAAATGCATACGCCTCACTTAGAAATGGTGAGAGAATAAAGCGATACAGCACAACTCAATTAAACTTGAGTTATGGGGTAATAGAAAATATGTCTTTGCAAGTGAGTGTGCCTTTTATCATTAGGTCCTTTGATGAGGTAAAAAATTATAGATCTTCCAGTGAGACTGATGCAGGAATAGGGGATGTCTCTATCATTGCTCAGTATGCAAAGAGATTCTCTCTTGGGAATGAATTTAATCTGTCTTCCTCGCTATATGCAGGCCTTAAGTTGCCAACAGGTGATACTGGTTCTATTGGTGAGCTTGCTACTACAGATAGTAGTGTAGAGGCTGATAAACATCATCCAATTACAGGCATTGCTGGAGCAGGGAGAGTATTAACTTTTGGTAGTGGTTCATTTGATTTTCCAATCGGGGGTTCAATAAATCTATCTAAAGATAGATTTCTATTACCTATGGGAATTCAATATACGATAAGGACTAAGGGTAGCTATGACTATCAGTTCGATAATGACTTATTCTGGTATGTGAATCCTGGATACTTTGTTCTATTGGAAGATGGATATTCCTTGTCAGTAAACGCTTTTTTAAGTGGAGAGAATAAGGGTGCCGATGAGATAGATGGACAAAGAGTATCTTTATCATCATTCTCGAATTTATTTTTTGGCCCATCTATTGGGTTAAGTATTGGCGAGAGTTTTTCAGGGGATATAGCGTACCAGATGAGAGTGACTGATAAAGATAATGGGATTATCGTACCTGAGGACAGACTGAGGTTGGCTGTTGGATGGAAGTTTTGATTTTATTTGTTAGCGTAGGTAGTTCCCAACTCTAATAATATCAGCAAAGACCCCAGCAGCGGTCACCTGAGCGCCCGCACCTGGGCCTCTAATTACCATTGGGAACTCATTGTAGCGTTCTGTGGTGAATAGAACCATGTTGTCGCTACCTTTTAAGTTGTAGAATGGATGATTTGCGTCAACTGTCCTAAGTTCAACTTTCGCGACCCCGTTTTCTAAGCTTGCTATAAATCTTAATTTTTTATTCTCGCTCTTAGCGTCTTCTAGGAGGTTTGAAAAGTTTCGATCGTGAAGCTTTAGAATTTTCATGAACTCATCAATACTTTCTAGACCTACCGCTTCTTCTGGCACTAGACTTTTTATGGAGACATCCTTTAGGTGGATTGTTTCTCCTGCGACTCTTCCCAGGATCAGTATCTTTCTTGCTACATCCATACCACTAAGATCATCCCTTGGGTCAGGCTCTGTGTAGCCTTTGTCTCTTGCAAGTTGCACTACCTCACTAAAGGCTATTCCTTCTTCAAAATTAGAGAATATAAAATTGATTGATCCGCTAAGTACCCCTTCAATTTTTTGAATTTTGTCTCCACTTAGGACTAAGTCCTGTAGGGTGCTAATCACAGGAAGTCCCGCTGCTACGTTAGTTTCGTATAGAAATTTGCAACCTCTTTTTTTGGCTGTTTGTTGTAGGCTTAGGTATCTATTGTAGGACTCTGAATTCGCTTTTTTATTCGGTGTGACAATAGATATATTCGCCTCTAGAATTGATTCATAGGCCGCTGAAACTTCTTCGCTGGATGTGCAGTCCACTAGTACCGAGTTCGAAAAATTCATTTCAAACATATTTGTTATAAAGCGATTGAGATTGTATGTTTCACTGGTGTCACTAAGAGGCAATCCCTCTGTTACATTAAATCCATCCTCATGGAAGGCCATTTTCCTAGAGTTGGCAATTCCATGAATCTGAATGTCTAATCCTTGGTCTCTCTTTAGTTTATCTAGCTGATCGTTTAGCATTTTGGTAAGTGCTGAACCAATTAATCCAGTACCTATGAGAAACATGTGAAGAACTTTATATTTGGAGAGGAAAAATGCTTCATGTAGCGCATTTAGAGCTTTTTGATGGTCATCATTAGATATTACTGCTGAGATATTTAATTCTGAACTTCCTTGAGCAATTGCGAAAATATTTATGTTGTTCTGTCCAAGGGCTTGAAACATCCGTCCACTTGAGCCTGGGTGTTGTCGCATGTTCTCGCCAACCACTGCCACTATAGCCATGTTCTGTTTATTGAAAACCTGGTCCATTGAGCCAAAGGTAATCTCAGATTTGAATTCCTTTTCAATGGCATTGATAGCTCTTGTGGATTCGCTATCTGCAACTGCTATACAAATACTATGTTCTGATGAGCCTTGACTGATTAAAATAATATTAATTTTTTGCTCAGCAAGTGCGCCAAATAAGCGTTTACTCATACCAATCACTTCGACTAGGGCAGTGCCTTGGATATTTAGAAGGGCAATGTCTGTTAGTGAGGAGATGCCCTTGATTAGCCCATCCCCTTTAGCCTTATTGCTAACTAGGGAGCCTGTATCATTTGGCGAAAAAGTATTTTTAATTAAAACTGGTATGCCTGACCTCTGCACCGGTTGCATGCTAGCAGGAAAAAGAACTCTTGCTCCAAAATGAGATAGTTCCATTGCTTCATGGTAAGTGAGTTCAGGAATGGTAAAAGCCTTATAAACCAATCTAGGATCAGCGGTCATGATACCAGAAGTATCAGTCCATATTTCTAGGGAGTCAGCATTTAGTGCTCCAGCTACAATTGCCGCTGTATAGTCAGAACCATTTCTACCTAAGGTAGTAGTCTCACCATCTTTTGTGCTGGCAATGTAGCCAGTTACTACTTTTATTCCTTGATTAGTTTTAAAGTAAGTGGTAATTAATTGGTTGGTAAGTTGAAAATCAACTTGTGCTCCACCGAAGTTGGTATTTGTTTTGATAACTTCTCTACTATCTAAGTAGTGTACTTTATTCCCCCGAGTAGCTAAGATTTCTGAAATAATAAATGTGGATAGTCTTTCTCCAAAGCTTACAATGTAGTCAGAAATTCTAGGTGTGCATTCTTTAACAAGTAGAACTCCATGACATAGGTCTTTGAGCTCCATTATAGAACTGGAGATGAAATTAATCGAATTTTTTTGGGTATCCTCCGGTATTAAATCTTTGACTGCTTGCGTGTGTAGAGATTCAAGATCTGTCAGATTGGTTTGATAAGATTGATTACCTTTTGAGGCTAGCTCTGCACATTTAAATAAGGTAGTAGTTACACCTCCGAAGGCTGAGAAAACTAATGCACATTTTCCTTTACGAACTTCTGGTTCGATGATTTTAAGAACTTTTAGGATGTTCTCTGTGGAAGCTATGGAAGAGCCACCAAATTTGATGATTTTCATTCTGGTTAGAGTAATTAAGTAGTTATTATAGTGTAAGATTACTGGAACTTGAATAAAAGAGCGAGTAAACAATTTATGCAATTTGGACAGAGAAAGATTGGTGTCTTTGGAGCACTAAAAGCTTAGTATGTTTGTCGTAATATTTAAACTTTCGTTAGGATTTTTTAAAGAGAAGTTTACCCTCTATGTTGGATTATTTTTAGTTTTCCTGATTTCTCGATTTTTCTTTCTACCTTATTTAAATCCTGATTGGTTCCTCGGAGATGAGATCTTTGACATTTGTATAAAGCCTTGGCAGTTATTTTCCGGTGAAATTGGTTTAAGGGATAAAACTGCCTTACCTCTTGCTGCTTATGGTATTATTGCTCGTTTAGGTGGCCTTGATTTTATTTTAGCGAGACAGCTTACTTCAATCTACTTTTCAATATTGATGCTAATTCTATTTGATGCGACAAATAGAATTTTCGGATTGAGGGTCGCAGTCTTGAGTTCATTAATTCTACTTTTTAGCCATCAGATGATTCTTCGATCTTTGGTCGCTACGACTATGCCGAGTGGTTTTTTATTCCTATTATGGTTTTTTGGATACTGAGTATCCCAATTTTGAGATATCGCACATTGTACTTGGGTTTGATGATATTAATTTCATTGTTTGCCTATATTGCAGGTGCTATGGCCGCTGGATCTTTACTTATTGGATTTATTCTGTTCTTTGTTCGTAAGTTGAGCATTAAGCAGGGGGTTGAAGTTTTAGTTGTTACTGTTCTATGTGTTTTAATGAGCATGGTTATTCGTGAGTTATTATATGGTAAACTTGCCTTGAATCAGTGGGGATTTTATCAGACCGAATTTATGCCTAGTTGGCAAGCAATTTGTAAACTTTTTAAAGAAACATTTTTAGAATCTGATTCTTGGTATTCTTTTAGCGGGGGAGCGGCAAGTATTGGGCTGGAGGTACCTTGTGTAATAGCAATTTTAGCTCTTGTAAGGCTTTACTATTTCTATTGTGATGTTAGGGAAGAAAGTGAAGTGTATCGATATCGCATGAAATTTATATCTGTACTTTGCCTTGCTTTCTTGTTGTCTGTAGTTTTGGCTTCCGTACAGCCAATTCAAGTTGGTATTAGAAGGGTTTTGTCTGCTATTCCTTTATTGATCGTAGCATTTTCTGCGAGCATTGATTTGCTCCTGTTGCCTAAATGCAGGAAATGGGCTTTCCCCTTTACTCTATTGAGTATGTCGACTCTTACCGGAGCAACTCCAAAAATATATACAAGCCCAGGTGTCGAAAGTTCTTCCTCTGTTAGATTTGAAATAGGTGCGCCAAATTTGCTTAGAGCTTTTAGTACTTTTTTTGCATTTGCAGTGGATGCTTCTACCCAGATATCGATATCCTTTGTATAGCGAGGTTCCGCATACTGGATTACCGCATATCCGCCAATAACAAGATATTTTACCTTATTGTCGTTTAAGCACTGCAGTAGATCTAAGTAGTCTTGATACATCTGAATATTTTATGCCTTTAATTTTCATATACTGATCACAAAGAGATTTTACTTCTTTGAATTTATCAGAAGTTGTTTTTGTAGACCAATATGCAGAGTCCGAATTGTCAAAATCCTCAATCTTACCCTTAAAAATAAGTTTCCAATTCTTTTTTCTAGCTTTCATCATAATAGAGGCTATGGCTACTTGTTAAATCCCTATTCTCCTAATAACATTTTAGAGCTGTAAGGGCTATTGATAATTTTTACAGTCTGTGGGGAGCGGGGCCATTCCTTTGCTCATGAAATACCAAACAGAAAAAAAGAAGAATAAAGGGGGCGGGTTTGTAAGCGCAAAAAAGCGAGTGCTTACAAACCCGCCCCCTTTATTCTATTCCCGAATCTCCTCCCAAGCCCTATCAAGCATCCCCTCACTAACATCCGAAAACAAAACAGGCTCACCAATATTTTTTAACAAAACAAAATTAGTCTTCCCGCAAATTGTCTTCTTATCTCTAGTCATAAGTTTAATCAGCTGCGTAGTCTCAATACCTTCAACTTTGGTAGGAAGTCTCATGAACTTTAGAAATTCTATTAGTCCCACTCTCACCGAAGAATCTAAGTTGAAAACTTCTTCTGACATTCTCAAAGCACAAATTAAACCCAAACAAACAGCCTCTCCGTGAAGCAAGGTTCCATAGTTAAAATAATTCTCTAAGGCATGGGCAAAGGTATGTCCTAAGTTAAGGAAAGCTCGTACACCTGCTTCTTTCTCATCCGCCTCTACAATATTTTTCTTCACCTGAAGATTATTATAGATAAATTCTGGCAGAATCTCTAAATCCTTTTGTTTTAGCTTCTCTTTAAGAGCTATCGATTCTTCAAAAAGCGTGTGCCCTGAAATCAAGGCATGTTTAATGCATTCACCAAGCCCACTTAGGTATTCTCTTTCTGGTAAGCTGGTAAGTAAACTTGGATCGATTACAACAAGTTTAGGGGGATGGAAGGCTCCGATTAAGTTTTTCCCAAGTTCATGATTTATTCCAACCTTTCCACCAATACTGGAATCAACCATAGAAAGAAGCGTTGTGGGTATTTGAATAAAATCAATTCCCCTAAGATATGTCGAGGCAAGAAAACCAACTGCATCACCTGTGACTCCACCACCAAGCGCAATGAGAGTAGAGTGTCTATCTAGCTTCGCTTCAATTAGTTCTTGGAAGTATGGATATAGAACAGAGAACGACTTTGAGGTTTCTCCAGAAGGCAGGGTCATTAAATTGGGTGAATAATCTCCAAGGCTTTTTTCAATTCTAGGAGAATATAGTTTTTCAACATTCTCATCTTGAATAATCGAAACTTTGGGGCCAAGCTGAATATCTTTAAGTAAGCTACCTAATTTATCCAAAGATTGGTTTGCAACTATTACGGGATAAGTTCCAGAGCTAGTTTGGACATTAAATTTAAAAGTCTGACTAGAGATATTCACCTTTCTAATACACCAAAAGACCGAACCATATTACTATTCCTTCACTAGGTTTTTTACTCTCTTCTTCTTACTAGTAAATGGAACAAAACTCAAACTAATGGAATCATTTTTAAGACTTACATGGGCTTCGCCACCAGACTTTAGCGAACCGAACAATATCTCTTCAGATAAACTATCTTTAATTTCTTTTTGTACAAGCCTATGAACTGACCTTGCTCCATATTCAGGGTTGTATCCCCTTTCTGCGAACCATCGTCTTGCTTCGGTGGTTAGAGTTAATGATATTTTCTTTTCTTGAAGCTGAGCATCTATATCGGAGATAAATTTATCAACAATTTTCTCTACAACTTCAAGTGGTAGGGAATTGAATTTTACAATTGCATCTAGTCTGTTCCTGAATTCAGGCCTAAAAGTTTTTTCTAGAGCAGCCATATTTACTCCTCTAGTCGTGTTACCGAAGCCAAGTGGCACTCCAGAGACGTTTTCAGAACCTACGTTTGATGTCATTACAACTATGCAGTCGGTGAAGTGAGCTTTTTTCCCTGTGCTATCTGTCAGAACCCCGTCATCCATGATTTGAAGTAGCACGTTGTAAACATCTGAATGGGCTTTCTCTATCTCATCAAGTAGAATTACTGACATCGGGTTCTTTAAGACTGAATCAGTCAGCAGTCCACCTTGCTCGTGCCCTACATATCCAGGAGGAGCTCCAATTAGCCTAGCTACTGAATGTTTTTCTTGATATTCACTCATGTCAAATTTCTGAAGTTCGTACCCTAGAACTCTAGCTATTTGCCTTGCTAGCTCAGTCTTTCCTACTCCGGTAGGACCGACTAAGAGAAAACTACCTACGGGTTTTTTAAGATTGCCAAGTCCTGCTCTTGAGCGAAGGATCGATTTAGTAATATTTTCGACAGCCTCATCTTGCCCGTAAATAAACTTTTTAATTTCAGGAGCTAATACTTTTAGCTTTTCAGAGTCAGAAGTACTTAAGGTCGCTTGTGGAATATTTCTATTTGCAGATAGTAAGGCTTCTATATCTTTTTGTCGTACAATGATTTTCTTCTGACTACCCGATTTCTCTGCTTGTAATTTTAACTTTGCTCCAACTTCATCAAGCAGATCAATTGCTTTGTCTGGAAGGAATCTGTCATGAATGTGTCTCTTCGCTAAAATAACAGAAGCTCGTATTGCCGCAGGGCTATATTCAATTTTATGAAAATCCTCAAAGCGAGATTTTAAGCCTGTAAGAATTTTAATAGAGGTGGCTACGTCAGGTTCATCTATGTCGATTTTAAGGAATCTACGAGAAAGCGCTCTGTCTTTTTCAAAAATTCTTTTATATTCTTCAAATGTGGTACTACCTATACATTTGATTTCTCCTCGTGCTAGAGCAGGCTTTAATATGTTTGCAGCATCTAAGGATGATCCAGAAGTTGAGCCAGCACCAATTAGAGTGTGTATTTCATCTATAAAAAGAATAGTTTTAGGGTCAGATTTAAGTTTCTGAATGATGCTTTTTAACCTTTGCTCAAAATCACCTCTGTACTTGGTCCCAGCAAGTAGATTGCCTAAGTTTAGGGAGAGTACTTTGCATCCAATTAAGTTAGCAGGAACTCTTTCTTCAACAATAGCTTGCGCAAGCCCTTCAACTACAGCAGTTTTACCAACGCCCTGATCTCCGACTAGAAGTGGATTATTTTTTAATCTTCTTGAAAGGATTAGAATTAGGTTGTCTAATTCTTTCTCCCTGCCTATTACAGGATCTAGTTTCCCTTCCTTGGCGGTCTTAGTGAGGTCTTCTGTGAGTTCGTCAATTGATTTTTTAGCCTGGCGAAATTCGCTCTCATCATCCATGTCAAGCTCATCATCGTAACCTAAGTCACCATCTTCAAACTCTTCATCATCTAGATCTTCCCGGTACTCCAGTCTTGGGCCATGAGAGATGTAATCAAGTACATCTAAACGTTCTATGCCTTCTTCTCTCAGAAAATAGACTGCATGCGATTCGTTCTCTGTATAGATGCTAGCAAGGATATCTCCGACTGATAGTACCTTGGCGCTGGAGTACTCTGAGTGTAGAACGGCTCTCTGTAGTACTCTTTGAAAGGATAGAGTCTGAGAGGGAATGTATTGTGCGTTTGGAGTTTTTTCTAAATTTGCATCTAGAAAGTTTTCTAAGCGAGTTCTAAGTTTAGGTAGTGAGGCTCCTAATGCTTGAACAATTTTGGCCCCTGAGCTATTTTTAATCAGAGCTAAAAGTAAATGCTCTAAACAAATAAATTCGTGTGAACGTTTGAGAGCATCTTCACTTGCTTCTCTTAATACTAGTTCTACATTCGGATCGAGTGTTGCCATAGTGAGTATTTACAGTGAGTGTTTACCTAAATTAACTAAATTGGTTCCATGAAAGCTTTAAGAGGAAACTCCTCTTTTCTTGCTAAGTGATGTACAATCGCTACTTTCATTTCTGCAATTTCTTTGGTGTATATTCCTACCTGTGCCTTGCCCTCTATGTGAACCTTCATCATTAAGCTTTGAGCATCAGCTTGAGATTTTCCAAATACTTGCTCTAAAACCATGATAACAAAATCCTGAGTGGTATAGTCATCATTGATTAATAGAACCCTAAATTTAGGTGGTTCTTGGATCTTAGCTTTTTTCCTAGTAAGTACAGCACCTTGGTTTGACGATTTGCTCATTTAATATAGTATAAAATTTAATCTAAATTTTAGATGTTAGTAATGCTCTAAGAGACAGTATAATCATTAAAATTCTTGATAGGAAGGGCCGATTAGGTAGATTGTAAGATTTTAATAGTACAGGAATAATAATTTAATAGAATGCTTATACTAAGTGCAGATATTGGTGGGACTAATTCACGGTTTGCTGTTTTTTCAACTAACAGTGGTGATTTGTCTCTACTGGGAAGTACTTGGTTTAAAAGTACGGAAGTTGCGAGCTTTAAAGAACTTCTTTTGAAGCTTGTAGAATCCCCACTTGCAACCTATTTGGAGAAAATTGATAGTATCGTAATTGCAGGTGCTGGCCCAGTGGAAAAAGGAGAAGTCTGTTCTCCACCGAATATAAGTTGGAAAATTTTCAAAGCGGACTTAAATTTACATTTCCCAAGGGCAAGTAAATATTTAATCAACGATTTTTTAGCTCAAGCATATTCCTCTATCTCAAAGTGTGGAAGAGAGTCTGTGGTTATTAAGGAGGGCTTGAAAAAAGAAGGAGCAATAGGGGTGATCGGAGCTGGAACTGGCCTAGGGAAAGCATATTTAACTTCTATTAATGGCCGTTATGTGGGCTTTCCATCTGAGGGCGGACATGCTCCATTTGCCGTAAAGCGTCAAGAAGAGCTTGAGTATGTGAAGTTTTTAAGTTCTAAGCTTGGCCGCGCGCAAATTTCTTGGGAAGATGTAAGTGCGGGTAAAAGTTTTTCATATTTATATGAATTTTTTTACTCGAAAGTTGCAAGACCTGCTGAGGTCTCTAATCTAATTAAATCAGGAGAAGCAGACCTTGTATTAAAAGCATATTCAAGAATTATAGGGCGAATATGTATGGCCTATGGGTTGGAAGTTCTTGCTACTGGCGGAATTTATATCGCTGGGGGAGTCTTGGCAAAGAATATGAATATTTTAGAGGATGAGGGTTTCCTAGAAGAGTTTTTGGATACAGAGACTCAGAAGTCACTGATTCAGGACATACCAATCTATCTAATTGATAATGAGGATAGTGGTTTATGGGGTGGGGCTCAATACTCCCTAAGTCACATTTCTGCTTAAGTTGTTAATATCACTAGGGGTAACAAATTTTACTTAATTTATATGAGATCACAAATTATTAGACTTATAAGCATATTAATTTTTTCAGTATTTGCTGCAACTTTGGCTTTGGCGGATGGCATGCCTGAGGAGACTATGAATGGTGGTTCTGGTGGTAGGGGGCTTAGTTCGGTAAAAGGCCATAGCTCTTATTCTGCTTCAAGTCGGGTTCGAAATTCAAAATCTAGGCCTAGTTTGGGAGAGAAAGATCTTTTAGCTTATCAGTATTGTGGGAAGGACTCAGATTGTATGCAGGTGATTAATGGATGTTGCCAATGTGTTCAAGGCGATAGTTATGTAGCGATTAATAAAGAAAGACTGCAAGCATTTCAAGCAAGGTTCGCATGTGAACAAGCCTCATGCCCCAAGTCGGAACCAATCTCATATTCTTGTGAGGATGGACTCGTCACTTGTTTAAGTCATCGGTGTCAATACGTGCCACCTACTCGTTAGGAGAGTGGCAGGTTCGACAGACTCACCACTAGTTGCCTGTGCTCTACGAGTAAAGATTGTATGTAGTTATATTCTATTTGTGGATGTCAGTTTGATCGGATGAGATTTTATTTTGGTTAAAAAACATGATACGGATCGTGGAGGTGACATAGCCATATTGAACCTTATAAGATTCGTTTCTACGTGTAGAGCACAGGCGAGGCCTTTGCTCCGAAGTGAATTATGATGTCTTCCAATTTTAACTTGCTTATGTAAAGTTTCTCACAGATTATTTATACTAACTCCTACTGCTATCAGAACACCTATGAATAGATTAATTGCTACTTTTACTTTATTTGGCTTGATCGGTTTATTCGTGATGCCTTTTTGTGAGGCTCAGGATCAGTCTGAAATTCCTATAGGTGCTATTTTACCGTCAACAGGAAATACTGCTAATTTTGGATTTGAAGCCATTCGCGCGATTAAGGTTTTTGAGTCTCTTCAGAATAGAAAAGGGTACAAATTCAATTTTATTATAGAAGATGGCCACTGTGGTATCGGCCCAAATGCATCTACTGCCGCACATTATCTTATTGGAACTAAAAAGGTGCGAGCTATCTTAGGGGGATGTAGTGGGGAAGTCCTTCAGATAGCTCCGATTGTTGAAAAGGCAGAGGTTGTTTTAATGGGTGTAGTCTGTGGAAATCCAGAGATTCAGAAAGCAGGCGAGTATGTCTATAGAACATATCCTGATCTATCTCAAGGAGCTTCTATTATTGCTAAATATTTAGTCTCTAATAACTTGAGTCGAGTTGCGATTCTAACTGAGACTAATTCATATACCATATCCATAAAAAATGAGCTCACTAAGTTTTTAGAGGAAAGAGTTATTGTATCGGAAGATATCAGTCCAGAAGAAACAAATTATAGAATGGTTCTGTTAAAAGCAAAGATAAATAAACCTCAGGCGTATTATTTAAATATGTCCAGCCCAACAGCATATCAAAATATATTAAAACAGATTAAACAAATGGGAATAAAAGAGCCGCTATTGAGTTATTATGCTCCTGGTGAAAGATCTTCGTTAGAAAATCTTGGTGCATTGCAAGATGGCGTTATCTATTTTGATATTCCTGATGTAGATAATACGACTAAGGAGTATCAAGAGTTTCTGCAATCCTACAAGGCGATGTTCTCTGAGGATCCAATTGCACCATTTCTATTGATGACATCTTATAATGGTATAAGGGCAGTAACAGATATGATAATAAACACTGAAAATGATTCTACAAAATTTCAGGACTATCTGAATAAGTCAGGAGTGCATGGTGCTGCCGGCAAGATGTCTTTCGATAAAAATGGGGATTTGATGGGCTCTGAGTTTATTTTAAGAAAAATAGAAGACGGAAAGCCTAAGAAGATTTCCACGAAATAGAAATTATATTAGATTATTTATGATTGGCTAAAACTTCTCTACTCCCTTGCCATTTCTAATTTGTTTTATAACATATTTTCGAACTCCATCACCGTTCTCATCGATTGAAATTGGCGCAGAGACTCCATCGTAATCTTTGATTTTGTATAGGCAGTCTTTAACTTTATCCACATTATCTCCACACTCGGAAATTACCTGAGCAAGAAGATTTACAGTGTCGTATGCTTCGGCAGTCCAGAAACCAAAAGGCAGGGAATCCGTGTTGAATCTTTTTTTAAAACGATTGATGAAGGCTGATGTATTATTAGAGTCCTGATTAAATGGGGGTTCGGCGTATATTAGTCCTTCAAAGAGGTCTCGACTATCTAGGTAGGCAGATACAGAATTCCCCGTAATCTCATTGCCAAATAATTGAGCTTTTAATCCTAGTACCTTAATTTGTTGCAGAATCAGTAAGGCTCTGTCAGGAGACTGGACTCCTACATATAGCCCATCAATCTTTTTAATTTTAAACTTTGAAAGAATTGTTCTAAAGTCTGTTTCAGAAGGATTGTAGCTCTGTATATCAATAGCTGGAGCATTGTGTTCACTAAGTAGTTCAGCAAAACGCTCAGCTTGCGGTCTAGCGTAATCAGTTTCCTCATAGAGAATAGCAATACGTTTTAAACCTAACTTTTCAATGGCATATGGGGCAAGTAATTCAGCTACGATTGTACTTACTGCAGTCGCTCTAAAAATATAGTCACCTGCTTTAGTGAGTGAGGGGCTAGAAGTAATTGCGGCAAGCATAATTACGTGAGCTTTTTCTAGGATGGGGGCAATGGCTAAGCTTTCAGGGGAGGAGTGTCCGCCTAGTATGTATTTAACTTTGTCAATATTGACTAGCTTTTGTGCCGCCATTACTGCTGAAAGTCCCCCTCCTTTTCCGTCTTCAAAGATCAATTTAATTTTTTTCCCATTAATGCCACCAGCCCTATTAATATCTTCTTCTGCAAGTGTCGCTGCTTGAAAAGCACCATACTTAGCTGTCGCACCACTCATTGGACCTATCCAGCCAACATTGATGGATTCTTCTGCAAGGATAATTTTATGTTCAATTAGGATTAAAGTGAAGAGTAGGTACAGGAATGATTTTTTTGCGGTCATATTATGAGGGTATAGATATTGTATGCGGTTAGTGATGGCTAAGGATTGTAACCTAGCATGGAAATTAATAGGAATCACGAAAAATTCCACGTTCTATTTTTAATTGACTCTGACTAATGATTGCAGTTGTTTATGTGTCTTCAGCTTGGACTTTTTAGATGCCCAATGTTATATCAATTTATAAATCAACTTAGACCTAATGGGGAAAATGAAAATTATATCCTTTGCTTACTTGTCAGTACTTATTTTATTATCTGGCTCTCGAGCTTTTGCGGAAGAGAAGGAAGAGATTAGGATTGGTTCCATTTTGCCATTGTCGGGTGCTTTGCATAGTATAGGTGAGGCTTCTAAGAAGGGCATTGAAATGGCGATCGAGGATATTAATTCTAAGGGGGGAGTTTTAGGGAAAAATCTTAAAATGATTTATGAAGATTCTCTCAGCGAACCTGCTAAGGGCGTTACTGCGTTTAATTCTCTTCTGTCTCAAATAGATCTTCCTATCGTTGCCTCTGAACTTACATCCGTAATTCAGGCAATAAAACCTATTGCAGATCAGAGGTCTATTGTGCTCGCCATAGGTGCAACGCACCCTGACTTAGTGAAGGATAGTAAATTTGGCATAAGGAACATGTTAACTACTGATTCGATGGTAGATGTTACGGTAAAATATATTGTTGATAAAGGATATGAGAATATCTCCATTTTGATGGCAACGGAGGAATGGGCGGTAAATGCTTTTAAAGTTCTTCAAGCTGAAGGGGAGCGATTAGGCTTTAAAATTAATGCCACTGAAGCAGTAAGTAAGGATGAGCTCGATTTGAAGCCAACTTTTCTTCGGATGAAGGCTAAGAATCCTAATGCTGATTTAACTTTAGTTCTCTTAGTAGGATCAGTGCAAAGCGCAGCGATAAAGCAAGCTTATCTAAGTAAATATCCTGGTCCTATTATGTCTTGGTATATTTGTCTCCAACCAGAGGTACTTGAGAACTTATCCCCCTATTACCAGAATGGTATTACGGTTGGGGGATATCGTCCTAGAGATCGTAAACAGTATTTTGACTTTGTAGATGTTTATAAAAAAAGGTATGGTACTGATTTTCCAGAATTTAGCGCTTTAACATGGTATGATACTCTTCATTACATTGCAGAGGCTATAAATGCAGGTCATAAAAGTGCAGAGGATATAAAAAGCTATATAGTTTCTAAGTCTAAATTTGAAGGAGTGCTTGGCGAGTCGAATTTTTCTTCAATCGGTGATTCTGTTCTTAAGGCAGAGCCTTATATTATTAAAGGGGAGAAGTGTAATCAGTTGTAAGAATAGAAAATCTGGACAGCGTGGATGCTTTTTTAGATGCATCTCTAGGCATTATTGATGTTCGATAGTTGTATTTGTTTGCCCTAGGAACATCGAAATAGTTAATTTATTTCTGCAGGCGTTCTCCGATCACAATAGACGAGTTGGTTCTAATCTCACATCAGTATTATGTTGACCTATAGAGCTATGCATTCTAAGGCCTATCTTAACAGATACTTTACTTTTTAATCGGACTAGCAACCGCAAATACAAGCCACCCTCCCATCTTAACCGCTTAAATTAACACTTAAGGAAATTGAGCTTCTGCAAGTGCCAGAGGTGAAGGAACTATCTCCTTCGCAAATTCGTAAAATTAGGGAAAAAGAGAATGCGAGTCAGGGTGTTTTTGCGCAGCTCCTAAATGTGAGTTCTTCTACTATTCAAAAATGGGAAAGAGGTGTGGCCTCAGAACTGCGCTTTAAAATTACTTAAACTTGCTCATAAGTATGGTTTGGGTGCCATTAAGGGGTAGAGTCCTAACTCTTAAGTAGGCTAGAAAGAGGTTGACGCATACACCTAAAAAGGATAATCTAGGTGTATGCAATAAAGGGTATAAATTATTATGGCAAGAACAAATATCGAATTGGACGACTCTCTGATTAAGAAGGGCCTCAAGTTGACTGGCTTAAAGACAAAGAAGGATTTAGTTCATAAGGCTTTGGAGGACTTTGTTAGAAGAGAAAGTCAAAAAGATATTTTAAATTATTTTGGTAAGTTAGATTGGGAAGGGGATCTTGGTTCTCTTAGGAAGAGGAGAGTTTTTTAATGCTGTGCGTGGTAGATACTAGTGTGTGGGTTGATTTTTTTAAAGGGAAGTTAAATGAAAAATCTAAGCTCTTGCATCTTCTTATCCAACAGGGTGCTGATTTGGCCTATACTGGAGTAATATTGACCGAGGTCTTGATGGGTTTTAAGAAAGAGGAAGACCTAAAAGTAGCCAAAGGCCTATTTAAGAATCTACTTTACTTGGAATCAACTAAAGAGACTTATGTCCATGCTTCTGAAATTTATAGAAAAGCAAGAAAGAGTGGTGTAACTATTCGCAGCACAATAGATTGTATTATTGCGGCTATAGTATTGGAGCATGAATCTAGACTTCTTGAAAATGATAAGGACTTTGTGGGGCTAGCTAAGTTTTGTGATTTAAAGCTAGTAAGTAGGATTCCGAAGGTAGGATAATTTATAAGTATAATTGCCGGCCCAACAAATGTTTTGTTTTCTGGGCCTCATTCTCGCGCGAGCGCTTTGCGCTCACAGCTCCGAGGCGTCAGGCCTGATTTGACCCTGCAATTTAAACTTGCCAAATCAGGCCTTCCAACCCGCCCCAGAAAACAAAACATTCGTTGGGCCTATGCCGTGATTTTGAGTTTCTCATAGACAAGAGCTACTTTGTTGATGTAGGTTTCTACTTTCCGTAGTGACGCCGATTTGTGGCCCTCAAAAACTTATTTTGTGTTAGATTGTATTTAAAAATGAAGAAATTTATAACAATAAATTTGCTCTACAATATCTAGAGTAATCGGGTATAGCTTAATTCTTTCCCTAACTGACTACGACTATTACAAAGAAAAAAGTAGCCCCGCTACAGGGGAAATGAAATCGCCGTCTATTCCTCATGTAAAACATTTGCTCTCTTTCTAAAAGGCATTTATAATCCCTCTTATGGATAAAATTATAGAGCGATACTACGAGATACCTTTTTTTAACGCGCAAGGGAAGTAGCTGTGAATCAGTTGCAAACAGCAGTCACAAGAGCACTTGAAATCTTGAGTGAGCTGCAGGAGAAAGCTCCAAACTTTACTCCGTACAAGGATATTCGCCACGATTGAGGTTATTGCTGGCTCGTCCTCTGAGGTACCAGCGATGCCTCTCCAAATTGGCGTTATCGCGGCACGACAACTTGAACCTGTGTGTAATGCGAGAGTGCAGGAATTTGTCGAGCTGATATATTCCATTCTTGACTGCCTCAAGGCATTGCAAAACAAGCGTAAGCGTTCACACTAGCCCGTTCATTTTATTCTCGTAATTTAGTTTATTTTAAC
>CAYGUX010000007.1:0-97620 GCA_964353175.1 uncultured Bdellovibrionales bacterium | reverse complement strand
CCCTATTTGCTAGCCATGATCATTCACTAAATGATTTTAAACCCAAAACTAAATCCCACTTCTATAGGGACTTTGGAGCAAGAACAGCAGAAGCCGTTAAAAAGCATGTACCATCCTTTGGAACAGGCTCAGTATTTGAGAAAAGACCCTCAGAACAAGCCGTTACCAGTGATACAGAAAGTCACCTCGATAGACTGATGTACATAATCCTACAACCCATCCAAGCAGGACTATGTAAGAACCTCTCAGACTATCCAGGGTTTAACTCCTATAAGTATATCCTTAGTGGGAAGCCCCTGAAGGTAGAGTTCTTTAATGCCACAGAGTATGGGAAGGCAAAAAGAAGGAAGAAGGATATAGACCCTGATCTATTTGTAGAAAGATACGAGATTAAGTTTGAAAAGATTCCAGGCTATGAACATCTCTCTCAAAAAGAATATAGCAAAGTAATACAAGCAGAGTACGAACGTAGAAGGCTTAAAATCATAGAAGAGCTAGAATCTAAAGGTCACGTATGGTCAAGTAGAGAAGCTCTAAGAAAAACCAGATCTACAGACTTTGCAAAGAGTCCAAAGAGGCATAAAGAAGGATCTAGAGTACCCCTAGTCTTATCCCTTTGTATGGAAAGAAGAGCAGAGTTCTTAAGCTACTACTTCTCAAAACTAGTAGCGTTTAAGAAAGCATCCCTTGCGTACTTGAGTGGAGATAGAACTGCTGAGTTCCCGGAAGGAACATGTATCCCGCCTGGCCCATGGTGCTGAGGGGAGAGTTATTTAATCTCTAGACACTACCAAAAATCAATTTATCAAAAGTAAAATTCTTACAAGATCTAGAGCTACGTCTTGAGGTCAATATTTAGGCTAGTTTTAGTCGAGTTCAAGACTAAATCCATCTTCACCTAGCAAAGCTATTGCGGCATTTTAATAGAGTAGGCGTAAAAGTGCCTTTTAAAATATTGAATTTGTACTGGGCTCCGAGGCCTAATGAATGGGGGATTCATAAATGTAGTACGAGAGATCCATGGCAGTTCAATAGGCCTCGGGAATTTTTTAAGGATAAGTAGGAGTTAGCTCTTCGATGTTTGCCATAGCGCTCTCAGCTTACGCCTAATGCGTTCTGCGGTTTAGCTTTTATGATTTTTGTTGGGCTATTCTACGGAAGAGAAAACCGCAGCTCTGTGCACTAATCCCCAATTGACTTCAAATTCAGAAATTTCTCCAAGACATTCTGAAGCTTTGCCGCCTTTTTCTGTGATCTCTCTAAAGTTCTTATTGCCATATAGTAAATCAATAGCCGGTACTTTATCTACGAACTCAAATGCTTGCTTTCGCCAAGAAAATTCATTTGGATATAATTTTTTAGCAGCAGAGATCATGGCCAAGCATGTTCTAAATGGTTTAAATTTAGTCCTGTCTGTCACGTGAATTTGTAAGCCTCCACATGATTTATTGGCATGCTTTTGAAATCTTGGTAAAAAATATGTAGGCCTTAGAATGGCTCCTTCGATCTCTATACCTTCATTTAATATGGCTTCTTTCCATTTGTCCGGATTTATATAAGGAGCGCCGAATTGTTCTAGTGGTTTAGTCGTTCCCCTTGCTTCTGAGATCTCTGTAGCTTCGAATAAGCAAGATCCCGGATAGATTACTGCGGTATCGATTGTTGGCATATTAGGGGAGGGGAGTACCCAAGGGTAACCTTTAATTTGGTCTGCGTATTGGCTACGGTCCCAGTTTTTAACTTTTATAATTTCAAGGTTGGCACCGATTGCGGGGACAATGTTTTCACCCTGTCCTAGATCTGCAGTATTGTATAGATTTAATAACTCACCGAGAGTTAATCCATATCTTTGTGGAACAGAAGCGTAGCCACAAAAGGATCGACAGGAATTCTGTAGACTCATGCCTTCAAAGTCTAATCCATTTATAGGATTTGCTCTATCGAGAAGCATAACTTTTAGATCTAATTTTTTAGCTACTTCCATGGTGTATGCGATGGTTTGGCAAAAAGTATAGTATCTAGCGCCGATATCTGGAAGATCGGCGATTAGTAGGTCTAGGCCTTTTAAATCTTCTAACGTTGGGACAAGAGTTTCCGCAGAGTGTCCGTATAGAGAGACAACCTTTAGTTTGGTTTTAGGATCGATTGAATGATCCACGCTTTCCATATCTTGAAGCTCGCCTCTAAAGCCATGTTCTGGTGCAAAGATTTTTTCAATGCTACAGATATCTGATTCTTGAAGTAGATCTACGAGATGAGAATAGTTATTTGCAACACTTGCTTGATTGGCAAGAATAGCGACCTTTAAACCTTTTAGTGATTTGAATTTAGACTCTAGCAGTATATCTAGTCCACTTTGATATAGATTTGGGATCATTACTGAGTTTTGGTAGTTGATTCTGCGGCGCCAAGCGACTCTAGGTTCGTATAGGTATAGATTCCTGTGTCATGGCCATCGCTCCATTTCATGCCAATAGCATAGTTTCCCAGAGCCCATATATTTTGGATGCCAAGTGATTCTTCTTTAGTGGCTTTGATTACTCTTAAGGAGGCTCTTCCTCCTAGTGGCTTGTCATGAGAAAGTTTACCTTTGCTATCCAAACAACTTGCACAAGGACATTCTTTTCTTAGAGTTTCGCTTGGAATATTTAACTCCGATCCATCTAGAAGAGTAAGTTTAATTCCAATCCCCATGTCTTGATCGTCGGTTATGCGTTTTATAGCTTTAATTGGCATACTTATAGGCATCTCTCTAGGGTATAGTCTAGAAGCGAGAATAATTGGTCTCGAACTTTTGTATCAATTTTAGATTCGTCTAAGGAGATTAATGCGTTAGTGGCTCTCCCAGCATAGTCCTTCGCTTGTAGTCTCGCCTTCTCAATTATTGTAGATCTAGATAAATACGCCAAAGTTTTTTTAACTTCTGCTTCAGGTTGCGGCTTTCTGAAGAATTCAATTGCTTTTTCTGGCTCCTCTTGAAGCCAGATTAAGTTAACTAAAGAAGGTGTTCTTTGTCTGATGTCTGTGCCTGCTGGTTTGCCAAGTAAATCTTCATCAGCCGTAATGTCCAAAATGTCATCGATCATTTGAAATGCTACGCCAGCATATTTACCGAAGACTCTCAATTTTTTGACTTCATCGCTATTGGCGCCTGCTAGGTGGGCTCCTACAACAGATGATAATTCAAACAAAGATGCAGTCTTTTTTTCGATAACGTTTATATACGCATCAAAGGTAGGAATGTTATTGACATCAATGATGCCTTCCTTTATTTCACCTTCGGTAAGTGAGACACATGCTTTTTCAGTTTCCTCAATTACAAAATTATCTAGTTTTGAACAAAGTCCAAAGGCTCTTACGAGAAGAAAGTCACCAGTTAAAAGTGTTTCTGGTAGTCCATATAGTGAATATGCCGATGGTTTGCTCCTTCGTTGTGGCGATTGATCTATGATGTCGTCATGTAGAAGAGTTGCCATGTGAATCAATTCAATACCTGCCGCAGCATCAATTAAATCTTTTGAGGGTTTACTCATCTGAAATAGTTGACTAGCAAGAATGGTGAGTAATGGCCTCATCCGTTTGCCACCGAGGTCGAGTAGGTATGTGCTAATTTCGGTCAGAGATTTTGAATCACTACCTAAGCACTCTCTAATTCGATTTTCTACGCTACGAAGTCCTAGCGCTCCAGCCATGAAGGCTGCCTTAACTGAGAGTTTTAATAAACCAAGGCGATCTTGTTTCTTGATGGAGAGAACTTCAATTGAATCGTCCTCAGTTGAAGGATTCTTTTCATTGTGATTTTTTGAATTTTTAAGCTCGGACTCTAGTGGTACTTCTTTCATTTGCTCAATCTGTGTCATCAGAATTTTCTACGTTTTTCTTTCCTTCTTTTCCTATAACTAAGACTACCTCACCTTTAATATTTTGCCTACCCTTTAGAGTATCTAGAATATCATTTGCGGTGCCGTTAATTACCTCTTCGTGAATCTTGGTTAATTCTCTTTGAAAAGAAAGTTGTCTGTTTGGGATCAATTCTTTTAATAATTCTAGTACTTTCAGTATCCTGTGAGGGGATTCATAGCAAACTATGGATACCGGTAAGGATAAATATGGAGCAAGTGCAGTCCTTCTTTTACCATCTTTCGGGGGTAGGAATCCAAGGAAAACAAATTTATCAGTTTCAAGCCCCGAAATGCTTATAGCAGATGTTAATGCGGAAGCTCCAGGAATTGGGCTAACGGTGATATTTTCTTTTCTTAGTGTACTTATTAATCTATATCCAGGATCACTAATAAGCGGAGTGCCGGCATCACTTACTAAAGCTATATCTTCACCATTGTTTAAAATATTTAAGATCTCATTCAATCGACTGCTTTCATTGTGATCGTGATAGCTGATTGCCTTGGTTTTAATATCAAATTTGATTCTAAGTTTGCCAAAGGTTCTGGTATCTTCAGCGAGGATAAGGCTTACTGATTGCAGGGTCTCAATAGCACGCTTGGTAATATCGCCTAAATTCCCAATAGGTGTGGCTACTACAAAAAGGGTTCCTGTTTTGCTATGCTGTGCTAAATTTATACTTGCCATATTGCCATACCTTATCAGTATGATGACAATAGGTAAATAAGACCAGAGTGAATAATATTGTTTTTAAAAGTAGATGGTGGGATATGATCAATAAAGAGACCGAGGATAAAGTTAAAGCTTGTTTAAGTGAACTCGGATTGCTTCCTTCCTTGAGTTCATTGGAGCAGATACCCGGAGACCTTTCTCCTAGAAGGTATTTTCGCTGTAATTTATCAGGTGATGTCGGTGACTATTCGAGTTCCTTGATTGCAATGGTTTTTGATTCAATTATACCACCTGAGTCAGAGTCAAGATTGATCTATACAAGTGATATCGCTTTTATTGAGTTAAGCAATTTTTTTACTAAACATGATTTACCTGTTCCCAAGATATTTTTAGATAGAAGAGATATTGGGGTTCTTATTTTGGAGGATCTAGGAAATAAAAATTTGATTGAGCTTTTAAGAAGTAATCCGATTGAGGCGATGGCTTACTATCTCAAAGCATGTCAAATTATTAAAAAAATTCAGGCCATACCAGCGGACTTAAGTTGTTTTGCCTATAGTCGGGGACTAGATGAGGGTGTTTTAAAAAAAGAAACAGAAAGTTTTCGTAAATATTTTCTTAATGCCGCTACGGACATGACACATCGAGCGGATATAGAAGCTACTCTGGATTTAATCTGTGAGGAAGTAGCTAATTTTGAGCAAGTTCTTTGTCATAGGGATTTCCATTCTTGGAATTTAATGGTGGATAAAGAAAATAATTTGAGACTAATAGATTTTCAAGATGCGTTAATGGGCCCCAGGAGCTATGACTTGGTTGCACTCTTGCATGAGCGTGATATTGACTACATTATGGCAGGGGAGGACGTTTTAAAGATTGAAGATGAATTTTTTTCTGACTGCAGGGATTCAAAATTAAGAGAGTTTGAGTATCCTAGGGTGCAGTTGCAAAGAGACATAAAGACCATCGGATTATTTAGAAAATGCGTTGTAGAACGTGGTTTGCCAGCTTACGGGCGTTGGATTCCAGGCAACCTAAAACGGATAATTGGCAATCTTCGCATCATTGCCGACCAGGATCAAAGGTATAGTATCTTATTAAATTATGTAGAAGGTTTTTTGAATAGTTCTGACTCAGTGGGAGCGTAGTTGAATGAGCATAAAAGAAGCATTTTTGTTGTCAGCAGGTCTTGGGACTAGGCTTAGGCCATTAACAGACTCAGTACCTAAGCCACTCGTAATGGTATGCGGAAAACCTTTGATTCAATGGAATATAGATTTACTTGTTGAATTAGGCTGTCAAAAAATCATTGTGAATGTTCACTATAAGAAAGAACAGATTATAAGCTATCTGGCCTCTAATCCAGTAGAGGGCGTGAAGTTTATTGTCTCTGAGGAAGATGAGCTTCTTGATACAGGCGGTGGTTTGAAGAAGGTGTTGGAGTATATAGAAGGAGAGAGGTTCTTTAGCTGGAATTCCGATGTAATGCTTGATCCTAGGGTTGTTCAAAACCAAAATGGCGGAATAAGAAACCTAGTATCTCTAGCCGAGAGCCAAGCTAGCCTTGTGAATTTGCTTGTGAAACCCATGACTGATGATTTAGACAGTTGTTATAGTGAGTTAGGGTTTGATGAACAGATGAGGCTATGTCATTTTCTAAAAGAAGATTTTACATCTGGCCAAGTGGAACTAAAAGAGTTAACTAAATTCATATATCTTGGCATATCAATACTACATAGAGATGTTCAGGCGTACTTTCCTACTGATAGGGGAATATTTAGTTTAACTAAGGATATGTTCCCGGGTATTCTGTCTAGATATTTTAGAGATGGGCATGGAGGGATAAGAGGAAGTGCCTGTAATTGTTATTGGAATGATGTTGGCAATCCCTTTAGGCTAGATCAAGCATCTAAAGAGATAGGGAACATTTTACCTCTACTATAAATTCATTTTTTGAGTGATAATAGATATGTAGTGTGTAGATTCAACAATTTGTAATTATTGATTAATTTTAATGTTTAGAATATTTTTATTGTTATTTATCATTGTAGCTTCCCCTTACGCTGGGAAGGCTGAGTCTGCTGTAGCCAAGAATTATCTCTCAGGGCATAAGCCAAGTACGGCGATTGTTAAAAGTGTTAACAAAAGTAGTTCTTCCCACGCAACTTATAAAAAACGTGCGTTTAAAAAGAATGCTAGATCTAGGGCTAGTTCTAGGGCAGCTAAACGAGCTCGGTTAGTCTCTATTAATACTGATATTAAAACTGGCACTCGGCGGGCTTTAAGCCGAGGGAAAAGTTCTCGTACTGCTAAGAAAAAGTCGGTCAAGGTCTCCAGTCAAAAGTCATCTGTAACTATCCCAGCTGTCTCAGTTGAAAAGGAAAAGGAAGAAGCACCTATCGCTTTGGCAGTTGAGCCTGCTAAGATTCTAAAGCAGCCTAATCTGAAGTCCATTAAGTTACCGAACAAACAAATTGACCCAGTACCAGTAGAGGTAGAAGGTAGTAACTTTAGTTCTGTAGGACCTTTTACTACGTTTAATGAATCCAATTATTACAGTATCAATAAAGATGGTACTCGCTCTATATTAACATTAGATAGAGACATGCAAGATTATGCAGAAAAGTTATTAGGGCAATATAAAGTCCCTTGGGGCGCTATTGTTGCGATGGATCCTAAGACTGGCGAAGTGATCTCTTTAGCAGGGCATTCAGCAGAGGAGTCCAATGGTCAGTCAGTGGCTACTAGAAATACTTTCCCAGCAGCATCACTATTTAAGATTATAACTGCAGCCGCTGCCGTCGAGACATCAGGTTATAAGGGCAATACAGAGGTGTCTTTTAGAGGGGGCACATATTCTCTCGGTAAGCATAATTATCTACCTAATAAGAAAAAGGACACCCGTAGGATGAGCTTAGGTTTAGCTATGGGTAAATCTTGTAATCCTGTATTTGCTAGAGTTGCTTTAAACGATCTAAGTACGGATGTAATAAAAAAATATGCTAATAACTTTGGATTTAATAAGAGTTTAGCACAGGATTTTGCTCTAAAGCCAAGTACTTTGGATTTAGATACAGACTCTTATTCTTTAGCTAGGACTGCTGCTGGATTTGGGTCGGCATTAATCAGTCCAGTTCACGCCGCTTCCATTGCTGGTGCGGTTGGTAACGGTGGAATAATGATGAGACCTTATATTGTTGATCATCTTAATGATAAGTCAGGCCGTGCAATAGCCAAAACCCAGCCAGAGATGTTGGCTCGTGCAGTATCCTATAGCACGGCAAATGAACTTTTAGACATGATGTCAATTACAATCTCAGAAGGTACTGCTAGAAAACATTTCAAAACAGCTTCAAGCAATTTAAAAAGCATCTCTATCGCTGCTAAAACTGGTACATTAAGTGGTAAAAGTCCTAAAGGTGTTTACCATTGGTTTGTCGCAGTAGCTCCAGTTGAAAAACCTACCATTGCAATCGCAGCGTTGGTTGTAGATAACGGAAGGTCTAGAATTAATGGAGTGGGCATAGGTAAGAAATATTTAGAGCGTTATTTCGCCAATAAACATTCCTCTGAACATGCTAGCCATATCTCTGAGGAAAACCTAAAAGCTCCAAAACCGTTAGGCTAAATATAGAAGATATTTCATAGTAAGGTAATTCTTTAATGTTAATGTCTTTTGTCAGAATATTTCGACAATTAAGCTTGTTTCTTTTTCTAGCTCTTTTGTTTAGTTCGGTATTCTCTCAAGTTGTTTTCGCGAATGATCTTAGTTTAGGTGAAGAGTATTCCGACTATCATAAAGAGAAGTATTCTCGTAAAAATTCCAAATCCTCGAACGGAAGTGACAAAGGGTCTGATCGTAGTTTGGTGGTATCTACCTTGCTTTATATCCCTAATAGAGTTTTAGATTTTATAGATATTTTTCGTTTCGACGTAGGGGTTGGCCCTGCTATTGGGGCAGTAGTACGTTTTACTCCAAATGGTCAGGCTGGGCTTAGATTCCTGATGCCAGTGTCTGCAAGAGTAGGACTCCGAGGTCGGAAGTCTCCTGTATTTATAGAGCATTCAAATGAAATGGGCATAGGTCCATTTTTCTTAGGGTCAGATGATAGAAAACCAACACCAGTTGAAGTAGGTTTGGGAGCTGATTTGTTTCTTGCTGGGGCTTATGTAGGAGTGAGCATTGATAGTATTTTTGATTTCATAGGTGGTTTTGTAGGCTTTGATATTAGCGAAGATGATTTATAAGTTTGTACAAGGATTTTTGAAGTGAAAAATTCCCTTTAAAAAATGGGTGGGTGTTTGGAGAGAAAATGTGAAATATCGGGAAAAACTTTTAGTGTTAGTCCAATTGAGCTTGGCATTATACAAAAGCATGGCTTACCTAATCCAAGACGATCTGAAGTGGAGAGGCTTAGATTTTTATTGTCCATGATACCTGATCTTGGCACTTGCTTAAAGTCTGACCATGGATTTTTCATTAATCCTACAAGCAATTTTATTCCCTCGGTGAATATTAATAGCCTGTCGCCAGTAGCATTTACATTAGATACTTTTCCGGAACTATCTGGAGAACTCTGTTTTAGGAAGTTAACTGAACTGCTTAATTGTTGGAAGTTAGGAGAAAGACAGCAAGTTCTATCTGAACCTAATTATTTTTGTTTTAATTGTAAGGATATTTACGATACCTATTTTTCATTCGACTCTCATTCTTTAGTTGAATGTATATTTGTTACTGCAAGTCATAAATTAGTAAATGCAAGATACTCTACTGGTTGTGATAACTGTTTTTTTATTGAAAATTGTGAAGACTGTAGTTATTGTTTGTTTTCTTCGAATTTAAAGGGGGAGAAGTTTTTTGTATTCAATCAGAGGGTATCGGAGGAAGAGTACTTTAAAATATTAAGTTCTCTAGTCTTAACGGACTCAGTTCATTTTGAAACTTCTAAAGAAAGATATGCCAATTATTTAAAGACTCAAGTTTATAATGTAAATAGTTTTACTCATTCAGAACAGATTTCCGGACGTTTTATTAATTCCAGTCATAATGTTGATACTTCGTATTTTTCTCATCTAACTTCTAATTCTTCTCTAATATTTGGTGGCCATAAATTATTAGGATCGGTCGGGCTGATTATATCTGGTGGAGATGTTAAGGATTCCTACCAAAGTTTGTTAATCCGCGGCCCCGCCAACGGAGTGCGGAATTCCTATTTATGTGGACCAAATGTAGCTGAATTGGATTATTGTATCGCTTGTAAGAATTCAAGTGATTTAATGTTCTGCGTGGGTTTAGAAAATGTTAAATACTGCATTTTTAATCAACAATTTTCCGAGAAGGACTATTTTACATATAAGAAAAAGGTAAAGAAGAATTTTTTAAGAGATATAGATTGGGGTGTTCAGTTACCTTCTCAGGTTAGTTTAATTGGTTATAATGAGAGTTTAGCCAATCTTTTTTTCCCATTAAGTAAGGTTCAGGCAAATCTACTAGGGTTTGAATGGAATGCAGATTTAGATCTGGTTAAGGTTGATAGAGAGGCTAGTAGCTTAAGAGTTTGTGATATCACGGGTGAGAGATTTGAGATCGATCCCTTAGAAAGTAAGTTAAGACATGAGTTAGGTATTGCAGAGCCAACACGATCAGCCAATCAGCGATTTCATGATTTAATGACTTCAGTTGAGCTAGGGCCTAAAAGAGAGAGTCGGTGTGGACTAAGGTCTAAGACTTTCTCACATTATTATAAGGGCACTCGACTAGTTATTTCATAGATAATTTGCTAAGTTATAGCCTTAAATTATTTATGCACTTTCTTGATGCGAATTTCAAACCTTTTAAGTTACATTAATGGCCAATTAGCGAGTCTGTACATACCCAAGACTTTGCGTAAGCCTATTTTTCTGGCTTTCTCAGGTTTTTACGGAGTGAATTTATCTGAGATAGGGGATGAAATTAGCTCTTTTAGATCCTTTAAGGATTTTTTTACTAGAAGTTTAAAAGCTGGAAGTAGAAAAGTGTCTTTTGGTTTCGTCTCACCAGCCGATTCACTTTTTATTGATGGTGGTGAAATTGATAACCAAAGAATGATTGGTGTAAAAGGTTGTTCCTACAATGTTCCTGAGTTGTTAGGAGATGAACATGTCTCCTCAGAATTTATCGATGGTTCTTTTTTTAATTTTTACCTCGCGCCAGGTGACTATCACCATGTTCATAGTCCCGTTTCTGGTAAAATAGTGCATAGAGTCTATATCCCGGGCAGCTTATATCCCGTATCGAAATTATTTGTATCTTTATTTTCTGATCTTTATGTCAGACAGGAAAGGGTGGTTACTATAATTGAGGATGACGAAGATAGGCTATTTGCTATTGTAATGGTGGGTGCATTTAATGTGGGTTCAATGGGTTTAGCGTATGAAGGTGATTTTTTATCAAATAAAATGGGTTCCGGCCGGGCGATTGATAGCCGTAAAATTGTACCACCTATAGAGATTTCAAAAGGAGATAAAATTGGTACATTCTATCTTGGTTCGACGGTAGTGCTGTTATCTAGTGTAAGGTTAGATTTTAACGAATTGAAGATAGAAATTGGTAATTCGGTTAAGTTTGGAAATACGGTGATAGATTTATGAAGAGTAATTTAGTTAGGATTGGTACAAGGAAATCTGCTTTAGCTGTAAGGCAAACTCAAACTGTGGCAGACGCAATTCGCATGGTTAATCCTGAATTGGAAATTGAATTAGTTGAATTAACAACTACTGGAGATTTTAGGAGAGATAAATTAAATCTGCAAGTTCTTGATAAAAAGCAATGGATCATAGAGTTAGAACATGCCATTCTTAATGATAAAATCGATTTGGCAGTCCATTCAGGTAAGGATGTGCCCCTTAATTTAGAGCTAGGAACAAGTATATGTTCAGTATTGGAAAGAGAGGATGCTAGAGATGTGTTAATCAGTATATTTCAGGAACCGATTTTAGATACAAAAACTCCCTTAAATTTTTTATCGATGGGCGCAAAGGTTGGAACCTCAAGTAAAAGACGAAAGTCTCAATTGCTTAAATTGAGGCCAGACTTAGAGGTGTCTCAATGTAGAGGGAATATAACAACTCGCATTGAAAAGGTCCTTGATAACAAAGAATATGATGCAATTGTCATTGGTCAGGCTGGTGTAAATAGACTCGCAATAGAACGTGGTGTGTATATGCCATTTTCTGTAGAAGATATGGTACCTGCAGTATGTCAGGGCACTTTGGTCGCCCAGTACCGAAGTGAGGATAGTAAGTTAAAAGATATTCTTTCCTCTATGTCTGTGCCCACTGTTCAAGAGGCATTCCAAATGGAGCGAATGTTAATTGAAGACCTAGGTGCGGATTGTCACTCTTCTCTAGGTGTTTATGCAAAATCTATTGGTAATATGGTGACAATTGTGAGTCGAATATGTTCTAGCGATGGTTCAAAGCATGTTGAGGGACAGCGGGAAGGGGATAGAAATGAGGCCATTAGTCTTGTTCAATCTTTGGTAACAGACTTGAAGCAGAAAGGTGGGTTAGAGCTACTGAGAGGCTAACACATTAGAATACCCGAGATTTATTGGGCCTTATTCTGAGACTTAAATATTTTATCCGCAGTCTATTGCCCATATAATATAAGATTTAGATTAATTTTGAGTAATAATGCTATTCCCATCTTAGTCAGCCTTGTTTATACTATGGGAATATAGATTAATTATACACACCAATTTATTAGATAATAAATAATGTTTTTAGGAGTAATATGTCCAAGCCAACTGATGTAAATGATTCAGATTTTGAAAATGAAGTAGTAAATGCTGGAGGAACTGTCCTAGTAGATTTTTGGGCACCTTGGTGTGGTCCTTGTAAGGCTATAGCTCCAATTGTAGAAGAACTCGCAAATGATTTCGCAGGCAAGCTTAAAGTTGTAAAAATAAATGTAGATGACAACAAGGAAGCTGCTATGAAGTATAATGTCAGGAGCATACCAAAGTTAATCTTATTTAAAGATGGTCAAGTTGTAGATCAGATGGTTGGCGCAAGAACTAAGATAGAGCTTGTTGATCTAGTGAATAAAGCAATTGCTTAATTTATGAAAATTGTTCTTAATGGTGAGGCGCGAGAGATTAATAGTATTTCTATCTCCGCGCTTTTAGACGAACTTAAGTTAACCGATAAGAAAGTTGCCGTAGAGCAAAATAAAAACATTGTACCAAAAAACACCTATCTTCAAGCTAGTATCAGTGAAGGCGATCATATCGAAATAGTCCATTTCATAGGGGGCGGTTAGTATATTGTATGAAATCAGAATCAGAGACTAAGAAATCAAGTAGGAAAGATAATCTTATTATTGGCGGCAAGGTGTTTGGATCGCGATTAATAGTAGGATCTGGGAAGTATCGAGATTTTGCAGAAACTCGTGATGCGACAGTTGCCTCTGGTGCGGAGATGATAACAGTGGCCGTGAGGAGGGTTAATATAACTGACCCTTCTAAAGATTCACTTATGGATTATATTGGTCACTTAGGTCTTACTATACTTCCCAACACAGCAGGTTGTTATACGTTGGAGGATTGCTTAAGGACTGCGCGTTTGGCTAGAGAGGCTGGCGTGGGTGATTTTGTTAAGGTCGAAGTGATCGGTGATGAGAGAACGTTATACCCTGATAATGAGATCACTATCGAGGCTGTTAAAATTCTTAGTAACGAGGGCTTTAATTGTATGCCCTATATCACTGATGATCCAATAGTCGCTAAGAAGTGTGAGGATGCTGGAGCTGTAGCCGTAATGCCTCTAGCGAGTCCTATCGGAAGTGGCCTGGGGATTCAGAATATCTATAATTTAGGATTTATCATTGAGCAATCTAAAGTTCCTGTTATCGTTGACGCAGGTGTTGGTACTGCTTCTGATGCGGCACTGTGTCTTGAGCTCGGAGCAGATGGGATTTTAACCAATAGTGCGATAGCTTGCGCTAGTGACCCCGTATTAATGGCATCTTCTATGAAATTAGCGGTTGAGGCTGGTAGATTGGCTTTTTTAGCTGGTCGGATGCCTAGAAGAGAATATGCAATAGCCTCTAGCCCGAAAGAAGGCAAGATAAGTTAAGTATCCCCTGAGGCCTATACCATCTCCACAGGAACCATCTTTTCAGGGAAGCTTTCTTTGTACCAATTGTAGAATATTGTCATTCCTTCTTCAAAAGAAACTTGAGGATCGTATGCAAGATCTCTCTTAGCTTTAGAAATATCTGCATTGGTTATTTCTACGTCACCAGGCTGCATTGGGAGTTGTTTTATCTGTAGTTTTTTATTCGTTACACGTTCGATTATTTCTATTGCTTCATTTAATGAAACTGTACTGGAATTGCCAAGGTTATATATGTCAAAATTTCTAGGCGTATCTATGGCGCTTATAAAACCTTTTACAAAATCACCTATGAAAGTATAATCTCTACGTGTAGTGCCATCTCCGAACTTTGAAATCTCTCTATTTCGAATTGCACACTCTAGAAATAGCCAAGGGGCCATATCTGGTCTACCTCTAGGACCATATACCGTAAATGGTCTAATTACGGTTAGCGGTATATTATATAAATGAGCATAAGTAGCTGCTAAGGCTTCGCAGCCTTTCTTAGTAGCAGCGTAGGGAGATATTGGTCTGTCTGTTGCGGAATCATCTTCTTTAAATGGCACTGCCTTGGAGTTTCCATAAACAGAGGAGGAGGATGCAAGGACAAAGTTTTCTACGGCTTGGGATTTCGCTATTTCCAGAATATTGAGCGTCCCTTTGATGTTTACTTCTTCATACAATAGAGGGTCTTTAATGGAAGGCCTTACTCCGGCTCTAGCTGCTAAGTGAGCAATTTTTTTAATTTTAAAAGGGTTGATTGCATTCTGAACTTGTTCAAGATTTCTTATGTCAGCTCTTGCAAAGGAGAAACCTGGATGGCTCGATAGAATCTTTAAATTATTTTTCTTATTCGAAACCGAGTAGTAATCGTTAAGTTCATCTAAGCCAAGTACGGTCTCTCCACGGTTAAGTAAGTTCTCAGCAATATGAGATCCAATAAAACCAGCTACGCCAGTTACAAGTATAACAGAATTGGACATTGAATTTAGTTTTAACTCCCTATTTATTGAGTTCCCTAATCTACAACTATAATCAAGGAGCATCAAGCCTTATGTTCCTGAGAAAAATAACCCCTTTTAAAGCCATGAGTATAAGTCTAAACTATAGATATTATTAAACCCTCTTAATTAATTAAAAGAAGATAGTCTATTATGTTGTCATTCTCACCTCGATCCTTCCTTCTATTTGCCTGTTTGATTGCTTTCAGTGGTACTTTAGTTTTTGCAGATGAAGACGCATGTTCATCGTTTTTATTGGCTGATGCTGATAGCGGTACTATCTTAGATAGTAAAGATCCAGCTACCTCCAGACCACCTGCTTCTATGGTAAAGCTAATGTTAAGCTATTCAGTTCTAAATCAACTTGCTCTAGGGAATGTTAAGTTAGATGATATTGTAACAGTCTCAGCCGCAGCATCTAGAATTGGTGGTTCCCAAGTTTACTTAAAAGAAGGGGAGACTTTTAGCGTTAAAGATTTACTACAAGCCGTATTGATTCAATCTGCCAATGATGGAGCATTTGCCTTAGCGGAACATTTAGGTGGGAGTGGTGATGGATTTGTGGATGTTATGTATGAGGATGCATTAAATTTAGGCCTTACTAACAGTGAATTTCACTCTCCCCACGGACTTCCGCCAGATAAAGATGATAAGCCTGATATCGCTTCAGCAGAGGATTTTCTAATCCTTTCTAGGGCATTACTAAAAAGATTTCCACAGGTTTTAAATGATACAAAAATTAAAGAGCTGCCTTTTAGGGACGGCGAATTTATTATGAGAAATCATAATAAGCTTTTGTTTAAAGACTCCTCAGTAGATGGTCTAAAGACTGGATACTATGGAAAAGCTGGTTTTAATGTGACTGTAACAGCTTTAAGGAAAGGAGTGCGTTTAATTGCTGTATTGATGGGATGCGAAAGAAGAATAGAACGAGATAGGCTTGCGCAAGAGCTATTAGAGAAGGGATTTAGAAAGTTTATTGCAAAGTCTTTTTCAGTTGATGAACTTTCTGGTGGTGTAAAAGCTATGGTCCCTAATGGTGAACCTAATCAGATAGAACTAAAGGTGAAGGATAGTGGCAGTCTTACTATTTTGAGAGAAAAGGTTCCTAACTTATCTATTGTAAAAGTACCTTGTGCGAATTTACACGCGCCTGTTAAGGATATGACACCATGTGGAAATGTAAATATAAAAGAAGGGGAAGAAGTTGTAGCGTCCTTTCCTTTGTTTACTGTGGGAGAGGTTAAAGAAGTGGGTATAGTTGGTAAGTTACTTTACTGGTGGAATAACCGCTAGTTTTATGCTGCAATATTTTTATTGAGTATGGTCCTAGTATCTATTGGGTGATTTCCTCGCATAATTTTAGTGATATAAAGTATATAATTCGGATTTCTTTGCTTCTACGATCGAGTTAGCTAGGCAAGTACTTTAAATTAATAAGGAAATGTGAGTTTTGACTTATCTCTTGAGTATGTTAGTACTTATATGCGTAATTACTTTAATTGAAATGTAGCAAGGAAGTTTCCATCCCTTTGAAGCAGTTTTTAAAAAAAATATTGGTAACTGTTGGTGGCCTTTTCTTGGGAGCCATAGTGGCTTGTTTGGTCTTAGCCTTATTTAAATATGGTAGGCCGAGTATTACTAGCTTGAATTCTAGGACTCTAGCGATCTCTTTTAATGGAGAGGACTTAAAAGAGTCCTACGGAGTGTGGGGAGATATTCCAATTAATCAGCCACACTTAGAATATAGCTTTGTTGCTCCTAAGCTTCGAACTAAAAAAGAATTTTTTCTAGCATTAAGGTCTAATACAGATAAATCATCTTTAGATGGGAGAGGCGGAGGGTTCTATTTTGGAAGTGCTAAGGACTCATTTGAACATAGGACAGGTGTTTTTGATGTTCTAAGAATTAAAAATCACATAAAAAAGCTTTCTGGATTAAAGGATGCTGGCCTACCAAAGGCTACTATTAGAAATAAAATTGAAAATTTGGTGCATGGGGTACCCGTCGGAGCACCCGTAATTGGTAGATTGTCCTCAACTTTTGGTAAAAGGAATTCACCATTTAACCGCGCTTCTGATTTTCATACAGGTGTTGATATTGCTAGCAAATATAATAGTCCTGTAGTCTCAAGTGCAGAAGGGGAGGTCGTATATGCTGGAAGGAAGGGTGCTTACGGTAGAACCATTTTGATAAAACACAAAAATAACCTAGAGTCATTGTATGCTCACCTTGCTAAAGTGGAAGTTAAGGTAGGAGATTATGTTTATAGAGGCCAGAAAATTGGTTTAGTAGGTTCCTCTGGGAGGTCAACCGGACCTCATTTGCATTATGAAGTTAGGCTAGATGGAACTCCGGTCAACCCAAGAAGTTTTATAGAGATTGCTAAAATAATGAGATCGGTAAGCTAATTGTTTTTTGTAACTACTGCAATTGAGAAGAGAATCTTCCGCACTTAGCTTATAGGTATAACGACTTATCCGAAATATATTTGCTAATTGCTGGGTGGGGCTTAATTTCATTATTTCTTATTGCAGTTCCCGAAAAGCCTTTTAGTGTTGGAAGTACAACAAAATCAGAACCAGCTGAATCCCAATTTTTCCATTTGTGAGCTGAATCTCTAAGGTCTTCACCAATTGCCCAAAGGAGTATTTCCTCATTCTCTAGACTATCCCTTTTTGCTTTTATAAGTTCGTCTAATTCAATTGAAAAGTTATATTTTTCATTAGATAAGATTAAGCCTTTATCTTTTATATCTTTTGAATAGTTAATGTTTTCACTGTTTAGAACTATCTCAATCATTTCAAGTCGAATGGATAGTTCGCTTGATTGATCGGGCTTCCAAGGGTTCTGAGAAGTCGGTGCTATTATTACTGTATCAGCAAGCCTCAGTAAGGTTTGAATATCCCTAATATGGCCTTGGTGAATAGGATCAAAGCTACCTCCAAAAATACAGCATACTTTTTGTTTATTGAATTTAGCCTCAAATTCAAGGGGAGTATAGAAAATATGGTTTTGCACTATGTCAGATCTTAGGCCTTATATGACTCGAGGAATTTTTTTATCGCATTAATATAAAGAAGATGTTCTATCTTTATGACCTTTTGTGCAATTTCTTCTGGGGTTTCTTCTCCGTTTAGGCTTAGTTTCTCTTGGAGGACTATTGGTCCTTTGTCATAGTCCCCTGTTACCAGATGCACCGTCGCACCAGTTTCTTTCTCTCCAGCTTGTTTCACAGCTTGGTGGACATATATGCCGTACATCCCATGACCACCATATTTAGGAAGAAGAGAGGGGTGAATATTGAGAATTCTACCTTTATATTTATCTATTATGGAGGTCGGTAGTTTTTTAAGGTACCCAGCAAGTAGTATTAGTTCAGATCCTGTTTGTTCTAAGATTTTATCTAATTCCTGATCTCTAGCGAGCGCACCTTTTGGCAGTATTTTAGTCTCGATATTTAGCTCTTTAGCTTTTTGAATGGCTAGAGCTTCGGGGGTATTGGTCACAACAGTGGCTATCTTTATGTTTAAGTCGCTGTAAATACTGGCTTTAGCAATTGCTTGCATGTTTGATCCATTACCAGAACATAGAATGGCTACATTGATTTTTTTCATTTAATGGGTAAGGCTTAATAATGTGCGAAGGAACATCTGAAATTATTTTAAAAGAAATATTGATTTTTAACTCTATTTCCTATATCAAACGCCTCTATTATCACATAAATCTTAAATAGAGAAAGAAAGCAATGGCGTTTGAAGCTGCAGAAAAAACAGAAATCATTAAAAAATTTGCAAACAAAGATGGCGATAGCGGATCAGTTCGTGTCCAAGTCGCTTTGATTACTAATAGGTTAAACTACTTATTGGATCATTTTAAAACTCATCCAAAAGATCATCATTCTAGAAGAGGTCTATTGAAGATGGTTGGAAGAAGAAAAAGACTTCTTGAATATCTTAAACGAAATAATCTTCAAGGGTATAGAGACTTAATTGCTGAGTTAGGCTTACGTAAGTAAATTTAATTGAGGATCTCAAGAAAAGGCTCCGATTGGGAGCCTTTTTTATTTCTATCAGCATTCCATCTATGTTATAGAGGTATCAGGTTTTTCTAAGGATAGAGGGTTTAGATGTAAAAGTATGGTGTGTACTGTTGCTTATTTTTTAGCTTCCGATCAAAGGAGGACTAAGCTGTAAGGAACAGTATTTTTAGACCTACCATACTTCAAAGGGTGAATTTTTATCTACGCTTGTACCGGAAAGTTTCGGTGTGCTCAGATAATTTAAAGTTCACTTTACATCGCACCTAAATTTTAAAATGAGTGTGTCGGTTTTTTATAAGCCAATAGATTCTAGTACTTTTGGTCCTAGAGCCTATTTAGTTTTTGTATGTGCGCACTCTAAAATTAAGAAGGAATAAATAATGAGTAATACATTAGAAGTAAATAGATCAGTTGTAGAGACTGATTTTCACGGAAGGAAGTTTAGCCTTGAGACAGGTTGGTGGGCAAAACAAGCTGATGGAGCAGTAATATTGAGACAAGGTGATACAATGGTTATGGCCACTGTATGTTCAGCATCTGCTAAACCTAATCAAGATTTTTTCCCAATGGTAGTTGACTACCAAGAGAAGTTTTATGCAGGTGGAAAGATTCCAGGCGGTTATCTTAAGCGAGAAGGTCGTCCAGGAGAACACGAGATTTTAGTTTGTCGCTTAACTGATAGACCAATTAGACCTCTTTTCCCTGATGGGTATTATGACGAAGTTCAGATCCTTGTTACTGTGATCTCAGCAGATCCGGAAAACGACCCAGAAGTTTTATCAATTACGGCAGCAAGTGCAGCATTACATGTGTCTTCACTTCCTTTTATGGGCCCTATTGCGGCAGTAAGAGTTGGTAGAGTTGATGGAGCATTCGTAGCAAATCCAACTCCAGCGCAACTTGAGAAAAGTGATCTCAATATGATTGTTGCTGCGAAAAAAGATGCACTAGTAATGGTAGAGGGTGGGGCTGACATTGTGCCTGAAGCAGAGATTTTAGATGCTTTGTTTTTCGCACATGATGAAATTAAAAAACTTATTTCTCTACAAGAAGACTTAAGATCAAAAGCTGGTAAACCAAAAGTAGAATTCGTGGCACCGGAAGAAAATAAGCCACTTATTTCTAAATTGGAAACTATTGTTGGAGGCCGTCTAAGTGAAGCGCTTTCTATTAAAAAGAAAGCTGATAGAGGCCAAGCGATTAAAGCGATTCAGGTTGATGCAATAGCGCAGCTTGCGGAAGAGTTCCCAGAGCAAGACGGCGAGATTAAATCTATATTAGATGACATGGCTAGAACTGTAGCTAGAAAGAAAATTGTTCATGAGAAGGTTAGAATAGATGGAAGAGGTCCAAGAGATGTAAGGCCAATTCATTGTGAAGTCGGAGTATTACCTAGAGCGCATGGTAGTTCTGTTTTTACAAGGGGTGAAACTCAAGTAATGTCCGTAGCAACTCTAGGAACATCAATGGATGGTCAGAGGCTTGATACTTTAATGGGCAAAGCTGATAAGACTTTTATGCTACATTATAACTTTGCTCCGTTCAGTGTCGGGGAAGTTAGAATGAATAGAGGTGTAGGTAGAAGGGAAGTAGGTCATGGAGCATTAGCTGAAAGAGCTGTCTCTAAGATTCTTCCTACAGCAGATCAATTCCCATATACATTGAGAATTGTAGCTGAAACATTTGAATCAAATGGTTCAAGTTCAATGGCAACAGTATGTAGTACTAGTATGGCGTTAATGAGTGCTGGTGTACCTACGAAAGCTCCAGTAGGCGGAGTCGCTATGGGATTAATTAACGAAGATGGTAAATTCGAAGTCATTACAGACATCTTAGGTGATGAAGATCACTTTGGAGATATGGACTTCAAGGTATGTGGAACATCTGAAGGAATTACAGCACTTCAAATGGATATTAAGTGCGATGGACTGACTAGAGAAGTAATGGGTCAAGCCTTGATCCAAGCAAAAGAGGGACGTCTTCATATCTTAGGAGAAATGGAGAAAGCAGTTTCTAGCATAGCTCCTGAGATGAGTATGTATGCACCGAGAATCACAACATTCAAGATTAAACCTGATAAAATCAGAGAGATCATTGGACCAGGTGGTAAGGTAATTCAAGGTATTACAGCTGCAACTGGTGTGAAGATTGACATTAGTGATGATGGTACAATTAAGATAGCAAGTAGTAGTGAAGATTCAACAAGACGAGCCTTAGCAATGATTAACAGCATCGTTGAGGAAGCTGAAATTGGAAAGGTCTATGAAGGCGTTGTGAAAAGAATCGCTGAATTTGGAGCGTTCGTTGAAATCCTCCCAAATACAGACGGGCTAGTACACGTTTCCCAACTATCCTTTGATAGGGTTGAAGATGTTAGAGATATCGTTAACGAAGGCGACGTAGTTAAAGTCAAAGTTATTGATATTGATCGTCAAGGTCGTATTAGACTGAGTATGAAAGAAGCAATGGAAGAGAACATATAGTTCTTCTTTATTGTATTTAGACAAAAAAGGAGAGGCTAAGCCTCTCCTTTTTTATGATCCGTTAAGCACTTAATTGCTCTACCCCGTAGTCCTCAATCCCCCAGCAATCGCATTCGTAATCAGGAATAGCTCTGTTAAAGTCTCATCCTTTCCTTTCTCCCTCCACTCTTTCAATTTTAGGATTTGAGAAGTGTGTAGTGCTTTCAAAGGTTGTTCTCTTAGCTCTAGTGTTTTAGCAAGTCGTGGTCTTCTACTTGCGAAACTATGAGTAAATAATTCACCTACTCTTTTTTCACTCAAGGTGAATTCTTCGACTATTCTATTTTCAAAAGTTTTCCTAATATTTTTATCTTTGACTAGGCTGGAATACTGTTTCATTAGATCCAGATTAGCAGAATAAATACTAGATTCTATATTCGTAAATATATACTGGGCTGGGGGAAAGGAGGTTACTCCTTTTAACAGAATCTTGTAGCCCTTAGTGTCTTTATTCTTTAGTTCTTCTAGTGCACTTCCAACACCATACCAACTACTTAAAAAGAATCTAGATTGATTCCATGAGAAGACCCATGGAATGGCTCTAAGGTCATCTAAGGTTTCTGCTTTTCCTCTTTTAGGGGGCCTAGACCCAAATTTACTTTTTTCTATCACATCAATTGGGGTGGCGTTCCTAAAATATTGAATAAAGCCTTCTTCCGAAAGTAGCTCTTGATACTTGGTTTTACTGATTTCACTTAAGTTGTCTAAAACTTTTCGTATATCAGCATCTGTAGCGCTCTTTTTATGTACAGTATTTTGGTTGATTAGTGCTGATTTATAAAGGGACTCTAAACTATAGGATGCAGTAAGAATATTTGCATACTTTTGAGAAATGGTCTCACCTTGCTCCGTCATTTTTAAGCCTTGGCCAAGTGCGCCCTCTGGTAAAGCCGAAAGAAAGCGTTCGGTTGGGCCGGCCCCTCTTGAGACTGTTCCTCCTCTTCCGTGAAAGAATAGTAGAGGAACTTTCGATTTTTTGCTTTGATTTACAAGTTGTTCTTGGGTGCAAAATAGATTCCAAGCACTAGAAAGTACGCCTCCATCCTTACTACTATCGCTATACCCAATCATAATTTCTTGTACTGGAGTGTCCTTTGATTTAGATGAAGCAGAAATAGGGTGACGGAAGAAAATATCCATGACTTTAGTGCTTGCTTTTAAATCTTCGATAGTTTCAAACAAGGGCACAACGGGTAATGGACATCTATAAGTATTGTGATATTTGTCAAGCAGTCCTACTTCTTTACACAATAGATAAACAGAGAGTAGGTCTGTTTCATCGCGAGTCATGCTAACGATTAAGGAACCTAACCCTTCTGAACCAAACTTATTTAAATGGTTTTTGACAACTCTTAATGTGTTTCTAACTTCATCTCCATTTATGCCGACTGATTCGCCCCTAGAAACAAATGGTCTCGGATTGGATAGTTCTGCTTCTAGGATTCTGGTTCTATCCATGATGCTAGCTTTGGAAAAACTAAGTTCTTTGCTTCCACTAGATATTAAAAGTTGATCAATAGCGAGATCATGGTAACTGCTATTTTGTCTGATGTCTAAAGTTGCAAGGTGAAATCCAAATGTATTAACTATTGCCATTAAAGGTTCAACTTTTAATGAAGACAGCTTATTCGCACCAATCTCTACTAGACTTACTCTAAAGATCTCTAAATCATCTAGCAGCTCCTGTTTGTTTTTATAAATATATTCCTGTTCTGAGTCCAGTACTCTGGATCTAACTATATCTAAATATTGCCGCCAAGGCTCACCCGCATTTTTTACAAGGTGGCCAGTTCGTTTAGCTAACTCTACAAGCTCTCTTAAGCGTTTATTAAAAGCCTTAGGGACAACTTGAAGTCTGTCGTTTAGGCTCATGAACTTAATTAGCGTTAAGAGCTTTTGGTCTAAGAGGGAAATCGCTGCACTTCTAAGTTCAAATAGCGTTACTTCAGTAACCTCACTGGTTACAAATGGATGACCATCTCTATCCCCACCAACCCATGTTCCAAATGAAATTGGAGGGAGAGGGGGCATTTCACCTTTTCTATCAAGGTTAGGGAAGGCTTCAGACCATGCAATTCTATATCTTAGGTATAGTTTTTCAATGGCTGAAGGTATAGGGTTACTGAGGTAATAGATAATACCTCTTAATTCATCTTCTACTTTAGGACGTTCGATATACAAGTCACCAGTCCTTAGTAGGACTTCAATTATTGATTTGATAGACTCTTTGATCGCGAGCCTTTCAGGATCTGAGTACATAAGATTCTCAAGCTTCAATAACTCCAGATACAGACTGCGATGATGTTCTAGTACTGTGTGCCTTTTTGCTTCAGTCGGATGGGCTGTAAATACAGGCCGGATAAGCATGTTTTCCAAGCTCTTTTTTAGAGTTTGATTATTTTCTTTTAGTGCTGAAAAGGTCTTTCCCCAGGGATTGGATGAATTCTTAGATTTAGATCGTCTTGATTGATTCGCCGTATTTTCCTCAACCATGTTGAGTAGCTGAAAGCAGATGGAAAGCACTTGAATAGTCGATTCATTTACTATTATTTTAGGGCTACTATTCTTCTGTGTAAAAAAAGATATAACTGATGTCGCATCTTTAATCTTTAATTCAGCTAGTACCTCTTTTAGAAGCTCCATTAGAGATGCTAAGTCATTATTCCATTTTTGGAAGGATGTTTGTAGTTCTTGTTTCATTTAGACTCGTTTATTAAGATATCTTTAGATGCGGTAGAGAAAATTCTTTAGAATTGTACACTAAAAAACCTAGTTAATGCACTAACTATTAACTAAGATGTTTCCAAGCGGTAAAAAATACACTATCTTTCGGCTCTTTGCCTTAATCTATAAATATTAAATGGTATAGACGTGAATTTAATTATATTTACTTTGGGTTTGATTTTGCCAATGACTTGTTATGGTGTTTTTGGTCATTTTTGGGGAGAATTGGTCTCTTGTCTTCTCTCTAAAAAAGTACAAAATCCACCATCACTCTTTAACTCTTCGGAAGAATCTTTATTGAATTGGGTCGTTGGATTGGAGATCCACCTACTAATCTCCTTTGGACTCTATATCCTGTTTGGCATACCAGTACTTAATGCTTACTGGCTATCTTTTGCAATATGTTTATTGCTTCCAATATTTTTTATTCCACGACTAGTAAAACCTAAAGCAGCCTTTGAGGGCTTTTTTAATTTAAGTTCATTTAAAAGCTTAACACTAAATGGAGTATTGTTTTTTTATATTATTTTTTGGATAGGGATTACTATTTTTTCTTATAGCGGTGAAATAAAAACCCTTTGGGTTAATAATTATGGAGATTTACCAATACATTTGGGCTTAATATTTAACTATATTTATGGCCCAACTCCTTTGAGGGAGTATCATATTTTCCCAGGTGAATATTTGTCATACTCAGTTTTACCTGATTTTTGGTCGGCTTTGCTTCTCTCAAGCTTTCCTAGTATGAGAATTTTAAAAGTGGTATTTGTTCTTCAGTGGACTATTATTTGGTTATTTAGTTTGATCTCACTTAGTAAAAATGGACATAAAATATTCCCATGGGTTGTGCTACTAGGAGGAGGAACCTTAGCACAATTTTTAGCGAACATTGACTTATATCATCTTAGTGATGGGCTAAAGGGGTATTCTCATTCATTAATTGATAAGGGATTTCCTGTTGCTGATTTGCTAAGTTGTATTTGGATTCCCCAGAGGACAAGTTTATATGGATTGTTCACTTTAGCTGTCGGGATGTCTGCCTTCTCTAAATATTACATGCGACGATCTAGGGAGGATTGCGATTGTTATTCACGCTCTAAGTTGATGTTTAAGTTAGCAACTTTGTTTGGGATCTCTTTTTTAGCAAATTTCCACATGGCTCTAGTCGCCTGCCTAATTATTGGTTTCTATCTATTATATGATGTCTTTTTTAATCCGATTTCATACTTAAAATTAAATAAATATAGTTTACCTTTATTAAGTTTCATTTTGCCTAGTACTATTTTTGTAACTATAGGTTATCTACACTACTCAGGAAAATCTAATATGGTAAAGTTCGTTTCAGGTTGGATGCTTGGCGAGCAACAAACATTCTTTGCTCTAAGTAAGATGTGGTCAATTAATTTCACTATATTGTTGCTTCCTATAGTTTACTTTATGTATCACCTGCCTAGGAGAATGATTGTAATACTAATTTCTTTATTCATTTTAGGTAACTACGTATCTCTGAGTAATTGGAATTGGGATAATTATAAATTATTTATAGGGCTTTTTGTGTCCTTACTTATTATGGCTGGATCAAGATGCAGGCCTAAGGATTCTATTGGTCTCATATTGTTCCTCTCAATTTGCCCTGGTATTTATGAGTTTAGTCGGATTTTTTTAGTCGATGAAGAGAATCCTATCTATTCTATAGAGTTAGTTAAACAATCAGAACAGATTAGATTAAACACTCCAAATACCGCTATCATTGCGGGAGATCCAATTCATAATTCACCAATCCTATTGGCTGGGCGAGTGATGTATTACGGTTACCCCGGCTGGTTAGTTTCACATGGCATTCTAGGGGAGGCAGAAAGAGCAGCCATAAATCAAAGCGTTACCGCAATTCTTAATTGCAAACAGAGTCCTGGAGTTTGCCCGGATTATGTACTAGCAGGTGGTCCGTTAAATAAAGAAGAATTAGCACGACTTGGATTTTTAAATACTGGTATGTTTGGCTTGTATAAAGTTCCACGATAATTAGGGAGCTATTGGGCACCAAACTTTTCAAGCAGACGTATGCTTTCGTGATTATTGCTTAACTTGGCCCAGTCTAAAGCGGTTTTTCCAGAATAGTCTTTAATATTTATGCTGGCATTTGCGGCAATTAAGGCTTGAGAACAACTTATGCAATTTATTCGGGATGTCCAATGTAGAGGAGTTGCACCTAGTTCATCTAAAGAATTCAAATTGGCTTGATTGCTAATTAGTGATTTTATTCCCTGTAAGTCACATGATTTAGCGGCGATTTGGATCGGTAGAGCTTGTTTAGAATCTATTTTTTTTAAAAAAGTTTCGCGATTCTTTCTCAGGGCCACGGCTGAGTTTTGGCTCTTAATCGCGTTTATTGTTGTCTCGCTATTTATATATTCAGTAATCATATTTTGTTTGCCTACACCAGAGAAAGCGCTAGCAAAGGAATTATCTAATAGTGAGACACCTAGTTGATATAAACTTAATATTGCAACAAAGAATAAACCAGCCATTGCCAATCCATATAGTTCTTTATGCAACTTTTCTAGAAATGTTAAGGGAGGCTGCTCAGGGTGTTCAATCCGAAGAATTTTTGGGACGAATGGAGAACTTCTAGTTTGTTTTTCCCATTTTGATTTCAAGTATAGATAAGCACTGGTTAGTTCCCCAGACCTTTGGATCATCGAGATGTCAACTCGATCAGCAGTCTTTGTTATTAGATACTCAGCAGAGAGTCTTTTAAACTTTTTTTCAAGTTCCGGAAGATTACCCTCTTCCGGGTTACCGAGTATGTTTAGATAATGTTCTTCTAAACTCGAAGTCACTGAATTTCCTTTGGCTCTTTAAATTATATTTTTAACATTCAAATAAATCTATCATATTCTTGATGAAATATATGGCCTCAGGGATCCAGTTTTTCGATGGATTACTTTGATTTTTTGTATCATTTAGCTAACGTGCTATAAATATTACTAAACAAAACCTACATTCCAATTGAAAAGTTAGTAAATTATTCCTTAAATGAGTGAACAAAGACTAAATAAGAGACCTAATATTAGAGATGAGAGTCTCAAGTTTAAGATTGAAGACTCTAGGGTTCCTAAAGGTGACCAGCCTAAGGCTATTGAAGAATTAAGCAAGGGATTTATTTCTGGAGCAGATAGAATGACTCTACTAGGAGTTACTGGTTCCGGTAAAACTTTTACTGTTGCTCATTTGATAGAGAAGTTAAATATTCCCACTTTAATTATTGCCCACAACAAAACTCTAGCTGCTCAGTTGTATTCTGAATTTGCTGAGATCTTCCCAAATAATGCCGTGCGTTACTTTGTTAGTTATTATGATTACTATCAACCAGAAGCATACGTCCCTTCTACTGATACCTTTATAGAAAAGGATGCATCAATCAATGATGAGATAGATAAGTTGCGCCATGCGAGTACCAAGGCACTTCTTGAACGTAGGGATACTATAGTGGTCTCTAGTGTAAGTTGTATATATGGCCTTGGAGATCCAGAAAGTTACTTTAGTCAGATGCTGTATCTCGAAGTGGGGGATAAGATTTCACGAATTGACCTACTTAGGAAATTTGTTTTTCTACAATATCAGCGTCAGGATCAAGATTTTACAACAGGAACTTTTAGAGTCAGAGGTGATGTAGTTGAGGTTTGCACAGCGGATGAGACTGATAAAATTATTCGTTTAGAACTATTTGGGGACGAAATAGAAGCTTTGTCAGAGGTCGATAGATTGACAGGCAAGATGATCCGCCCGCTAAATAAGATTTGTATATATCCAGCCAGTCACTTTGTTACAGGAAAAGACGCTATAAAAAAAGCTATCATTTCTATTCGATCTGAGTTGGACATAAGACTACCCGAACTTAGAAAGATGGGTAAGGCATTAGAAGCAGATAGACTTGAGCAAAGAACTCGATACGATTTAGAATTGATGAATGAAATGGGTTTTTGTTCGGGTATCGAGAATTATTCAAGGCATATTACTGGGCGACCCTCCGGAGCGCCTCCTCCTACCTTGATCGATTATTTCCCGGAAGAATTTCTTGTTGTAATTGATGAGAGTCATGTTACGACATCGCAAATTGCGGGTATGTTTAGAGGGGATCAATCACGGAAGCAAACTTTAGTTGACTTTGGTTTTAGACTACCATCAGCTCTAGATAACAGACCGCTTAGGTTTGAAGAGTTTTATGAAAAAGCTAAAAAGTTATTATTCGTTTCTGCCACACCCAAAGAATTTGAGATCAAAGAATCAAAAGGTAAAGTAGTAGAGCAAGTGATTAGGCCAACTGGCCTACTTGACCCGGCGATAGAAATTAGACCTGCAACAAATCAAGTTGATGATTTGTTAGAGGAGATTCGACGTACAGTAGAGAAGGACGAAAGAGTATTAGTGACTACTTTAACTAAAAGAATGTCAGAAGATTTAACTGAATATTATCAGGAAGTAGGAGTCAGAGTGAAATACCTTCACTCTGAAATACACACTTTAGATCGAATCGATTTAATACGGGGGCTTAGGCAAGGCGAATTTGATGTTTTAGTAGGCATCAATCTGCTCAGGGAGGGGCTAGATTTACCCGAGGTTAGTTTGGTGGCTATCTTAGATGCGGATAAGGAGGGCTTTTTAAGGTCTGAAACTAGCTTAATTCAAACCATTGGTCGGGCCGCAAGAAACTTAAACGGTAGGGTCATTCTATATGCTGATAAAGAGACAGGTTCAATCCAAAGGGCTGTGAGTGAAACTTACAGAAGAAGGAAGATCCAGGAAGACTACAATATCGAGCATAACATTACTCCTGTAGGCGTATCCAGAGGTAAGGAGGCAGAGATGGTAGATAGGGAGGTGACAGGTAGTTTAAGTGAGATCTTGGGAGATGAAGATTTAGCAAGTTTACCTAGGGATCCAGCCCAATTTAAGGCTCAAATTAATGCACTTAAAGTTCAGATGTTTGAGCATGCAAAGAAGTATGAATTTGAAGAAGCTACTGTTTTACGTGATAGAGTTTATAGACTCGAAAAATTGCTCACCTATTTTTAGTTGTCTAATCGATTATAGATGGCCCCAAAGTTCTTGAACGGCTATTTCCAAATCATCCATAGAGCCTGAGTTGTTGATTACATGGGTTACTTTGGAGAGTTTCTCTGTAGATGTGATCTGTGAGTTTAGCCTATTTTTTGCTTCTATTTCCTTAAGGCAATCCCTTAACATTATTCGTTTTATGCTGTCTGCTTCGGAGGCATAAACAAGGATACTAGCTTTAAACGGTAATTTGTCTAGGCCAGCTTCAAAGTAAAGTGGAACATCATATATTACAACATTTGAAGTTTCTAAGGCGACATTAAATTTTTCTAAGGCTAAGCTTTTGACCTTAGGATGAATGATACCTTCGGCTTTGGCTTTTTTGAGTGGACAGGAAAAAATCTCAGAATGTAAGAACGCACGATTTAAATTACCATTGGCTAAGAGAGTATTGTTTCCGAACTCTTCTGTAAGCTGTTTGAGGATGGGGGAGCCAACTTTTACAGCCTCTCGACTGAGTTCATCTGCTGAGACTATTGTTGCACCTTTCTGATGTAGTAACTGGGCTACCGTGGATTTGCCTGAACCACTTGAGCCAGTTAGGGCAATAATCTTAGTATAAGTCTCTACCTTGTTTTCCATTTAATTTGTTAGAATTCTTGAGGATATCGTCTTAATATCGTACTGTACTAGAAATAGTTACACAATAAATCGATTTAAAGGAATCTAATAAGTTCTATGTTATTCGCAGCTTTTGAGAAAAAATGGTGGAAAGCCTTAATGGGAGATCAAGATACCATGACTGATATTAAAGATGATTCCTTAGATTCTGATCTAAGACGCGTGAGTTTATTACCTGAAGAAAATAGTTCTTTGGATTTGGCGGAGGACGTACATCACTCTGCGCCTTTAACTACGACCACTGAGTGGGTAGAGGAGGAGAAAGAAGATGGGGAAGAACTGAGTAGTCAAGAAGATGAAAATAGTTTGTATGATGAACCTTCATCGGAGTATGAAGAGGATAATCATTATGATTTAGATAATAAGGGTAACTCTGACCAGGGAGATGACTTCTATGAAGAAGAGGAGGAAGAGAAACCCAAAGTGAGAGATGATATACAATCTGTAAAAGAATTTTTTGCCTCAGAAGCCTCTTGTCGTTTTGAAATTTTAGACGAAGAAAGAAGAAAAGATCTGATTGGTCGTTATCGTATTGAGGTGCGAGGTGATATGGGCGGTGTTTGGACATTAGACTTAAATGAGAATGAAATCAGCATCTCTCCACAAAGAGAGGAAGCTGAACTTGTATTGATGTTGCACAGCGAGGATTTTTTAAGCATCGTTAATGGATTTTTAAACCCTCAAATAGCTTTAGTCTCTCAGAGAATTAAAGTAAGTGGGGACTCTAAAAAAGCATCATTGTTTCAGAATATCATGTCTCCACTTGGAGACTGGTAAGGAGAAGGGGAGCAAAAGATTTGATCGCAGATGACGCTGAGCTTGTAGAGTTGGTTAGCGAATCCACCGATAGAATTCCTGTGTGGTTAAAACGCCCACCTGGGAGTTCTAAAGAGACAAAGGCCCTTAAGCAGACTCTCAGAAAGTCCAAGTTAAACACAGTTTGTGAAGAAGCTCGATGCCCAAATATCAGCGAATGTTTTGCGAGTGGAACAGCTACTTTCATGATTCTTGGGGATGTTTGCACTAGGGGGTGTAGGTTCTGTTCCGTGACAACAGGTAAGCCGCTTATGCCTGAGCAGGATTTCGAGAATGAAGCTGAACGTATTGTAGAAGCAACAATCGCTTTAAATTTATCCTATGTAGTTGTCACTTCTGTAGCTAGGGATGATTTAGAAGATGGAGGTGCTAGTGGTTTTTATCATACCGTCACTAAGTTAAAAGAGACTATCCCAGGAATCTCTGTTGAGGTTTTAATCCCAGATTTAAGGGGAAGTAAGAAGGCGCTTCAAACTATAATCGATAGTAAACCGGATGTGATAAATCATAACCTAGAAACGGTACCTCGGCTATATCGTAGGGTAAGGCCTGGTTCTTCATATAGACGTTCTTTAGAATTATTAAAATGGGTTAAGGAGACCGACCCTAATATCTTAACTAAAACTGGAATAATGCTTGGCTTGGGAGAATTGAGTTCTGAAGTAGGCCAATTGTTTAGAGACTGTCGTGATCATAAAGTAGATATTTTTACAGCAGGCCAGTATATGCGCCCAACTAAGGATCATATTGGTGTTGCTAAATATCTTACACCTGAGGAGTTCGGGAGTTATGAAAAACAGGCGATGGAATTGGACTTTAAGCATGTATTTATAGGCCCTTTAGTTCGATCAAGTTACCATGCTGGAGAGCGTAATCTAAGTATATCTCCCTCACCTAAATAAAGTAAATATAATGTATAGTTCTCTAAGTTCTACTAGAATAAATAATTTGCCACCCTATGTTCTTAGCGATGTTGCTAATCAAGTACAGAAACTAAGAATGGAGGGGTGTGATGTTATAGATTGTAGTCAATTAAATCCAACAATTCCTCCTCCACAAATTGCGATAGATCGACTTGTGGAAGCAACGTTGTTGCCACATAATCATAGATATTCATCCAGTATAGGATTATTAGCCTTAAGGGAAGCTTTTAGCGCGTATTATCAGAAAAGTTTTGGAGTAGAAGTAGATTCAAAACGGGAGATAGTCGTAACTCAGGGAGCTAAGGAAGCATGTTTGCATTTACTATTATCTGTTCTATCTCCTGGGGATACTGCTTTGATCCCTGTACCTTCCTATCCCGTCCATTCTGCGGCGGTCAGTATAGCAGGTGCAAGTTTTGTTGGTGTGCCTTTATGGCCTGACTACGATACATACAAGTCTGCGAATGGTGTCTTGGATAGTCAAAATAACTATTTTTTCTCAAGATTGGAGAATCGCTTAAAACAAACATGGCCAAGGCCCAAAGTATTAATTACTTCATTTCCACATAACCCAACGGCTAGTATTGTTACTAAATGTTTTTATGAACGTTTGTTAGAGTTTGCAACTAAACATCACATCCTGCTTATTAATGACTTTGCGCATGGGGACTTATATTATGATCATGATGACTCGTGTAGCCTTTTGTCCGTCTCTGGAACCAAAGCTGGAGCAATAGAAATATATTCTGTTTCCAAAGGGTTTTCTCTTCCTGGTTGGAGGATGGGGTGTGCAATTGGCTTAGAAACCGTAATACAAAAAGTAAAGGCCTTAAATAGTTTTTCAGGTTTTGGTATCTTTCAACCAATTCAGATTGCTATGACCAAAGTTTTAAATGAGGTCTTAAAAGAAGATCTAAATCCAATTACTAGAGAAAATTGTCAAATTTATCTTGATAGGCACATTCTTGTTAGTGAAGGTTTGGAAAAGTTGGGTTGGGAAGTAAGTAATTCAAGAGCTACGAGTATGCTTTGGGCAAGAATTCCCTTAAAGTATAGAAGTCTTGGTGCAGATAAGTTTTGTAGTTCAATCCTAGAAAATTGTCATGTGGCGTTTTCTCCAGGCGGAGGTTTTGATAGTGAGCAATCTGACGTAGTGAGAATTTCATTATTAGAGTCAGAAAGAAGATATAGAGAAGTATTTAGGAGATTGGAATTATGGGAAAAGTAAGAAGTATTTTGGTTGTTTTTTTTCTATGGATGGTTCCCTCTATAAGGGCAGATGATTGTATGCAAGCATTGAGGTCTGTAAGGCAAACTAATTTACCTACATTAAGTAAGGATGAAATTATTAGTAGCTTGGACGAGGCAATTAAATTATGCCCAAAGTTAGTAGAAGCATATTATGAGTACGGTAGATTCTATTTAAATAATGCTAGATTTAAAGAAGCCGAGGAGAAATTTCGTAAAGCCGACTCACTTAAACCTAGATTGGAATTTGTCCTAGGCGTGGCATATTCGCAATGGGGCCAGAAAGATTTTCTATCAGCGGAAAATACCTATAAAGATGCGATAGGAAGGTATTCAGGTGATTGGAAGTTATTGCAGGGTTTAAGTGTGCTGTACCTATCCATTGGTAAGAATAAAGAGTCAGAGGAATTACTTAGACAAGCACTGCAAGAGGAGTCAGGTGTAGGGAGTATATATTTCAATCTAGGTATGGCGCTAGTAGCACTTGGTCGTGAAGATGAAGCAATGACAAGTTTAGAGACCGCACTCAGGAAGGATCCGACTTTGTCACAAGCTAGTTTAGCATTAGTTCAGTTGTATATTAAGCGAGATCAATATCAATTGGCTAGAGACATTTTAGAACCTGCACTTCTTCATTCACCTTATGATGCTAAGTTGATAGAGATGATGATTACATTGTTAGAGGCGAATGATGAAGTGTCGGAGGCTAAAGCATTACTGACTAGATCCTCTGATTATTTAAATGATGGTAGGAAACAAATTTTCAGCGCACTTTTAGCCATAAAGTCTGGTGATACCGAAAAAGGCTTAGCTGAATTTAAGGTACTTGAGAGTAAGTATCCAGATGATGGTAATGTTCTAGGTGCCTATGGTTGGGTCTTGGCAAAAGTTGGTAAGATGGATGCGGCGGAGTCCGTTCTTGCAAGAGCCTTAGAATTAAATAACAAGGACGCGTTCACCATTAATAATCTAGGCGTGGTGTATGAAAAGAAAGGTTTAAGAGATAAGGCTAAAGATATGTTTGAAAGGGCTAGTATCTTTTTGCCCTATACTCGAATCGTTCAGGAGAATTTAGAAAGGTTACAATAGATAACCTATTGGCTTTTCTTTTCAAGTTCCTTAATTAGAAAGTTTAGAGAATCTATCCAAGAAGTTTTAGGTACGTCCGGCATCGTATGCCCCTCTAAATTTTGATTATCTGTTGGTGGAAAAGAAATACTAGAGTTTAGAAGTTCAGTACCCTTTTCTATGGTGCTAATTGACTTCGAGCTTAACATGTCTTCGACAGTTTCTAGCCTTTCTTTGATTTTATTAATTAGACGAACAAGTGAAAGATGATTAGTCGCGTTAATTTTGGAAGTTGTACTATAATTTAATTCGCCCTTAATTGAATACGATTTAATGAAAAACTCTGCCTTGTCAAGTGAGACCTTAAGGTCTTTTATCTCTTGAAGAGGGAGTGTTAGTAGGTCTTCCCTAGCCTTTTTTTCTTCCTTGAAAGTTACTATCATTAGATAGATAACTGGCCCTAATGAAATTAAGCTACCAATAATAACTAGGCTAGCTTTTATATTTAAATATCCAACTATGCCTATAACTATCCCAAGTAGAAATAAGATAGATAGAGCGATGTTTAAATGTATGCTAAGATTATTTTTTTCTTCTCGAGATAGGGTAAACATATACTAAGCATGGAAGTAATAATCAGGTTAAAGTAATGCAGAATGAGTCTAATAGTAAAGAACATTTTAAGTCTTTTGACACTCTCTTTGGAATTTGCGTGTTTGGTATCGCGTGTTATTTAATGCTAAATACGCAGTTCTTAAGTTCTGATAGTGCTAGAGAGGTTGATCCAGTAGTCCTTACTGAAATCAGGGATAGCTATTACCATAAGAATGAAGATACACCGACACTGTTAGTTTTTGAAACTTCCTGGTGTGGTGTTTGTAAGGCATTGAAGCGCGACTTAATCGCGAATAGTCAGGAGTTCATTGCTCTGGATATAGAGAAAGATAGAGGTGCGCATCAACTATATCAAAAAGTTTATGGACAAGCGAATGGCCCAGTGCCTATAAGTATCGTTAAGGATAAACTTGTGATTGGTGGTCGAATCAATAAAATTCTACAGATCTTAGAAGGGCAAAGTGCGGGCTAGGCTAGCTTTTTTTATCTAAACTACTTAAAGCAATTACTGTGGCTTGAAAATATTGGTCTCCTTTTGTTACAATACCGTCAGTTAAATACCCGCAATATCCAGTGCCATCTTTTACATTTGTTATTTGATAGGTTTGCTCAACGGCCTTAGCAAATTTAACTCCGGATCTAACTAGGGTAGCTAATTCATCTGGAACTTGAAATGAGACTGCCTGACTATGAGACTCTAGATTATTAGCACTTCTAATGACAACTAATGCACATTCCTCCATTCCGCTAGCAGTCTCTTCGAATCGCCCCCGCATCATGACATAATAGTCTGCATTTGGAATCTCTTTTTGAGCTACCCCAATGGAATTTCGTATCACCGATAAACACTCATCTTTACTTAGAATATCTGAACCACTATATGATACATCTAATGGGAAAAACTCAAATTCCTGTTCAGGAAACTTTGTGGCAAACGCATTGGATACAAGGGCTAATTTAAGAGTTCCGCTGTTTATTATGATTACTTGTTTCATTTTATCTTTTTATTGCTATGTGTTGGCTATAAGTGTACTAAGATACTGTAAATATATGGTTTGTTAGATTCTATCAAGTCCTCTGCTCATTATATGTTATGCGATTGATACTTATTTATTTACTATAACACTCATATACCGATGATGTGATCATAACTAAGTGTCATCAATATAAATAAACAATTTTTCAAAACCTAAATGAAATTCCAAGACTTAGATCTATTAGAACCTATTCAGAAATCTCTAATAGAAGAGGGATATGAATCCCCAACGCCCATTCAAGAGCAAGCGATACCTTATCTCCTTGAAGGTGGAGACTTAATAGGGCTAGCTCAAACAGGTACAGGTAAAACAGCAGCCTTTGCTTTGCCGATGTTACAAATTCTTACTAAAAGCTATCAGAGACCCAGACCAAGGGAAGCAAGGTCTTTAATATTAACACCAACTAGGGAGCTGGCTATTCAAATTGGTGATAACTTTAAGTCTTATGGGAGATTTTTAAAACTTAAATCATTAACTATCTATGGTGGCGTCTCTGAAGGTCCTCAAATTAGGGCGCTTAAAAATGGGGTGGATGTATTGATTGCAACACCAGGCCGATTATTAGATTTAGCGCAAAGAAATGAAATTGATCTAAGCCATGTTGAGATATTTGTTTTAGATGAAGCTGATAGAATGCTTGATATGGGATTTATTAGGGATGTAAGAAAAATCATCCCGATGATTCCCAAGGATAGACAAACTTTGTTATTCTCAGCAACCATGCCTTCTGAAGTAGATACTTTGGCGCAAACGATATTAAGAAATCCTAAACAAATTGCGGTTAGCCCAGTTTCCTCAACAGCTGAGCGAATTGAAGAGAAAGTAATGTTTGTTAATAAAGAAGATAAACGCTCTTTATTAATAGAGATTCTTAAGGATAAGGATATTAACAGAGCATTAGTGTTTACTCGTACTAAGCATGGTGCGAATAGGTTAGCAGAACAATTGACCAAGAATAGGATACATTCCGCAGCAATCCATGGGAATAAATCACAAGGTGCGAGGCAGAGAGCATTGGAAGCATTTAAAACTAGTACGATTAGGGTCTTGGTTGCTACTGATATTTTTGCAAGAGGAATTGATGTAGATGGCATTACTCACGTAATAAATTATGAACTACCCAACGTACCAGAGAGTTATGTTCATCGAATAGGTAGAACTGCACGGGCTGGGAAAAGTGGTATTGCTATATCGTTTTGTGATGGTGAGGAAGTAGCATATTTACGAGACATAGAAAAAACTATAAAAAGAAGTGTCTCTGTAGTAGAGGAGCATCTTTATAAAGCTGATTTAAGTGGGGAAGTAATAGCACGCAAACAGGCTCAAGGTAGATATCGTGGGTACAGGCAGAGCGGCCGTAGGAATTAGTTATTTACGTCTCTAGTGCACCACTTATCTGAATGCACTAGAGAAGTTTTTCCAATACCCTTAGTCGTATCTTTGGCCACCATTACCAATTTCCCATGTAACGGTAGTACCATCATCTTTGTACCCAACGACATGAACATTATCTCCATATTCAGATCCAGGATTAGGGAATCTGTAATGAGGTCTTTCCCCATTATCATCATCTCCTGAGAACTTCCCTTCTGCTAATTTGCTTGCCTCACTTGGTGGTAAAGAAGAATGTATTTCTACTTTACTAATGAGTCCTTTTAGCTCGGTTGGAAGCAATACAACTAAATTTCCGTCGGATTCAGATACCGGTTTCCAAACAAATCCGCCTGATCCATCTATGGCTTGACTACCTGAGATAGACGAACCTGAACCTGGTATCCCTCCCGTTTCAGAAGAGCCGCCACTATTGGTAAGTTGGCCTCCCGTTGCTCCTGCACTTAGTGGTCGATCAGTGCTGGTGAGAGTTCCCGATTTCATGCCATCCATGAATAGTTTAAGTTTCGCCATTGCTTCATCAATTGAAGCGACAGCGATTGTAGTATCACCGTCGCCACCCCTGTCATCAAATAGGTTCTCTAAATCATCATCAAGTTGTGCTCCGGCAAAGGCCTCACCATTGATTCTGGCGCCATCTTCTTCGGTGATTTGACCACTTGCTACTGTCGAGTTTAGAGCTTTTAGAGCTGCTTCCTCAACAGGAACATATCCGTTGGGTTTGGTCATGCTAGCTTGTAATTTTGTCCTTTCACCTGCATAGAATGAGGCAGCTTCTGGTGAAAGCTCATTTAATCTTTGTTCTATTAAGGAGGCAAATAATTCCTCCTCACTTACCTGATTTTTCCCTGTAGCTCCTAGGGCACTTTTCATGAAATCGTCGAAACTTGAACCACTGGAATTTTCTGTATCCTGGACGGTTTGAACTTGATCTATCGAGGAATTGCTCGTAATTTCAAGGGGTTTGTTCGTTGAACTATTTTCGGTTGCTGCTGTTACTGACATAAATTTTCTCCCGCGTTTCTCTTGTTTGCCTCCTGCCTCATCAACAATCATCCACTTCATCCACCTAATAGAGGTTATTTTGCAAGGAGTAGGCCACTTGTAGAACCCTTATTGGATTTAATTTATAATCCCACTAATAAAGTCCTGATAGTTGATTAGGGAACTAATCTTATGGGGTACAGGGGAATGATCACCTTGTGTCCACATATCACTAATCAATAAGGTGGCAGTAAATTCGACGGAATATTTCAAGCATTGCCTTGCAATATAAGCTGTTTCCATATCGACTAGGCTTATCTTGTGCTTCTTATATAACCTAGCAAATTTCTCCATACTTTCATCTAAGATGAAGGATGTACTTAGAATGTTTTGGCTTGAGGATCCTTGGTTTACCAATGAAATAGTATCTAAGGGCTCCTCAATATAGAAAGAATTAGGTGAAACTATTGAACCCAGTGTTAGCCCACTAATATCTATAGCACCACATGTGCCATAAAAAAATACAGTAGGCATATTAGTAGATTGTTTGAGAATTTGTTCAAGAACGGTACAGATCCCCACATAGCCCAGAAATGGAGAGAGAAGAAGTTCGCCTTCGCGACCAATTAACGGACTAAAACAATCAAATAATTTAGGGGCTGTTCTAAAGTAGTTAGGTTTAGCCTTCATTAGAGTCTCTTTGGTACTTAATTGAGGAAGTAGAATCAACTTACTACAATCTAATATTTGCTTATTTAGCGGGGGTGTAAAGGGCATTTGATGGTCCAATTATTCCTTAGGAATTCAACTATTGGGTTTTTAAGGATCTTCTGCTAATACATAATTGGAAGAACCTCAATTTTTTAGGAATCGTATGACTAGTAGAATATTATTTATAATATGTATAATTGGTATGACAACGTCAAGTTGTGCGCCTGCATTGCCTGATGATACTCCTGATGTTCAAGTATTTAAGGATAGTGATTCCTCAGTAAAAAACATGTTGGCTCAATCTTATCAGTTGTTAAAAAAGTCTGAGACCCAGTTGTCTGAAAGTAGGGAAGTATTAAAGGAAGTGAGGGCAATTGAAGCTTCTATTATAGCTCAAAAAAATTCGTCCATAGCAAGTTTAAATTCCGCCAAAAAGGAAAAACAAGAAGCTGAGAAGATAAGAAGAAGAACAATTTCAGAGAAGAATAGAATTTTAAAGGAAATTCAAGAAGTTAAGGAAGCTACTCCAACTCCTGTACCGGTACCATCGGTCCTTCCTTACTCTAAATCAGATGCACCATAGAGATAAAATTTGTGGATGAGAAATTGCTTAGAAGGATTAACTCTAAGGTTAATCCTTTCTTAAAAAAATTATTTGACTACCCAGGTAAGATTTTACCTGGCTTTGATACGGAAGCTGATAAAGCTTTGCTATCTGGTATTGTAAAAGGTAGATCACTAATAGTCGAATTTGGATCGGGTTCTGGTCATCATTTAATTGAGCTTGCAAAAAGGTATCCCGAGTGTTTAGTATTGGGATTTGAAATTCGTTTTAAGCGCGCTGTAAGAACAATAGAAAAAGAGCCAGATCTAGAAAACATGCTGATTTTTAGAGGGCGGAGTGAATTGGTAGCAGATTTATTACCTCCTAGATCTGTCAAAAAAGTCTTTATAAACTTCCCCGATCCATGGGATAAGAAGAGATGGTTGAAGCACAGGATTTTATCTGCTAAATTTTTTAACATCTTACCTAAGGTTCTTTTGTCGAATGCAGTAGTCTCAGTCAAAACAGATCATAGAGAGTATTTTTTGAGTTTTCTGGAGGATGTTTCAGAGGATAAGCGTTATCTTCAGGTAGATAAGAATCTGAATTTACCAGATGGATTGGAAGGAGACGAAGGTATTCGCACTGAATTTGAGGGATTGTTTAGACATCAGGGCAAGGAAATTAATTTTGTTAAATTCAAGTTCAATCACTAAATTTTTTAGTAAAATTTAATTAGTTAATGCGTGAGCCTATGCCAAATCGTGACAGATTCCAAAATCAAAGAAAAGAATATCAAGTTGGAGTTCTAGATGAGAATACTCTTCAAGGTAATCCTATAGACTTGTTCAATGAGTGGTATGGTGAGATTGTAAGAGCTGGTGGTGTTGAGCCTAATGCGTTTGCATTAGCAACTTGCATGAATAATCTACCATCTGTGCGTTTTGTACTTATGAAGAACTTAGATGATTTAGGGCTCACATTTTTTACCAATTATGAGAGTAGAAAGGGTAAGGAGTTGTTAAGTAATCCGCATTGCTCTGGTGTTTTTTACTGGGGAGAACTGGAAAGACAGGTGCGCTTTGAAGGAGTTGTAAGAAAGCTTCATTATGCTGAAAGCAACTCTTATTTCGCACAACGTAAGAGAGATGCTCAAATTGCGGTATATGCTTCTAGGCAGTCGGAGGTTGTTTCTAATAGAGCTACTCTAGAAATGAATTATAGAAAGTTTCAAGAAGCATTTCAAGATCAAGAGATTGATCGACCTGCTCATTGGGGTGGATACCAAATCAATTTGGTCTCATTAGAGTTCTGGCAAGGTAGAGTAGGCCGCCTTCATGATCGTATTAGATATTCTCTAGAGGGTGAGTTCTGGACTAAAGAGAGATTAAGTCCTTAAAGTTCATAATCTCTTACAAAAAGTTCTTGTTGCAAGTAAACAAAAACTGGTGTCATCGGAGGTAGTAAATCTGCATCATTGAATCTCGTATCATAAGACCAGACTCTATTGGGAGCACTATAATACGTAAAAGGTCCCCAGGTAGATTGACTTTTTAAAGGCGCGCCGAGACTTACTATTGACCCTTCGTAGGTAAAGTCAGGGATTACTGTTCCTACTCTAAACCATTCATTAAATCTAAACACGTTAATCGCACCACCACCGTTGGTGTCCACTCCGTGATCTTCTCCTGCTGCACCATTTGCATTCCCAGTTCGTCTTATGCCACTTATCACGGCTGCTCTAACAGTAGTAGCTGACCCATCTCTATCATATACTGCCGAAATATTGCTATCGCTGTCAGTCCAGCTATTTGATAATAGCCAGAGGGTATCAGCCATTAGAGCCGAAGGAATCCAACTTGCTACGACTGAATTGTAATTTCCCCATACAACCAAACCGTGGTCTGTAACCAAAGTTAGTCCTTTTACCGTTGGAGCGCCACCCAGATTGGATTGAAGAGTGGAGGCATTTCTAACTCTAACGCTATAATTATTCTGGCTAGCCCCACTCAACGGGCCATCTATAGTTAAGTGAAATACTAATCCATCTTCAGTATCATCATTTAATAATCTACCGCCCATAATCTCTGGATATTTTTTTATACAGTTTAGTAGCGCTCGCATATCAACTTCGAGTGTTCTTTGATAGCTATTAATTGTGCTATTAGATTGGTATTCTCTGAACAATCTAAGCTGGCTCCCCGATGTTCCGGGGCCTTGGGTTCCTATTGAAAGTAAGGGGCCAGCACCAGTTCTTACTAATCCACCACAATTCGCACTAGAATGTAAGTACCCCGTAGAGACGGTATCGCTACTACCATCAACATTTACTACTTCAATACCTGTTGATGATATGGAGGTGTTAGGATTGCCTGCAGCATTTAAACGTAAAACTAAACGTAGGTCTGCTCTATCCCAAAATTCACCCCCACCAAAGGGAGCGAAATCCTCTGGGGAAGGAACGGTGACAGGTTCAACACCTAGCTCTATGTTTCCATTCCATGCAGAAACATTAGTTACTGCTGTTCTGCTGGATGAACAAGCGGGCAAGGTGGTGTATGATGTTGGGTTTTTTGCTCTAGCCGTACCTTGATATCCTGAACAACTTGATTGAGACTTCTGACCTCTAAAAAAAGTACCAGCTATAGTAGTTTGACCATCTATATTTGTGGTACCTCCATCTTGCGGCGCGAGGTAGAGATTGCCATTCGTATGTACAGGGCCAGTAACGGTTAAGGTTGCTCCATTAAAAAACTCAAGATCATCCTGGAAAAAAATTGCGAACTGAAATAGCGGTACTAACCTACTTTTAAAAGTTAAATCTAATATAGCTTCATTGCTCATTTGATTATTTCGTCCAACCGAGCGTACAGTATATCTATATTCTTGAGTGTTCAGCCCAGCAAAAGGCTCTCCAGGTGGAATTATTGTAGTGATGGGATTGTTAGCTTCCTCATCGACATAGGTAACTGCAGTATGTTTATTTTCAAAGGTATAGGATTTACATTCATAATCTCCTTCACCCGTTGAGCCTGAGTCACAATCTTCTATGGAAGTAGGGGAAGTTCCGTCTGGCTTGTCATAGTCAAGAAATATGTTTTTTACTTCTTCCGCTCTAAGGTTTAATCCCGATTCTGCAGCATTAAATCCACTTGCACTATCACGAGATGTTTTTACTATTCCTAGTTCAGTTTTAGTCACAACCATGTAGGTACTAAATAGTGCGAGGAGTACTGTGACCAATAGTAGTACTGCTAATAATGCAAAACCATCTTCATTTTTATTCATATGATTACCGAGACAAAATATTTCTTGGATAGTAATTTCCGCTCACAGAAGTTGAATATACTTGTGACTTTCTATTTTCGCTCCCTTCTAATTCTATAGCGATATATTGTAAATCCTTCCATGTTGGGCCAGTGTTTGGCAGAAGAGTATTTAGAATAGATCCATCTTTCATATGTAATTCGATGTCAAACGCAGTTATGGAAAATGCAACAGGTTCAGTAAGATCATCTTCCCCATCCCGAGTAAGATTAAGTGTGCTAGTAGCCTCCTCTAGTGAGAAGTCATATTCTTCTATATAGTAAATGTACGAAGTATTTGCAGGGTAGTTAGCTGTTGGAGAAGATATGTTTAGGCTGTATTTGCCTGAAGTAGTCCCTTCGTTGGTATAATCAACGTATTCGCCAGACTTTGCGGTAGAGTTATATAGGAATAACCTTATTTCACCGCCTTCCTTTGTCCTCTCTGATCTAAAAGTATTGTACATATTATTGACATTTGAAAATACGCAAGCTGGAGTAGGATTGCTGGTCGTTGAGATAAGTACGGTAGAGTCTCCTGAACTCAGGGATTCACAAATGGTTAAAACTTCAGAAATTAGATTTCGTCTTAGAACTATATGTTTGCCCGTTCCATCGCCATCGTCCTCTAATACCATTGCCGGAAAAGCACCTCCTAGGTTCTCACCTGACTGCCGAATATTCATTGCTAAAATATCCAAGGCAGTGCGTAGATTACTATTAATTCTAGTTCTTACAACGTCGTTAAAGAATGCATTCTGTAAACCAACAACGTATCCTACCAGCATCATTAAAGTTAAACTAAGTAGTAAGATTGAGACCATTAACTCAATTAAAGTAAAACCACGACGATTAAGTGGGTTGTTTTCAGTCATTGCATTCTAACTCCACCGCCTAAGGCAATCTCTACTGTTCGTGTGGATGCATGTTCATCTCTAATGGTGAATGCGGTAGAGTTAGGTGCTAGTCCCCTTGGTGTAAAACATATCTCCCAATCTGTTGCGAGAAGATTTGTATTATCTGGAAGATTAAGTGATAAATCATTTATTGCGCTTGTAGCAGTTGCGCAAGAGTCGCCTGAGTGGGTAGAGATTTTAAAGGCGGAGGCAGGTGCTACTTTTATAAAACTAGTCTGCGAGATTCCTCTAGCTCGTGCAAGGCGTAAAAAATGAGTAATTTCAAATGAAGCATTTGTTAATGGCCTATTAATTTCTTTTAAATTGCTCATCGCACTAGCGGACAATATTCCCATTATGACAAGTACTGCTAGTAGTTCTAAAATGCTAAAACCTGCTTGTTTAGAATTTATCATCTTAGCATTTCCACGTTTTACATTTTTTCTTTTTTTTGGGTGTAGGCGTAGGTGTTGGTGTATAGGATGTAGTTGCTGTAGGAGTCACGCTGGTTGAGGGAGCTGGTGTCGGTGTAAACACAGGTGTTGGTGTCGCAGAGTAATTGCTTCCTGGAGCGGCTCCAAAATCCGTAAAAATTACTTCTGTGGTATAAGCAAGGGCATCTCTATGATATACTTCAACCGCTATTTGCCGCACGCTTGGTGAGTTGCAAATACTTGAGTTAGTACAATATATAGTTTCTACAGAGTACATTCTATTCGAATTCATTGTGATTTCCACTGGTGTACCGTCTCCGCTTGTTGGCAAAGACTTAACATCAATACCTCGAATCTGATCTATTATTGATTGTGCTGCTTGACTTGCTTCTGACCTAATTTCGCCACCATGATTTAATTTTTGGTAACTATTGATTGAGCTTGTTGCAGTGGTAATTACAATTGCGAAAATTGCAATTGCTACCATTATTTCTATTAAGGTAAAGCCTTTACAGCAGACTTTATTCATTATTATGTTGCCTCTAATTTGAGTTAGGAAATTTTCTTAGTCTAAAATCGACCGAATAGGAGAAGTTCTTAATACTTCAGGGCTATACTAAGTTTTCTCAGTAAAATTAGGCTCTTATATTTGGGTCATTTAAGCAGGAGAGTAGCTCCTGTAGGAGTTTAGTCCGCATGGAGACCTCCTTAATATTAACAAGTCGATCTTGTAGGATGTTGTAGAACTTCTCTAATAATATTTTATTATCTTCTACTTTTTTTTCAGCCCCTCCTAATATTAAAAGTTGTTTATTCTCATTTAGGCTCTTATACTTGTTTTTAATTGCTCGTATTATCTGTTGGTCTTCGATAGTAAAAAAGCGATCTGCTACTCTAGATAATGATTTAACTATATCGATAGCGGGGAAAATGCCCTGTTCTGCTAGATTCTTACTTAGGATAATATGACCATCTGTGAGCCCTTTTATTTCCTCTATTAGTGGGTCTTCATCTAGATCGCCGGCGCTCAACATCGTATAAAGGGCTGTGATTGATCCAGTCTTGAAATTCCCAGCTCGCTCAATGTATCTCGGCATCTCTTCAAACACACTAGCAGGATAGCCTCTTCGAATTGGTAGCTGTTCGGCGGCTAGTCCTATGTCTCTTATAGATCGAATATATCTAGTAAGTGAGTCAAAGCCGAGAAAAACATCTAAGCCTTTTTCTTTAGCAATTTCAGCGATGCGAATTGAAGTTAAGGCTGCTTGTTTCTTTACTAAAGGAGATGAGTCACTTGTCGCACTTACTACAATAGTTCTTTTGTCACCGTCATTTTTAATTAAATTTTGATGGAACTCAATGACCTCTCTAGTGCGTTCGCCGATAAGTGCTATGACAATTAAGTCAACTTGTATATGTTTACAGAGAGAAGTGAGTAGAGACGACTTTCCTAAACCTGGTTCAGCTAGAAGCATAAGTTTTTGCCCCTTACCTATCGTAGTAAAAGTATCAATACTCGGAATTCCAGTCCACAAGGGTTCCTGAATTGTTTCAGTATGAATGAGATGAGATTTATTTATGTTAATTGGATAACTTCCAACGAGATCTATACTAGAAGTTGCTCGGGCGGGGATGATAACATTGCCACTTGCATCAGTGAGGCTTCCAACGATATTATTTCTTAAGAAAATGTCTTCTGTAAATGAATTACTAGTAACTTTAGCTCCAGGTACCAGACCCCTTATTAGTGAATAGGGAGCTAGATTGACCTTATAATCTTTAAAACTTAATACCTCTGCTTTTACCGGGCCTGTAGGTAATTCAATTGTGACGATATCTCCTATGCCTACCGTAGGCAATTCTGCTGTAATGATGGCTCCTGATGAAGAAGTTACCTTGCCAATAACCTTATTCTTTTTATAGTCTTTGATACTGAGACTTAGGTTATCCATTGATGAGAATCTCTTCTGATAGATCTTTTAAGATACCTTTAGTTTTCAAATGTACTAGTAGATCTGTTACATATATTAATGGATTGGATTCGATTTCTCCATACTTAGTTATTAGTTTAAATGTACCTGGTTTTAGTTCTGAATTTATCTTGACTGTAATATGTTTAATCTCTTGTTCGATAGATTCGATCTCTTCCTTAGAGGTAAAAGCACAAACTTCTAGTATTATTTTAGTATCCTTGGAATCAAGTTGATTAGTTAGGGCAATAATCTCAATTTTTATTCTTTCTTGTAGAAGGCTTAGACTAGATTTTAGGCTTTCATCTACAAGTATTTCTGTGAGTATCTTATTGCAAATTCTAAAAATTGTAGTTTCTAGTTTAATAGCATTATCTTCATAGAGATTGCTTGAATTACAAAGTTTTTGATAAACTACCTGACAACCACTTAACAGTCCGCTTTGGAATCCTGATTGCACTATTTTCTCTGCCCTGAGTTTAGCCTCAGATAAAATGGTTGTTGCTTCTTCTTTCGCGCTGTCAATTAATTGATAACTGAAGATAATTTGATCAATTATTTTCTTTCCGTAAATTTTGGGCTCTAAAACTGAATTCATAACTAATATACCTTTAAATTGTATATGATTAGTGTCTACTCTTATTTCTATTAATAGCTTTGTGTATAATTAAACCTAATAGAAGGTGTGACATTCAAAACAGACATAGTACTATCATCGTTTTTTTTTAAAGAATGGAGCGTATATGCTAATGTAGTTTTAGAAACATACCGATTTACTCTAGTAACTGGGTCTTTCGGGGAGATCTAACAGGCTATAATTACACGCTATCTTAAATTTCGCTTATGTCTACGCTTCTGATATAATCGGGGGCTACATAACTTCAATATGATTTTAGATATATGGAGGCGGTTCCGCTTGAATTAGGTGATTAGTTATGTTAGGAACTCGCCAAATAATCGTGGTCTTTGGCTCATCTTGGTGCGTAAATTAGTATAATAGGTATTAATATCTGTTAGAATCTTTACTTACTATGTTTAAGATTAATTTCTTAAATATCCAAAGGCCTAGAAACAACCAAGATACTGTATTTTTTAGGAGAATTTAAGGTGGAAGCAAGTCAAGAGCAAACAGACTCTGTTAGAACAGAGCAAAAAAGTGGAATAAGTGCTGTAACGGATACTAAAGTGGCAACTAAGCCAGGGGCGGCGCATAGCGATATCACGCCTAGAGATCCCGTAGAAATTTCATTAAGAACATTACTTGAAGCAGGGGTTCATTTTGGACACCAAACTTCTCGCTGGAATCCAGCGATGGCTAAGTATATCTATGGTGTAAGAAATGGCATTCACGTAGTAAATCTACCAAAGACTATTGAATGTTGGGAGCAAGCTCGTCAAGCAATCGTTGATGTGGCAGCAAGAGGCGGTTCAGTTTTGTTCGTTGGCACCAAAAAGCAAGCTCAAGATGCAATCGTCGAAGAAGCTAGACGTTGTGGAGCTTACTATGTAGCTAAAAGATGGCTTGGTGGAATGATGACTAACTTTCAAACTATTCGTAAGAGTATTGAAAGAATGAACAAAGTCGAACAGATTTTAAAAGAAGAAGAGGAAAATCTTAGAACTGGAAGACCAACTAAGTTTAAAAAGAAAGAACGTTTAATGATGTCTCGTGAAAGAGAAAAATTAGAATTTTCTTTGGGTGGTATTAGAGATATGTACGGTAGCCCTTCTTTGATGTTTATTATCGACACTAAGAGGGAAGATATCGCCATTAAGGAAGCTCAGAAGCTTGATATACCTGTTGTTGCTTTGGTTGATACTAATTGTGACCCAAGTAACGTGGAATATCCAATTCCATCAAATGATGATGGTACTAGGGCTGTAAGACTTTTTTGTCAGGCTGTAGCGGATGCTGTACTCGAAGGTAAGGATACTTACACTAAGAGACTAGGCAAGCCTGCAGAAACTGCAAAACCTGCTGGTGCTAAAGCAAAGGCGACTGAAACTGTTTCTGAGTCAGAGGCAGTCTAGTAAATTTGTCAATATAAGAATAGGTTAGGAGATTGAAAGATGTCACAGATTAGTGCAGAGCTTGTGCGTTCATTAAGAGATAGAACTGGCGCAGGTATGATGGATTGTAAAAGAGCTTTAACGGAAGCTAATGGAAATATTGAAGCAGCACAGGATTCCTTAAGGAAGAAAGGGCTTAAGACAGCTGAGAAGAGAGCTGGCAAGGTAGCTGCTGAAGGCACTGTACTTTGCTATTCGCACCCAGGGAACAGAATTGGTGTATTGGTTGAGCTAAATTGTGAAACTGATTTCGTAGCTAGAAATGCTGAATTTGAATCTCTAGCTAGAGATATAGCAATGCACATCGCTTGGGCTAAACCTAAGTATGTAAGTCGTGAAGAAGTTCCAGCAGAAGAGATCGCTAGAGAAACTGAAATATTCAAAGGTCAGCTAAAACCTGAACAAGAAAAAATAGCGGATAAGATCCTTCCAGGAAAACTTGAGAAGTTCTTTGAAGAGGTTTGTTTACTTGATCAAGTTGATGTTAGAGATTCAAGCGGAAAGAAAAAAATTGGCCAGCTTTTAATTGATCTTACAGCTAAGATGGGTGAAAAAGTTGCTCTTAGAAGATTTTCTAGATTTGAATTGGGAGATGGGATTGTTAAGGAGTCAGTAGATTTTGCTGATGAAGTTAAGCAGGTAATGAACAGCTAGTTCATTCATCTTCCTAATAAAAAAAGGGCCCTTTGTGGCCCTTTTTTTATTTTAAGTTACTTAAGCGACCAGCCGAACTAAGGTTTTGCGCTCTGGGGTCTCAAAGCTCAATAATTAAATGCTAACTTTAGGATCTCAATTCTACAACCCTCTCAATTACAGCATCTATCACAGTATCAGGGCAACTTGCTCCGGCTGTAATGTTGATTGTGATTTCTGATTTATTAGGAAGCCATTGTGCGCTTTTTGTTATTTCGTTTTTGTGTAAATCAAAATGCCTCACGGTGTCTCTTTCTAACTCTTGTGGACCTTCTATAAAGTAGGTGGGCATTTTTTCTTCTAGTAGTTCTGCTAGGTGGCTAGTGTTTGAACTGTTGTATCCGCCGACTACTAGGGCAAGATCGGCTTTATGTTCTCTTAGATTAAGAACTGCCGTTTGATTTTCATTCGTTGCATAACAAAGAGTATCTCTAGTATCGGCGTAGTGATCAGATATTTTCTCTTCCCCGTACTTTTTAATCATAGCATCTTTAAATAAAGTTGCTATCTCGCTGGTTTCACTGGCTAGCATAGTCGTCTGATTAACTACACCTATTCGTAACAAGTCCTTATCTGGATCAAAATTTGAACTAATGCAATTAGAGAATTTATCTAGAAACTGTTCCTTATTCAGTTCGCCTAAAATAAACTTACAGGCCTCTGTGGCTTCTTTAATGTCTTTTACAATTAGTGAAGGGGCCCCTGCTCTGGCGTGTGAAAATGTGGCTCTGGTTTCTTCATGCTGGGCTTTGCCATGTATGATGATGGTATGGCTAGATTTTCCAAGGTCTGCACTTCTTTTCCACACCTTCTCAACAAAAGGACAAGTCGCGTTAAATTTCTCAAGGGTTATACCTAGATCTGCTAGTTCTTTCATGATCTCAAGCGTTGTACCAAAAGCAGGAACTATGACTATGTCTTGCTCATTTAAAGTAGAAAAATCTACCAGCCTCGTACCATCTGTTTTCATTAAAAAATTGATACCCCTGTTGTGGAGATCAGCATTTACAATAGGGTTGTGAATCATCTCACTTAATAGGAAAATCCTTTTCCCTGGATTCTCTTCAACGGTTCTATAAGCGATGGAAATCGCATTCTCCACACCGAAGCAAAATCCAAAATGTCTGGCTAAGCGGATTTTTATTCCAGTGTATTCGATTACCGTAGGGCTAAGATCTCGTTTTTTTGGATCTTCAACCTTCCTCTCTTCTTTTAGTTGTTTAACTAATTTGCCCTTATAGAAGTCTGGTATGGTGAAGGCTTTTTTCATTATTAATTATAGCTTTAAATTGGTGGAATTTAAGTAAATACTTAAAAATCATGCCTATTAGGTATCATAGGCATGATTGGGGCGTCAAAGCGTGTGCTGCAAGTAGCAATTATACCTAACATTTGTCCTAGTAAAACTAAGCTAATTAAGGCAAAATGCGACTAAATTTAGCAATCCCTAAAGAGCCGATATTATAATGCGCATATTTATGAAGATCAAAGTATTTACTTTATTGAGCATGTTTATATGTTCAAATTTATACGGGGAGTCTTTTTTAGATCCTAGTTCCCTTGGTCGATTCTCTTTATCTCTTAATGGTGTGTCCTCATACTTAGATGGAGCTGGTAGGACTCAAAGTTTAAATTGTGGTGGAAAGTTTACGGTTCCCCAAAATGGCCATTTTTTTTCTACTATTGAAACTACCTTAACTGAATTTGATCGCAGCTTTGGAGTTTGGCATCATTGTCGATCTATAGGCAATAATTCTAAAAATTGGGGGGCAAGTGGTGATATTCCTGTCGTTGGAGATTATGACGGGAATTCATATTCTGATTATGCAGTTTTCAGACCTTCCAATCAAACTTGGTATATAGCCTATGTCTCTAGCGGCACAGTAACTGGTGTGACAGACACCATCCAGTTTGGTTCAATCGGAGATATTCCTTATCCAATCGACGTCGATGGTGATGGTTCAGTTAATATTGGTGTCTATCGACGTGATAAGGCTAGTGGTGGTTCGAAATTTATATATAGAACTTCATCCGCAGAGATAGAAGAAATTTCCTTTGGTTTACTCGGTGATCAACCTATCCATGGTGTTAAAAGTGATCTAGGTCGATCCTTATTTGGACTGTTTAGGCCTGAAACTGGAGAATGGTTTATTAGGGGAATTGATACTACCATTAGTTCTTTCCAGTTTGGTCTTCCAGGAGATATTGCAATGGGCGCACCCATTTTAAGCGGGAGCCAATACACACCAATTCTATATCGGCCAAAGGAAGCCATGTGGTACATAAAAGATGGCGCAAGTGCCTCCTCTGTTAATTATGGGAGTTTAGGCGCTAAACCTTCTAGCGAAAGTTTAGGTTTAGGCGATATAGCACCCATACAAAGTGACCTAGACGGTGACTTTCTTTCTGACTTGGTGCTAGTTAGAAGAAGGGGTGAAGCGAGTAACGCGGAGTTTATTAGTCTTCGTTCTAGTGCATTAAGCACAACTTTTAAAAATCCTATATTGCCTGCGGGTGAATCTTATATAAATACAGACTTTGATGGTGACTTGAAAGCTGATTTCGGCAGCGTTAGATCAGATGCAGGATCATTAAGTTGGTATTTACATTTGTCTGGCGCTCAATCGCCAGTTCCAAGGATCACTTTGTTGAAATATGGGTTAAGTGGAGACAAGATAGTACCGGCTGATTATGATGGGGATAAGCGGACTGATTTATCTGTAGTCCGCTCAGTACCAAGCGAGAACGGAGTAAATTTATTACTTTGGTTACCCTTAGCATCTGGGAACATCGCAATTGAACCTTATCATTGGGGATTTGCTGATGATACTATATTGATTGGGGACGTAGATGGAGATGGGCGTGCTGATTCTACTGTAGTCAGGGCAGTGCCACAAGGTTTGCTTTGGTTGTCACGTTCAGCTGATGGATTAGCTTTAGAGCCTTATCTTTATGGCTTAGAATCTGACATTCCTCATCTATACGATTTAAATGGCGATGGGATAGTGGAAGCAGTTGTAGAGAGAGATATCAGTGGATTTAAATACTATTATTCGAGAGAGGTATCTAAAGTTAATCCTGCTTTTCAATGGGGACTAGAAGGAGACCTTGCATTTTCTGGATTTAGACGGGGGATTTTGAAGCAGTCATTAGGTGTTTGGCGCATAATTTCAGGCCAAGGATACTTCTTTATTAGGAATGCCCCACTACCAGCGATTAGCGTGCCTTTTGGTGTCCCAGGAGATATTCCGTTAGTGGAGACGGTTATTAGTTCCGCTCCGAGTTCTAATAGCTCAAGTACAACTACTAATTCTGAAAGCACAATAAGTACTGATTCTAATGCGATACAAAGAATTTCCTGCAATGGGACATCTAATATCGAGAATCAAGAAAGTGGATTTGTTTGGAAACCAATATCGGAAGGAGATGGCAAGTTAGTGGTGCTTTTTGGCTCATCTAGATCAGGTAAAATAGGTTCAGCGACTATGGTCGAAAGTGGCTCAGCTGGAGATACGGTACTCGAGACGCTTAAGTTTGTGGGTAATACCAATGGAAATAGACCTACTTTTAGAGCTAAGAGATCAGGTGGTAGTTATCCATCTAGCCTTATTCTCGTTAGGCAAGACACCTCTGGTTTTAAGGAGTGTATCAAAGTTAGTAATCCAAGTAAAAGAGTCGGCTAAGTACATACAAGATTAAGTGGAATCTATATTAAAAAATAGAATAGCTGCGCTACCTGAAGTGCCAGGTGTCTATCTTATGAAATCGAAGGACAGTGATGTCCTTTATGTTGGTAAGGCGATTAACTTAAAGAGTAGAGTTTCGAGTTATTTCAGCGGCTCAGATACGAGACCTCATATTGGATATTTGCTTGAGAAAATATTCGATATAGACGTAATCATTACTGAGACTGAGCGACAGGCTTTAATCTTAGAAGCCGACTTAATCAAAAAGTTTAAACCTCGATATAATATTCGACTAAAGGATGATAAGGCCCCTTTTATGGTCATGATAGATAAGAGTCATGAATGGCCAAGAATCCAGCTTGTTCGTAAGAAGAAAGATGATGGTAATTTATATTTTGGGCCATACCCCTTTGGATATGAGTTAAAAGTTTTGTTGGATATTATAGAACGAACTATCCCCTTAAGAACTTGTTCTGATCGTATCTTTATTAATAGAGTTAGACCTTGTTTACAGTATCAAATTAAACGATGTTCAGGACCTTGTTGTATCGATGTCTCAAAGGAAGACTACGAGTCGTGGGTAAATCAAGCGATTAGTATATTAAAGGGAAATACAGAGCCTGTAATTGCTGAGTTTAAAGGACTGATTGGGATACTTTCAGAAAATCTTAAATTTGAAGAGGCGGGCATGATTCGGGATAAACTTCAGATTCTTGAGAAAGTAGCTTTAGACAAGACGGAAGTGATGTATGGCGATGGCAACTATGATGGAGTTTCAATTTATAGAGAAGGTCTGAAAGCTGAAATATCTGTACTGAAAACAATTGATGGAAGGCTAGTGAGCAACTCAACATTTTCTGTTGATGACGCAGTTTTAAGCGATGAAGAACTTTTATCTGCATTTTTATTAACTTTTTATAGTAAAAAATCAATTTTACCCCAAGAAGTTTTAGTCGAAACTCAAATTGAAGATTTAGAATTAGTAAAGGGATATTTAAGTGAAATGGCTGGCCATATACTTAATATCTCTGTTCCTTTGAGAGGTTCTAGAAAGAGATTGTTGGAATTGTCTCTAATGAATGCCAAAGAAGGCTTTGAGGCTAGGCATAGTTCTATTGATAAGAATGAAAGACTACTAGTGGCCTTAAAAGATACTTTAGATTTGCCAGAAGTACCTCGAACTATAGAGTGTATTGATATTAGTCATTTCCAAGGTAGTCAGACCGTCGGGGCGGTTGTTTGTTTTAAGGATGGAAAGCCATATCGTAAACGTTACCGATACTTCCATTTATCTCAGGAAGGGAAGCCGGATGATTTTGCATCTATATTCGAAGTTGTAACAAGGCATATCTCACGGGGAGTGGAGGAAAATACGATTTGTGATTTGCTTATAATCGATGGAGGTCCACCTCAGATAGTTGAGGCTATTAAGGCAAGAAATCAAGTTGGAGGAAGCCACCCATTTATTATTGCCATAGCTAAGAAGAGAGAAAAAAGAGCAAAAGGGTATATTAGTAGTCACTTTCAATCAAATTCCCATAAGAAGCCAGAGAGGATCTATGTACAGAATCGTGCAATGCCATTTATTTTAAAGGCAGGAAGTGAGGTCTTAAATTTGCTTGAACAAATTAGAGACGAAACTCACAGATCGGTTATTACTTTTCATAGAAAAATTAGAGCAAAAAAATTACTATCTGGCCCTCTTGATCTAATCCAAGGCCTAGGAATTAATAGAAAGCGACGATTGTTGATGTCCTTTGGCAGTTTTAAAAGAATTAATGAAGCTACTGTTGAAGATTTAGTGGAAAAAGGGGGCTTAACGCCTGCATTGGCTAAGAAGGTATTCACAGAACTCAAAAATAATAGTATTAAAAAAAGATAATAATTGGGGTTAAATTAAACAATGATCGATCTTCAAGATCTCAGGTCTAAGCCTGAGGCATATCAAATTGCATGTGATAAAAAGCGAATTCAGCTAAATATATCTACTTTTCTAAAAGTTGATGAAGAAAGGAGAGCTAAGCTAACTGAGGTAGAAGCCCTTAGAGCTTCTCTAAAGACTCTTAGTAAAGAAGTTCCTAAGTTAAAAGGGGATGAAAATACTAAAGTCAGAGAAGAGCTAAAGAATCTAAGTACTAAGATTAAAGAGCTTGAATCCAATTTAGAGGAGACTTTAATTGAATGGAATCGTCAACAGCTGCTCATTCCAGCGATACCCTTAGATGAGGTTCCTAGTGGCAAGGATGATTCTGAAAATGTTGAGTTTAAAAGAGTTGGTAAAGTACCTGAATTTTCATTTAAGGCGAAGGATCATGTTGAGATAGGGGAGGCATTAAAGTTATTTGATGTTGAAAGGGGAGTTAAGTTGGCTGGTAGTCGAAGTTACTTCCTAACTGGCATGGGTGCTAGACTGCATCACGCTGTTCTTTCTCTCGCAATAGATTTCATCGCCGAGAAGGGTTACACGGTAATGGATCCACCTCACATTGTTAATTATAAGGCAATGATGGGGACGGGTTATTTCCCTGGTGGGGAAGACATGGCTTATCATTTGGATGAACGTGACGACGAGTCTTATTTAATTGGAACTTCAGAGGTGCCAGTTGCCGCTTATCATTTGGATGAAACGCTTAGTCATGCTGAGTTGCCTAAAAAATATGCTGGATACTCACCATGTTATCGTAGAGAAGCAGGTACTTATGGGAAAGACACGCGAGGTTTGTATCGAGTACATCAATTTTATAAAGTAGAGCAGGTGATTATTTGCGAAAATAGTGTTGAACGAAGTAGGGAGTTGCATAATGAAATCCTTGGCAATGCGGAAGAACTTTTAACGTTGTTGGAGCTTCCGTATAGAGTCGTTGTGGTGTGTACAGGTGATATGGGCCAGGGTCAGGTATGGAAGCATGATATTGAGACTTGGATGCCATCACGAAATATGTATTCAGAGACTCATAGTTGTTCTACACTACATGATTTTCAAGCAAGAAGATTGGGTTTGAAATATCGAGATGCAAATGGCAAGTCAGTTTATTGTCATACGCTTAACAACACATTATTAGCTTCTCCTAGAGTTTTGATTCCCCTAATAGAGAATCATCAACAAGAAGATGGCTCTATTAGAGTTCCAAAAGTTCTTCAGAAGTACTTAGGTGGTCTAACTAAGATTGGTTGAAAAGTTAGCGCTTGAATAGGGCGCTTTGTAAATTATTAATGATTAATAGGGTCTTAATATGCTTTGGATAAAAGGTATCGGTGGTTTAGTAGTATTGTTGATGGTATTTGCTGCTAAGTCCTCTTATAACGCTCGTGTATTTACATTCGTAGCTATCGCTGGTGGTCTTTTATATCTTGCCTTAAATAAGAAAAGATAATTCTGGAAAATCTCGATATAGATAGTCATAGGGTACTATGGAGCTTTCGGTATAGTTTAATTTGCCAGCTGTTTGTGCTCGCATGTTCTACATTTTTTCCGTTATACTGGACTTCAATAGGTTTTTCGCAGAGAGAAATAGCCACTTTGGAAGCTAATGCTTATCTATTCTCTCTAGTTGGTTTGTTATTGCTTTTGATTCTTAACTTCAAAGTGAAAGCTAATTCAAAACTTCCTTTAAGCGGCCTTTCTCAGGTTTCATTTTTACTTTTTTTTCTGTTGTCCCCGATATTAGTTTTAAGTAGCCATTATGTTATTATTTATACCATTTTTGCTTTAGTCCTAATTTGTTTATCGGTAGTGAATGCGCTAGTACCAATATTATCTCTACAAATGATTAAGGATGCTGCATCGCAAACAGGGTTAAATTTTGGAGAAGAGTATGGAGCGTATAGAAAATTTGGCTCTATAGGGTTTATGTTTGGGCTGCTTCTTTGTGGATTTTGTACTGATATAATTTCACCAAGCTGCATTCCATTTTTTTTGGGTCTGGGAGGATTATTTGCGTTTATCTTTATTCGACGAGCCAATCCGTGTAATCCTTACAAGGACGCCAATTCTCTCGGAGGCGTAACACAGCTGTTTTCGTTAATACCGTTTCTTTGTTTTCAATTATTTGTTTGGGCAGGATTTTGTGTATTTTTTCGTTATCTTATACTGAGAATGAGTGAAATGGGCTGTAGTTCCTTAGAAATAGCACTTAGTAATATGTTATTAGGCGTTATAAATTTTACTACGGTAGGTTTAGTGGGTAAACTATCAGATGGCTTGCCATATAGATTTTTGGCTATTATAGTCATTTTATTTACTTCCTTAAGAGTATGGGTACTCGGGATACCTGAAACTAGCTATATTGGGTTTTACCTAATTCAATTTCTGCATGTCCCAACTTGGATTTTAAATGATATTATTAGTATGAGATATCTTAAAGATATGAACAGTAAATTTGGAGCGATTAATATTTCAGTGATGAACCAGTGTGCATTAACGCTAGGAATGGTGTTAGGTTCTTATGTTATGTCTCGGTTACTTATTTCTATTAGCCTCAAAGAGTCTTTCTTTTATGCTGCGATGTTACCGTTTTTAGCGCTACCGTTTATATTTTCTAGTAAGATTAAGGCTTAAGTTTTTTATGATTCTCGTTCTAGTTATAGTAGTTTCTGCTGCACTTGCGATTTCTTTTCTATGTTCCCTTATGGAGGCAGCACTCTTAACAGTCTCTCTGCCTTATCTTAGATATCTAGCAGAATCAGGCTCGAAAAGAGCTAAGATAATGTTAAATTTTAAAGAAAAATTAGGTGAACCTATAGCGGCCATATTGATATTGAATACGGTCTCTCATACCTTGGGTGCTAGTATAGCAGGTAGTATTGTGAGCGTATATGGGGACCGCGCTTTAATTGGGTTTTCAGTCATATTCACTATCCTTGTATTATTTGTTAGTGAAATTGTCCCCAAAAAACTTGGTAGTGATTACAATCGTCAGGTAAGCTTGTTAATTGCAATCCCTCTTCAAATGCTCATTACACTACTTTATCCACTAATATATGTTACTGAAATCTTTTCCAAAAAAATGGGCAATGGGGCTGAAGAGGAGCCAAAAATAAGCCATGAAGAAGTTTTAAGTATGGCAGAACTCGGCAAGGAAGAGGGTGTTATTGATTCTTTAGAGGATTCTGTAATCCGTAATGTTATTGGACTAGATACTGTGCTAGTGAGGGATATTCTTACACCCAGAGTAGTTGTATTGTCATTTAAAGAAGGTTTACTAGTTAGTACCTTGAGAGATACTTTATTCGCACTTCCACATTCGAGAATACCAGTTTTCCCAGATAATGATCTTGACGAGCCTTCGGGGTACGTAACTCAAAGAGATATAGCAAAAGCACTACTTAGTGGATGTCAAACCGAAACTATAAAAGACCTCATTAGACCGATCGATAGTGTTCCGGATACCTTGAGGGTTGATAAGCTAATGTTACAAATGGTTGATAGGCAGGTACCGATTTGTGCAGTGATTAATGAGCATGGCGGTTTCGCTGGTGTAGTAACTCTTGAGGATATTTTAGAAGAAATATTGGGGAGTGAAATCGTCGATGAATTCGATGAAGTCAGAGACCTAAGGTCGTACGCAAAGACACTTCATGAATTAAAGAAGCCAGAATTTAAGAGCTAGAAATAGGCATTAAAGAAATACTAAATAATGATTCCAAAAAATCCAGATAATAGAAGAAACAAAACACAATCAACTCCTAAGTCTGATCCAAACTTAGACGATGGTAGAGATGGGCAAACAAATAGAAAGTTGCCAGGGCAGCCACTTATCATACCAAGAGATGAACATTGTATTTCTAGGAAAGATATTGATCAAGATGCCTTAAAAGTCTTGAGACGTTTACAGAGCTACGGTTATCAAGCTTATCTTGTTGGTGGGGGAGTTAGAGATTTGCTAGTTCGAAAAAGACCAAAAGATTTTGATATTTGTACGGATGCTACGCCAGAAGAACTTAGAGATTTATTTAGAAACTCTAGAATTATTGGTAAACGATTTAAAATTGCACATGTATATTTCTATGGTGGGAAGATAATAGAAGTGGCAACCTTTCGAGCAGAAATGGAAGCTCCACCAGATGAAGAAAGTAAGACTTTGCCAACTGACAATACTTTTGGAACAGCTCAATCCGACGCATTAAGAAGAGACCTAACCGTAAATGCTCTATTTTATAATGCCGAGGATTTTACCATTATCGATTATGTCGGTGGGATGAAAGACCTTCAAGAAAAAAGAATTAAAATTATTGGGCAAGCAGATGAAAGATTTACTGAGGATCCTGTTCGCATCATAAGAGCGGCTAGGCATGCGGCAAGGCTAGGTTTTACTATCGAAAAGAAGACTGAACAATCTATGCTTAGGCATGTTGATAAACTTAATCTAGTTCCAACCTCACGAATTTATGAAGAGTTGCTAAAGGATTTTTATTCAGGTGCATTCTTAAAGACATTCCTAGCATTGGGTGAACATAATGTTATCAAAGAAATGTTACCTAGAATCGATACCAATTTAGCAACGAAAACTAAAGCATGGTTAAAACGATTTTTAGGTCGATTCCAAAGTCTAGATTCTATGATTAATGCAGGTGTTGATCCTGGTTCAGAGGTGTTTTTAGCTTGTATGCTTATTGGCTTAAATGATCAGAGAGAAAGTTATAATATCAGTGGTTCCTATGATTCCTTAACAGAGGAAGAAAAATTTAATATTTTAGCAGACGAAAAGCCTGAATTATACGAATTCAAAAATGAAAATGGGAGCGATGAAGAAGACAGCAATGGGCCTGTCTTTCGCTTAAAACCCTTTAAGAGAGAACGCAATACTAGGGATAGAGTAAGTGGAACTGCAAGGGTAATCGGGAAGTGGTTTGAGCCATGTTGTCTGACTAAGAGGGAAAAGTTTGCGTTAGAGCGTTTATTGGTGCTTAGATTCAGAATTAGAACTTCTCTAGTTATGAATATTAAGGATGAAGTTCTCTCCTTAGGAGAATTGATTAAGTCCCTTCACGAGGAAGAAAGAGAAAATTTGCGACTTTTACTTAAAATTCTAGATGAGGAAATTCCTAAAAATTTAAGTACACTCTTAGAGTATAAAGTTAGAGAGAAACGTAATTATCGTAATAGCCCTAAGAAAAATACTACCACATTAAAGCCCAAAAAGAGTAATACTTAGAAACAGATGATGAAAATAGTAGATATATACATAAGTACATTTTTAGAATCTTTCCATTCCGTTCTGAAGGCTTGGAGACAAATTTTAATTCAGATACCAGTGCTATTTGTTGTGGGATTAGTTAGCCCATTAATAGCTATGTTGGGTATGATTGGGGGATTTATTCTTGGAATTCTTTATGTCTTTATCGTCTCCTACTATTTGGTTTTAGTTCGGAATGTCGTCCTAAAGGAAAAATTTTCTCTGCATATAATTAAGTATGAAGGATTAAACTTATTTCAACTGGCAATGACTTTATTTGTCGGATTATTCATCGTAAATTTAGCACTCAGCCTTGTCCAGGTCTTATTTTTGAAATTAGCGGTTGGAATATTAATATGTGTGTTGTTAAATCCAATTATTGAATTTTTATATTTGGAGGAGTCAAATATTGGAGATTTGGTTCAGTCATCTTTTGAGTTTATCTCTAAATATTTTATTGTTTGGTTTGCGCCAATGATAGTTTGCATGTCTCCATTAATAATTAAAAATCCAAACAACTTACTAGTATTCTTTAGTCAAGATCCACTAAATATGCTTCGTAGTACATTAAGTCTTTTAAGTAACTTATTTAGAAATCCAAGTATGGCTATCGCATTTATTCCTATTTTATATGCGGTATTTTTTATTATGGTATTTAGAGGGAAATTGATTTTAAAATTACGTTAGGAAATTGATTACTTATGAAAACAAAAGTTATCGCTGTTATTCCCGCAAGACGGGGTTCAACTAGACTAAGTGAAAAGCCCCTTAAGGATATTGATGGAAAAAGTTTAGTAGAGCGTGTTTGGGCGCAAGCTAGTCTTTGTGAAGATATCGACTCTTTATATGTGGCTACAGATGATCTAGAGATTAGAGATCTATCAGAAGAATTTGGAGCTACCGTGGTAATGACTTCAACCGAAGCACCTACAGGCTCAGCTAGAGTAGCGGAAGCTCTCCAAAAGTTAAATGTAGATTGGGATATCGCTTTAAATGTGCAAGGGGATATGCCATTTATAGAGCCTAGTGCCATTTCACTTGCCATTAATTTCTTTAAAAAGAATATAGAAAATTTCGACATGGTTACCATTGCAATTCCAATCTATGACAGGGAGGAATTTATAAAGCCTACTGCTGTAAAGGTGGTAATAGGTGACAATGGAAGAGCATTATATTTTAGTAGGGCAGCAGTCCCGTACCCTAGAGATGATGATGAGTGGAAAATTATACCTGATTCTGAACGAAGAGTGTGGGCTTTAAAGCATATTGGTTTATATCTATTTAATAAAGAGTCTCTTTTTGCATTATCCGATAATTCATTGGAGGCCTCGCTAGAGAATGTTGAGAAGTTAGAACAACTTAGATTATTGACATTGGGCTTTAGAGTGGGTGTATGTATTATTCCTAGGGACTTGATGGAGCACTCCATCGAAATAGACACACCTGAAGATTTAGATAAGGCTATTGAACACGCTAAGGGTTTAAAATAACGCTATAAATTTTTTCTTAATTTAAACGGATACTAGCTTTATCTCGTACTATATGGTATCAATTATCCCCTTAGTTACCATAACAGCAGTCATGGTAATGGAGAGTTTTAATTGGGGTTTGGAGCATTCATAAATCCAACCTTATAATATGGAGAAGTTTATGAAATCACGTCCAACAAAGTACATTTTTGTAACTGGAGGTGTGGTGTCTTCTCTAGGTAAGGGCCTTACCTGCGCTAGTCTTGGTGCACTCCTTGAGAGTAGAGGCCTAAAAGTCACAATATGTAAGCTTGACCCTTATTTAAACGTAGATCCTGGGACAATGAGTCCAATGCAACACGGGGAAGTCTTTGTTACTGAAGACGGTGCTGAAACGGATCTCGATCTTGGCCATTACGAAAGATTCCTGACATCTACGATGACCAGGCAAAACAATTTTACAGCCGGTCAGGTTTATGAAAGCGTAATTAAGAAGGAGCGTAAAGGTGAGTATCTAGGTGGTACTGTCCAAGTAATCCCTCATGTCACTGATGAAATAAAACGAAGAATCATTGAAGTGGGTAAAGGCTACGATATTTGCCTAGGTGAGATAGGTGGAACTGTCGGGGATATTGAAGGCTTGCCTTTTTTAGAAGCTATTAGACAATTTAGATTCGATGTTGGGCGGGAAAATGTAATTTATATGCATTTAACCTTAGTTCCATATCTAAATGCAGCCCATGAAATTAAAACCAAACCTACCCAACACAGTGTAAAGGAACTTACTAATGTTGGAATTCAACCTGATATTATCGTTCTTCGGAGCGAGGTTGAAATAGACATCAAAGCCAAAGAAAAAATCGGTCTTTTTTGTAACGTAGGAATGGATTGTGTTATTTCAGCAAAAGATGTTTCTAACATCTATGAGTTGCCACTTGTGTTGCATGAAGAGGGGCTTGATTCTAGAATTTGTGAAAAGCTAAATATATGGACAGGTAGTCCCCAGTTGGAAGCTTGGGAGAATATCAAAAATACTCTCCATAAGCCGAGTAAAGGCGCAATTAAGATTGCTATGGTTGGAAAGTATGTTGATCTTACCGAATCATACAAGAGTCTTAATGAAGCATTACAACATGGTGGATTTAGTCAAGAGTGTTTAGTCGATATTACCTATATTGACTCAGAAGATATAGAAAAAACTGGTGCAGAATCTTTACTGCAAGGAGTCGATGGAATTTTAGTGCCTGGAGGCTTTGGAAAGAGAGGTAGTGAGGGCAAAATTAAGGCGATTGAATATGCTAGATCTAATAAAATACCATTTTTCGGAATTTGCTTAGGTTTACAAATGGCGGTAGTGGAGTTCGCTAGAAATGTCGCAGGTATTAAGGATGCCAGTAGCTCAGAATTTGAAGAGAAATCTAAGAATCCTGTTATTCATATAATGGAGCACCAAAAGACAGTATCTGACCTAGGTGGGACTATGAGGCTTGGTTCTTATCCCTGTAAGTTATTGGAGGGGAGTAAATCCAAACAAGCCTATGGAGTTAGTCAAATATCTGAAAGGCATAGACATAGGTTTGAAGTAAACAATGAGTTTAGAGAAAAACTTGAAAATAGTGGACTTGTTTTTTCTGGAACATCGCCTGATAATACTCTTGTTGAAGTAATTGAGATCAATGATCATCCATGGTTTATCGGAGTGCAATTTCATCCCGAATTTCAATCTCGACCACTAACACCACACCCATTGTTTGTTGAATTTGTAAGAGCTAGCATGTTGAATAGGGATAAGAAGGGAGATGGAGTCCTCAGTAATTCCGAAACCGGGAAAAAGGACGGACAAAAGCTAGCAATGCATATCTCCGGCAAGGACTCAATTAGGTCTAAGGATACAGATAGAACCTTGGTTAATTAAATTTGTCCTTATGGGGTTAGTAATTTGAATTCTTTACCATTGTAGATATAGGCTTTTAGATTTGGATAGAATTTTCTTAATTCATAATTCCGGCTTCTTAGGTCTTTAGCAATAATATATTCCCCGCTGAAGTTGGGAGTATTCGCCCTCATGTGTGGCTCATAAGTCGTGTAGTTAGGCCTGCCATTTTTTACGTCATACAGTAGTTCTTCCTTACACTGAGGATCTAGTCCTGTATCCATATTTAGCTTAAGAGAGCTATCGAAGTTGGCTCTAACTTTCTGAGCTCGGGGCTCCGTATCGTGCAGACGATTAATAAGCCTAGTGAACTCAGTCTTATTTAAACCTTGTTCTCTGGAATCTTTTGTAAGTATAAATAGCTTACAATGGTCTAAGAAAGAATATGCTCTTTGAGCATCAGTTGCGCTTAAACCCATTCCTCTTAATTCTGAGAATATTCTAGCACCCCAGGATAATTTAACGAATATTAATCCTGAAGGTATATTCGACTTTAGTGCCTCATCCCTAATGTTTGTTTTAAATGAGGACATACTTGATCTATATATTCCTGCTCTTTGCGGAACAGCCAAGAACATCTCATAAGACAGAGAAAATACTAATATTAACTTTATCAGTGAAGTTAGTTGGACGGGCTTAAATAATTTAAAAATATGCACATTCTTATTTTTAAAATAACTGGAGAGTTCAATGATCGCTCTGGCACTTAATGGTATCCATGCAATAATAGTGCAATATTCAAATCGTGGACCCAAAAATGCATCACGATGCCAATATGCTCCATAAGCAATTGGGCATAATACTGTGTATGCTAGTAGCCTTCTATCCCAGGATGTTAGTTTAATCGGAGATAAGAGCAGTAGGGCAACAGGTAATAAAGATGGAATCGCCCATTCGAATAGCATCTCTTGAAGTAATTGAAGGTCTGCAAGTTCGTTTCTAAGTCCAATTAAAAGCGTATGCTCTCTCCCCCATGGGTTCATATGAAATCCCATCTTATGACCCTCTCCCCAAAGTTTTAAGTATCCAGGTAGGAAGGCATTACCTGTTGTATTACTATTATACCAAAGTAATAACAGTAACCCTGGCAAAAGTGAGCAAAGTCCTACTATCAAGGCATACGGCCGTTTTTTAAGTAAAATAAGAGTTGGTATTATAATAGAAAGACCACAGGGAATTCCATCCAATGGTCTAATAGTGACGGTTAGGCCAAGAAATAAGCCTGATAGAAACAAGTGTGACCATTTGTTAGACTTTTCCCATAGGGAGAAGTAATAGAGAAATGAAAGCAATAAAAATAAAGTAGAAACATGATTCATATAACTAGCGCTCATGAATATAAAGAAAGGAGAGACTAGTATTAGAAAAAGGCTTAGCTTAGCGATGGATTGGTTATATATTCCCGCAACAAACTTATATAAAATAACTGTCGTAGATACAGCTAAAACGATGCTGATTAAAAGAGGTTCACCAAGCAGATTGCCAAGTAACAGAATAACTGAATGGCCTGGAGGATACTGTCCATACCAGCCTTCATCGAAAATCATGTGTTGAGTCACAAAAAATTCTTTTAGTGGAGGGAGAGAGGCTTTAAATTTGCCGTATTGGAAGATCTCAGCTTGAAATAATTGAACTATAGTATCAATGAGCAGGGGACTATGGCCAAATATATTATAGCTTACTAAAAATAAAACTATTGGTAGGATCACAACTGCAATACATCTAAGTATGCGAATAGGAGGTATGAGTGTCTTTAGCAAAAGACGTTCAACTGTTGGGCCAAACATTGCTAAAAGGATATAAGATATGCTGATTGTAATGGTTAAAATCAAAAGCCAAGAATAAGGAGTCATATTCCATTTGGATCCTGGGAAATCATCGAATAATAGCGGTAGGTTTAAAAAAGGAAGGCCTACTAAAAAACATCCATACAAATTTCTAATAAACCTAGGTGAGGTATTTCCGAGTAATTTCATTGTCCTTGGTGATCGATTAATCTAAATAGCATTGATGTGTAGTTTTGATCTAAATATTCATATTTAATAAATATTTAGATCAAAACTACTACAAGAGTAGGGATTGGCCACTAATATAATCTACTTATATTTAATTGGCTCACTTAGTATTCCATAATGCATCATATATAGAGGAGTAGTTACTTAAATAAAGATTAGGTTAAAATTAGAGTTTTAGAAATGACGAAAAATAAAGTTTTAATTCTTGGAGCAGGAAAGATTGGCGGAAGTATTGCAAAATTACTTTCTATGGAGCCAGATTACGAAGTATCGGTTGCAGATATTTCAGAAGATAGCTTAAAGGCACTTAAAAAAAACTTCCCTATTACTATTCATACGGTTAACCTTACTGAAGAGGTAGATTTACTACGCTCATTAGTGTCGCAAGTTGAGGTAGTTATATCGGCTTTATCTTTTTTTATGAATGAAAGTATCGCTCGAATATGCCTTGAAGAAGGTGCTAGCTATTTCGATTTAACAGAGGATGTACAAACAACTAAATTCATAAAGGAACTTGCCTTAAAGAGCAAGAAAGGTCAGATATTTATGCCTCAGTGTGGATTGGCTCCGGGTTTCGTTGGAATTGTAGGGAATGATCTCGCATGTCGCTTGGATGTTGTAGATACTCTTCTGATGAGAGTAGGGGCATTACCGATGTACCCAACTAATATGTTAAAATATAATTTAACATGGTCAACTGATGGACTTATAAATGAATACTGTAATCCTTGTGAAGCTATTCATGATTCTCAAGTAATAGATGTTCTACCTTTAGAGGGGCTTGAACATTTTTCAGTAGATGGAGTTAAATACGAAGCATTTAATACTTCTGGAGGGTTGGGGACACTCTGCGAAACCTGGAATGAAAGGGCTAGAACAGTAAACTACAAAACAGTTCGGTATCTAGGGCATCGAGAACTTGCCAAATTTTTACTTGAGGAACTAAACTTTGCTGAAAAAAGAGGACTATTTAAGGAAATATTGGAGTCCGCTATTCCTGTTACTTCACAAGATGTGGTCGTAGTTTTCTGTACGGTAACTGGACAGAAAGATGGAAAACTAACTCAAATTACAGATGCTAGAAAGATTTACCATAGTGATGTGCATGGAGAAACTTGGTCTGCTATTCAAATTACAACAGCAGCTGGAATATGTGTTGCCGTCGATCTATTTTTAAGTAAGAATCTGCCACAAAAAGGATTTGTATCTCAAGAGGAAATTACATTAGAACAATTTTTGGGAAGTCGCTTTGGTAAATATTACGAAGTAAATAACAATACAAATGTTAGGGTAAGGCCCATAGATCTGGTGATTACATAATTATGAGTATAGTAGATAAAATATTTGATAAATCCTTACCCGCCCTAACTAAGAGTGGGGCTTATATTGGTAATAAAGAAATTGAAAAGAATAGTACTACGAATGAAGTAGCTATGATCGATTCCTTTAGTCCCAACGACAATCAGCTTTTGCACCAATTTAATTCCGCTACAATTGAAGATTGTGATGTTGTAATTCAAAACTCTCTATCAACCTATAATACCTGGCGTTCTGTGCCTGCTCCAAGAAGAGGAGAGTTAGTGCGTGTTTTTGGGGAAGCTCTAAGAGAGAATAAAAATAAGTTAGCCACAATTATCTCCCATGAAGTAGGGAAAATCCCTAGCGAGGCGCAAGGAGAAGTGCAAGAGATGATAGATGTATGTGACTTTGCGGTCGGACTAAGTAGGCAGTTATATGGATTAACAATGCCATCTGAGCGTGCTGGTCATAGAATGATGGAGCAATGGCATCCTCTAGGGCCTACGTTAATTATAAGCGCCTTCAATTTTCCAGCGGCGGTATGGGCTTGGAATGCATGCTTAGCGCTTGTATGCGGAAATACCCTTATTTGGAAGCCTAGCGAGTTGGCCCCTATCACAGCAGTGTATTCGCATAAATTATTCCAACTAGCTTTAGGTCGTACGGAGTTTAAGGATCTAAATTTATCTACATTGGTTTTGGGCGGAAAGGATATCGGTGACTACCTCGTAAGTTCCAAATACATCCCTCTAGTAAGTGCTACTGGTAGTACAAAAATGGGTCGCGAAGTGGGAACAAAAGTCGCTGCTCGATTTGGCAAATCACTATTAGAGCTAGGTGGTAATAATGCCTGTGTTATTTGCCCGACCGCAGATATAAAGCTCGCCATTAGGGCGATACTATTTTCAGCTGTTGGGACCGCGGGACAAAGGTGTACTTCAATGAGAAGACTCATTGTACATAGGAGTTTGATTAAGGAGGTGGTAGATAAGTTAAAGGTAGCCTATGGCAGTTTGAAGGTTGGTAATCCTCTTGATGAGAATGTATTGGTAGGACCTCTAATTAATTCTCAAGCTGTAGATGCATTTAGTAAGGCGCTGCTAATGGCTAAGCAAGAGGGCGGGGTAGTACATTGTGGAGCCCCTCTTAAAGATAATTATGTACTGCCTGCAATTGTAGAGATAGGGGAAGAAGCTACAATAGTAAAACAGGAAACATTCGCACCGATTCTTTATGTTATACCTTTTGACGAAGTCTCAGATGCTATTAGAATAAATAATTCAGTCCCACAAGGTCTATCCAGTTCAATATTTACTAATAGTATTAAAGAGGCAGAGATCTTTTTAAGTGCTACTGGTTCAGATTGTGGTATTGCAAATGTGAACATGGGAGGTAGTGGTGCTGAGATAGGAGGGGCTTTTGGAGGCGAAAAGGAAACAGGTGGAGGTAGGGAATGTGGTTCTGATTCTTGGAAGGCGTACATGAGGCGTATGACTTCAGCTATTAATTATTCCGACGACCTACCACTTGCTCAAGGAGTAGTTTTTGGCAATGAATAAGTATTTAGTATGAAAATGATAGTTAAAAAAATTCTTTGAATCTAAGTATTATTACTGATAGTCTCAACAATATAAACAATAAATAATTTAAAATTAAGTCATGGCTAAAACAACTAAAAAGTCCACAGAAAGTACAAGTAAATCAAGCAAATCAATCTCTCGTCAGGCATTGGCCGATTTTATCGCAGATATATCATCAAAAAGTATTTCACCGAATGAATCGCTTTTGCATTGTGCTGTTGCAATGAATCAAATTTTAACTAATTCAGATACTGCAGAACTTCTGGATGAGGACTTAAAAAAACAACTTAAAGATGTGTGGCTTAAGTTGAAAAATACTGGCATCGATTTAATCGATCCTCCTAGTTTGTTTGGCCTGCCTGAAGGCTTTGAGTCAGATAAATTAGCTAACTAATCTGTAAGTTTTATCATATTTAAGCTATCCATGGAGTTTATTTTTAAATCCATGGATATTCTTAGATAGTTGGCTAAACTTTTCAAAGCTCTAAAACTAGCCTGTAAAGGTTCGTATGATAGTGGCTTGTCAGCATTAAGCATTTCTCTAAACCATAACAAATCATCCTGCCTAAAGCTCTTAGTGCTATGTAGTGGATCGACTCCAATCATTTGTCCTAAAAGTAAAAGGTTATAGGTTGCTAAGCAGATTAGATTTGAAAAGGGAGGAAGGTTATTTGCAATCAATAATAGCTTATTTAAATTTTCATAGATTATGTTAGCTTCTTGATCTACCTCAGCAAAACATTTATCTACTAACTCAAAGGTCAATCCAACAATTAGAAAGTGATTTAGAGAGTTTCTAAGTTCTAAAGGTGTTACTTTGTTTTCTAAGGTTTCAATTAGAAATAAGTCTGAGGCAGCCTTTTTCTTAGTCAAAAGGAAATTGGCCTTAGTGAAAATCTCAATGTTTCCAAAAAATCGTTTTTTGCTTTTCTTGGCTCCTTTGGCGAATGCTCTTATCTTCCCTTCCGTGGGTGAAAGTAAAACAACTACCAAGTCAGATTCTTTTGCATCAAACGTCTGAAGTACTATTGCTGGAGTTTTAATTTCTATCAAGACGACTCATTATAACAATGAAGTTGCTACGGTAAAATAGACTGCGATACTTACTATGTCAGTTGTGGTTGTCACGAGTGGGCCAGCACCAAAGGCTGGATCAAACCCAAGCTTTTCAAATAAATAGGGTAGGAAAGATCCTAATCCTGATGATATAGTCATGGTTGTAAAAATTGAAGCCGATACCACGACACTTAAATTGATTTGCCCAAACATTAAATAAGATACAATTCCAAGTAATGTTGCGAATATCGATCCAAGAATCGCCCCAACGCCTATTTCCTTTCTTACTCTTCTTAGTAACCTAGAGTGTGATAACTCCCCAGTGGCGAGGCCTCTTACTGTGATAGTAGATGATTGGCTTCCAACATTCCCGCCCATACCAAATACTACTGGCATAAAGAAAGTTAAAGCAACCATCTTTTGTATAGAGTCGGAATAAGTCCCAAGTAGCAATGCGCCTAATATTCCGCCAGCCCAGCTTGCGATAAGCCATGGTAAACGACTTTTAATAGACGTTGTTAAAGTTGCTCCGACCGTATCGCTTTCATCAGTACCGATCATCTTCGATACATCTTGTTCATACTCTTCAGTTAGAACATCTAAAATATCATCAACTGTAATGATACCAAGAATTTGCCCATTATCCTTAGAGACTACCGGTAGAGAGGGTAAATCATAATCCGCAATTTTCCAGGCAACTTCTTCCTGATGGTCGTCAGGGTTAACTGATATTTCGATTGATTGCATCCGATCTTTTATAATCGAATCATTATCGCATCTCAGTAATTCTTTTAATGAAAGTGATCCAAGAAGTTCCCCATTAGGGTTTGAGACATAACAGATCGATAGGTCAGTATCTTCTTCTATAGAGCCATCATGAAGGCCAATTTGAATCGCCGCTAATGCTATATCTGCTCTAATTTCAGGGTCTAAAGATATAAATCTGGGAGTCATAATCCCCCCAGCAGTCTCAGCATCATAAGCTAAAAGAGTTGTAAGTTCTTTTACTAGAGGAGCATTTAAACGCTTGAGAATTTTTACTTGTCTTCTACGAGGAACAATTGCAAGTACATCGGCGGCATCATCAATGTCTATTCTTCTAATTACTGCGGCCAATCTTGAATCGTCGAGAATATTTAACAACAAACTTTGTAGTTCCTCTGAAGCGTACGCCATGAGATCAGAAACAGTATCTAACCCAGTAATATGCTGTAACAATACCTTCTGTTGATCGACATTGAAGTTTAATAGAATATCCGACAATAGACTTGGATGAAGTGAGGCGAGATATTCTGATAGTTCGTCAGTTGAGTTTTCACCATCTGATCCAACGTCAATTAAACGTTCAACTTCAGTTAACGAATCTTCAAAGGTTATGGCTTCATTAATTTGCGGGAACTCTTGTTTTTCCATAATCTTTACTAGTTTACTGCATCTTATTACCTTAATCGTTTTAACTCTATCACATTAAAATAGCAAATATTTTAGTATCTTACAGGCAACTTAGTGAAAAAAAGACTAAAATAGTCCTATCGACCCCTTGCATCAAGTGGCAATGATCATTACTACAAGCCAACAAATTTTAGATATTTAACCGGGATAGAATAAAATGAGTCAATCGGCTTCAGGAAAAGAGACAGAAGAATTAGATCTAGATAGTCAAGATTTAAAGATGCCACCTAAGGACGCTAAAATTGAAGAGGAGGTTTCTAAGGATTCCAAAGATAAAGATAAGGCTGAAGTGCCATTGAATGAGATGGCTAAACTTGCGGCACTATTAAAAGAGTCAGAGTCCAGATATCTTTATGCGATAGCTGAAACAGATAACATTAAAAAAAGACATCTAAAAGAACGCTCTGAGTTGATTAAGTATCAAGGAGAATCTATTGCGAGAGATTTATTGGAGATCTTAGATGATCTTGAAAGGGTAGCTGGAGTAGGGGCAGAGGCTAGTCCGGAGGCCATGCTAGAGGGTATAACTCTCATTGCAAGTAGAATGAAGTCTATCTTTGATAGGTATTCTATTAAGGGTACTGATTCAATTGGAACTAAATTCGATCCAGCAATACATGAAGCCTTAACTATGGTGCATTCGGACGAAGTACCTAGTGGGATCATTGTTCAAGAGTTGAAAAGAAGTTTTACTTATAAGGATAAACTATTGAGACCAGCTCAAGTAGTAGTATCTAATGGGCCAAAAACTTCAGAGGACAGCGAATAAAATTTAATACAAAGGCTTGCACTTAAACAAAAGAGTGATTAGCTTTAGGAAATGGCGGAACTGGATTGCTTTAAATTCTAGAAGCTAAAAATTTTTAATTAATTTAACTTGATAGGGAATATAATGGGGAAAATAATCGGAATTGATCTTGGTACTACTAACTCTTGCGTAGCTGTAATGGAAGGAGGAGATCCAGTAGTTATTACAAATAGTGAAGGGAAAAGAACTACTCCATCCGTTGTCGCAGTAACTGAGACTGGCGAACGTTTGGTGGGTCAAATCGCCAAAAGACAGGCAGTAACTAATCCTAAGAATACTGTTTTTGCTGTAAAAAGGTTGATTGGTAGGAAAATTGGTTCTAAAGAAGTCGAAAATGCCAAGGGTGTTCTTCCGTATGAAGTGGTCGCTGCGGAAAACGGTGATGCCTCAGTTAATATGGGCGGAGAGAGGAAATCTCCTCAAGAAGTATCTGCTTTAATCCTTCAGAAGATGAAACAAACCGCTGAAGATTACTTAGGAGAAGAAGTTACTCAAGCTGTTATAACCGTTCCTGCATATTTTAACGACTCTCAAAGACAAGCAACTAAAGATGCTGGTAGGATTGCTGGACTTGAGGTGTTAAGAATCATTAACGAACCTACTGCGGCCGCATTAGCTTATGGTGTAGAGAAGAAAGGTGAAAAGACCATTGCTGTATTCGATTTAGGTGGTGGTACTTTTGACGTGTCCATTCTAGAATTGGGTGACGGTGTTTTCGAAGTGAAAGCAACTAATGGTGATACTTTCCTAGGTGGTGAAGATTTTGATCATAAAATTGTTGAGTGGTTGGTTGAAGAGTTTAAAAAAGAAACCAATATTAATTTAAAGACAGACACTGAAGCATTACAACGATTAAAAGTTGCATCGGAAGAAGCAAAACATGAGCTTTCAACTTCATCAGAAACTCAAATAAGTCTGCCATTCATTGCATCCGACTCATCTGGGCCTAAGAATTTAAATATCAAGTTGACTAGATCTAAATTTGAACAACTTTGTTCTGATTTACTTCAAAGACTTGAGGCTCCTTGCCGAACAGCGATTAAAGATGCTGGGATAGCAGTGGGTGAGATTCAAGAAGTTATATTGGTTGGTGGTATGACAAGAATGCCAGCAGTTCAAGAACGAGTTAAACAAATATTTGGAAAAGCCGCTAGTAAGAGCGTTAATCCTGATGAAGCAGTTGCCATTGGTGCGGCGGTTCAAGGTGGAGTTCTTCAAGGTGATGTTAAAGATGTATTATTGTTAGATGTTACTCCTTTAAGTCTTGGGATTGAAACTCAAGGTGGAATAATGACTAAGTTAATTGAAAAAAATACAACTATTCCAACTAGGAAACAGCAAGTATTCTCTACTGCTTCGGATAACCAGCCAGCAGTAAGTATTCATGTGCTCCAAGGTGAAAGAGAAATGTCAGGAGATAATAAAACGCTAGGGCGTTTTGATCTTACAGGCATACCTCCTGCACCAAGAGGTGTACCTCAAGTTGAAGTTACTTTTGATATCGATGCCAATGGTATCGTTAAGGTATCTGCTAAAGATCTTGGAACTGGTAAGGAACAGGCAATTCAAATTACTGCAAGCTCTGGACTTGGTGAAGAAGAAATTGAACAAATGATCAGAGATGCTGAAGCGAATTCCATGCAGGATAAGGAGAAGAGAGAATTAGCAGAAGCTAAAAATGGTTTAGATACAACTATATATGCTACTTCACAGTTGCTTTCTGAGCATGGTGAAAAAATTGAAGCTGGGCAAAAAACAGAAATTGAAGCAGCTTTAGAGAAGGCTAGGAAAGTACTCGAAGAAGGATTGACTGCTTCTGCTCTTCAGACTGAAAAGCAAAGTTTGGAGCAACTAACTCATGCACTAACTAAAAAAATGTATGAGTCTAGTGCTAATACTACTGAGTCAGACTCGGCAGGTGGAACGGATGCTGGTAATACCCAGACTGACTCAGGCGACGATGTCGTAGATGCAGATTTTGAAGAAGTAAATTAGGGTATTTTGTGAGCAAACGTGATTGTTATGAAGTTCTGGGTCTTACCAGATCCTGTACTTCAGAAGAGATTAAGAAGGCTTATAGGAAGCTTGCGGTTAAGTACCATCCGGATAAGAACCCTGATGATCACGATGCAGAGGAGAAGTTTAAAGAAGCTACCGAAGCATATCAAATCCTAAGCGATGCTGAGAATAGATCAAAATATGATCAATTTGGGCATGCCGCTTTCCAAGGCGGGCAAGGGTTTGGTGGCTTCGGAGACTTTGGATCGTTTTCTGAAGATATTTTCGGAGATATTTTTGGAGCTTTTTTTGGTGGTGGTTCAAGAAAGCAGAGAGTAAAAACGGGTAGAGATCTTTCTTATCGTTTAGAAGTTACTCTCGAAGAGAGTGCCAATGGTCTAAATAAAAACATCAATGTTCGGCGACCAGTGCCATGTGATCCATGTACTGGCACAGGCGCACGTAAAGGGACTAAAGCAGAAACCTGTAAACATTGTGCGGGGCAGGGTCAGGTCAATTCACAAGAAGGCTTTTTTAGAATCTCAAGACCATGTCCAGTTTGTAGAGGTTTGGGTACTATGATTGCAGACCCATGCCCATCCTGTGGCGGATCTGGTGAAGGTCATAAAGATAGTGAGTTATTGGTTAAGATACCTGCTGGTATAGATAACGGTCAAAAATTAAAACTAAGGGGTGAGGGAGAAGTAATTTCCGATGGAGTGCCTGGTGACCTTTATGTGGAAATTTTAATTAAACCGCATAAGCGCTTTAAAAGACAGGGTACAGAAGTAATTAGTGAGTTAACTCTTTCTTATTCCCAGGCTGTTCTCGGAACTGAGCTTGAAGTCCCCACACTTTATGGTAGAGTAAAACTTAAAATTCCCTCAGGTACACAAGCTGGGAAAGTATTTAGGCTTAAAGGGCAGGGAATTGTAGATATACAATCTACAATTAGAGGTGACCAGCATGTTAAAGTTAACATAAAAGTACCAAAGAAGTTAAGTGACGCGCATAAAGATTTATTAGAGGAATTAGCAAAAATTGAAGGCATACCAGACCCGGACGATAGCACTAACAGATCGTTTTTGGATAAAGTCAAAGAATTTTTCGATTAGTATATGCTTACTTTTCGTTGTCTTCACAATTGGCTGTCAAAAGCGTCCAATCCCTGTCAGGCAGAACTTAGGTAAATTCCCAAACATTACTCCGAGGGACGCTGTAAGGACTAGAGCAGCAATGGCCCCATGGGAAGTATGGTCATTAGGTAATTATAAAAATAGAGACTATTTAAATGCTATCAGATTTCAAGAAGAAGGAAATCTCGATTCTGCCGCAGACTCCCTATCAAGTGCTTTAAATAAAGCTAAAACTTCAGAAGAAGCGGAAACATACTTGCTTCTTCAATCAAGTATTGATTTAAAGTCAGGCAAGCCAGATAGGGCTCTTTCAAGAATTTCTAAGTATGCTTCAAAAAGAGGAATAGATGCCAGTCAGCTTGATTCTAGATTTTCATTATTAACTGCCTATGCTTACATAGCTAAAGATAATTCTGATCAAGCGTATGCTTGGATGGTACAAAGTTTTAAATCTGGACGTGGAGTAGGAAAAGTCTCAGATGAGTCTCGCCGAATTGCCAGAGAGTATTCGAAAGTTTTTTCACCCAACGAATTAAATACATTGTCAGATAAATGGAGTAACGAAAATTTTGTCTCTTCTATTTTAAGAGAAGAAAAGAGCCGGCGATTAAGGGGAGGATCATTATCATCTAAAAGCAAAATTGCAACTTACTTCAGTCGATCTAATTATGAACTAGCTCCTAGCACAAACTACGATAGTCAAAATATGGAAATTCTACCTGAAGATTATTCTTCAAGTAGCCAAGAAGATATTCCAGTAGCAAATCAAGTAATTGGTGCATTGCTTCCATTAAGTGGTCAGTATTCAACCCATGCTAAAAAAGTAGAACAAGGGATTCGTTTGGCCTTAAAAGATAATAATTTAGAAGACAACCTTGTGGTCTACGATTCTAATGCGGGAGTCTTGGATGCATACAGTAAATTAGTTAATCAAGATAAAGCTAAAATAATATTTGGGCCTATGCTTGTTAAGGATGTAGAGTCGCTTGCAAGCCTTCAAAGTGGATTAACTGTACCTTTACTCACATATGCTAAGAAACAGGGCCTACCAGCTCTGTCGCCTCAGATATTCCGACTAGGGGCAACACCTGAAAATCAGTTACAGTCATTAATTGCTTTTTCTCAGGCTAAACTTAATTCACGCAAAGTTGCGTTATTGTATCCTGAAGGCGAAGTGGGTGCCGAGTATCAAGATGCGTTTCAGACTATTATAGGTAGAGGGATTAATCTAACACTTCAATCATTTCAGTATCAGAATCGGAACTTATCTCAACTTGAGAATATTAAAGCGGAACTTAATTCAGGCCTCTTTGATACCGTTATTATTGCAGATATTCTGCCGAGTGCTGAGCCTTTACTTCGAGCAATAAAAGATAATGATTCAATGGTTCCCCTAAATATACTTGGGGTGTCATTGCTATTAGACCCTATAAAAATCTCCAGTTACCACTCCATTATGGAAGGAGTCTATTTAGTTAGTCTATTTAATAGCTCTAGCAGCAATGATAGTACAGAGAAATTTATTGAGAATTATAGGCGCAATTTTGGAGGAGATCCGGATCTACTTTCAGCTCAAAGTTACGATAGTGTTAATTTTGTACTTTCAGCTACTAATAATTCTCCATTTTCGATATCAAAGAGCTTGCAGCAATCCTCACAAGTCTTAGGTGTTACTGGCATGATGCATGTTCTCAGTGATGGAGAAATTCATAGGGATTTAACTATCCAAAAGGTTGTGGATGGAAAGTTATTCGAAGTAGATACTTCTAAAAATTAAATTCTACACAAACTTCATTTAGAGGGTTAGTGGAATATCCCCAGGCAAACCAAACTGATACTGGGTTATTAAGTCGCTGTTAGACTCTTTTAAAAACCAAATCCCACTATTGTTTCTAAACGCCACATAGTCTCCTTGACCATCTCCATTGGTATCCATTTTACAAGAAGGCGTATCTCCAAGTGATCCGAAGGAAACTACACTACCTGCGCCTGTGCCATAGGCTGTGTACCAGGAGAGAGAATTGTTGCTTTCGACCCTTGCAATTACTCTGTCCGCGATTTTATCACTATCTAAATTACAAAAAAGAGGGGTATCTCCAGGCATCCCCCAAGGGAGTGAATATATTGTCGCATTTTCACTCGTTTTAAGTGTCCAAAACCTGACTAATTGCCACACAGTGCCTAAGTCATCTGTTCCATCTCCATTTGCATCTCCAATAACTGGATCATTAGCTGGCCCTCCTAGTGAAACAGCTCTAACACTAGAAGCGGTACCACTAAAGGCGGCGCTTCGATTAAAACCTTGACTAGATAAAAGCACAAAAAATGCGGCAGAGTTCGGTCTATATACTATTAGGTCACTAACTCCATCCCCATCAACATCACCTACTAAAGGCTGATCCCCTGGTAAGCCCCACTGAATCGAAGTAATAGTTTCAAATGACCCAGATGACATTCTGAGATACCAGGTACCATTGCTCGGTCTAAATACTGCTAAATCAGTCTTTTTATCTCCGTCAAATTCCCCTGACTTAGGTATATCCCCTGGTAAACCTAGTTGATAACTAAGAGTAGATTTCGAATCATAAATTGCAGAGGATGGAGAGATATAGAACATTGCAGTAGATGGTCTCCATACTATTAAATCTGACTTTGAGTCTCCATCGATATCATTAAAAACAGCTTTGGATTGTGAACTAATTGTTAAACCCTTTTGGTTGCCAATAATAGCTTCATTTGAGGTGGTATTTGAGATTATAAGATTGGTTCCGCTACCGGGCGATATAGGAGAAAGTGAGACTACTGCTCTATTACCGTAATCATAGTTTGTATTGCCTGTATTCGTGTCATTATAATTAAATTCAATATCACCACTGGCTTTTAGAGTTACACTAAATCTAATTTCTTTGTCACTAGAACTCGAATTATTAATTTCGTATGGTATGGATACCCAAGTAATTCTTAGGCTAGATCCATTGTCCTTTGCCCAAACTCCACCATCGTTAGAGATATTAGATGCTACTAAATCAGCATTGTAAGGACTAATACCTTTATACAGACTACTATTATAGTCTTCCGTTGTAGGTGCTGATTCATCCTGAGCTAAAGGTTGAATTCTTCCGTTTGTTGAGATGGCAAATTTTCTATAGCTTGTTCCGAAGTATTTAAAATCAAAATTCGTATTTACTAATACATAAGCATCATCCGCAGATGAAATTTTACTTCCTAGGTCTTCATTCCAATCGTATGCTTTAGGTGTGCTTTTGTATGATATGGTGTTATTTACTGGGGGCAGGGGTATGCTTGAATCACTTAGTGCTCTGTACGCACTTACAATACCTGCACTTTTTACTAACCCTTGTAAGGTATTGAGTGGCTTAACCGTACTCATCAATTTACTTTTAACTTGTAAAGGCGTTAAATTCTGAGTGGATAGAATTAAGGCCGTAATTCCGCTGACAAAGGGAGTTGCCATTGAAGTTCCGCTTAGGAGTGTGTATTGGTTATTTAGGTAAGTGCTTAAAATACTAACCCCTGGTGCTGCTACATGGACTGAATTCCTACCAAAGTTAGAAAAGCTAGCTAAATTCCCAGATTTATCCAATGCAGCCACTGTTATAACATTATCTAAGTCATAGCTCGCTGGGTAACTTGCTTTGCTATCGTTATCGTTAGATTCATTTCCAGCGGCGGCAATAAAAACAATGCCATAGGAATTGGCTAACTCTATAGCACTCTCTAAGGAAGCTGAATATCCACTTCCACCCCACGAATTACTAATTGCCTTTACATTTACACCTTTTTGTTTCATCGCAATGACATATTGAATGCCTTGAATTGCATCACTCAAACTTCCAGAGCCTGAGTTATCTAGGAATTTCAATGCCATTATTTTGGAATTCCAGGAAACACCAGAGATACCTTCAGAATTATTAGTTACTCCCGCAATAACTCCGGCGCAATGTGTACCATGACCATTGTCATCTTTCGGGTCGCCGGCATTAGTAATGGAGTTGATCCCATGTACATCATCAACATACCCATTACCATCATCATCAATACCATTGCCGGGTATCTCAGCTGAGTTATTCCACATATTATTTTTAAGGTCGGGATGAGTATATAGAACTCCAGTGTCCAATACTGCGATTATAACTTCACTACTACCTTGTGATATATTCCATGCCTCAGGAGCATCTATATCAACATCTACGGTTCCACCAGATTGACCTGTATTATTCAAGCCCCACATTTGGCTATATTTTGAATCGTTTGGAGTAGCAAAGGCTTTTACTCTAAAGTTAGGTTCTATAGACTTGATAATTCCACTACGTTTTAATTCTTTAATAGTTTTTTTATCTAGACTTCTGCCTTTTGGAAGACTAACTAGAGTCGTATCAATTAGTTCGTAATTTTGAATTACATTTAGCCCGAGGCTTTGAGTGGAAAGTGATCTAGAAGTGCGCGTAGAATTTTGGTTATAAGTTACAAGATATTCTCCTGGAATAACTTCATCGGCTAGCACGACCAAGCTAGAGAAACTAACTATAACCAGAAAAACAAACCTCAAAGAACTAATTGAGAGACGATACTGCATAAAATCCTACTGCTTAGATACTACTTAGAAAACTATCGGATATAAGCCTTTATAACTTAAAGGATTCTTTTGAATATTAAGGTAGGGCTAAGTCTTTAAAATCATGACAACTTATGTTATAAACTCACCTAGATTTTGTAGTTTAATATTGATTGAGACCTAGAATGAATGACTTAGGGAAGAAATCCCTCTACATAAAGACTTTTGGCTGCCAGATGAATGAGTATGACTCTGAGAAGATGGTTATGCTTTTAGCCAATGAATATTCCAGAGTGGAGAACCCAGAGCAAGCCGATTTAATACTTGTTAATACTTGTAGCGTTAGAGATAAGGCGGAGAGTAAGTTGTTCTGTTTGCTTGGAACTTTTAAACCTTTAAAAGATAGGAACCCCGATTTAATTATCGGAGTTGGAGGTTGTGTGGCCCAACAAGAGGGTTCAAATATTTCTAAAAGAAGTAAGCTTGTTGATTTCATTGTAGGTACCCATAATATCTCTTTAGTCCCATCACTAGTAAGCACCGCTAGAAATTCTACTGAACCTCAAATAGCTATTGACTATAGAGAAGATTGGGAAGAGTTACCTGATGATCTAAACGCAATGCCATCGCTTGGCAGTACAGAAAAATCAACATTTAATACCCCTGTGAGAGCACTTGTGGCGATACAAAGGGGGTGCGACAAAATGTGTACTTATTGCATTGTGCCTAAAACAAGAGGGAAACAAGTAAGTAGAGATTTAAAAGAGATAGTTAAAGAGGTTAAGGCCAAAGTTAGAATGGGAGCCCGTGAAGTTATGCTCTTAGGGCAAACTGTAAACTCCTATGGATTGGACTTGTTACCTAGAGCAAAATTTTCAACGTTAATCAGTGAGATAGCTAATATTGAGGGGGTAAAACGAATAAGATTTATTTCACCTCATCCCCAAGAGATTAAAGATGATTTTTTAAAGTTATATTCGAGCATACCTACTTTATGTCCTCATATTCATCTACCGCTACAATCTGGTAGTAATAGAATCTTAAAGGCAATGAATCGCAATTATAAGAGAGAAAGGTTCATTGATATTGTAAATTCACTTAGAGATACTATTGCTACTATTACATTAACAACCGATGTTATTGTGGGTTTCCCTACGGAGACAGATAGTGAATTTGAGCAAACCTTAGACCTTCTCCATAGTGTTAAGTTCCAATCTGTATTCGCTTATAAATACTCCATACGCCCAGATACGGTGGGTAGCCTAAGTTATGGGCCAGAGGAGGAGATAGAGGAGTCCATCAAATCTGCTAGATTAAGTAAACTTATAGAAATTCAGTCTGATATAACTCTTCAACATAATGAAAGTCTAGTTGGAACCGAGCAAGAGATTCTGATAGAAAGTCAGGGCAAACTCCCCAATACTTATAGAGGGAGAACAAATGGAAATATCTTTGGAGAGCTCGTCCTATCTAAAACTTTTTCTGGTAAAAGTCCCATTTCTGAGATAGTTAAAGGAACAGTTGTGAGAGCATCGCCACACGGATTAAAGTTAATTGAATCAGAGGAACTTTCCAATTTAAAGGATACTAACCTCATTACTCAGCATACATATCAGTCGGATTTTCAATGAGCAAATTTTCAGATCAAGAAGAAATAGAGATGATTATTTTAGGGCTTGTAGTTGATCCAGTCTCCAATGCACCTATTGTTGTCTTAAAGGTGCCGGATCAGGAGATATGTTTACCAATTTGGATCGGAGTTAGTGAAGCAGCTTCTATCGCAAGTACTTTGAAGGGAATAGTCTCACCCCGACCTATGACCCATGATCTACTTCAGAATACAATTGAGTTGTTAGGCACTAAAGTTGGGAAGATTGCAATCGTAGGCCTAGAAGAAAACACCTTTTTTGCTAAGATTGAACTTCGAGTTGGTGATGAGATAAAGGAATTGGATGCGAGGCCTAGTGATGCCTTGGCATTGGCGGTTCGCTTAGAAGTTCCTATATTCGTAAATTTAGACGTTCTTGATAGAGCACAAGCAACTTTAATTCCAGTTGATGCTGAAGGCAATCCAACGGGAACTATCGGGGATTTTATTGCGGGCGATGAAGATGAACTTCATTTGAGTAAAGAGGAAGAGTTTGTGAATTCCATTGGTAGAGAAGAAGGTGACCCCAAGAGAGAACGAATAGTGCAATTTTCGGAATTAGATAAAGATCAGTTAAGTGAAATGTTAGCTGAAATGGATCCTAACGATTTCAAATATAAAATGTAATTAGAAATAATTAGTTAAGATTAATTGAGGATAAAAATATGGCATTGCCAAAGTCAAACCCTGACAGAGTAAATAATGAAACTCTCCTAACTGAAGACTACGCGGTTGGGGTATTCGAAAGACAGTGGAAAAATCTTTTATATCTAGCAATGTTTGTTTTAGCTGGAATCTGGTTCTATTCCGAATACAAGGAAACTATAGCTCAAAGGGAAGGTGAGGCATCAGCTCAGTTTAGCTCAATAGCTACCGATCTTAATGCTCTGATCGAACAAACCTTAAAGGAGGACCCTTCAAAGGATTTGGTAGAGCAGGAAGATAGAATTGTTGGGAACCTTGCTAGGTTGGTGCAATCTGACTCAAGTACATACAGTTCGTTTGCAACAATACTTAATCTAGGATTTAAAAACTTCAAAGGGAAGGATCTTTCAACTGAAGAAGAAGCTACTTTGAATTCTACATTGCTAAAGTATAAGGATTCGAAAGATTCTTTGATTTTATATGAGATGATTAAACTTATAAAATGCAGATTCCTTTTGGAATCTGGAAAAACAGAAATTGGGTTGAATGAAGTTAAGTCATTACTATTAGAAAGTAAGGTAGTTTTTCCGCAGGTGGCTAGTTTGCTCATGATCTTTTCTTCAGAAGAGACAAAAAAAGATAATCAAAACTTTATATCTGATCAGCTTAAACTAAAGCCTGAGTTAGAAGAGCAGACAAAGGTAGCGCTCTATGAGTTAGGCTATTCTCTATCCTAAGTACTTACGATGAGTATTACGATTAATCGAGTATATACGCGATCAGGTGATAAGGGAGAGACATCTTTGGTGGATGGAACTCGTGTGCCAAAGGACTCCTTACGCTGTGAAGCTTTTGGTACGGTTGATGAACTAAATAGCATATTGGGTGTATGTAAAGAACAGCTGTCATTTAATTATAAATTAGATCTATTTTCTTTAATTGAGTTTCTGCAGCAAGAGCTTTTTGACATTGGAGCTGAATTGGCTACTCCAAGCAGTTATTCCTATCCGAATAAATGGGAAGTAGCGAACAGTCATATCGAAAATTTAGAATATCTTTGTGATAAGTTTAATGAAAATTTACTTCCCTTAGCATCGTTCATATTGCCCGGCGGATCAGCCCTTGCTTCATACTTACATTTAGCTAGGACTGTTTGCCGGCGTCTTGAAAGAGTCACCATAAGTTTAAGTAGAGAAGAAGAAATAAGTAAAAACTTAATTATTTATATAAATAGATTAAGTGATTTGTTTTTTGTGCTCGGACGCTACGTGCTGGCAGAGGAGCAAAAAGACGCCCCCACGTGGTTGCAAGAAAAGGATAGAAAGTGCCCGGTTTAGAGGTAGCTTAGAACTCATTCTATTTTAATTTAGAAGGCAGGGTCTATTGAGAAAGTGGAGAGACGAATATTGGGACTCCCTTTTTTGTCTTTTTCAGGATCAATTTAAGTACTTGTTCAATGCGATCAAAATCAAGTGGTTTGGTGATATACCCAGCAGCGCCTGCTGCTTCAGCTTCTCCTATATCTATAGTCGTATTAAGTTTAGATATAACTACAACTGGAATATATTTACGAGGATAAAGCTCTTCTAGGCCACGAATGAATTGATACCCACCCATACCGTCCATGACGATGTCTGTGAAAATCAGACTAGGATACCAGTTCCAAGGCTGATTCTGAATAAATTTAGTTGCATGAAGGGCTGAATTTAAGACGATTGTTCTCATGCCTTTCTCTTCTAGGAATTCCTTAAGAGTAGTACGAAACTCCTTGTGATCGTCTATTATTAGAACTGGACCAAAAACTTTTGGGAAACCCTCTGTATTCATCTATAAGCACACATCTATTAAGTTGTTATTCATTCATTTAAACTAACTTCGGAGCCTAGAAAGAGAACTTTTAATTTGGATTTTTAGCTCTCACCATTTAAGGGCTTTTAAAACTTATATTTATATATCGTCAAAGAAAATAAAAACATAAATCTGTAAGAATATAACTACTTATCTGTCGCTATATCAAGAGGATTTTTAGTTTCGCTATTACAAGCTGGACATTCTCTTTGAACCCCTGCGCCTTCTTGAAATACTAACATTCCACCGCGATGACTAGCTAAGCCTGAGAGTAATAGGCTACAAATTAAACATGGAACGAAAAACCAATGTAATAATTCACTTTGTTTTATTGCTCTTAAAATTGAGAATAACACGGTTGGAAAAATAGAAAGAAGGTACAGTTTTGCACTAACTTGATGCATTGATATAACTTCCTCCGATACCTGAAAGGTTAGGCTCGCATTTGTAGCGGAAAAAAAGCCCGTGTAATAAGTGGCCAAACTTAATATAGTGGCAATGCAAACTAAAAAACATGAGAATATTCTCCATTGAGCAGTATCTGCAAAGTAACAAGCCAGCTCAGTTAGAAATACCACTAAAAGAATTGCGAATGGGAAACTAGCAAAAATTGGATGGAGATAAAATATTAATTCATTCATGTTACAGATTATATTTTTATAACTAAATAATAAAGGCTTTCTTTTATTTTATAGAGTGCCTCTGTTTATCTTTTTAGATTTAACCAAAGCTTAATCTAAAAAAGTTTACCCGCTAACTGTGCAGATCCAACCCACATACCCACCATACAACCTAAGTTAGAGAAAGCAACTACAAGCAATATCCGCATGACTCGATTCCCCCATAATCCCTTAAAGCTTTCCATCTCATCACTAATATTTTCAAAATCGCTGACTGTAGGTTTCCTTAGCCAAGCCTCCACAAGGCCAGAAACCCATCCTGTGGCTATCCCAGGATGTAATGCAGCAAAGGGAGCTATAAGTCCAGCAGTAAGAATTGAAAGTGGATGAGCAAAGGCGATTGCAGCTCCAATCGCAGCAAAGATGCCAGTTGTGAAGGCCCAAGTACCAAGCATCGCTAAGCCTGTTTGATAATCAAAGACAATAAATACGTATAGAGTCAATATCGCTAGAATCCCTGGAATCCCATAAATTAAAAATTTAGTCATTAAACTCGGAGGGGGTATTTCTGAGATACCTTGCCTATCTATTATGCCTGAAGTTGTTTCTTCCAATAATTTTAGCATTCCGGGTACGTGTCCTGCACCGACTACGGCTAGGGTAGTCATCGACTTGGATTCGCATAGCATTGAAGACATATAAACGTCTCTCTCATCTACAAGGGCGTTTTTAAGCTTTGGAAGTCTATCTGAGAATTCCTTCAAAGCGCTACTTAATTCATCTTCATTCTTAAGTGCTTCTATTTCTTCTTCAGAAATATCATCATCACTTCCTTTGGAAAATATACTTGAGAAAACTATTTTTGATAGATCTAAAAGAGAGATATTGTACCAAGCTCTTCTTAGAGTAATTTTTATGTCTCTATCAACTAGGAGTAGGGGAATATCTAATTCTTTTGATATTTCAATCGCCTTATGCATTTCAGCACCAGGCCTTATCTTCAATTTATTGGCGATTCTTTTTTGATATGAAGCTAAAATCAATTGCACTAAAAGTACTGAGGATTTACCAGACTTAATCAATGAGAAAATGTCCGTCTCTTTCCACTTTTCTGGATTAGAGAGAGTTTCAAATCTTTGAGCACAAAGTTCTATTGATACATTGTCTGGTTGAATGGCTCTAATGAGAGTTTCTACATCCGTAGCACTTTTGGCGCTTACATGGGCTGTTCCAAACAGATATAAAACATTACCATTCGGTAAGACAATCTTTTCTAAGGGTCCGTCAACTTCTGGTAACATAGAAAAATCTTAATGATTACAAGTATTTAATTGGCATAACCTCTATGCCCGATAAGTAATGTTATCGGGCATAGAGACATGCTCGCCCAATATACATATAACAGTCTTAGCTATATCAGTTCTGACAATCTTTCGTCAGTCTAATTTTTTAACTTAAATTTGTTAAGGTTGGAAGCTATCTTAACTTCAATGTAGCAATACTTAGAACTGCCAACACTAGAGAAATTATCCAAGCTCTAACGATAATCTTAGGCTCACTCATTCCTTTTAATTCAAAGTGATGATGGATTGGCGCCATCTTAAATATTCTTTTACCAGTTCTCTTAAAAAACATTACTTGTATCATTACTGACATAGCTTCAATCACAAATACACCACCAGCAACAATCAACAAAAGCTCTTGTTTTACCATGACAGACAACATGCCTAAAGCTCCTCCAATTGCCAATGCGCCAACATCGCCCATAAATACTTGTGCGGGATAAGTGTTGTACCATAGGAAGCCTAATCCACCGGCAACTAGTGCTGAAGCAAAGATACAAAGATCCCCCGCTCCTGGTAGAAATGCAATCTGTAGGTATTCGGCTATTTTGGCATGGCCTGCGACGTAAGCAAATACACCATAAGCCAAGGCTACAGTGATTGTAGGCCCGATTACTAGACCATCTAGCCCATCAGTAAGATTAACCGCATTGGAAGCTCCTACAATCACAATCATTCCAAAAGGAATGTAGAGATACGATAAATTGATTCCAGCATCTTTCAAAAAAGGTATGGAAACGACAGTTGAATAACCTGGGACAAAAAACACCAATATGCACATCAGCACTGCAGCAAGGCCAAATTGCCATTTGAACTTTGTTCTTGCGGAAACTCCCTTTGAGTTTTCTTTAGCAATCTTTTCATAATCATCGATAAAACCAAGCGCACCATAACCAATTGTCACAGCGAATAGTAGCCAAATGTAAGGATTGCTTAGATCAACAAGAAGTAAACTTGTAAAAAGAACGGAAAACACTACAACTAAACCACCCATGGTTGGAGTACCAGTCTTTGTCAGGTGAGTTTGTGGGCCATCATCCCTGATAGGCTGAGAGAGGTGTTTATTCTTAAACCATTTTATAAATAATGGCTGTATAATTAATACCAGCACTAAAGATATGAAGAAAGCTAACATTGACCGAAAGGTAATGTATCTAAATATATTTAATGCACTATATTGATCTCTAAATAAATTAGACAGGTGAAATAGCATTAATTTAAGGTTCCAATAATCAAACGAACTAATAAACTCTCTGATTTATTAACATAAATATATTGATTTAAGCTATGGGAAGAATTCTACTCCAACAAGCTTGCAAGTCTTAATCGTTCAACCTAGTTTTAGTGCGTAAATTATAAGCGAAATTTATGCCCTTTCAGTAAATTTTCTTGATGGCAGATAGATCCAAATTTTAAATAAAGGTGGCGCTCCTTTTTTGAGAAATCTAAAGCGCCACCCCAGAATTTTTATTTAATTTACATCCTTAATTCTACACCTGCGTAGTAAAAAGCACCAAAGGTCCCATAACCTGGAATTTCTTCATAGTCATTATCAAATATATTTTGGGCTTTAATAAAAGGTTTTATATGGTCAGAGTAAATGTATTCAAGACTCGCATTAACAACAATATAGTCGTCCATATTAGCACCGTCAGAATCCTTTCTATCGGCTAAGTAGAAAGTATCAATTCTACTCATGAATTCATCACAAGGAGTGATTCTCAAGCTCCCTCCCCCTTGATGTCTTGCTCTTCTAGCTAAAGCTTGTCTTGTCTCCAAGTCTTCTGATTCTAGATATGTATAGGTTAATGATGGCTCAATATAATCTGATACATCGAATCTTATACTACTCTCAACTCCGTAAGTTTTTGCTCTTGATAAATTTTCAGGCAAATATGTTTCTGTATTAAAGGCAATTAAGTCTCTGAACCTTGTATAGAATCCTGTAACATCAGTAGTCACAAAACCAAACTTACTTTCAACTCCTAAATCATAGGAAGTACTTTTTTCTGCGGATAAATTTTCATTCGAAAACCCAGGGAAGTATAAATCACTCAAAGTCGGCGCTCTAAAGCCAGTACCAATACTAGAATGTACTCTAGACATTAGAGGATTGATCTCTTGGGAGAGAGTTGCTCTATAGGTTATTGCTTCTCCGAACGCAGAGTTATGATCATATCTCATCCCTGCACCAATATCTGTGCCTTTCATCGGAGCGAGCATTATGTTTGCAAACAAACTATTCACATCTCTTGATCTATCGAACGCATCAATATTTTTACCCTCGTTTCCTTCGTAAGAATATCCGGTTAAGAACTTAAATTCATCGCTATAGGTGTAGAGGTTCTGAGCCTGCACTGTATAAGTTTTAGAAGTATAGTCATAGTTATTAAAACTAGTGGCTGGATCCTTCGCATCATAGGAATCATTGTTGAAACCAAATATCAAACTTGGGCTAAATTCCTCGCCTTCTTTTTCTATCTTAAGACTTGATTGTAAAGTATCTCGATGTTGGATATAATCTAACGCATCTACAGCTCCTGAAGCAAAATCAAATCCATCTAAATTAGTCCTAGCCTTTGTGTATCTTACAGTTGGACTAATTTTAATATCGTCAATATTAGCTTCCATAGATGAACCTAAGGTAAGGTTCGCATAGGGATCTTTTTCAGTATTCGTATCAGATGCTACCGCAGTAGAGATCCCTTCAAGTGAAGTATATGATCCATATAAGTTACCTCTAATATATTCACCACCAGTATCCCCTTTTACTGTATATTTCTGGTAGCCATAGTTACCACCACCAAGAGTAGCGTTAATCCCCGCTTCTTCTGTTGGTCTAGAAGTTACTATATTTATCAAACCACCCATTGCATCAGATCCGTACATCAAACTTTGAGACCCTCTAACAACTTCTACCTTCTCCGTTCCTAGTGTCGTAAAATCTCCAAAATCAAATTGTCCACTCAGATTGTCATTAACAGGTATCCCATCAACCATTATTAAAGTTTGTGAAGCACTCGCTCCTCGAAGAAATATGCTGGTTGTTTTTCCAGGGCCACCTGATTGCGTTACTTGAACACCTGGAACTGATCTTAGGCTGTCTGATAGAAGAAAATCATTTCTTTCTTTCAATTCCTTACTATCAATAACTGTTACACTAGACCCTAAAGACTCCAGAGGTTCTTCGTATCTATTGGCACTAATGACCATGGTTGGTATTTCTTCCGCAAAAGAATAAGTTGCAGAAATGATTAAATAGCTCGACAAAGTTAGGCGTAATACTCGATTCGCCTTGAAACGTAGGTTAGACATATTATCTCCAGTTAACTCCCCCTCGGAGTTTTGGATTTATAAATCTAACTATCCAGGTATCCTGACTTACAGTCATAAAGAATTTATCTGTCTTCCCAGAAAATTGCCCAAATATTACTATTAGGGATTCTCCAGTGACATTGATCTTATTAAGATGATAAATCTCTCGTGCTTACAGTTGCGGGGCAGTGAAAGAGTAGTGTTTAACACGTCACTTTCTTCCCTGAGAGCCGAAAAATAACTTCGGCCCATCTCTCATATTCAAATTGATGAATATAGAAAAAATAGCTAGCAGGCGAGTTGTAGCATAATATCTGAATTAAACAATACTAGTGCTGAGTTTCTGTGAGCTGAAAAATATCTAAAATATCATCTTTAGTTAATGGCCCTAGAGCATTCAGCGGTTGACCTCCACCATAAACTCCAATGGCCTGTTCCGCCGCTAGTTCTAATTCTTCTTTAGTAAAACCTAAACTAGAAATACTTTGTAGTAAGGAGTTTTCTTTGAGCCAGTTCTCAAATTTAGCGACAAAACCGAGACCTGTTAGTCCATCTTTAGGGTTCAATCTAAAAACTTCTTCTCCTAGTCTTGATAATTTATTCCTAGCTCTATCCTTATTCCAAAGCCATCGGAAATAAGCAGGATATAAGGTGGCCAGACCCCTACCGTGAGCTAACTCATGTTTAACTGCACTTAAGCCATGCTCAATAGCATGCAGAACGAATGGAGCAGACTCTCTACCTGCTAGCTGAATCTCATTAAATGCCATAGTTGAGCACCACATCATTTCACCTCTCAGGGATAAATTGAGTGGATCTTTAGTTATTAACGGTAGTGTTTCGATAACGGTCTTAATAACCGCCTCACAATACCTGTCAGTAAATTTTGCTTGATCTCCACCTAGTAGATAGTTTTCAAAGACATGACTAAGTATGTCTGAAGCTCCATCTCTGGTCACAGTGTCATTAAGTTTACTTGTATATTCAGGTAGTAGAAGTGAGGATATAGGTTTTAAAAAGTCATAAGAGATAGAAGCTTTACCTTGATTTTCTAAATTAGAAATAACCGAATGCGGGCTTACCTCAGAGGCAGTAGCGGCCGTTGTAGGAATAGTAAAAATTGGCAAAGAACCAACTAATGATCCATGGTCTTTACATCCCTTCGCGAAATCCCAGATATCTAAGTTATCTGGATCCTCATTATTATATTTAAATAGTAGCGCTCCTATTGCTTTACTCGCATCCATTACAGAGCCACCACCGAGAGCAAGTACGGCCCCTATCTTGTTCTTCTTGAATTCTTTAGCAGCTCGATTAATTGTAGTCGATAAAGGATTAGGTTCTATTCCGCTAAATTCTAAAACTTCAATCCCTACTTCCTCTAAACTGCCTTTAACTGAATCTAAATATCCAAGTTTGCGAGCGCTGGATCCTCCAGTGACTAATAAGATTGTACTAACTTGTGATTTTAAGAAATTAAAAAATGGTTCTCTATTAGCCTTACCGAAAAAAAATCTCGTAGGCATATAAACTTTAAAATCTTTCATATCTAATCTAATCCTTTCTTATTTAAATCTTATCTAAGTTGAGCTCTACGGGTATTTTGTCTCATTTTAAGTAAGGCGTTATTCGCCGACTGGCGAACAAAATTATTTGAGTCTGTTTTACTTACTTTTTCAAGTACGGCAATAGAACTAGTCGCACCGATTTTCTCCAGTGATTTTACTGCTGATCTGCGAACCCATTTACTGGGATCTCTTCTAGCTAGATTCTCAAGTGATGGAACAGCACCAATAGCATTGAGGCCCATATTCCCAAGGTCAGTACTTGCATTCGTTCTAGTCGCATCAGAGGTGGCATGTAATAGCCGTATCAGTTTCGTAATTCTAAAATTTTCTTTTCTATAGTTCTTAGTTTGTGCTCTACTATCGCTCGTGCATGAAATACTAGGACAGTAATTTGTTATTTCACCTTTAGCCTGAGCATCTGGTTCAGTGAATGGGATTAACACACATGAATTTAATAGCAATAGAGTAAGTAGTTTGTATTTCAAATGAAGAGACCTAATTTTCGTGCTTCAAAAATATTAATTAGTGATTAACTTATCAATTGTAACAAATATAGCATTATTCAATAAAAGGATGCATCTTTAAATTTCTTCTAATAACTGCTACAAAGCAGTCGAATACTTTAATACATTTAGTAAAAATAGGGACTTAGATGGATATACCAATCAAGATAGTTATCATACCTCTTATAGCTATGAGTATTGGGTGGTTTACCAACTATATTGCTATTAAGATGCTATTCCACCCAAGATTGCCGCGTAAATTTGGTGTTATTACCCTACATGGCGTATTCCCCAAGCGGCAAAAGGAGTTAGCCTTAAAACTAGGCGAATTGTTTGCTAGCCAATTGAATATACAAAGTAAATTAGAGGATACGGTTAAAAATTTACTCCGAGATGAGAATACTTTAATTAAACTTAAAGACAAAATGAAGGATATTGGCACTAAGTTCATACAGGACGAAATGCCAATGTTGATGTCTTTTGTCAGTCCTGACCTTTTTAATTCTTTAGCAAGCAGATTTAGCACTGATTTAATTGCCTATCTAGAGGGTGAATTCTCTCCGAGTACTGGAAGTTTTAAATCATCTTTTGATGTAAAGATGATTGTAGCTAAAGAAATTGAAGCGCTAAATAGCTCTGAGCTTGAAGAACTTCTGAATAAACTACTAAAAAAAGAGTTTAAATTCATAGAAATCAGTGGAGCAATTCTGGGTTTTTTAATTGGGATTGGGCAAGTGGCCATTTCTCATTATCTATAAATCATTCTATTGCTTGACCAAAACTTTTCTTTGACCTATTAACTCTATCATTTTAAAGGGATATTATCGTGGTATTAGTACTTTCAACTGTTCATGTCTTAGCATGTGTTTTGCTTATTATTCTTGTCTTGTTACAGCAAGGTAAAGGCGCGGATATAGGTTCCACCTTGGGTGGAGATAGCTCGAGCCTATTTGGGCCAATGTCTGAGAACCCACTTAAAAATGTTACAACTGTTGTTGCAATAATTTTTATGGGAACATCTTTGATGCAAGCTTATAGAGCTAGATACGACACAGGCGCAGAGGGCAAGCTATTTGCAAAAACTCCAGCATCTGTTGCAGCACCTCTAAAGACAACTTCTGAAGTTACACCAGATAATAATGCTGAGGCAGATAAAGTTAATACTGAAGCAGCTAAGGTAGCTGAAGCTAGTAAACCAGAAGAAGTGGCCGTTGAAGCTCCTATAAAAACAGATAGTACAGAAGCTAGTAAATCAGAATAATTAAACCTCTGACTTATTTATTCCTTGGCCACAAGCGCCAATGGCATAAATAAAAGTTGATCTCCTGCCCTGGTGCTGAAATTGGTAGACAGGTACGGTTGAGGGCCGTATGTCGCAAGACGTGGCGGTTCGAGTCCGCCTCAGGGCATTTCTCCTATATCACCAAGTACTTTAAGTTAGGCATAATTATATAAGTTGGCGTAATATATAAATAACTAATCTAGAAACCCAATTTCTTTTTATTTAATGGAGACATCGCTTTTTTGACATTTGTTCTCCAAAATTGTAATAAAAGAATTTTTAGAGATGGAAAATCTACCTATTTTAAGATGATCCTAGGCTCAGACCAACTTGACCCTTAACCTTTAGACCTACAAATATTAGAATGGCTCAAACTCAATTAGCATTTAAATCAACACAAACAGATTTCAACACGAGTTTAACTACTTCTTTAAAAAATCGTACATACACATCCATCGCTGACTATCTAGGCGAAAATGAGTTTACTGTCTCCAGTGCAATCCCCTGTTTACTACCTGCGATATGCTCTTTTTTGGATTCCAATGAACCACAATCAAGAGATTTAGGAAAAATTAGCGCACTGATCACCAACTACAGAGAGAGTTTAGGTAATTTTAATCTTAATAAAATTGAGACAACTAATTATGCCACTCTTACTGATATTGGCACTAATGATTTAACTGAATTATTTGGGTCTAAGCTTTCAGCCTTGCTTAACAACATAAGCCTTGTTACTGGATTGAAGGAAGAATCAGTTTTTACACTACTAGCATTGATGACACCTTACCTTCTTAAGCAAGTAGGAATGAAATTGCCAAAGGGTACAGCCTTTGTTCCAGCTTTATTAGAGCTGATTGACGAGAACAAAGAATCTTTTCAAGATCTAATTCGAAATGCCAAGCCACGATTAGTTGCAAATGAAAAACAGAAGGTCCAAGAAACAGGGCTACTCCCCTACTTTATTATTTTATCATTGGCGGCATTTTTTATTTTTAGTGGTTTAAGCTACCTCGCTAAAAGGCCTGAGAAATATCTATCATTACAAAAAACGATTGTTTCCAACATTGAGGTCCTAGAGAAGAAAGTGTGGAGTTTATTAAATTTAAATAGGGTAGTAACGGTTTCAGGAGAAGTAGACTCAGAAGGTGTAATTTCTCCTGAGATCGAAGAAGCTGGTTCAGATGATGCGGCTACTGTTTCGACAGGCCAAATAAAAAGCATTCCCGAAGAGGAACCACCTACGAGTTTATCTAATGAAGAATCTACCAAGGCCGATAAAATAGAGATAGTTTTTGATCCTAAAAAGCAAGCATTAGTAAATGAGAACAAGTTAGAACCACTAAGGGTTAGTACCAATTCCTTAAGTAAAGATATTGAAATATTTTTAAATAATGATGCTGGCATTATGTTGAGAACTTTTAAACTTGATAAAGTAAAGTTTCCTTTTGGTAAAAGCATTCTCGATAACAATGCAGTCGAACAGTTACTTCAAGTCGTGCCGCTATTAAAAGATAGAAATGATTTACATATAGAAATTGCGGGTCATACCGATAGCAGTGGCCCAGACTATGCGAATATGACTATATCAAAAGAACGTGCAAACGCAGTCGCAAATATATTAGCTAAAAACGGCCTTGTAGCAAGTACGATAAATATTGTTGGATATGGATCATCTAGGCCAATTGCTTCCAACCTAACGGCAGAAGGTAGAAACTCAAATAGAAGAATTGAGTTACTATTAGTAAAGAAGAATTAAAAAGCTGGGCGAGAAGGGGTCGAACCTCCGAATGGCTGGACCAAAACCAGCTGCCTTACCACTTGGCTACCGCCCAATATCAATAACCATATATCGGTTATTTTCGAGTCCCCTTAATCTAATATTTAGCCGATGTCTGTCAATGCCTAAATGGAAAGAATTTGAGAAATTGACAGAAACCAGCCCTTTTCTTTCAAATTACTTAGCCCATTATAGGCATTTTGAGCTAATTTATACTCATTAAATAAGGAAAATATACTTGAGCCTGAACCAGAAAGCCCAGAAATAATAGGAATATAATTATTTAGCTCCCTCAAAACATTTTCTAATTCTCTTAATTCTTTAAATACCGAATCTTGAAAATCATTATGAATTAACTTAATCTCTAAGCTACTAGCCTCTGATTGTTGGCTGCCTGTCTTTATAAGTCTATCTACTAACTTATCAACTTCCTTAAGTGTTTGAGGTTTATGAATTTGTGCGTTTACCTCAACGTGTTTGCGATTTAAAGCAGAATAAGCTTCCTTTGTATTTGAGCCTATTGGTGGTTTCAGTATCAGCGAATACACCCTATTTTTCTTGCTCACAGGGGATTCTAAAGAAAATGTCTGGTGAGTCCCATTGAAAAACGAATAGCTCACTCCATCGAATAGACAAGGCCCTACATCAAAGCCTATCTTTTCTGCGATATTAAACATCTGTTTGATGTTGAGATTAAAATGCCTAGCGAAGAAATTTATTATGCTAGCAGCGTTTGCGCTCCCTCCCCCAAGGCCTGCTTCAATAGGGATAGATTTCCTTAGATCGATATTTAGACGCCAGCCTGTTGGGAGTTGCTCTTGAAGCTCTTTAGACAATAATTCGCAAGTTCTATGAATTAATCCGGACTTAGCCTCTATGGTTTCCTTTAAGGCATCAGAATCAATTTTAGAGGCAATAAGGTGTTCATCAAGGCGTTGATCAAAGTTACAGGTGGTTTTAGTAAAATACTCTCCATCACCATCTGTATCTAACTTGATTAAGATTTGGTCACTAAGATTGGAACGAATAAAAACAGACTCTAATGAATGAAATCCATCAGCAGAAATCTTGTCGCCGACAAGTAGAACTAGGTTAATTTTTGCATACGCTTGAAGAATCTCAGAAATAAGCATTCCGCCACCAATACCGTGAGTTATTTTGCTTGAAACTTTATTTGTTGATTAAACTAACATTAATATGTAAAAGAATCATACTAATCTGGCAAAACTATTATTAATTTAGCCTGCTTAGTGTTATTTTTGTTGTCTGAGGTGAACACTCTGTAAGGTGAATTGCATCAGATTCTTGTTAATAAGAAATATAATATAATAAAGTGGTGATGTATGGAGGGGACTAACTCATTTCCTAAATGTTTAAAGTGTAATGCAGGTGTACTAATACCTCTTTCTGATTACGGACAAGAAGGTTCATCTGTTCAGTATAAAGCATGGGCATGTACTAATCCTGATTGTGGATTTACGCTAAGGATTGACAAAGGTGAAGTAACTTACGGCAAAAAGATTCAACCAAAAAGTTAATCTGACTATTTGCTAATTTAAGAGACGCTTAAAAAAAGCGTCTCTTAAAGTTATTTTTCGATTTTAAATTTCAAGACTCTAACAACTGGCATAAATTTACCGCCTGGAATCTTGGGTAAATCCTTATCTCCAAGTACCTCAAACTCAAAACCCTCATCAGGGATACGTCCTTCTCCAAATGAAAGCAGCTTCTCTTCGTTAGTTAGTTCCGCAGAGTTGATTTTAATAGATGGTATTTCTCCATCAGGAACCCATAACAGACGATACGCAAGCGCGATTGCTTTAATGTTATAATCAGGTACGCTGTTAAATATACGACCTTGAAGATTCACTCTTATGAAACACAACTCTTCGCTACATGGTATTTGTTCTTCAGTGATTTCTAATTCGGAAATTTTGATTGGATTTTCTAAATCTTGTGGCGAAGTTGAACTCTTAGTTTCTCCATGATCTACAAGATCTAATTGCGCAGCAAGAGTATAGCCAGCCTCCCCCCAAGAACAAGCGATAGTAAACCTATCAACTTCTGATATCCCAAGTGTAAAAGGAACCAACACCCTACTCCCTACGTCCAAGATACTTGTTTGTATGAAATTTTTAATGGGAATAGTTTGTTCTTCAATTAGCTGATCATCTTTAAATGCGCATAATTGAATAAACACAGAATCTGTCGCCAAGCGATCTAGGACCTCCAATTGAACTCTTAAATACATGGAGGTATCTGCAAAGTAACCTTGGGATAATGAAAGTATTATGGGTTCTTTTGCCTGAGACTCTTCAGACAAATTCCCACCTTCTATCAGGTGGGATACTGAACATCCATTAAACAAAATAAGGACCATCAGCATAGTAAGCTGGAACAATGAACGAACAAATAACATCGCGGCTTCTACAGATTAGTTATTAAATCTATCTTCTTTAGTTGAGAAAGTAATCTCAGTAATCTTCCAGCCATCTGTTGAGGGAGAAAACTCCCATGTAAATTGAGTATATTCACTTTTTACTACATAGGACGGAGCAGAGAATCCATCAATTTCTACTACTTGATAAGCAACTAAAACGTCATCATCAAAATCTAAATTAGTCTCTTTAACTTCTTTAATTTTAACGCTGCCATATTGATCAGATAATTGACTAAGACCTTTATCCCGGATTTTTAAATCCATAAATTTAGCCACCTCACCATACTCAGCCCAAGAGAGTGCTTTTACCAGCTTGGCCGAAATGGTTCTTAGCTCTTTATTTCTACCCTCAGACCCCATCATCTTATAACTCAAAAATGAGCATGAGCTAAGTGTCGCAACTAAAATTAAGACATAAGCATATTTTAAAAATGGATTTTTCATGATTTATCCTCCTACTTCTTCTAAAAGTTTATTAAGATCATCTCTATCACTATTGTCGAGGATATCCTTTGGTTTTTCTACTGCTTTCACATTAGATTTAACGTTAGACTTTTTAGAATTCGAAGATTCCCTAGTAATCTCATTATACTTGAGGCGTGCTCTTTTTGAAGCAGTATTGACATAGTTCTCAATACCACCAACTGCAATACCTTTGTTTTTTAGGTATTTTAACACTCCCCCACTTTCTTTAGTAAGCGGGTACGCACCGACGAGTGCAACCCCTAATCCCATCAACATAATGATAAATCGTTGGAATAGGGTAGCTTCGGACTTCTTTGCCATAATAATCTATAGTTTTGCTTTAATTAACTTAGAAGATATAATCGCATAGATTGCCTCCTTTATAAATCCCTTAAAAAGAATGAAGCACTAGTAGATGAACACTCAAAAATATCTTGCTGTATTAATAACCGGGGCCTCTTCAGGTCTGGGACTTGAATTCGCACATATCCTCGCTAAAGATAGTAGGTACAAAACGATTGTCCTAGTTGCGAGAAGAGAAGACCGCCTAAATAGGATCGCGGAAAAGCTCACTAAACTACATCCAGATAAAAACTTCTTGGTCAGAAAAACAGATTTAACCGTCGTGGAAGAGAGGACAGCTCTATTTGAATACATAAAAAAGGAAGAGTTGATATTAGAATGTCTAATAAATAATGCTGGTTTTGGTTCTTACGGATTCTTTGAAGACTCCGATCTGAATAAGGAGTTGAATATGATTGAGTTGAATTGTAGCGCTCTCGTTGATCTGACCCACAGATCCTTAAAGGGTATGTTGGAAAGAAAAAGTGGCTTCATCTTAAATGTAAGTTCTATGGCGAGTTTTCAAGGCTTACCATATCTATCTACCTACTCCGCTACCAAAGCATTTGTAACAAGCTTTTCACTAGCCTTGGCGACGGAGCTTAGTAAATCAGGCATTAAGGTACATGCACTTTGTCCAGGCCCAGTACCTACTGAATTCTTACACGTTTCTGGTTTTCCTGAAAAAATCTCTGTAGTTCCTAGTATCTCCGCAAAAGCGGTTTGTGAATCGGCGGTAAATAGGCTCTTTCAAGGAAAGAGGATTACTATCCCGGGCTTATTAAATAAAATACTAGCTCAACTTCCAAGGCTCGTTCCAAGGAGTTTGGCACCTGAGATCGCCCTAGCTGTCTTAAAAAAGAAATTTTAATCCCTTACTTTACATTTGAGCATAATATTGGTAAAAAACCGCCTCTTTTTACTGACATTTAGCCTTCCATTTAATTAGGAGCATCAACCCTCGATGAACGAAATAACTCACTGGAACACACAAAAAAGTAGAAACCTATACGGAATTGAAAATTGGGGTGCTGGATACTTTGACATCAACAATGACGGCAACATTTCTGTAAGTCCTGATGGACCAGAGGGCCAAAAAATTGATCTTTTTAAACTAGTAGAGTCAGTTCAGGAAAGGGATATCGCCCTACCGATTCTATTCAGATTTAACGGAATTCTAAGGCACAGGGTAAGAAC
>CAYGUX010000006.1:0-109570 GCA_964353175.1 uncultured Bdellovibrionales bacterium | reverse complement strand
CCGAATGAAAATGCTATCACCTTCTGTTAGTACCCACTCTAAAGGGCGAAGAGCCCACAGAAAGGAATACTAGAGATTTCCATAATAAAATTAGACAGTTAAAATGTAGGCAGGCTTATATTTTCCACTTACATATTTTCCACTTACTAGATACTAAATATCTAAAGGTGCACTTGAATCGTGACATGAAAAACAATCCTCTACACCAGGTTCTCCCGGAACGTCGATATGAAAAGTATTTGTACTGGGCCTTCTGTTCACATCAAACATGCAAGGAGGGTCGTTAGACGCAACTCCAAATCCTGGCTTATTTGGAATGTCGATTATTGAGATATCTGGAGGGCCTAGACAAGAGAATACATCTCGCTCTCCCAAACTAGTCCCATTGCTAATGTGTTTAAATGTATATCCACATGCAAGATAATTCTCACGACTTAAATCTATATTGGGGTTTAATAAGCTAAAATCAATAATGCAGGCAAAGCAAGGATTCTTTAGAAGTCCTGTGCATTCAACAGGTAGTTCCTCTACAGTCATGGGAGTTTTAGTTTCATCAACGGGTTTCTTTTTCCTAATGTCACCAGGTATGCCAATCAGGCAAAGCGCAGTTAATGCAGCTAAAAGTGCTATCGGAGTATACTTTATATCTTTGATTTTCATAATGTGACGTGGTTTAGTATTAGCTTTTTGGATGAAGATATATAGGTAGAAGTTTCAATTTTTAAATACTTACAAAGTAGCCAGGCTAATGTCTTCCACTGCCTAGGAATTCAGTAAGACTACAGTTCCACAACAATCGGTTCATTTATAGACTTATAAGCTAAAGTACAAATAGATGCATTAACCATCTTAATCCCCTGATGCTCATAAGTACCGCGAGCTTCATGAATATGCGCAAAAACATGGAGCTTCAGATTTTCAAAAAACCTTAGCTTTAGAAGCAACTCCTCACACCCAACCTTCTCTCCCGTGAATACCCTATCTAAAATCCCATGAGGAGGACCATGAGTAATTAGAATATCAATGTCGCTTGGGATCTTCTCCCACTTCTCCCTTAAAGGCTCACCCCTTCTCAAATTAAAAGCCCAATTATAGAACCAAGGTTGCCAAGGCGACCCATAAATCTTCAAGCCCCCAATAGTAATTTCCTCATCTTGGAGATAATGAGCATTAGTTATTAAACTACGAGCTTCTTCGGGCCTCTGTTCAAAACAAAAATCATGATTACCACTAATACACACCTTATATTTATGTGGAAGTTCTCCTAACCAAGAGTTAAAACTTTCCACATCTTCCAGACTACCCCTTCTTGTCAGATCACCTGCGTGAATTAGCAAGTCCCCATCGGGAATATTTTGGATATGCTTATGAAGGTTGTGGGTATCTGATATGCAAATAATTTTCACCAGAACTTACTACACTAGAACTCAAGCATGAGAAAATGGTATTTGCTACCGAAGACCCAAGAAATTCAATACCCATCCCACCGCTCCCCCGATTAGACCCCCAAACATCAAAAAAACTACAAGTAATAAAATCTGCCCTTTAGCTAAAAAGACATCCCAATACGGCTTAAACCTAAGAGGTATAAACATATTTACGATATGGTGACCATCAAGTGGTGGAATAGGGATAAGATTAAATATGGCTAGAACGATATTAACTCTTAGAAACATAATTAACATCGTATAAAATCCGCTTGTCGCCTGAGCAGTCTCTCCATAACTCCTAAGAAGTATGATAAAAGAATAAGCTAGTACACAAAGAAACAAATTTGAAATGGGCCCGGCCAAAGCAACTAATGCCCCACCGGCTCTCATAGAAATGTCCTTGTTAAATCTCACCGGATTAAAGGGCACAGGCTTCGCCCAACCAAAGGGAACTCCCAAAAGTGGCAACAGGATAGTCCCAATTGGATCAATGTGCACAAAGGGATTGAGAGTAATCCTTCCTAAGTGCTTAGCAGTATCATCACCTAAAAACAGTGCCGCTCTTGCATGCGCATACTCGTGAACAGAAAGAGACAAAATTAAAGGGAGATAAATATTAAAAAAATACTCAGCAGTAGGAAGAGACATAACTATACAGACTTTAAACTTAGAATACTATTCTTTACAATAATTCGTTCATCCCCCGAGCTATCCCTCAACTTAATCATACTATTATTTGCCCAAATAATAGTGCCCGTAAAACAAACCTTCTCACTTAACTCTAACTCTACTCCCAGCTCCTCTTCACATTGAATAAACTGAGAACTAGAATCAAGCATTAATTTATCAATTTTTGAATTTATAAATTGTTTACTCTTTATGCCTAGGTAGGCTTTTCTAAAGTCATCGAGAGTTATGGCTAAAGTTGCACTAGGTTCCTTCTCCTTTAGATCCAGAAACCGCCTTACCGCGAACATAGAAGCTTCATTAACCATGGTTTCAATCTCAGCTCCGGTAATCTCTGGTGCAATACTAGACACGTCATTAAGGTATAGGCCATCTTCGAGCTTTCGTTCACGCAAATGAACTTCAAAAATCTTTGTTTTAGTTTCAATTGGTAAATTAGAAAATGAAAAATTCCTATCGAATCTGCCGGCTCTAAGAAGAGCTGGATCAAGAACATCCAGTCTATTTGTAGCACCTACAACTAGCACCCTTTCTAATTTTTGAAATCCATCCATACAAGCAAGCAACTGATTTAAAGTATTATCCCACTCATCCGACCCCATCATATGCGTACTATGTCGCTTCTTTCCAATCGCATCTATCTCATCGATAAATATAATTGCAGGAGAATTTGTTTTTGCATTCTCAAATAAATCTCTAACGCGCGCAGCACCCACTCCTACAAACATCTCAGTGAATTCTGGACCAGAAGTTGAAAAGAATGTTGCCTTGGCTTCACTCGCTAAAGCTCTCGCAAACAGAGTTTTACCAGTACCTGGAGGCCCTTCCAAAATAACACCCCTAGGCAATCTTACTCCAGCCTCAATCCAAGGTTTAGGTTCATTAAAGTAGGCAATAATATCCTTAACACCTTCTTTCATATCCTCCAGGCCGCCGATATCTTCGAAGGTGACATCGGTGCCTTTGGTTACGATTTTATCTTTGGCATTTTTAATAGAAGGCAGGATCCCGCCTTTGGTGCCGAATCCATTTTTAAAAATAAAGAAAAAAACAAAAAATAGAAAGAACAACGGAATCAAGTTTAGGAAGGTCTCACTAGAGAGAGTACTAACGATAGTATTGTAAAATTTATCGGCAAAACCTGCCTGCGCATAATCAATCCTAATATCACTTTGATATAACAACTCAATTTCATCTTCATCCACATCTGTAAAATTCACTAAGTATGGCGCTTCCGTAGACTTAGGGTAAACATAAATTTCATGAGCTGGATAGTTAATGGTCACACTTTGAATTTTTCCTTCTTCAACTTCCTGATAGAAGAGATAGCTACCTTTTACGTTTTCAGGAACAGAAGGTTTGAGGTTATAAGAAAAAGTTAGAAAAAATATTCCAAGCCAAACTAAAACTCCAAGTATTTTTTTCTTTCTATATCGATCCATTTTAAACCTGTTGGCATTATTTATCCTGATGTTATAGTCGGATGATCTAATCTACTACATTAACAAGACTTTTAGTCAGTTAATGCTCAGAGTTCGCTATTAAAGAATACCTGAAAGTATTTCCTCATGGATTTAAGGTTAAAGAACCTTAAATATCGGAACCTTAGTTGCCTGCACAAAAAACCATATACCGATAAGGCACCAGCCTGTCCTTATTAAATGTTTTTTGCTTTAAGTCGGCAATAAAAACTTCGTCATGTGCTATCTTTCTATCATTATACCATCTCGTAGAGAATCCTGTATCTGTCCAGGCAAAGCCAGAGACATTCTCTATCACTCTTTTCCATTCGCACATCGAAAGATTTGTAAAAAAAGAAAGAATAAAAACTATACTACTTTGAAATACTTAACTTGCATTATGGGCCTGTTGCGAAATGAAGAACATCCTATTTTTCAGCAAGCCCCAGCGACTATTGCAAGTTAGAATAGTCATGCTAGGTGTTTACATCTATTTATAGGCCTGAGATTTATCAAATATCTCAAAAGATATTGAACCACATATGCCATAAAACTAATCGCTTTTCGCTATTAGTCCATTAAAGTTTAACAAACGAAGGGCATTTGCTATAACGAGCAAAGTACTTCCCTCGTGTATCACAACTGTCGGGCCTATACTCATAAATCCAAATATCGATGAGACTACAAGAATAGCGATGACTCCCAAAGCAAAGAAAAGATTCTGTCGAATTACCGTTCTACTTTTCCGCGAAAGTGCTATTGCAAATGGAAGTCGTGACAAATCATCTCCCATTAATACAACATCGGCTGTTTCTAAGGCTACGGCTGATCCTGCTCCTCCCATAGCAATACCAACTGTCGCAGTTGCAATTGCTGGAGCATCATTCACGCCATCACCTATCATGGCGATTCGCCCATATTTTCTCTCCAGTTCACGCAATTTCCCTACCTTGTCCTCAGGTAGAAGACCGGAGTGGACTTCATCAATTCCAACTTCTCTGCCAATAGCCTGTCCTACCCCTTCGTTATCTCCGGTCAACATTACTAATGGCTTAATACCCAATTCTCGCAATTTCATTAATGTTGATTTAGCAGTTAGTCTAGGGCGATCAGCTATTCCAATAACTCCTAACCAATCCTCTGCTCTACGAACAACCACAGTACTATTTCCAGCGTCTTGCAACTCAAGAACAAACCCGCGAATCACCTCAGGTATATCTACCCCATCAATCTCCCAAAGTCCCAACGTTCCAATTGCAATCTCTACTTCATCAATTGTAGAGCGCAGTCCGCGCCCAGTAACGCTCTGTACTTCCCCTGGCTTGCCAAGCTCTAAACCAAGCTCTTCTGCTCTATCTACAATTGCTCTTGCCAATGGATGCTGTGACCGATGCTCAACTGTAGCAGCAATCATAAATATTTCTTCAGTAGTTACTCCCTCAGTAAGACGAACTTCCATTACTGCAGGCTTACCTACAGTGATGGTTCCTGTCTTGTCGAAAGCAATCGCAGTTACTGTACCTAAATTCTCAAGATGTTCACCGCCTTTAATAAGGACTCCAAAGCGCGCAGCTTGCGCAATCCCTGCCAAAACTGTTGCAGGAGTTCCAAGCGCAAGCGCACAAGGTGAGGCCGCGACGAGAAGTGACATTGCCCGATAGAAACTTTCATAAAACGTCCAAATACCTAATAAAGGAGGTAAGGTTATTAGAAGTATATCTACGATAATCGTCAAAGGGACAAAGACCTTTTGAAATCGATCTGTAAAAAGTTGAGTGGGAGCTTTTTGTGTTTGTGCTTCCTCTACCAATTGAATAACTCGATCTAATGTTCTGTCTCCTAAGGCGCGTGTAGTTAAAATCTCCAGAGCCCCTTCTCCATTAAGAGTTCCGGCGAACACTTCATCTCCATCGCTCTTCTCAACAGGAACGGACTCACCGGTAATTGGAGCTTGATTTACCGTAGAGAACCCTGCCCGAACTATGCCATCTACAGGGATACGTTCACCAGGACGCACAATAGCTATGTCATTAATAGAGACTTGATCAATCGGAATCTCGGACTCTTTATTATTTTTAAGTACTCGCACCTGTGTCGGTACCAATTCAGATAAAGAATTAATCGCATTGCGAGCTTTACCTAAAGCGTAATGTTCTCCGGCATTAGCAAGAGAAAAAAGAAATAATAAAAATCCACCCTCAACCCATTCCCCAATGGAAGCCGCACCAATAGCAGCAAGCAACATAAGTAAATCAATGTCAAAAGAGAATCTTCTTTCTCTGAGACGGGAAACCATTCCTACGATTACTTCATAAGCACCAAATCCGTAGGAGCAAAGATAGATTAGAATTACTACCCAATCGGGCAGGGTAGTCCAACTTTCTAAAATCCATGCCACTAGCAATATGGCTCCAGCAACCACACTTCGGACAAAGTCAATATTTCGGGTAACCCAACTTTCTAAACTAACTTCTTTTGCGTTCATTCGTCCTTCGTATTTCGGTTGATACAGAATTAGTCTAAGACTCTTGTCTAGTTTTAACCAATTCTATTAAGATAGTTTAACTATCAAATTTAAGGCTTTTTATAAATAGGTACATAGGATGGTAGGTGTGCGCTACCAATCGGTGCAAGATGTCACAAGGAACCTCAACTAAGCCACTTTAATGATATGATTATCCCAACGAATATTTTCATCGTTAATAATCGTACTATCGGCTCCTATTTTATTTCCTACTCCCTTCGATATTGAAGAAATATCAATTCTACTAATAGATCCGTAGCTTGAACTTAGTAAGAATGACTTATTATCTGGACTTAGAGATATTCCTCCTGGATCTTTAACTTCAAAATATCCTAAAAACTCCTTACTACTAATTCGCCAAAAAGCTACGAAATCACCTTTGGAGAAACTTACCGCCACTAGATCATTTACACTTTGAATACTTAATGCATATCCTTTCGTTCTATTCGCTAGATACTCTGGCAAATGAAGATACTCAAGCTCCCCTCCTTGATATAAAGAAACTAAAGGAGATTTAGAGATGTTCTCCCCTTCATATTGTATGGCGCTCAAGATTTTTAAATCCTGCGTAACAGAAAGATGGCGGAGACCCATAAAATGGTCTTTAGGTTTAAGTGATTCAATGACTTTTTTAGTCCCTACTTCTAAAATCACAAGAGAGGGATCCATCGTATCAATATTTAACTTCTCTCTCCCATCACCGACATTAGGATGTTCAAATAAACCTCCATTAGCAATTGCTAAATTTTTTCCATCTGAAAGTGCAATTAATTCATGTGGCCCTATCCCACCTGAATTCATTTCTTCAATCACTTTATAAGTATTTGTTTCCCTAATAGAGATTAAGCCTCTTTTTTTGGCAAAATCATTTTCAGACGTAAATAAATATTTTCCATCCAGAGAATAGGTTCCGTGACCATAGAAATACCTATTCGAAGCTGTCGAAAATTGATGTTTGACTTGACCAGATTTAAAATCAACAACGTAGGCTATGTATCCAGGTCGTTTGGGATAAACTGTTACTATGTGATTTTTTATTGGGTGGGTAGCTACTCCATGACAACGCGCGCCTACAGGAATTTCAAAATGAATCTTCCCATTATAATCGAGGCCTACAATATAACTTTTTTTATTTTTGTTAGCTGAACTCAGATACAAAGACTCTTCTTGATGCTTCCTAAAGATAGGCTCGAAAAATTGAAACTTAGATTTAGCGCTAGGAATCGCTACTAATCCATAGATTGTTGAGAGCAAAAAGCCCCTACGGGTACATATTAATTGTGGAAAAATGACTTTGCTCAATAGTTTTAGTATACTTTCGTCATTCTTAGCTCACCCTAACCCACCGAAATTGTGATCTTGAGACAATACTAGTCATTATGGGTCTGTTGCAAAACTTGCTTTTTCAAATATTGATCTTCTATACGATTAATTACCATATGTCGGTCGAATCCCCACTCGACCGACCTATCTTGACTAAGCTAACAACTCAGTTTTAACTTTTTCACTTACTGTTCTTGCACCTGACAATATGGCCTGAGCATCATCTCTAATCATTGAAGACAAACCATTAATGAGTTTTACGTGACGGGTAACCTCTGTCCAATTTTCATTTTTCAGATAATCTTTTAAATCTTCTGTTAATGTTCTTTGCTTCACTACAATATCAGAATATTGTGTAATTCTTTCGTAAACATCTTCTGGAACACCTGTTCTCTGAGATAGAACCTCCTTAGTCATAGCGATGCAACGATCAAGATCATCGAATGACTCTACCAACTTTGTAACCAACACCTCTGTATTCATTTCCTATCTCCCTTATGCTTAAAACTTACTACTTACCCACCCTAATCTGAAGAAAAATGAGGTTTAAGTCAATAGAAATCTAAGTCGCTGTAATTACTTAGATACTCCGACGGCATCTCGTACTTCTCTCATGGTCTCTGACGCAATCGACCTTGCCTTATTCGCTCCAGCATCTAAGAAACTATAAATTTCCGTTGGATGAGACATAAAGTGCTCATACCTATCCCTGAACGGCGCTACTTCCCTATTTATGACTCTTGCTAACTCTACTTTCGCCGTCCCATAACCCATTCCACCTTTCATGTAAGACTCTCTCATTTCAGATACTTCGTCAGCGGTACCAAAAAATTTATATAAGTTAAACACATTACACTCATCAGGGTTTTTAATATCCTCGACACCCTTAGAATCAGTAACTATTTTTTTTGCCTTCTTTAGAATTTCCTTCTCACTCTCAAATAGTCCAATATAGTTATTATAACTCTTGGACATCTTTCTCCCGTCAAGGCCAGTGATCACACCAGTATCTTCATCAATTAAAGGTTCTGGTAGGGGGAAGCTTGTACCATACTTATGGTTAAATTTTTCAGCAATTTCTCTAGCCATTTCTAGGTGCTGTTTCTGATCCTTCCCAACTGGCACAAGGTTCGTTTTATACAACAATATATCTGCAGCCATTAATATGGGATAAAATAGCAAGCCAGAATTCACTTGTTCATTCTTACCCTTTTTATCCTTAAAAGCATGTGCTCGCTCTAACAATCCCAAGGGAAACTGGCAGGCAAAATACCAAGTCAACTCACACACCTCCGGGACATCAGATTGCTTAAAAACAAGGGTATCGCCTTCACCTAATCCAAGGGCTAAATATGTTGCCCCCAAGGACTTAGAATACTCTCTCAAATCAGAACCTTTTTCGACTGTAGTCAATGCATGCATATCAACAACACAAAGCAACATCGGGTTAGTGGACTGCAATGCAAGCATCCTCTTCATAGCTCCCAGATAATTCCCTAGATGTACCTGCCCTGAGGTAGGTTGAATGCCACTTAATACTAACTGCTTAGCCATATAATCCTTATGCTTCTTTCAAAAATTTCTGATTAACCCTTAAGCCTACGTCTCAACTCAAACAATACGGCACTCGCAGAGGTTGACACATTTAAAGACTGAACTGAGCCATGCATAGGGATATTAATAAATGCATCGCAAAGATCTTTGGTTTGTTTTCTCATTCCGTCCCCCTCAGAACCTAAGACCAAAATCATTGGTTCTGAATATACAGCCTCATATATAGATTGACTAGACTCTTCTAGACTAGTGCCATAAACTAAGTATCCTTCTTTCTTTGCTTGCTCTAGACTTCTAGCCAAGTTCTTAACCTCACTAAAATCTAAAAACTCAGAAGCGCCAGCACTTACCTTCCGAGCGATGGTACTCAATCCAGCACTCCTATCCGCAGTATAAAACAATCCAGCCACACCTACAGCATCACACACTCTAAATATTGCACCTAAGTTATGAGGATCTTGGATCTGATCTAAAGCAACTAAAACTTTAAATTCAGAACTTTTTCCGATTTCTAAAAGATCACTAAAAGGAACCGCTACGCTATCTGAAATATAAGCAATCACACCTTGAGAATTCTTGATCTTATGTTCTCTTTCCTTCGCCCTAAAAAACTCCTGATCCATTCTATGGACTTCAATCTTTGAAAGAATCCCTTCAAATTCAATAGGCATCTTAAATCCAGAGTACATTATGATTTTATTGATGCTCGAAGGTTTGTGTCTTAACAGCTCTTCTACTGGCCTTCTACCGAATAGTATAGTTGTTTCCATAACTTTTGTTCTTTTCTAAGTTCATTTTCTAATGTATTCTACACCAAACTAATTAATTTTACACATCCTCAAGCGATTTAATTTTTCTAATGACAAAAATTGTCCAATGCCCCTCTTGCAATACGAAGTTTGCATTAAATGAAAGCCAGCTGGCGGGCATTGAAACTCCTAAATTTCAATGCTCTAGGTGCCAGACTATCTTCAACTTGGAGTTAGATAACCCTAAGGATGCCGAGGAAAGTCCTGCAGAAAAAAACACTACGGAGAAAACTACCGAAGAAGAGCAAGCCTTAAAAGACGAATGGGACCTAGGATCAGAGAACTCTCCATCAAAGGCTGAGGAATTAGAAGATCCAACAGATTCTTACTTAAAGGACTTTTCAATTGACCTTGAAAAGTTTTCAATATCGCCAAACCCTACTAGCCAAGACTCAACTCGATTCTCACAGGCTCCATCTCCAAATGAAACTCAGCTTGATTTTAGTTTTAATCAAACTAACATAACACGTGGAGCCAAGGATCATGATTTAGCGACTTCACAATCGGAGGACATAGATTTAAACGCCCAAGAATCAACTAGCCAATCAATTAGTCCAATTGAAAAGAAAATTGGAGAAAGCTCTTTAAAGGACAGTCAAACGGCAATTAGCTCTAGGATCGATAGTAAGACTTTAGACAATGTCATCTACGGAGAATCTGGAGATCAAGATAATGACATTTCTTTAAACTGGGACACAGACGAAACTAAGAATGAACCTACCAACTCTAGTGAGGGCCTCGAAGACTTTTCTAAAATATTTAGAGGTGGAAGTCAAAGATCTTCCACAGGATCACATGCGCATATACCGATTCAAGAAAGCAACATTCCTAATCAAGAGGTTGAAACCGTAAAAAGCCCGCCCCCACTTAGGCCTAGCTGGGATGTTTTAAAAGAAAAAATTGAAAAAAACGAAGAAGATGCATCATCGGACAGTAGCTATGCCCTTATACCGACTCAAAACAGCAGCATAGATGATGCAAACATAAAGGACAACAACTCCCAGTCTCTTTCCGATAACTTTGCCTTTAAAGACCCTGCCGATAGTTCCGACCTAAATCGGAGCATGAAACACACCACTGTCATGCAAAGAGATGCTCTGGATGTAGAAGGGTTTCTAAAGCCAGTAGATGATGAGATCGACCAAAACTTCGCAGTCACCTCATCTAAATTTAACTTTAAACTCCCAGACATAAAATCATATTTTAATAAAACGAAACTGGCGACTGGGGTTGCATCTGAACAAATTCTTTCTAATGCCAATGGCATTCACCCCTTTACAAAATCACTCCTAAAAGCATGGAGCGTTCCGCTACTATTTCTTTTTGCACTGTTCGGCTGGGGCCAATCTTTAAACGGGGATGGCAAATTAAATTCCCTAGAATCATTCATAAATGATTCCGTTGCGCTCTTCACGCCACCAGAATTATTCCTTCCACCTATGACCTTAGTGATTAAACACCTAAAAGCAGAGCTTAGGCCAGATAGTTCAGGTGAACCAATGGTGATAGTCTCTGGAACAATTTTTAATACTGGCTTAGAGAAGATCCTCAACCCAACATTAGAGGCTAGAACATTCGATGAGAAACATGCCCTAGTCCATACTCTCAGAGTACCTATACCTAACCAACTAGAAAAGTACTCCAGTCCGGTTAGTTTAACAGAGGTTACTAAAGAAGAGATTCTATCCCTTCAAGAAGAAAGAATTCCCAATGCAATTGAGCCAAGTACATCGGCTCTCTTCAAAGCAGTAATAAGTGATTTAGGCTCAGGGTACAAAGCGTTCAGCGCCAAAATATATAGCGTGGGGCAAATAGGTTAGTCTTCTAACTTCTTAGACTCCTCTACTTCTACAGAAGGTTTATCCTTATCAGAAACATCAAGTGCCTTACTATCCTTAAAGCCTTTTTTGAAATTCCGAATGCCTTCACCTAAGCCTGTGCCAAGCTCAGGTAAACGACCTGGTCCAAATACAATTAAGACAACAAATAAAACTATTACTAATTCCCAAGGGCCTAGACCAAACATAAAAATTTCCTGTATTATCTAAAGTATTATCTTAAAGGCGGATAGAATATTATTGTGTTATTATACTCGTCATTAATTAACTTGCAAGCGATTGGCTTGCTAGAAAACTCCTATGCTTAACGCTAATTCCGATAAATATGAACATCTAAGGCTGTTTACCGGCCTATTCTTGTCTATTTTAGTTCACTTTAGTCTTAGCATGCTTAATGGGAATTTCTTTCATCTCGAACCTCAGGAACGATATACCGAACTATCAATCGTGCTAGACGATGCGGAGAAGAAGGAAGTACCTACCAAATCATACGTATCTCCCTCAAAAACACTAAAAGAAGAGATCCCCAAAATAGACACCCCCTTTCTATCAGATAAGAACACAAGCACCGAGCTTGAGCAAATCAAAAGAGGAGTAGAAGGCTCCATTTCTCCCCCAATTAAAAAATCAAAGCCCCAAGCACCTATAAAAAAAGAATCAAAGACAACACCATCAGTTAGCAAAAATACGACTGGCAAGAGTATTGGAAAAAATCTTTTTATTGACCCCAATAAGGAAATTCTCTCTGAACTCTCCAAAGAGAACCTACTTTCAAAGGCTGATAAAAATAAGACTAAGAAAGAGGAAAGCGCTGAAAGCAATGAATCCCTGATCTCTAGCATGGCCGCATTAGGGTCCGGTGGAAGTTCAGACTTTCTCCCAGGAATACCAGATGGAGATATTACCATGCTAAATGCGAAGGCTGATAGATTCGCGGTTTTCGTAAGAAGAGTTGCTCTTCAAGTATTCTCTGCTCTAAAACAAAGTAACTGGATTGATCACCCACAATTAAATGGTGGCTTTCAAACAGATGGCGTCACAATAAGAGCTATTCTCACTGCCGATGGAGAGCTAATCAAAGCGGAAATCATTACACCCTCAGGTCTTGCAATTTTTGACAGCACCGTACTTACCTCAGTAAGAAAAGGCGCATGGGATAAGAATCCACCGAAGGAAGCCTTAGCAAAAGACGGAAATGTAAGATTTATTTTCCAATCAAAAGCCTGGATAAGGATGATGGGACCAGGCAGGAAAAAACAATGGTTGTTGCTTGGAACTGGACTAGAGTAGTATTCACATAAAATAAATCAAAACAGGTCTATTCACTTGACGGTTATACGTACTATAAGTTTTTTATCACTTTTCATACTAGCAATCATAGTACTGTTTTCTGGAATAACCCATCAATCAATTGATAAATACTCAGACGAGATAATTCATCTCCGAGTAGTCCAAGAAATGTACCATTCAGGGGACTATATCCACCCGACATATAATGGTGATTCATATTACAATAAGCCTCCACTAAAAATGTGGATCACTCAAGTCCCACTTCAAATTCTTGGTGAATCCAATCTAAGCTATAGAATACTAGATTCTACCCTAGGAATACTTTTATTGTACCTATGTATCATCTTCTCTAATAAACTCTTTCTCTCCTACTACCCAGGAATTTTTGCAGGATTTGTTCTACTACTCTCTAAAGAGCTTATTTGGGGTGCACATGGATTTAGAAAAGGCACTCAAGATGACCTACTGCTTACCCTACTGACTGTCTCCTACATACTTTTATGGAACATTCTAGAGTCTAAAAAGGATATTGCAAAACAAGACGTTTATCTATGTTTAACAATCGGTCTATCCTGTCTCACGAAGTCCGTAGCAGGTTTTCTTCCTCTCACTATTTACGCACTATATATCCTAGCGTCGAACAAAATGCTTGGGGAGAAAATTAAACACATCCTGAAGCTAAGCTTTCTATCTCTGATTCTACCCTCCATCTACTACATATATCACTGTATTCAATCACCCGTAGCGTGGAAAAAGTTTTTCTATATTGAACTTTATGAACGTGCGGTAAAAGGAATGCACCATAAAGGAGAAACATACTTCTACCTAAAGGAACTTTTCCTAAAACATTCCTTTACCTACCCTAAAATTACCATTGTCGCCTTACTGATAGCTCTCTATTTAACCGTTCGGAAGAAAGATAGTAGAATAGTTTATCTTCTTCTACTATCAGTCGTACCAGTATTTATATTCAGTCTGCCCAATAGCAGGCTACCTTGGTATATTTTTCCTTCATACGTCCCATTGAGCCTACTGATAGGATTTACTCTGTGGCAATCCTTTTCAAACCTCAACAGCTCTAAACATTGGGGGCTTAAAGTGCTTTCAGCAAGTTTCATACTAATAACATTCTACTATTCTATCCCAAGGACTCATAAAGTAGGCTCATATTATTTAAGTTTAAATGCAAAACAACAATTAACAATTGATAAGCTTGTGCACACCATCTTAAGTAACCCTAATTTAAAACTGTATGTAGATCCCACACTTGTTGACACTAGGGCTTTGGCAGGTAGGAGAAAGACCAATCGGGATGGATTTTATTGGACAATGATTCACAACAGACTCTCTCCCACATTAGATTTTGAGGAGGGCTTGGTTATTCTCCCCAAAAGCATGGAAGCAGAAATCAATAAACTAAAACCAAACGTCAGCGCGCATCAGATACTTCCCAAAGCAAGAACTAGAAAAGAAACCTCCTTAATACTAAAACTAGGCAAGGCTGAACTTAAAAATACTGGGTGGCTAAACACCTCATCTGAGTTCCCATAGGTAATAGACTAGTTAAATAAACTTATATACATACGCCACTTCACGACTACTTCGCTCAAGCATTACAGAAACCTCAGACTTCAATTTAACCGAATTAAAAACATCTAAAGCTTCCTTCTCAGTAGTAATAAATTGTCCATCCACAGTACGCAGGATATCTCCAGACCTTAAGCCAAGTGAATTGAATATGCTTCCTGCCTTAATTTCAGAAAGCTTATATCCATACGGCTGTCCAGCTTTTAATATTCTTCTGACAACCGTATCTTTAATAAGTATGGGAAGATTCAAAAGGGCTTTTAGTCTAAGTGATTTTGGAATTGAAAATTCTTGCCCATTTTGTACAATGCTACTTTTATCAGCCTCTGTAATCCCGAGTTGAAAATCCTTAGATCCTAGTGCCTGTATTACTTGGGAAATAGTATCTGTAAGCTTTCCTCGAGCAGATTGACTCTCCGTGCTAGCAGTATCCCCACTAGATTGAGCGAAAGCTGAAGCTATATAGAAAAATAAGATACATGTAGTTAAATAGTATTTTGTCATACCTTAGATAATACTCCATCCTAATCTCAAGGTCTATGTAAATTTAAGCTAAAAATACTATCCTTTAGGATACAACTAAAATATCCTTCTTAAGTCCTCAGGTATAGGAGCCCTAGTAGCTTCCTTCGCAGGAATTACTACATGAAATATACTCCCTTCCCCCTCAATACTTTCCGCATAAACCTGCCCACCTAACTTGGTGACTATTTTTTTAACGCAGGCTAAACCAATTCCACTACCTTCAATATCTCCTCCATGCGCCCTACGATATGGTCTAAAAATATCTTCTAATTTATTCTCAGGTATTCCTAATCCATTATCCCTAATTATCAGTTCTACCATTTTTGGAGGAACTAAATTTGCTGACACTTCTACAGTCAAGGGTATATCCTGATTCCTATACTTAATAGTATTACCTATCAAATTTGATAGTACTTGATATATACGTATTCCTTCACCACGGACTGCTGGTAGATCATTAGGATACTCAATTTTGGCACCAGCAGCTTTAATATGAGGCGCATGATCTGAGATTACCTGATCCATTGTTTCACTGAGCGATACACTATCAGGAGAATCACTAGCATTATTTAATGAAGAATACTCTATGACACTCCCAACTAAGCTATGGAGTCTATCCGCTGCATTAGAAATAAACTGTAAAAGTTGTAAGCCCTCTTCACCAATTCGTTCTCCACAATCCTCTCTGATCGCTTCCGCCATTCCTTGGATTGTAAACACTGGGGCCTTTAAATCATGAGATACCATGTAAGCAAAATCACTTAGATCCTGATTCTGTTCTTCTATTTGGGACTGATAGTGAATAGTTTCTGTAACGTCAATTGTAATACTTAGGACAGATTCCACCTCTGCTCGTAAATCTAAAGTAGGTACTAATCGGCTTTCTAACCAAAGCAACAAACCGCTTTTATGTCTTATCCGAAATCTAACAATACTATCTTCTCCTAACTTACTAATACTCTTACTTCGCCGATACCTCTCAATATCTTCCTCCATAATCAAAGTCTCTAGAAAGTCCCCCTTATAAGCTCTAAAGTCTTCCGGCATATAACCAGTCAACACTTGGATATAGGTACTTGCAAAACTTGGTTGTCCACTCGGAGAACAAATCATCACAGCCGCTGCGATATTATTTAAAACTAGGTCAAATTGATCTGAGATTGCTTGATCCTGATCAATCGCGTTCTGACTCCTAGAGGGTTTCCCATTAAAAAATACCCAAGCTGATATAAAAAACACCGCACCTGCAAGGGTAAAGAATGGATACAATATAGTAAATAGGTTACTCATAGGACTAATCCGTATTATACATTGAAAATTCCTGTTCGAATTGATTCTGAATCTGCAAAGCAATGCTTTGTATCGAATCCACGCTTTGGTTCAGTTGAATTGCGATATTACTTATCTCATTCTTGGCAGAACTACCCAACCTACTCATAGTTGTAGGATGACCGAGACGCAAAGAATGACACAGAACATCCGCGCATTTGATTAACATAGCATGGCTCGTTACTCTTCCTCTAGCTTTCTCATTCTTAGTCCAAGGCGAATGATGAAAGGCGATCGAAGACCTAACTACTTCCGGAAAAGTCCATTTCTCCGCAAGCCACTTCCCTACTTCTACGTGAGTTAAATCAAATGCCTCTTCCTCAAACTTAGTACCAGTATCATCAGAGTTATAAAACCTTTGTAAGAGAGCTTCATATTCTTTTGGTAAGCGATCCAAAATAATCAACTTGCCAACATCATGTAAAATACCAGAAAGAAACGCTTCCCCATCAGGAATATTGGTATAAGGAGATAACATTCTCGCTGCGATTCCGACAGCAATCGCATTCGCCCAAATATTCATTCGAAAGTTTGATTTAGACTTTAATAAACTTTTCAACATCGCAGCAGAAAGAAGGCACTTAATCTCATTCAATCCAATATTTGCAACAGCCGCGCTAATGTCCTTGGATTGTTCTCCCCTCCTAAAATATACCGAATTAGCAATTCGAATTATTCTTGCACTCAAAACCTCATCAGACTCTACAATCTGAACAAAATCTTCTAAGGTCGCCTTTGGATTACAAGATAGTTGAAAGGCCTTAGTAGCCTGAGAGGGCATTGTGTCTAAATGCCTAAGTCCCAAAGTTCTAACTATTCTTTCTTCGTCTGATCTAGATGTTTTCGAAAGTACCGAGGCTTTAGCCTTAGAAGAAATTGAAAATATATCAAGAAGGCCCATTATATAATCCTAGAAAGACAATTCAATATAATATTAACGAATCATATTCGTCTGGGAGTTAGGATGACTAGAAATTTAACAATGGTGCTATGAAAAACCTTTCCAGCAGTGAACAGTTTTCGTCACTTATTCAAATTGGCGGGACAAATTTTGTCACTAACTAAGGGAGGGGGACTATTGCTGATCTCTTATCATCCTCATCTCCCCTTAAGTAACATACTGTTTTCACACAGAGTACATCCATTAATTTAAGATGGAAACTTTTGTTGAAGTGATGGCATCTAATTTGCATCAATCCCTTGGCAACAAGCTGGTCTATTATCCGATATATAGTCCAAGTTAAGTGTTAATACTGCTGAGATGGCTTGAGAGTTTATTGAGGCAGTAATTATTATAATATAAGTGTGCAAATCCCCAACAGGAGCTTAAAAAATGAAAAGAGAAAAAGGCTTTACGCTAATTGAATTGCTAGTAGTTGTAGCAATTATTGGTATTCTAGCAGCGATAGCGATTCCCCAGTTCGCTGAGTATAAAACTAAGGCATTTAACGGCCGTGCTCAGTCTGACCTTAGAAATGGTATTACAGGTGAAGAAGCTTACTTCGTTGATAACGAACAGTATGCTACTTGCGATACTTCTGATTGCGTAGGTATCCTACCTGGATTCGTAATTAGTGATGGCGTTCAAGTAGATTACGCTTCTGCTGATGGAAGTGGTACTGCTGATGAGTTCTCTGGCGCTTCTTGCCATGGTCAAGGAGATAGAGATTACGAATGGGCATCAACTGGTGCAGCTGGAAACGTTATGGGAAATAGCGATAATTCCGGTACATGTGAACCAAGTGCTCCAGGAATTGGTTAAGCATAATTAACCTAATGCTTAAAAGGCGGGTCATCGACCCGCCTTTTTTTTATTTTCAAAACTCTGATTTTATGATCAACTAAGTTTCCGAGCAACTATTTTTAATGCCTCCTTTCGCAAATCACCATGCCATTTATTAACTTAATAAAAGCTAGTATAGTTACCATTTCATTGTTAGTGTCCGTCATATTTTCTCACGATCAATTAATCAGAACGATTAACACTACTAATAGTCCAGACAGGCCTCCGACATATCTACCAGACGCTCAGGCAATAAATTTTTTCACCTTTGGTTATCAAAAACCTATGGCTGACATTTTCTGGTTTATGACCTTAAACTACTTTGGAGAACAGTATCAAAAAAAGGCATCTATGCCATGGTTTTTCCATATGTGCGATGTAGTTAGTTCCCTAGATTCCAAAGCTGATCATGTATATGAATTTTGCGGCACCCTCCTTTCATGGATAGCTAAAGAACCAGAGAACAGTAATAAGATTCTAAAAAAAGGAATTGTAGCATATCCAGAAAATTGGAAATATTATTACCTAATAGGCTTTAACGAATGGTACTTCCTAGAGGACTTCCAAAAAGCAAAAGAGTCCTTTAAGATCGCATCAAACCTTGAAGGTGCTCCACAACTAATCACCAATCTAACCGCCAAATTGACAGCCTCACACGGCACACCAGAAGAGGCAATCGCATTTCTTACAGCAAGCTTAAATACGAGTAAAGATGAATATGCAAAAAAAGCATTAAAGAAAAAATTGCTTGAAGCTTATGTCTCAAGAGATATAAAACTATTAAATGCATCCATCCAAAAGTTTAACCTAGAAAAAAAATCAAGTCCATCTTCTTGGCATGACCTACTTAATGCTGGGTATTTAAAAGAGCTTCCCATGGATCCTCTAGGTGATATATATGTATTTGATCGAGAAACACTGAGCGTACAATCCAAATCGCTTGGATTAGGCTTAACCTTTAAAGGGAAAACCGCGCGCACAGGCATGTTTAAGAACGAAGGCTGGTAAAAAATGGATGAACATATTCTTAGTGTTAAAAACCTAGTCAAAGACTATAAGTCCCATTGGCTATACACGAAAAAAAGTGCCTTAAAATCGGTTTCTCTAGACCTAAGAAGAGGCGAGACACTAGCGATATTGGGAGTAAACGGCGCGGGTAAAACCAGCCTCATTAAATGTATCCTAGGCTTAGTAAATTACCATTCTGGAAGTATCACGCTAGAAGGTCGCCCATTATCCCACGACAAACAAAGAGCTAATTTCGGATTTTTACCAGAGCAACCCTACTTCTATCAACACTTAAATGTAGAGGAAACTTTAGAACTATATGGTAACATGCTGGGATTACGAGGGGATGTAAACATCAGGGAAATCAATAAAGTTTTAAATTTAACCAATCTAGCATTAAGGCGTAAGGATAAAATAAAATCTCTCTCCAAAGGCCTTCAACAGAGAGTAGGCATAGCACAAGCTATTCTAAACTCTCCAAAAATCCTAATCCTCGATGAGCCATTCTCTGGACTAGACCCTATTGCTAGGCGAGACATGAAAGAGATCTTTGTAAGCCTTAAAGCACAAGGTACTAGCATTATTGTCTCCTCACACATTCTTCATGATATTGAGTTATTTGCCGATAGAGCGATTTTCCTTTCAAATGGCCAAGTGGTGAAAGAAAGGAATCTTAACTCTCATGAAACAATCAGCACTTCATTTCGACTAGAACTGAGACATGAGCTAGGCGTCACGGAGGAACTTCTTCAGACATTTCTCAGTGAATTCTCTATAAAATGCCTTGGTCTAGAGATTAGAAATGAACTAGCTAGTTTAATTTTACAGAATCGAGAACAAGCCGATATATGCATGCACATGGCAATGCATAAGGGTTATAAGGTACATAGCTTCAATTTAGAGCATGAATCCTTAGAACAAACCTTTCTGGATTTAAGTAATGAGGCGGAACATGGTTAAGATCTTATCAATCGCTAGAAATTCATTTAGAGAAGCTATTAGGAGTAACATACTCTGGGCCGTATTGTTTTTTTCACTTTTAATCATTCTTGCCTCAGTCGCTTTTGGGTCTGTCAGTGTCGGTGATCAGTATCGAGTCGTAAAAAGCTTTGGGTTTTTTATGATTTCTCTTAGTGGTGTAATCATTAGTATCATTACCGGCGTAACTTTATTTCAAAAAGAAATCAGTCAAAAAACTATTTATAATATCCTCTCAAAGGCGGTCTCTAGGAATCAATTCTTATTCGGCAAGTTCCTTGGATTATGGGCTACAGCAAGTTTTCTTGTATTACTTATGCTTATCATTCTACAAGTTATAGTTTATCCGATCGAAGGGAAATTAGATCTACTTTTCCTAGATGCTTTTTGGTGTATGACTTGGGAGATCGCAATCATTTCTGCTATTACTGTTTTCTTTTCAACCATTTCAGTATCTCCTGTACTTCCAGGACTATTTAGTTTTGCATTTTTCATCGCAGGTAGATCTGTCAATTACATAACAGAGTATCTATTTAAACTAGGCGAAAGCAATACCCTTCTTAATATTGTAGGAACTGGCTTAAAGTACATAATTCCAGACCTGAGAGCGATATGTAGATATGATGACCTAGTATATAACATAGGCCTCACCACCAATCAGATATTTTTTATACTGTTTTATGCAATATCTTATTGTTTGCTAATTCTATTAGTCTCTGGCCTTGCGTTTAGGAAGCGAGAACTTTAAACCAAACACCCCCAACTACTTCCTGTTCCCCCTTCCATACTTCCCTTCTTCCTGTTTAATCCTCCGGAAAGAAAAAAACCTAGTCCATCATAATGTTTTATGTTTTCACTTTAAAAAACAGGAAGAAGGGGATAAAGGAAGACGAACAGGAAGTAGTTGGGGGGCTACTTTTTTGGCATAGCCTCTAATCGAACTAACACTATCTCAGGATCACAAAACAAACGAAATGGCACTCCGGAACAACCTATTCCGGATGAAGTATAAACATGAGTCCCACACTCTAAAACATCTAAGCCACGATGATATCGTCTCAACTTTGTTTGAGTTGTAATAGCGATTGAACCTGGCAAGCATACCTGCCCTCCATGAGTGTGCCCACATAGGACCATATCAAATTTTGATAACTGTTCCCTACCCTTGCTGAACAATCCATCAGGATTATGATTTAGGAGTAAATTAAAAGTCCCTCCCTCTTCAGATTCTCTTAAAGCATTCATCATCTCTTCTATTGAAGGCTTTCCAAAACCATAGTCATCAAGCCCAGAGATAACAATTTTATTATCTGTATCTGGTACCACGATAGAATCGTTTACTAAAATATCTATACCGCTTGGCAAGTATCTTTTTATCGTTCGAACACCTTCGATATAATCGTGGTTTCCCCAAACGGCGTAGGATCCGTGTGTAGGCTCTAGAGATCCCAACATCCCCGAGAGCTCCTTTGCGAACAGTCTAGAAAGTCTTCTATATTGTCTATACTTGGTAAAGTTAGGACCGAAAGCTTTAAATAAAATCTCTCGAATATCATGCCTTCCAGAATGCACAAAATCGCCCGTATGCAAAATAACATTGGGCTTTAAAGAATTAACAAGATGTAAGGCGTTCTCTATAAGTTCATTGCTGGTATAAACACCCGCATGCAAATCAGCCAATTGAACCAATAGAAATCCATCTAAAGAAGCAGGTAAACCAGGAACCTCAATTTTTAATTCAGAGATTCTAAATGGCTTTTTATTCTCCGTGTTTAACTCTATTTTCACCACTACCCTCAGATGCCGCTAATTAAACTTCTTCAAGATCAAACAGGCTTATGTCTGAACTACAAAATTAACTAACTTGCCTGGCACCACAATTTCTTTCTTTACAGTTCCAGAGTCTAAATAACTTTTTACCTTAGGTAAAGCCTTAGCTAACGCAAGAATCTCTTCCTTATCCGCAGTAACTGCGACCAGCATAGTCTCTCTTAATTTCCCATTTACCTGAATAGCTATCGTCACTTCATCAAGCTTCACTAACTCAGGGTCATAACTAGGCCAAGTCACGTAGGATAACTCTTCCTTCATACCTAAACGTTGCCAAAGTTCTTCCGTAAAATGTGGAGCATAAGGATTTAATAACTGCACAAGTGACACAATTATTCGCCTAGGTACTACTTTAGTATCAGACAATTCATTTAAAAACGTCATAAAACTAGCAATCGCAGTATGAAACTTCATAGCTTCAATATCCTCTCCGACCTTTTTAATTAACCTATGGAAACTTTTTTCAATATCTGTCGTGCCATATTCAATCTTCTTATCATCAACGATTTTAGACTGAATTTGCCCATTTTCATTTATGATCTGCGCCCACAATCTAGTTAAAAATCGGTAAACACCTCCAGCAGATTTAGTATTCCAAGGTTTAACTTGTTCCAATGGGCCCATAAACATCTCATACATTCTCAATGTATCAGCCCCATATTCTTTGATCATGTCATCTGGGTTAATTACATTCCCTCTAGACTTAGACATTTTTTGATTGTCTTCGCCTAAAATCATTCCTTGATTTACAAGCTTTTTAAATGGCTCTCTAGTTGAGACTAAACCAAGATCATAAAGTACGTGATGCCAAAACCTAGAGTATAAAAGATGAAGCACCGCATGCTCCACCCCGCCCACATAAAGATCAACTGGCATCCAATAATTCTCTAACTTTTTATCCCAAGGTGCTTTTTCATTCTTTGGATCAATAAATCTTAAATAGTACCAACAACTCCCAGCCCACTGTGGCATGGTGTTTATTTCTCTCCTAGCAGGCTTCCCCGAAATAGGGTCTATGACATCTAACCAATCTTTGGCATTAGCTAAAGGTGGATCTCCTTCTTCGGTTGGTTGATATTTCTCTACTTCAGGTAGGACTACCGGTAATTCACTTTCAGGTAATAACTGTGGCCCATCTTCTGTATGTACAATTGGAAAGGGTTCTCCCCAGTATCTTTGCCGACTAAAAAGCCAATCCCTTAGTTTGTAGTTCACCTTCCTAGTGCCTAGATCATTCTCTACAATGTAATTAATAACAGCTTCCCTACCCTCATACCATTTCATTCCCTTACAAGGTTCCGGTGACTGCAATACTCCATTCGGCTCGCGATAAAATACTTCAAAGTTTTTAACTTTTTCTGCCAATTCAGAATCTTCAGGAAGCAAGGCATTCCTTAAAGGAATATTATATTTTTTTGCAAACTTAAAATCCCTTTCATCGTGCGAACTACAGTTTACTATCCCAGTACCATAGTCAACTAAGACATAAGAAGCGATCCAGATAGGAAGATCACCTGTTCCAAATGGATTCTTCACGTAGCGACCTGTAAATATTCCTTCTAAATCCTGATCGAAATCAAAACGCTTAGCCATTTTCTTGGCTTTAATATGATCAACGAAATCTAAGACTTCTTTTTCGTACTTGGTGCCTTCAACTAAAGTTGGTATCAATGCATGCTCAGGAGCAATAACAGTAAAACTTTGTGCTAAAAATGTTTGAGGGATAGAATCATATACTTCAAATTGAATCCCCAAATCCTTAATCGTCTGTTTAAAATTGACCCCCTCAGACCTTCCAATCCAGTTGCGCTGCATCTCCTTAACGCTCTCAGGCCAATCTAAATCATCAAGTCCACTAAGTAAACTTTCCGCATAGTCAGTAATTCTAAGCATCCATTGGCGCATCGGTCTCTTAAATACCTCATGCCCTCCTCTCTCACTCTTACCATCTATCACCTCTTCATTAGCTAAGACTGTCCCTAGAGCTGGGCACCAATTAACAGGAACGTCATCGATATATGCTAGGCCTTTTTCGTAAAGCTTTCTAAATATCCACTGTGTCCATTTGTAATAAGACTCATCACAGGTAGCTACTTCCCTATCCCAATCGTATGAGAACCCAAGAGCTTGAATCTGTCGTCTAAAATTATCTATATTAGTGGCAGTTGTTATCGCAGGGTGAGTTCCTGTCTTTAAGGCATATTGTTCTGCTGGTAATCCAAATGCATCCCAACCCATAGGATGGAGCACATTAAAGCCTTTCATTCGCTTATAACGACATAAAATATCTGTGGCGGTATACCCCTCAGGATGACCAACGTGCAAACCTGCACCAGAAGGGTAGGGAAACATATCTAACACATAATACTTCTCCTTCTTTGTATCCTCTGTCGTCTTAAAAGTTTTGTTCTTTACCCAATGATCTTGCCACTTAGGTTCAATTAAGGAGGGCTGATAAGAATTATCTGACATGTTCTTAGTTTTAATTAGTTTGCAAATTTTCTATATACTATATAGACTTATACCTTACTCAGAGTTAATTTACCCACTTATAAGGCAATAAACTTTTAGTGCGATACTTCAGCATATACAATATATATAAAGATTCGAGCAACAAGCCATTAGATACTATGAATATTTGTGGGATTATTTGAATGAAGCTAATTACAATATGTTTCCAGTTCTGTTTAATTTTAGGCCTTCATTCATGCGGTTACAGGCTTCAAGGCAGTGGGTCAGTCCTACCTAACGATATAAAAACAGTCTCCATTCGCACAGCTCAAAACAACACGACTATTACTGGCTTAGGTCCCCGTTTTACTGAAAAACTCAGATCAAGATTTGAAAGAGCTGGAATAGTTAAGATTTTAGATAGTGGAGAACCTGCGGATGCAGAACTTATCACTCAAATTCAAGCAATTGCGAATAGAAACAGAGAAGTTTCAGGCACACAGAATGTCGCAGTAGAACAAGACTTAGTCTTTACTATCTCTGCTGAGTTAAAAAAGAGGAACGGTCAAATTCTATACAGAAACCCAGCAATCACAGTCTCTGATTCCTTCGGAAGTGTCTCTTCTAACGTCGTTACAACAAGCTCATCCTTCGCTCAGGGGAATAGCGGTGCGAGTACCCTTGGAAGCTTGAGCCAACGAGAAGTAGCGAGAGGACAGGCAGCTGAGACCTTAGAAACACTCATGGAAGAAGCCGCTAGAAAGCTTTATCAAGAATCTGTAGCTTCTGATTTTTAAATTTCCACCAATATTTCCACCAATACCGACCATTAGGACGCCTAATTCCGTTAATTTACTCATGCATACTTGAAATTTAGCTCACGTCTGGTAAAACGCGCCGTATTCTAATTAGTATTCTAATTATCATTATTATTTATAAGACTACCGAGAGCAACCTATGGGTCCAATTTCTACATTCATCAAACATCATTACAGACATTTTAATGCAGCGTCTTTAGTTGGGGCTTCAGAAGCTTATGTTGATCATCTGTCAAAAGGTGGATCGATGATGATAACTTTGGCCGGTGCGATGAGTACGGCAGAGCTAGGTTTAAGTTTAGCGGAGATGATAAGGCAAGGGAAAGTTCAGGCAATCACTTGTACTGGGGCAAACCTGGAAGAAGATGTATTTAATCTAGTTGCGCATAACTCTTACGAAAGAGTTCCTCACTATAGAGACCTTTCTCCACAGGACGAAGTCAAACTACTAGAAAGAGGGTTAAACAGAGTAACGGATACTTGTATTCCTGAGCATGAAGCTATGAGGAAAATCGAAAGTGCATTACTTGCCCTTTGGCAAAAGGCTGACAGTAGTAGTGAACGTTACTTTCCACATGAGTTTTTCTATCAACTACTTCTTTCAAGAGAATTAGAACATGAATATGAAATTGATCCTAAAAACTCCTGGTTACTAGCTGCAGCAGAAAAGAACCTACCGATATTCGTACCTGGTTGGGAAGATTCAACTTTAGGCAACATGTTTGTAGGACAAGTTAAAAAGGAAAACGTAAAATCAATTCTAACTGTTAGAACTGGTCTTGAGTACATGAACCGCTTAATTGATTGGTATAAAGAGACTTCTTCGAAGTCGTCTATTGGTTTTTTCCAAATCGGTGGAGGAATTGCTGGAGATTTCCCTATATGTGTAGTTCCACTTATCAGACAGGACTTAGAAATTGAAGATTGTCCATGCTGGGGATATTTCTGCCAAATCTCTGATAGTACCACTAGCTATGGATCTTATAGTGGTGCCGTACCGAATGAAAAGATTACTTGGGAGAAGTTAGAAGCAGATACTCCTAAATTTGTTATTGAAAGCGATGCTACTATAGTAGCACCGCTAATGTTTGGATTTATTTTAGGCTGGTAAGTTAGACCGCTTTACGTCTATCAATAACAGCTTTCAAGCCTTTAAATCCGTCCTTAGGTATCTTGGTAGAAAAAGTCCTACTACCAACTTGCCCTAAAGAATTTGCATTGGAGAATGAGAAGAAAGTAAACTCTCCACTAGGCCAACGATCTTTAAAGTACTCTGGGTTATCAGGGTGCACCATATCAAATGCATGAAATCCGAAATCCTCTACTAGTGTTTTAGCTGCATGCAGTCTATTTGGAGTCTTATCAACTCTACTTGGGATTAGAATTCCGCCTTCCCTCTCAACTACTTCGATAATCTCTTTCAAAGATTTTTTCACTACGAAATTTTTGCTTCCACGAGCAGATAAAGGAACGCCTATTTCTGCGAGCACTCGGTATAAGTCTGTAGAAGTTTTCTCCTCTTCAAATAAGGCGACAAAATATATCTCATCACACTCAGCCACCTGGCATCGTAAATCTAACCCTGGAAGAACCGAGACACTAGTTTCTTTCGCCTTATCTTGAATGAGCTCAAGAAACTCCGCGGAATTATAATCAGTCACAGCAATCATATCTAGCCCTTTGGCCTTTGCCAAACGAATCATTGCACCCGCTGGATCGACTCCGCCTGTTGAAAAATACCCTTCCGACATAGGGGAATGCATTCTCAAATCCACAGTAACTTTTTTACCAGTAGCTTGAGGTTTTGCAAGAAATCCTTTTAACTTAGCTTCTTTTTGCTTAGACTTCTGCAACACTTGGTTCTTCTTAGCAGCATCCTTAAAAGGCTTTAGCATCTTCTCCGTTGGAGTTAATAGTGCTTGGGCTTGGGGACTCGGTTTCTCTGCTGATTTTTTTCGATATCGAGTAGATGTTCTTTGCCTCTCAGTTATATCTTTTCCAAATTTAGTTTTACCTTTAGAAATATCAACAGCCTTAGATGCCGACGCGATTACTCTAGTCTTTCTAATTGGTTTTTTTACTTCCTCAGTTTTAATGATTTTTTTCTTTGTCTCCTTAACGGAGCTTTTAATAGCTTTTACTTTTGCGGTAGTAGCCTTTTTCTTAGTTACTTTTGATTCCGCTACCTTACGCGACTTAGTGTCAACTTTAGATTTTTTTGTCGTTTTGGATTTAGGGGCCGGCTTAGCTTTGGCTTTAGGAGCTGGCTTTACTGAGGCCTTCTTAGGTTTACTCGCCTTTGCACTTACTCCAAGCTCCTTTTTAGCTTTAGTTTCCTTTCCCTTAAGAGATGTAGGAGACTTCTTTAAAGACTTACTTTTGCTTACTTTTGGCTTTGCCATGGTATTATCTTTCCTTGATATCTAATATCTGAATTAATTTTCAACGTATCTGCCTTTCAAAACAGCGTAGCCACCTAAATTACTCACAAATAAAGCAAGGGGAATTCATAAATGACTAATACTTTTTATGTACAATCACTTAGAAACTTCAAACTTATAAAAACTTGAGCTTTTGACTACTTTTCGTTTACCTGACTACCTTCTATAGATGCAGAAGTAGCTGTTTTTGATTCAGAAGTGCGGATGTCCTCAGAATCACTAGGTTTAATTTTTGATATTTTTACAGACTCAATTCGATGTCCTTGTACTTCATTCATAGAAATACAAGTGCCACCTTCTTTTACTACATCTTCATAAACACCATCCACACTATTATCGTAGGGCATTGAGTTTATAAAGATATCGCCTTCCACTGAGACAAAGACAACGTCACTTATGCGAGGAATTCGGCCAAGAACGGTAAACAACAATCCTGCAACCGTATCATATTCTCCCTCTGGCAATTTAAAAGAATACCTCTCATTTAAATCGGCGACTAAAAGTCCACCATCCACGATATAATCTCCACCCTCTAGAACAACTACCTCTCTTTCAAGATCATCACTTTCATCGTAGATATTTCCCACAATCTCCTCAAGTAGATCTTCTAAGGTAACTACTCCATCCAAACCACCATGCTCATCTAAAATCACAGCTAAATGTTGTTTTCGTTTTTTAAACTCAGCCAATAAATCATCGATAGGTTTAGTTCCCGGAATAAAATAACATTGGCGCATTATCTTTCTAACATCGAAAGTACCTTTCTTCCCCTCTCTAAGATAAGGCATTACATCTCTTGCAAGCAAAACTCCCAACACATCGTCCACCCTAGCTCCCCTAACAGGTAAACGAGAAAATCCAGACTCTAATACGATCTCAAGTACTTCATCAAGACTGGATCCGACCTCTACCGTAACAAGATCAGTACGAGGAGTCATAATCTCTCGAGCCACAGTCTCAGAAAAGCCGACGACACCTCGAATCATTCGCGCCTGCTCAGGGCGTAACTCTGATGTAGATGGAACAGAAGCAAAAAGCCTTTTAATCTCAGCTATAGAAAGAGTTGAATCATCTGAGTGTCCGATTGTTAGCTGAAATGGTTTAAGAATCATATTAGCAAGTACATAAGCAACCTTACCGAGAGGATAACTCAATAGAGTAAACAATTTTATTGGGCCGGCTAAAAAATATAAGGTGACTTCAGGAAAGGAAGTCGCGATTGCTTTAACAACTAACTCACCAAAAATAACATGTAAAACTGTTAAAACTAAAACAGCGCTTGCGATGGGAGCTAAAAGATTAAAAGGTGAGCCTACTGCGAAATCAAATAAGGGGCTAAACTTAATATGGAAGTAGTCAACTCCGATCCAACCGATCAACAAACTACAAACTGTAATCCCCAATTGAATCGATGCAACAGACAATTCACTATGATCAAGCAGCCAAACCGCGGATTTTCTCCGACGTTTATTATCAACGTCACGTATTATATTAGGGTCACAAGAGATCAATGCATACTCTCCTGCGACGAAGGCACCGTTAATAATAATTAAAACTATTAGAAGGTATATATGATCGAGAGTACTAAAGGGGTCTGGGTCCATTTTATGATATTTTAGCTATGCTCCGTAAAGCAATTAGCCGAATTAAAATCCTTAAATTTTTTAAATTTTCAATTCATCAGGTTTAAGCAATAAATTGATTAAAATCAAGTAAATAGTAAAGCGACATAATCTAAGAAGTTCTTGAGGGGAGAAATCAGTAGGGGCAATCCCTTGCGGTTGCCCTCGCTAAGTCATTGTTTTGATTCAATACATGGGCGACCGCAAGGGATCGCCCCTACGGACTAATTTATCATCGAATCAAAACCCCAAAGGCGCCACTCCCACCTATATTGTATCTATATGGAAAACATGCAAGAATATGCCTTCTAAATCTTGTCCAAAAAAACGAGGGAACGTTTCCCTGATGGATTAGATAGAGGTTTTAGAGGAAGGTGGTAAAGCAGATGGATGACGATCAGATTAACAAATTAATTAGTGACTTAAATCTCTTAACACTAAAAATCGATGGTATCGCCAAGGAAGTACTAGCGATGATGAAAAGGATTGAGGCGATGACCCGTGAACAAACGGCGATGTCGTTCGACATGATTACATCCTTAAGACTTTCAACGAGAGCAAGAAAGGCAGTTTATCGGCTTGGTGTAACAAGCATAAAACAGTTGCTAAACAAAACTCCCGATGAAATTCTATGTCTCAGATCCGTTGGAGAAGGGACACTGAATGAGATCCGTAAGGCTCTCGCCGAAAGAAATCTTAGGCTGAGAAACGACTGACTTTCTACACATTTTCCAAGAATGGTTAACCCCAGAGGAGGCAATGCCTCCTCTTTTCATTTCCACCTAGCAAGTTTACGATGAAACCCCCGACAGATCCGAGTGCATTTTCACTACCCTTAACTGGTGCGGGGCTACTTTTAATTACTTAGCATCCCCTGCAATTGCGACTTTTTTAGTAGGTTTTGGCGCGAGGGAAACCTATGACCTTAGTGCCAAATTTAGATTACTTACGAATACGCTAATTTGGTGTAAAAGAAGTTGTCAAAAAACTCTTTTACTTCTCTTTTAGGAATATCTCGATTTGAACACAGAACTTTCTTACGGCCACACTATTGCTACAGCTTCAAGACCTATCTACTGGAATCTCCCAGCCATAGGCAATCAGGTAGCACTTTATATACTCCTTAGTGTTGCCTTAATCATTTTCCTCAATGGCTTTTACCAAAGAATCCTTCTTTGGACGGCAGGAAGCGGTACTGCAAACAAACCTGATTTATCATTTAAACGTTTACATCACTTCATTATGAATGTTGTATTTCAAAAAAGGGTTAGTAGAGATAGCCAAGCAGGTGTTTTTCATATCCTGATTTACCTCGGATTTTTAGTCTTGTTATTTACAACCACAATGGTTTTTTTAGCTCATGACTTTGGGCTTGATGTTTATAGCGGGCCTTTCTATCTCGGCCTCACAATTGCTAGTGACCTTTTTGGATTCCTTTTTCTTTTAGGGATTTGTTTAGCAAGTCATAGAAGATTTCATCAAAAACCAGACAAGCTACACTCCACGAAAGCAGATAGATTCATGCTTCAGATGTTCACCCTACTACTTGTTCAAGGATTTCTACTTGAAGCACTGAGGATACATGCTTCAAATGATCCATGGTCTCATTATTCTTTTGTAGGTTTTATTGTCAGTAAGTTTTTTTGGGGCGTTTCAGTGGATGCTTCAAAGATACTACATTTTGGAATTTGGTGGATTCACACCCTCACTTTTCTAGCCTTTGTTGCTTTAATGCCTTATTCAAAATTTTTCCACATACTTTCGAGTAGTTTAAATCTCTATTTTAAAGACATCTATACTCCCAAAGGACAAATCCGATCGGGAGGTGATCTCGAAAAAATATTAGAAGAAGCCGCAGCTGGAGATGGGGAGTTTTCTCTAGGGATTGCAACCCTAAATGATCTGGATTGGAAAAGAAGATTGGACTTAGATGCCTGTACCTCTTGTGGTCGATGTCAAGATGTCTGCCCTGCCTACAATAGCGGAAAAGCACTCTCTCCTAAGTGGTTAATCCTTGACACTAGAGACCATCTTCTAAATATCCAAGCAAGCCTACTTGACCCCCCTAAGACCAAACTTGGGTTAGCACTTAGGAAACTAGACTCTTTTCTTCTAAAGGAGCTCCTCTTAAAAGAATCTCCAAGCTTAAATCCTGATAAGTTCAAACGAAGCTCCTCTGAACTCGTAAACAATGCAACTACCGATTCTTTAGGAAAAGACAAAGACGCACTCCTAGCCGGTGGCATAATGGATGCTGATGTATTTTGGTCATGCACTACTTGTGGAGCTTGCGTCGATGCATGCCCAGTAGGGATTGATCATGTTGATTACATTACTAGAGCAAGACAGAACCTAGTTCTTATTCAAGGGCAAGTCCCATCTGAAGCGCAACCTATTCTTAGAGCCATTGAATCCAAGGGTACTCCTATGGGCAATGCGGATGAAAGAGAAGATTGGTTTAGTGATCTTGATGCCAATCGATTAAATCCAGGAGATGAAGTAGAGATTTTATACTGGACTGGATGCATTTCCACCTTTGATACCAGAAAACAAAAAATTGCTAAATCTATGTTATCAATTTTAAATGCTTCAGGTATCTCATGGGGGCTTTTAGGTAATCTAGAATCTTGCACAGGAGACGCGGCAAGAAGACTGGGAGATGAAAACACTTTCCAAGTAGCGGCGAAACAAAACATTGCTACGTTTAAAAATGTAAAATTTAAAAAGATTGTTACTCATTGTCCTCATTGTTTTAATACAATAAAAAATGAATACCCTGAATTCGGATCTATTTCGGAAGCTCCATTTGAAGTGGAACATCACTCGGTATTCTTGAATAATCTCATTAAAGAAAATATAATAGAACTTAAAGACAATTCGCTTTCTTCTATAACTTTTCATGATCCTTGCTATCTAGGTAGATATAACGATGAATACTCTGCACCAAGAGAGATCTTAAAAAGCTTAGGGGCAAACAACCTAAAAGAAATGTCCTCAAACAAAGAAAAAAGCATGTGCTGTGGTGCTGGAGGAGGGCATTACTGGCATGATATGAAAGTTGGTGAGAGAGTTAATAGACTTAGAGTTCTTCAAGCCGAAGAGACATCTAGCAACACTATCGGAACGGCCTGCCCCTTCTGTATGCAGATGTTAGAGGATGGAATAAAGATAGAAGACAAAGAAAACGAAATCCAAGTTAAAGATATTGCAGAGCTTGTGGCCGAAGCAATAAATACTTCAAACAATTCAATTGATCACTAAGTCAGATAAAACTTAAAAAAGGTGCATTTTAAAAGCACGTCTGGCTGATGAACCTTTCAAAACAAATGAAAGAGACAAAAAGCCAAGTCCAAGAAATATTAATACACCCGCGAGTAAGAATGCTAAAATTTCAGGCTTTAAAATTAAGATAATAGCAAAACCGAGTAATGAGATGCCCGCAATTAGTGCCAATAATGACAACCTAGATCGCCCCCTAAAAGAGCTATCACCTACATTAAAAAGAGTTTTCTGAGTATAAGTCCACATTATGTTAAATATTTATGAGATTAAAATTTAGTTTTCAATATTATGACTAATGTAAGCAAGCTTTTATGACTAAGCAAGTTTTCCACCTAACTTCTGACGCCACTGTATTATCGGATATTCACTCCTTAGGCGCAGTAATTATTAGATTAAAGTCCGAAAAGCCACTTTCCGCGCCTGAGGACTACACGAATGTACCATTTATAACCACCTGCAAATGCTTATATATTTATGAAATTGGCGATTCCTCTAAGGCCGAATTACTAGCAGGGCTACTTGCCTTAGAACATCTATTTACCGAGATTGAACCCAAACACATCAACTTCAAAGATTCTAAGTGGACAATGGACATTCCTCATATCGACACAATCATGTCTAAATTCAGGCAAGAGGAGCATTCAAAGGTACATCTTCAAACGATTGATATTATTAGAGAAAACGAGCTTCCAATTAAACTACCTCAAAGCTCAAAAGAGAACTCGCGACATCATCTATGTCATAGAATCTGCTACCAAGGCAGAACTTTCTATGAAAATGGCGATATCTCAACATTTAAAAACAACTTTCAAGTATATTTAAAAAAAATATCTTCAGATTGGATAATCTTATGAATAGAACCTTAAAGATATAAGAAAGAAAGTCCGACTATATTAGTGTGGCTTGAACTAGGGCTATGGATTAGCAAAAAGTTCCTTCCGCGCGGAGTAAGGTGAAAGGGAAAGATTCGCCTAAAAAGTTTTTATTGGTACCGCTCCACACATGCCAATAGGAATATGAGAAAGGATTCACTAAAGAGCTGTAAAAGAACAAGGTTGTTCAGGGCGAATTTTTCTCTTCCCTTTTTATTTTTTATTCAATGATTTGTTTTATCTGGGCTACTACACTTGGCTTGCCAATCATTATTGAAATAATTTCCGGGCTACCCTCTTTATTCACTCTAGAATATTCCTCATAAACACCACCGGCTTCAGTCACGAGTATCTCCGTAGCAGCAATATCCCAACACTTCATACCAAACTCCAACAATGCTCCAACCTGCCCCTCGATTGCTCTAGTTGTTGAAAAGATATCATAATATACTCTAGTTGAAGCATGCTCCTTCATTACAGTATCAAAAATGTCTTCTCTACCAATTCGCTTAAAACAATCCCTAGTACTTAAGGCAATAACCTCCTGCCGAAAGGCATCTTGTTCAGGATTATCTTGAATATTAAGTTTAATTCCATCTCGATAGGCGCCCCTTTTGTAAGCACCATAATATTCTAACTTTAGAGCTGGGTGATTAATGATACCAGCGATTGGCCTAGACTTATAAAAACAACCAACAACTATCCCGTAAGTAGGGATGCCATGGACTAAGTTTTGAGTGCCATCGATGGGATCGATTATCCACTGAAACTCTGCCTCTGGATTCAAACTAGATCGTTCTTCACCTACTAGTCCATGTTCAGGGAACAATGCGGCTACTTTCTCACGTAAAAGATCCTCTACCTTAAAATCAACTTCGGTTACAAAACTTTGGTCTCTTTTTTCTTCCTTAGAGAACTCAACTTTTACAAGCTCTCGCACCAATTCCGCAGCTTCAATCGAAAAGGCTTTAATAAATTCAAATATCTTATCAATTTGAACACTAGGAAGTTGATCTCTAACATCATTCATAATTATAACTCTTATTTAAATAAACTTTGATATACTTCGAACCCTATCAAAAACACTATTACCAATTCAAGAATAAGTCCACGCCGAGCATTAGATCTATCAGTATATTTTTGATAAATCCCTTCTAACACTCTAATCTTCCTATCTATCGCTTGTTCTAAATCTTGTAGTCGGAACCTATCAGATGCTAAGCCGTATATTCTAACTAAAGTCGGGTCTCCGATAAGGTTAATCGCAGTTGAAACATTTATCGCCAGATTAGTAGAATCTACAGTTAACTGTGCCAACTCAGCCTCCGTAGTCTTAAACTTACCACTGAGCGCTCTCTTAAAGTTCAGAACTATTCGATTAAAAAAATTTAAACTCTGCTCTTCAGAAAACACCTCGTAGGCGGAGTCATTATGATCATCTATCTTCTCATCCAGGTACAACATCTCAAGTAACTGAATCAAAGAGAACTCTATTACTCCAAATATATCTCGACTCTCTTCTCCTAAACGAATAGCAGAATCCCAATCCACAATAGTAATATCAGAGGGAGTATAACTTAACTTATATCTTAAAACATCCGCGATAACATCTTCTGATAATTCTCGATTTTCCTGGCGTAAGATCTGTGCGATGACCCCTGCATGAGTGTCTATCACGTAGGGAATGTTGGTACCAGTAGCTTCAACAAAAGATTCAATTCCAAATAATGAGTATCCATGAGAGATTTCTTCAATACATGGCCGAATAACAGCTGATGCAATTTTTTCCAACATCAACTCTGTTCTTGCTCGTGCATACAGAAGAGGACGTTCATCTTCTCCTAACAATCTACTTAAATGAACCAAGTCCTCAATCGGCATGCCTTCAGTTAATAGGATTTTATACCTAGCGAGAACAACACCGATATCGAAGACGGTAAGTTCAAACGCCTCCTCAGTTAAGAAATTTTCGAATCGAATAGGCTCAATAACCTCATTAAATATAAGTGGAGCTGGGTCATACCCAAAATATCTCTCATGTGCTCGTTTTCGGCTAGAAATCTGCCTACGAGTATCGCCCTCGATTAATTCACCCGCCTTATTAAGTTTAACACCTTCGCCAATCTCAAAGACGTAACAAAGATCAACAGAACCGTTTTTAATATGTAAATTTGAGGACATAGCCACACATTATAGCTGGCTAGAAGGAAGAAAGAAAGGCCTAGGAAGAATTAAAAAACTTAAATAGAAAGTGCTGTGGTTCTAAAAAACCTTCAGCACAAACCTTTCATAAACCAGAATCACCTGCATCCCCCTCACAAAAGTCTTGATCATTACAACCAAAGGGTCGCGACGCATCTTTCAAATACTGCGTCATTTCCTCAAACAACTGTTTCGTAGAGTCAGAAGCTCTGAAAATACGGGCAGGCACATCAACAAGACTTAGAGCACTATTACGCTTCAAGCCGAATTCAGCTAAAAAACATAAAATCCCATGTAAGTCCGCTACATCCTGAACTCCCACCCTTAGCAACTTATCTCTCGTAAAAACAAGTCGAAACGGAAAGTGGTGTTTACTGCTAGAGATCCAAATGGAGATCTCTGTTTCCGGATTCTTCCAAAGTGCATCCTTAAAATAAGCAATAAATCCTTTAACAACATAAGGCTCCATTCCATCAAAAGCCTGAAAACCACGAACGGACTGATGCTGACTTGATGGCCCAATGAACTTAGTTAAGGTCACCCTACAAGACTCGAAGCCTGAGCGCAAAGTGCAGTAATCAAGTAAATGCTCCCACAGGCGTCCAATTAAATCCAGAACTCTGCGCTCAGAGGCCTGGCATATAATAGTATGAGTTTCCAAAGTATCTTCATGCTCCACATCTTGAATGCGATATCCCTCATAATAACGAGAAGTATATCCTCCCTTCTCATATATCGGTGCGGGAATAAAACTTTGGCGTCCGCAAGTATCAACCATCTGACTCTCCTAAAAACCCCCAGAAAACATCTAACAAACCACAGCCCATACTAAATGTCTATTTTATTTGGGCTACAGTCCTCACTCAAAAGATCCTAGTCACAAAAACCATGGCCGATTCTTAAGTAAACAAGTCCCACCTGTCTAGAAACACTCTATATAAAAAGTAACACTTGGTAAACTGCTTTAAAAATTATACACTAGTTTTTTAATTAAACACCCCTAGCAAAGATCTCTCTAAACTTGAAAAATCAACTTCTTAGCTCCCAAGACTTATATCTACTAGGTGAAGGGAACTTCTTAAAAAGCTATGAAAAATTTGGCTGCACTCTGAGTGAAAATGGCGCCTATTTCTCTGTTTGGGCACCAAATGCCTCTGAGATTGCGGTTGTTGGAGATTTTAATTCCTGGGATCCCTCCAGGAACCAAATGTTTTCCTTGGAATCATCCGGAGTATGGAGCACCTACGTAGAGGGTGTTAAGGAATTTGATCACTATAAATTTGTAATTACAAATAGAGCTACCGGTGAAATCTTTGAAAAAAATGATCCGTACGCCAAGTACTCTGAGATCAGGCCTAAAAGTGCTTCTCTAGCTTACGATAATACAAAGTATCAATGGAATGATTCTGAGTGGCAAAACCAAACAAAAAATTTCTATAAAAGTCCTGCCAACATTTACGAGATTCATCTAGGATCTTGGCAACATTACTCTGACAATTATCCATTTTTTGGTGTCACCTACAAACAACTCGCTGAAACTCTCCCAGCCTACTTAAACGACATGGGGTTTACTCATTTAGAACTTCTCCCCATAACGGAACATCCCTTTGATGGCTCTTGGGGATATCAGACTACCGGATACTTCTCCCCTACCAGTAGATATGGAGAACCCAGAGACCTTATGTTCCTTATAGACGCCTTACATCAGGCCAATATCAGCGTGATTTTAGATTGGGTACCGGCCCACTTTGCTACAGACTCTTACAGTTTGCACCGTTTTGATGGTACATATTTATACGAACATGCTGACCCTAAGAAAGGATTCCATCCTGACTGGGGTACTTACATATTTAACTTAGGGAGAAAAGAAGTTGAAAACTTCCTAATCTCAAACGCACTATATTGGTTAGACGTATTTCACATTGATGGACTTAGAATAGATGCCGTTGCATCCATGCTTTACCTAGACTACTCAAGAAAAGATGGTGAATGGATACCCAATGAATATGGTGGACGTGAAAATATTGAAAGCTTAGAATTTTTTAAAAAGCTAAACTCAATCATTGGCCAAAAACATCCAGAGGCAGTAATCATTGCCGAGGAATCGACAGCTTGGCCTAAAGTAACTAAACCTGTGATAGATGGAGGCTTGGGATTTGGATGCAAATGGAATATGGGTTGGATGAACGATACACTAGAATATTTCTCAAAAGATCCTATCTATCGATCTTTTGAGCATAATCAAGTTACCTTTAGCTTTTCCTACACTCACACTGAGAACTACATTCTGCCCCTCTCCCATGATGAAGTAGTGCATGGCAAAGGCTCACTCATAAACAAACTACCAGGCGACGAATGGCAAAAGTTCGCAAACCTTCGCCTACTATACACCTATATGTATGCTCATCCAGGAAAAAACTTGCTATTTATGGGCTCTGAACTCGCCTCTTATCAAGAATGGTCTCATGAAAGGTCACTTGATTGGTCCTTACTAAACCATGACTCACATAAAGGTATTCAAAGGATTGTTAAAGACCTAAATCATTTAGCAATCAGAGAAAACGCCTTACAAGAACTAGACTTCGATCCCTCTGGCTTTAGTTGGATCTCTGGTGAAGACAATAAGAATAGCGTAATTTCTTTTTTAAGGAGAAGTAAAAAAGAGACAATACTATGCATGATGAATTTTACTCCAGTCCCACGGATTGACTATGAAGTCGGAATTCCTTTTGAAGGTGAATGGGAAGAAATATTCAATAGTGATAGCTATATATATGGGGGGTCTAACAAAGGTAACCTTGGCCTGCTCAACTCACAAAACATACCCAAGCATGGCCATAACGCTAGCCTGAAATTAACCCTACCTCCCCTATCAGGCATACTACTAAAGGCTAAGAATCAAAAGAACTTAGGTAAGTAGCCTTGAACTCTTAACAACATAAGGCTAAACTTCCTAGAATTAAATATTACCTTAACTAGGATATTCAAAATGAAAAAAATAGTTCTTACCACTGTACTAATCGCACTAAGTTCAAACGTTGCAATAGCTGACGATTTAAAATCTATGCTAGCTAAAGTTGAACAACTATCAACTGAGGGTAACTACTCAAAAGCACTTGAAGAGCTCAACTGGGCTAAAAAAGACCTTGAGCAAAACTATCTTAAAAAGCTAACTAGCTTTCTTCCTGATACCGTAGCAGGAATGACGGGTGCTAAAGCTGAATCAAATTCAGCAATGGGATTTACCAATGTTTCTAGAGAATACTCTCAAGCTTCCAATGCCGTAAAAATAGAAATTCAAGGTGGCACATCAGGTAGTCCACAAGCTGGACTAGGTGGACTTGCAGCACTTGGACAAATGGCTGCGATGTTTGGTCAACAAAATGGACAAGCAACAATGAGAATAGATGGCCGAACTGCAAACCTGAATGAAAACAACGGAGAGCTAACAGTATTTCTTGATGGCGGAGCCATGTTAAATATCCATAAGACATCTGGAAACGTTGACCTTAAAGCAATTGCTGAAGCTTTAAAACTAGATGACATTGAAAAATACATGAAAGGCACAAAGTAAGCGCTATAACAGCATCCCAATGAAATATTTGTCATTGCGAGCGAAGCGTGGCAATCTCAACTATCTATGATCGCTAGAGATTGCCACGCTTCGAAAGGCTCACCGCAGGCCGTCGCTCCGCTCCTCGCAATGACAATATTGGAATTTCGGAACAGACCTCTTCTCAGTTAGCAAAAATTTCTCGCATTATACTTATAACTGCATCTAAGTCATCCAAACTATGGTCTGCTCTAATTGAGAATCTAATTCTTGCAGTCCCACTAGGAACAGTAGGAGGTCTAATGGCCGCAACTAGAATATTCCTTTCGGCTAAAGCATTCTTTAACTCTAACACTTTCTTTTCTTCTCCCAATACAAAAGGAACGATATGACTTTTTGACTCTCCTACTAATGAACAATGCTTATTAAGACCCGATGTCTCTAATTGTCCTCGAAAGTATTCAGCTTTTTCCAAGGCGAGCTGACCTAATCGGGGAGAGTTTTTAATTAACTCTATATTCTCAATCAACACATCGCATAAATCAGAAGGTAAAGCCGTACTAAAAATAAAGCTTGAAGCCTTATTGACTAGATACTCTCTTACTATTTGGGGGCCTAAAAAAAAACCACCATAACCACAAAATGATTTACTACAAGTTCCAAGTACTGCCAGCATATCAGCTAAAACACCCTCTGCTTTACATCTACCAGAACCATAGACTCCTACAGCATGTGCTTCATCTATAATTAAAAGAGCTGAATATTTCCTTGCCAAGGCGACCAATTCAGAAAGTGGCGCTAAATCACCATCCATACTAAACACTGATTCAGTCACAATAAAATAATTTTGCTTCTCTCTTCTGCTAACTATAGCTTTTTTTAGAAGCCCTTCTAAATGATCAAGGTCGTTATGCTTAAACCGAAGATGCTTCGCACCAGAAAGCTGTATTCCATCCAATAAACTACGATGTGAATACTTATCACTAAAAACAAGATCTTTTCGCCCGACTAAAGCTGAAAGCGTTCCTAGATTAGCTAGATACCCTGAACCAAAAAGCAATGCTGACTCAGTACCTGCATAGGACGCTAAAGCCTCCTCTAATCGCATGTGACTTTCAGATGTGCCACTGAGCACTCTAGAGGCTACAGCTCCTCTTAAAGCTATTTGTTTTACGGGAGAAGCTATGTTTAATAGTCCAAGATAGTCATTAGATGTAAAATCTCGCCCTCCTTTGGGGACCTTAGTCTCCCTATAAAGAGAACTGGCTTTTAGAGAGTCTATTTTTAGAGCAATCTCATCTATATAGTCACTATTATACATTTTGCCTTGTTAACATACTACACTCTATTGCTCAAAATTTATCCCACTATTTCCTGCCTAGACTTAAAATTACTTATAGGCTAAAACGCTTAATTCTCATGTGCGAAATTATTCAAACCCAAAAAGCAAATAACACCGAGTGGCAAGACTATCTAACGAAGATGGTAGTCAATCATTATGCCTATGACTGGCGATGGTCTGAAATTTTAAAAAAGTCTTTTAAACACGAGCCATATTTTTTAATGGCAAAAGATAGCTCTGGGATAAGAGGAGTCCTACCACTTTTTTTTGTAAATAGTTTACTTTTTGGTAGAGCATTAATTTCCATTCCATACCTCAATGGAGGAGGAGCCTTGGCAGATACTCCCGAAATTGAAAGTCAGCTTTATCAAGCAGCCATAGAACAATCCAAAGTTCTTAAAACGAAATACTTAGAAATTCGTAAGAGGGAGACTCTGAGTGATCCAATAATCAAGGATCGCGATCTAAAAGAGAGATCTCATAAAGTAGCGATGGTACTTAGACTAGAAAATGACCCCGAAACTATGTTTGCTAACTTCCCTCCTAAATTAAGAAGCCAAATCAGAAGACCGGCTAAAGAGGGTTGCATGGCAGAATCTTTTAAAGGCCAAGATATTACGGAGTGCCATATCAGAGATTTTTATGCGGTTTTTGCAGATACTATGAGGAGTCTAGGCACACCTGTATATCCCATCAGGCTATTTAGAGACACCATAAGATCATTCGGTGATAGGGCGAGGATAATTACTGTCCGTCATCAAAATGCGCCAATCGCATCTGGGATTACTATCAGAACAGGCACGCATGTAGAAATTCCTTGGGCTTCTGCTCTAAGGAAGCACAGTAAGTATGCTCCGAACATGCTTCTCTACTGGGAGACCATCAGACAATCATCTCTTGATGGATGTGAATTTTTTGATTTTGGTAGATCTAGTGTGAATAGTGGTACTTTTAAATTTAAGTCCCAATGGGGAGCGCAGCCATTACCTCTACATTGGTACTATCACACTGATGGCTCAGACATACCGGATGTTAATCCAGATGATAAAAAATTCTCTCTTGCAATAAAGGCTTGGAGAAGACTCCCATTACCTATTACAAAAATATTAGGAAACTACCTAACAAGAAGCCTACCCTGATATATTTATGAGTAAAAAAATTCTATTACTTGACGGAAATACAAGAAGTGCTCTTGCAGTCACAAGAAGTCTTGGAGCTGCGGGACACTTTGTGGAAGTAGGTGAATCTAGCTCTAGTGTTTCACTCTCTTCATCCAGTAGATATGCTAAGGGCCGATTTCAATACCCAGACCCATTAATCGATCCCACTAACTTTAAACTATTTATTTTGAACAAACTTGAGACTAAGAAATATGACTTTCTTATTTCAACGACTGATCATACTTTGAATGTACTATATAACTTCGAACAAGAAATAAGAGCACTTACTAACTTCCCATTTGTAAATAAAGAAAGCTTTGAGAAAGTACAAGACAAAGCCAAGTTAATTGAACTGGCGAAAAAGCAGGATATCTCCACCCCAAGAACCATTAAGATTCTTGGTGGAAAACAAGATATTGAACAACAAATAAGCCTTCTAAAAGACTGCCAATTCCCTCTATTTATAAAACCAAGGTCCTCCTCGCAACTAGATTCCAAAAATAATTTAGTTAAAGCTCCGAATTTCCTAGCTAAAGACTTAAGTGAACTGAAAAATTTCCTTTCTAAGCCTGAACTAGAACAAATTAAATTTATAGCTCAGGAGTTTATTAGCGGAGTAGGTCAAGGTATGTTTTGTTTAATTCAAGATGGTGTATGCTCTGCTCATTTTTCCCATCAACGCCTACTCGAAAAACCTCCCGAGGGTGGAGTAAGCGTACTTTCCAAAAGTATTCCTACAGATGAAGTACTTATAAAAAAAGTAAACAGGCTTTTGCTAGACCTCAATTGGCAAGGTGTTGCAATGATCGAGTTTAAACGAGCTGATGATGGCACTCCATATTTAATGGAAATTAATCCTCGCTTCTGGGGTTCTTTACAACTTGCTATTGATTCTGGAGTGAACTTCCCTGGCTTACTTATCGGGGAGCAGACTGATGGATCATTAGATAGAGCATACCAAACAGACATTAGACTTCGATGGGAGTTGGGATCGCTAGATCACTTTTTAATTCAATTAAAAAGAAAAAAGTCATCCTATCTATCTAATTTCTTTTCTCAAAATGCTATGGACTTTTTTAAACCAAAAACTACGCTTGAGCTGTTTCGCCTTAGCGATCCAGGGCCATTTTTTAAAGAGTTAATTCAATATCTAAATATATGCTAAAAGTCTTACAGCTGATAGAAACAGGGGGGCCAGGGGGAGCTGAGAAGGTTGTAATCGACCTAAGCTCTGAACTCATAAAAAAAGGCGTTGAGGTTCAAGTAGCAACACTTAGGGAAGGCTACTTAACAGAAGAGCTAGATCGACGAGGCATCAAAAGACATTTACTAGAATCCAAAGCAGGTAAACTAGACTTCACTCTAATTAAATCTATTAGAAATGTTCTAAAGTCCGAAAAAATCAATGTACTTCACTCTCACTTACTTGATTCTAACCTTTATTCAAGTATTGCAGGTAGGTTAAATGGAATCCCAGTTATATGTTCGGAGCATGGAGATATTCATCACACCATAAAAAAAAGTTTTCTACTAACTAAACTAAAACTCATCTCTCTTCTAGCGCATAGGATCTTACCAGTTTCTCTATATACCTACGACTCGCTACTACTTTCGGGAGTGAGTCCTAAGAAAATGGAAATCCTATCAAACCCAATTGATCTAACCCCCTGCGATCCAGTACTACATGCAAGGGATAGAATTGACATTAGAGCTGAACTAGAGATTCCAATTGACGCATTCCTGTGGGCACATGTCGCTAATATTCGACCTGTAAAAGATCAGGTAACTCTAATTAAAGGATTTTTAGACTCAACTAATATATCTTCACTAGATCAGTTCTTGGTAATCGTAGGTGATGGTGAGGGTAGAAAACATCTTGAAAAAGAAGTAAACAAACATGAACAAGGACATCGAATAAAATTCTTAGGTCATAGACAGGATGTACCAAACATTCTAAATGCTAGCGATGGATTTATACTATCTTCTTTATCTGAAGCCATGCCAATGTCTATACTAGAGGCTATTAAGGCTAAGCTTTTAGTTATCAGTTCTTATGTTGGTGGGGTACCAGAAATTATTAGAGAAGGAGAGACTGGTTTTCTTTTTGAGCCGGGATCTAAGGATGATTTAGCAGAAAAAATTGTCTTAGCTCTTACTGTAGGTACGCTAAAGGCCGAAATGACTAGCAATGCCTATCACAATTTAAAGTTACATGCGGATACAAAAGTTGTGATTCAATCTTTAATAGAGATCTACGAGGATGCTACTCAACTAAAAGTTACTTCTTCAAGCTAAATTCTTCTCTACGTTGCAAGTAGAAAGTCCCTATATCAAATTCACTTAGCTCCTCAGGCTTACAGGACTTATTTTCTTCGTAGCTATCACTTAGGAACTCAGGATGGATTAACTTAACTTTAATATTTCTTTCTTTGGTCTGCAAATCCTCTTGCTCAAGAAATAAGTCAGGTAACAATACAAAATCACCGTCATATTCAATCTGAAATTCTCCTTTACTATCAGTCTGAACTACTTCCTGTAAAAAAGGTTGAAAAATTTTCACTTGAACCTGAACATTACTAATGGGTTCTAGGCTTTCTGAATCATATACCATTCCTTTCACAACATGCCCGCCTAAATTCTGAGAAACGCATGAAGAGCCAAGCAATAGTAGTAGGGAAAATATTGATTTCATTTTTTTAAAAAGTTTTATGCTCTTTATTAGATGCAGGATCTATTAATTTAGCTTTACAAGCCAGCCTAACATGACTATTCTAATATAGATTTGATAATTTTGAGGCGGGGCTTTACAGAAAAAATTAAGTCGTTAACATAACAATACATTAGATCAATCTATCTCTCAAATTACATGAACGACAATAAGATAGGCATTATCGCCAAGGCAAACCACCCTCAAGTTCCGGAACTACTAGCCTCCCTGCGTGCTCTAGCTAAAAAAAGAAACCTTTCTTTAATATTCGATACCGAGACCTTTGATGCGTATAAGCCTGAACTACCAGAGGATAGCGCGATTCATCCACGGTGGGATTTAGGAAACTTTACAAATTGTTTAATCGTACTAGGTGGAGACGGAACACTGATCAGTGCTTGTAGAAGACCCTTTAGACAAGCACCCAATATAATTGGAGTAAATTTAGGCACTCTTGGATTCCTTACTGAAATCACGCCTAATGAATTGATCTCCACGACTGAAGCCTATCTTGACGGCCAGACCAAATTTGATGAAAGGCATTTGATGTCTGCTGTATTAAATGAAAATGGGAGTTCCCATACCTATTACGCGATTAATGATATTGTAGTGTCAAAACAAGCACTTGCTAGAATTTTTTCTATTCAAGTTAAAGTAGATGAGACTCCAGCTACCTCTATAAAAGGTGATGGGATTATAGTCTCAACCCCTAGTGGCTCTACGGCATATTCTCTGGCCGCGGGAGGATCCATAGTGCATCCGCAGGTTGATGCCATATTAATTACTCCTATTTGCCCGCATTCGCTTACTAGTCGCCCACTAGTCTTACCAGGGAAAACTACGGTAACTTTAAAAATTGGACCAATCGCAGACAATGTACAGCTAACGATAGATGGACAAGAGGGAGCCTCTCTATCTGAATCCAGTGAGTTAGCAATTAGTAAGAGTCCTTATAAAGTAAAGTTTGTTAAGTCTTTATCTAAATCATATTTTGAAGTACTTAGTTCTAAACTTAAATGGGGGCAAGAGTAGTTATGCTTTCTACCTTACGTATTCAGAATCTAGCGATTATCGAAACACTTGAACTGGAATTCTCCAAAGGCTTAAATGTCCTTACTGGTGAAACAGGCGCGGGTAAATCCATTATTTTAAAAAGTATTGAACTGATCCAAGGTAAGAAAGCGAGCGCTAGTCTGCTTAGAACAGGGACAGATAAAGCATTTATTGAAGCTCTATTTATTCTTACTCCTACTACAAAAGACATTCTCACCAATATCTCAGAAGAACTGTCGGACCTATTAGACTCAGATGAGCTTATTGTAAAAAGAGTTCTTGAAGCCTCAGGCCGAAGTAAATTCTACCTCAATAGTTCGCTAAGTACCGCAGGGCAAGTTTCCCAACTAATGGAAACTTTAATCTCGATGACCGGACAACACGAACAAAAGTCACTACTAAGTAGCACTAACTACAGAAATATACTCGATAGCTTTGGCACTAATCAGAAGCTCCTAGAGACAACCAAAGTAGCCTATCAAGCTTGGAAAAAAGAAACAGACCTACTTGAAGACCTAAAAAATAGACGTGAAATCCTTGAAGCAAAGGTTTTTAAACTTAAGTCAGAAAAGGAAGAACTTTCTAAATTTAAGTTAAAAACTGGAGAAAGAGAAGACTTAGAAACTGAGGTTCTTAGATTACAGTCAGGGGACAAGATTAAACAATGCCTTGAAGAATGTATTGATGCCTTAGAGGGAGGCCCGCCAGGAACATCTCTATTAGATAAATTCGGCAAACTTTCTGTCAGACTCGAACAAGCTCTAAAGTATGACTCTAATCTACAGGGAACTTTTAGCTTAATTGAATCCACGAGAACTGAACTGGACGAAATTAGAATTAACATAAATGACTATGCTAGTGGCATCGACCACGATGGAAGACAGTTTGATAAATTACAAAGTCGCCTCACTGAATTAATGCGGCTTGAGAGAAAGTATCAAAAGACTACAGAAGAGCTAGTCACCTACTTCGAGCATGTTTGTAGTGAATTAGATAGATTCGAAGGTGGGGCCTTTGATGAACACCTAGTAGAAGAAAAAATAAAGGCGCTTAAACTTGAACTCACCTCAGATGAGACCGTACTACGGGAAGATCGAAAAAAAGTTGGTAAAAAACTAGAGAAGGCAGTTCTTGCTGGGCTTAAAGATGTGGGGCTAGTAAAAGCTCAATTTGAAATTATCCTCACAGCCTCCCAATCCTCACTCCATGGAGCAGATAAGGTAGAGTTTTTATTCACAGCAAATCCAGGTGAGAAAAAAAGACCCTTAAATGAAGTCGCCTCTGGGGGGGAGATCTCAAGAGTACTGCTTGTACTAAAGAGCATCTCACCTACTGCACAAGACGCCCTACTTCAAGTTTATGATGAAATAGACGTAGGAGTCAGTGGGCATATAGCTGAGGTTGTTGGAGAGAAGTTAAAAGCTATCTCTCAGACAGGACAGGTCCTAGCAATTACTCACTCAGCTCAGGTCGCTGCCTTGGCGGATACTCATATTTTAATTGAAAAAGAGGTTAATGCCGGTAGAACCTTCTCCAGAGCACAAGTTTTAGTTGAGGATGATCGATTAAACGCCATCGCTAGCATGTTAGCTGGAAAAGAAGTTAGCCCAGAGTTCAAAGAAAGCGCTAAGAAGCTATTAGAAAGACAGAAAGAGATATAGCTTATAATTACAGCCTATTAGCAATTTGGTAACAAACACTATTAGAGATTTTCAAAGTAGCCCCGCACCGATTGCATGGGGTGAGGCTTGGAATTTATGGCATCTTGCTAAAATAAATTCCTCCATTTAATTGACATAATCACCAGCTATGGTATTTGAAGGCGTAACTATTTTATTTCATACGTATTTCATATTAAATATGTCAACAAAATTTCTAACAAAAGAACAGGCCGAAAAGAATCGTAAGTGGATCCTTATTGACGGGACAGACCAAGTTGTTGGTCGTCTTGCTACTAAGATAGCTCACATACTTAGAGGTAAACATAAACCAGACTTCACTCCACACAATGATTGTGGCGACTTTGTTGTTGTTGTAAACGCAGACAAGGTGCGTTTCACGGGCAATAAAGAGCAAGACAAGCTTTTCAGACATCACACTGGCTATGTTAGTGGTCTAAAAGAAATTCCTGCTTATAAGCTTAGAGAGACTTTCCCTGAAAGGATCATAGAGCGCTCCGTTAAGGGGATGCTTCCTAAGTCTGCTTTAGGCAAGAACATGATTGATAAACTAAAAGTTTATGCTGGAAGTGAACACCCTCATCAAGCTCAGAAACCTGTAGCTCTTGAGAATTAAGAACTAGATCAACAACCTTACGAAAGAATAATACAAAACATGGCTCAAGCAAAAAGATTTTACGCAACAGGAAGAAGAAAGTCGTCTAGCGCTAGGGTTTATTTATACCCACTAGGTGATGAAGCTGCTGAATTAGTTGTAAATGGAAAAGTACTAACAGATTACTTTGGCGACACAAGCTTCAGTTTAAAAGCAAGAAGACCTCTTGCAGTAACTGAAAGAGAAGACAAGTACAGAGTAGTTGTAAACGTATCCGGTGGTGGAGTTTCAGGTCAAGCTCAAGCAATCGGCCATGGTATCGCTAGAGCTCTTCAAACAGCAGAACCAGATTTAAGACCTACTCTAAAAAAAGACGGACTTCTAACTAGAGATCCTAGAATCGTAGAAAGAAAGAAGCCAGGTCGTCACAAAGCGAGAAAGAGACCTCAGTTCTCAAAGAGATAACCTTAAGGTTAAACTCTACAAAAAAGACCACCTTGGGTGGTCTTTTTTTTGCATAAAATTTACTAGCCTACCTATCGTCTAAGCTGATAACATAGCCGAAATTAATCCTTGAACCACTATGATATCAGAAAAAAGTACTGTCGCCTGGACCACTCTACAAAACCATATTGGTAAGGACCATGCTAAACATTCTAAAGCAAAATGGGATCAACTCTCCTCACCCTACGTCTGTGGACTGTTAGCAGTCAATCCATCTCAGTTCAGTGCGATTCTCCACAACACTGGTTTTAAGGCCCTAGATATTCCCTTTCACTACCATGCCTTTAGGGTTAAGGATTTAGTCGTCCCTATTAATGCGATGAGAGATATGGGATTTAGAGCATATAGCGTCACGATCCCCTTTAAAGAGGACGCATTAAAGTTTGTTGATGAAGTCACCTCTGTCGCCAAAAATACCGGTGCGATTAATACAATAGTCAATTCTGGTAGCAAGCTAGTAGGATACAACACTGACTGGCTTGGCGTATTGGGTGCACTTTTAGAAGTTAAAACAACATTTGAAAATGAATCGGCTCTAATACTTGGAGCAGGTGGGGCAGCACGTGGAGCGGTCTATGCTTTAAAGAAGTTAAAATTTAAAAAAATCTTAGTCGCGAATAGAACCCTAAGACGAGCTAAAGAACTTGCTGATGACTTTAAAGTTGATGCCATGCAATTAAAATCCTTAAAAGGAGATAGTCTTGAATCCTTCTCACTAATAATTAATGCTACACCGGAACTAAATGTTGATCATTTTCCCTACGCGTCTATCAGTAAGAACCACTTAATTTTTGAAATGATTACGCGAGAGACAAAGCTAACAACTGTAGCAAACAAGAAAGAAGCTAAAGTTATTCATGGGCTAAGAATGCTACTATATCAAGGGTTAGTACAATTTAAACTCTTTACAGAGAAGGACCCGCCCCTGAAAGAAATGGATAAAATCATGAAAACTGAAACGGCTTAAATACATCTTAACTGTGACCAATTACGCGGAAGCATTGAAGAAATCATAGCCAATGCTGTTTGACACCGAGGACAATGTATCTCAGTACACCCTAACTCATTAGATGCTCCTTGAGTGATATCCCCTCTCCAGTCACACTCAGGACAATGGCACTGACTTTCTGATCCAGAGTCATAATATTGAACAATAACTCTATTTAGTTTTTTATACGCGTTAATTGCTAAAAAGCTCATGGCCATAAAGATTCCTTTTTTGAGAATTGCATGAACTCCCTTATAGTCACATTCTCTAAATTGGCAAAATTAATAGTTCTGATGACGTCATAGGAATTCCCTATAACAAGAAGCTCACTACCTCTCGAATTACTGGGCTGCGTTTATAGAGTTGTTAGTAATCGACCATGCAATGGGTATCTACATAACTTCACGGCTCTCTCTTGATCTGCATATCCTTTTTCTTTAGTCACAGTTCGTCTTAGGTAGTAGCGACTTCTAATTAGGTATGCGAGTGATATGTAGGGCACTAAATTCGGAATGGCATTTAGCTCAGATTTTAAAATCTTTAATGAAAAGTCTAAGTCAATTTCTGCTATCTCACTACGACCCAAAAATAAATTACTTAAACATTCAACTAACAATGTAAGATCACGTGTTTCAATCCCGCTTGGGTGAAGATGGCTTACTTCTTTGGATATTTTCCTACTCAGATCCCTCGCCTTAGAGTAATCACCTTTGACCAGATGTATCCAACACATTTCCATCTCTAACAATGGATCGCTTGTTATCTCTTTCAGGAAAAATTCCAAATCTTCGCTCTCTAAGCGATCTGAAAAAAGTCTCGATCTCAGGGCATAAAATAACGATATTCTTCTAGAGGCTCCATGTTTCATTCCTTCTGCAATGTATTTATCTGCAAGCGGAAGATTTCCTGACAAAGCAAATGTTTCACCGAGTACGAGTAGATACAAGTCCCTCGGCGGGGCGATCAAGCCTCTAATCGCCTTTCGATAGAGAACTTTAGATGCATCATAGTTTCCACTATATGCTTCTAATAATGCTTCTTTAGATAATTTTCTAGCTCGACCAAAAATCATTCGATCCGCAAAGAATAGAGTGGAGCAAACAATACACAACAACATCATCTGAACTGAGGGTGCAGAATTTACTAAAGATGGTAAGTATTCCTTAAAAAAGCTAAGAATAACAAAAGCTATTACAAAAAGTAAGCCGATCCTGAAGCCTTGAGCCTCATAGGCTAATACTCTCAAGATTGATTTATGAAGCTGATCCTTTTTAGCTAGCAGAACTAGCTCAACTTCATCCAACAATAGACTATCATCTGCTGCATAGTTAGTTTTACGATTGATCTCCATACAAGTAGTATCGGCATATTGAGGAAAAAAGAATACCTAGAATAAGAAAGTAAAATATCAAAAAAAACGTCCATAACCCACTATAATTATTATTTTATCAGAGTGAGAAAATGAAGGGGGGCTACTTTTTAGGTGGAATTAGGAAACTTCACTCAACTTCCCCACTTCATCAAGTAGGCGTCTAACACTGGAAGATAATTCACTCAAAGTAAAAGGCCGACTAATACACCTATCCACTCCTAGCCTTAGAAAATGTTCTATATCAAAGTTAAATGCCTTCCCACTAAGTACAATTAAAGGCACACTTCCACCCTTGGGCATATTTCTAATGCTTCTAATTAAGTCCTCTCCTCCTCCCTCCTCGCAATCAGAATCAGCGATAATCACATCAAATTTATTTCTACTTAAACATTTAACTAATTCATTTATATTCGAGACAACTTCCACCTTAAAGCCTCTTTGCTCTAATGACATAGAATATAAGCCTTGTTGCTCACCATCTGGTTCAAAAAGTAGAATTTCTTCGTTGTTTCCTAAAATTAATGGGACACCCTCGTGTTCTTCTGTTCTAACAGGCTCCATTCTAGAAAGAGGCAAATCAAACCAAAACTCACTTCCCTCTCCCACCGTAGAACTAAAATCTATAACACCTCGATTGGCTTCGACTAAACGTTTAGACAGTGGCATTCCCAGGCCTGTTCCCTCTTGCCTTAGAGAATATGCATCATTGACTCTTTGAAAAGCCTGAAATACCTTAGCCTTTTCTTCTTCAGCAATTCCAACTCCAGTATCTACAACCTTAATTCTAATGGCCTCATCAATTCCCTCTAGTTTGCTAGAAGAGACTTCAACTGAAATACGGATATCTCCACCTTCAGGCGTATATTTAATGGCATTAGTTAATAAGTTAATGATAACTTGACGCAGGTGTTTTTTATCCGCATATATAGCCAACCGCTCATCTACATGCTCTAAAACTAATTTTTGCTGTTTCTTTAAGGCTTGAGAACGGACTACTGACACTAAATCTGACAAGGTATCAGAAGCTGAAATGACACGTGGCTTAACTTCAATAACACCAGACTCAACCTTTGCAAAGTCCAATACATCATTCACTAGATCTAATAAATGTTTAGTGCTGCCTTTTACCATTCCTAAAGTTTGTATTTGAGACTCTGTCACATCGCCACATAAACCATCAAGCACTAGTTCAACCGCATTTAATATAACACCTAGTGGCCCTCTAATTTCATGACTTAGTCCCGCCACAAAACCTGTCTTTTGCGCTTCAGAATCATTACCAAGTACCCTAAGGCGTTTTATATCTTCAACGAGTTGAACATCTACATATGCAAGAGCTCCATATTTTGCTACTAGTTCCAATAAGGACTGAACATACTCTCTAATATCCTCATCCCAAGGTTCACTTTGCTCAACATAGATGTCCCCAAGCTTTAAATTGCCCACATCCATTGAAGCACCAACAACAAACAAGTGACTATCGATAGCTGGAATCTCCTCATCCAATCGCTTAGGAGAACCTACCATAAAATTCTGAATAGATAGTCCTGAGGCATCCTCAGATAGTGAGATTTTAATAGCAAGAGGGCTAAATATATTCTGCACTAAGTTAAATAAGTTATTTACTAAGTCCTTCCTAGAGGTGACGCTAAATTCTTCTTTTTTAGTAAAGAGTGAAATAACTCTTAGGACACCCACGATTAGATCTACAAGGTTTTCCTTAGTACAACTTTTAGGACCTTCTACGAAGTTTGTTTCGAGAGATACTTTTAATAACTCTAAGCTTCCCTCCATTTTGCGAATATTCTTACTTAGGAGAGATAGAATGAATACTGAAAGAAGAAAAAATACCCCTAGCACTAAAACACCATGCTCAACATCCTTAAGAATCACGAACAAACCAAACTGCAGGGCACTCAGAAGAAAAAGAATTAGGACTAAATTATGTTCTTTTTTAAAATAATGCATTTTAGACTATTCGGCATCCGATTAAAACTCATACTGTAATCGGTCATCGTAACTTAGAATTCTACTAACTCCACCCTCGCCTTCCAAAAGCAATGCGCCTTCTTCGTCGATGTCTAGAATTTTACCTAGTACTTGACCCTCGGGGTTTCGAACTTTAACTCCACTCATAATACTCAATGAGCGCCAACTTTCTATAAAGTAACTAAAACCACTCTGTTTATATACGGCAAAATCTTGGCTTAACTGTACCGCCATCCTAAGGCAGACATCCTCATAGGGGATCTCATGTCCTAGCTCACTGTAAAGACTAGTCGCATTAGGAATTCCCGACAAATCTACCTGATTAATATTTAAGCCCACACCGATAACTACATGGCACTTAGTGGGGTCCTCTTGGGAGGTGAATGTTTCGATTAGAACACCTGAGATCTTCTTCCCCTTCACAAGGATATCATTTGGCCATTTTAGTTGTGCTTTTATGCCGTATTCACAGAGTAGCCCCGCTACTGATGTTCCTATCGCTAGAGATAGTCCATTAAGCCGGTTATACTCTATCGGCTCATGCATAAGTACCGATAAATACATGCCTTCTGATTTAGGTGACACCCAAGCCCTCTTCTGCCTCCCCACTCCCTTTGTCTGCTCTAAGGCAAAGCACCATAAAAATTGAGGGTCAATTGATTTTACAAAAAGATCTTCTTGATGCTGATTAAAATAGGATCTAACACTGAGCATCGTACTTTCACATTCATCTAGTAATATTAAATCTACCTGCCCTAATATCGAGTCAGGCATGACCTTAGAAAATGTTTCCAACCAAACAGACTTATTAAACTCAGACATAAAACATCCTAAATCAATGTATATACCACATATTGGCATATCTAAGTAAACTATAGTACAGATCATAAATAGAAGAAATTAAGATAACTTAGGAGATGTCTATGGCGTTTGAAATATCAAAAGAGAGTGTAGAAGCAATCAACATAAAAGAATGTTTGTTTGAAGGTTGGGAAATTCTAAAGGGAAACCCTATTCAAATTTTCATTGCATTCCTCTTTCTATTAGTAGGTAGTCTTCTTACAATAGGTATTCTCGCTGGTTCACTTTTTGCTGGATATATAGATTATATTCAAAGAGTTAAATCAAAAGACGAAAGTGCCAAGCCAACAGACGTATTTTCAAAATTAAACCTATTAGTACCTGCACTAATGGTATTTGGAACTTCTGTATTAATTACATTGGCCAACAATATGATCATTGGTGGGATTTTAGGAAATACAATCTCTATCCTAACAGGAATCATAGTAACTTCTTTTACGACGGCTCTATTTAGTATATCAATCCCTATGTTAGCTAGTGGCAAAAGTGATAACGCTGGAGAAACTATTGGTGTTGCTTGGAACACATATTTACTATCACCTGCTACATTCATTCTGCTTTCTGTAGCAAGTACAGCATTAAGTTTTATTGGGATTTTATTTTTCGGGATTGGAATTGTCGTAACTGCACCATTAATTGGTTGCATGATGGCAGTAGTATCTGAAAAACTAGTAGGCCCAATCAGCTCTACTGAAACTACCCAAGTTATCTAAGTTCTTAGTCAGAAAAAAAGGACCTAAGGCAAGGCGTACTTTGAACTTAGGTCTAATAAGAAATGATCCCTTCACCTTCAAGGCTTTCGACTTAAAGGTGAAGGGGGTATATCTCTATTGTACTACTGGTCCCTCGGATCCAGTCCGTAGTAACTGGGTATGCCTTCTGAGCGTTGCGGTTTACTGAGAGGGCTGCCTTCATCGGCTCCTGGCTTGTCGACTAACTCACCTTTCTCCCTGTCCGTTCCAGCATCACCAAAAGTCTGCCCATAGTAACCCTCCAAATCCAAACTATTTAGCATTCGATTTCTCCCTGAACGCTCCAACCCACTGTAACAAAAGAACTCCCTTCAGTCCCAGTGGGCAAAACTCTTAACACCATTTAACCAAAGCAATGCTACAGTTAAAAGGTGTCAAAAGTAATTACTCACGAACTAAAAGTATTCTTCTAAACTTAAACCAAAGATAAAACCTTTATTATGCCTTGCCTTTTGATCCTAAGAAATTACTAGTTTGCACTCTCAATACGGGAGTTAAAACAACAACTTCCTAGGATAAAAAGCTTTCTCTTCTACTCTGATGATCGAAATATGGATGTGTTAAAGACAGATATATTGCGCTAAAGCGCAATGAGAATGATTGAGACGATTAGGACAAGAAGTGATGAAAATTTATTCATGAGAAAATGGATACAACAATTACTCTAAATTGTCAAGGTTTAAAGTCGCGCCAATCAAAACTGTTGAGCCAATAGGGTGCTAAGTTACGAAATCCTTAGCAATTAGCATAACTCCAAAAAACCAATGGGCATATAAGTCCCTGAAACCATGGTAAGAGCTATGCATAACTTTAAAAAACTTCTAATTCCTTTTTTAGCTTTAATCTCACTTGATCAAGCTTTTGCTGAGATTACGAGAGATCCTTTTGAACAAATTGAGGAGATTGATGAAATTGCTCCACCTGCACCAAACCCATATATTTGCGTAATAGACTATCTTGATTGCCTTTGGCAGGGCCAAATGGACCCCGAACAAGTAAATTTCTGTAACAAAAGATTCTCTGATTGTCTTGATGGATCGATAGAGATATTCCCAGAACCTGCCCCTGGAACTCCAGAAGTAGAGCCAGAGCCTTTTGAAGCACCACCAGGAGCAATTCCACAAGATCTTAGCTCAAATGAAACTTACCTCGAAGAAAATGAGCAATACGACTTTGCAGATATCAGCTAGAGCCTGAGGTTGATCCAGTACTTTTAAATCCTCTCGTTGAAGATGTGTCACTAGAATTTATATCCAACACACTAATCTAAGAAGATCACTAGTCTAAAGGTTTTGCCAAATCGGCTGCTCGATCTACAAACATTGGACCATCATCTTCAGGGTCCCTCTTTCCTTGAACGGAATCTGGAATTCTTGCCTCTGAGGCGATACTTGGATCACGTATCTGCAATTTTAATTTCCGAATAGCCGTTTCAATTTCTGGTGTAGTGAATCTTTGTTTTTTGGGAACTACCTTTCCAGGATAAGCATATAAATGTCCTTCCTTATAACTCACCTCAATCCATGGCAATGGAACAGTGGCATAGCCCCCAGCATACGGGAAGCCATCTAAACTAAAAGAGGACTTACAGCAGGGACAGAACAGAGTAGGCTCTTGATAGGTAAGATCACAACCATTATACGAACATCTAGTAGAAATTGCACTCCAACCATCGATATCTCTAAACAAGAGTACAGACTTTATAGGGATATGAATTTGCGTGTATAAAAGACTTCTAACTGGCCCTAAGTCCAAAATCACGTCTTTTTGTTGCTCTTCTCTTCTATAGACTCGTCTTTCACAAGCCATCAAGCCAAGAGTTGAAACTCCACCAACAACAAATGTTCTTCTTGAAATCTTCATGTTCACTATATAATTATATCCTTATAACTTTATGCTAAATATTTCGGGATGTGGCTCTTAGGCAGGATCAAGTCTTTCGATTATCAATGCACTAGCTTCTCCACCACCATTACAAATTCCACACATACCATACCTAGATTGATTGTCCTCAAGGATATGAAGTAAAGTAGTTAAAATCCTTGCCCCACTTGCGCCAATTGGATGACCAAGACTAACAGCACCACCTCTTACGTTCAGCTTATCCTTATCTATCTTTAATTCTTGCTGACACGCCATAGCAACACAAGAGAATGCTTCATTCACTTCAAAATAAGATATCTCCGCTTGCTTTAATCCTGCTGCATTTAAAGCATTTTTCATAGCTCCGATTGGTGCAGTCGTAAACCACTCGGGGGCTTGAGAAAAAAGACCTTCCGAAATAATTCGCGCCCTTGGTGTTAAATTATATTTCTTTAGCGCTTCCTCACTACATAGCAACAGCATTGAAGCACCATCATTTATACTACTCGCATTTACAGCGGTGATAGTTCCATCTTTTTTAAATGCGGGCCTAAGAGAACTTATTTTTTCAGGCTTAAACTTAGAAGGCTCTTCATCTACGACAACATCTACCTCCACTTTTCCTGCCCTAACCTTAAGTGGAAGAATCTCTCTTGATAGAAGTCCCTTATCAGTAGCTTCTATGGCTCTCTCATAACTTTGAATAGCAAACTTATCTTGATCCTCTCGACTCAGCTTATAAGTCTCAGCGCATAACTCCCCAGCATTCCCCATATGATAGTCATTATAAACATCCCACAAACCATCTTTAACGATACCATCCACCGCACTAACATCTCCTAAGCGAGCACCTGAGCGCATCTGTGGCAGATAATATGGTACATTAGACATACTCTCTGAACCACCAGCTAAAACAATGCTAGATACTCCCAACTCAATATTTCTTGCGCCAATAACATTCGCCATAAGTCCGCTACTACAGACTTTATTAATTGTAAGAGCACTTACTTTCTCAGGTAAGCCTGACTTAATACTTACTTGCCTAGCAGGAGCTTGGCCTTGGTTCGCGGTCAACACCGCACCTAAAATTAATTCATCCACAGCACCTGAATCTAGCGTACTCCTTTTCAGAATCTCTTGCACCAAAGGCACTGCCAGATCTACCGCACTAAGGCTAGAGAGTGAACCCATAAAACTACCCAAAGGTGTTCTTAGAGCATCCACAATATAAACTTTTTTATAAACCATGCTAGTTTTGTTCTTTAGTTAAAATATCAATCATACTATCAGAGAAAACCTTTTGTTTAGGGTAATCCCTATCTCCTTCGCCTTCGCCAACACCCACCAACAGGGCACTTAACTTTCTATATGCGGACAAAGCTTCTTTCTTATTCCCTAACTTCAGTTCGGCATTTGCAAGATCCGTTAAAAACTCAGGTTCATAGGGCTCCATCTCAACTGCCTTACGATATGATGCGAGAGCATCGGCCATATCTCCATTTTCTTGATATATATTGCCTAAATTATCTCTTAACCAAGCCTCCCCTGGTTTAAACTTTACAGCTATTTGCATATGCTTAATTGCTTCTGGCAATCTTCCTTCCTTCCTGTAAGCAGAAGCCAAATTTACATGCAAAAGTATGTGTTGAGGATTTATCTCTAAACCATCGATATAAAGATCCTCTGCTTTTACAACCTGCCCACTATCCTCTAATGCATTTCCATATCTCAAAAGATATTCTGGATTTTTTTTATTTTTTTCATATCCATCAGAGAACAACTGAATAGCAACCTCTAATTCACCCTGCTGATACTTGGCATAGGCTTTAGTTAGAGTGTCGTCAGATTGTTCAACTGTACAAGCGAACAATAGCGGAAATAGAAATAGAAAGTGTTTTATAATGAACATACCTATTTATTATACAAACTATGGCCTCCTCTTGCACTAAATATTATGGTACTAATTAATTGTACAATCCTTAAACATGCCAATGAGCCTAAAATTAACTAATAAAAACAGTTCGGAAGAGGGATTTGCCCTTTTGATGGTTGTTTTCATACTTTCTTTAGCAACCATTCTAGTCACCGCCTTTAGCTCTGAAACTTTTGCATTTATCAGGACCAATCGTAGTATGACGGATGGCCTACAGGCCGAACTCGCTACAAAGTCTGCATTAAGCATTGCAACGGGGATACTTGAAGTCCCTGACGACACATCATTAAGCATTCAACCCTGGCAAGCCGTTAATGCCCTTCCACAAATACCAGTCCCAGGATTCGATGGAGAAGTAAGAGCTCAAATAATCGATCAAGGGGGTAAGATTAATATAAATGCTATTGTATCAGCAAGCGACGGATACCCTGGAGGCGCTACTAATACAACAGACCCCAAGGCAGAATTCTGGAAAGGAAGTTTATTTAGGCTTTTTACCGAGATCATGGGCACTCAAAGTGGGCAAAATAGTCAAGCCAACTCCGATGACGCAAACGGCAATCAAAGTGACAGCCCTTTTAATAACTTAACCCTAACCCCCGAGGGATTAGTTGCGGTACTACACGACACTATCGATAGAGATTCAATTCCGCACCAAAGCGATACGTTCCCTGGAGTAGGGATTGAAAGTAATGACACTAAAGACTATTTTATAAACCGTCCGCTAACTTCCATCGACGAACTACTAAATGTACCTGGAATTAGAAGATCCCTACTAGCCAAATTGGCACCAAATATCAGAACCTCATATGCCACTGACTCCCAGATAAACGTGAATACTGCTTCTGCAACAGTCCTTAGAGCATTAGGCATGACAGATGTCGAATTAAATGGAATTATAGATAAAAGAGGTATTGCACCAATCACGCCAGAAGAATTACAAACCATCGTTCAAGGTTCACCCAACCTAAGCTCTACATTAACTACAAATAGCAAATCATTTAAAATTATACTTAGAGCGAAAACAGTTTCTGTAACAAGGTGGTTAGAAGCGGATGTAGTGGTGCAAGGAGGATTCGGAAAAAAGGTAGCCTCTGTTAGAAAAGTAAGAGGACTTTAGAGCCTTACATAGAATTACCTACTGTCCAACTCTTCCTCAATTCCATTTGCATGGGCAAGAATATCAATTACTATACTTGATGGAATTTCTAAATTCCGATCATGCATAGCTTCTTCTAATGTTAAGTAAGAATGTTCAAGTTGCCACTTCTTAATTGCCTTGTCTCTTTCTTTTAACAGAAAAACAATTTGAGGCATGAAGCCCTTCACGATGCCTCCTACCCAAGTAGAAACTTCTGGATATCTAGTATCTGACTTTAAACTAAAAGTTTTTAAAACTTCGATTAAGTCCTCAGCAGGAATAAAAACATTATCAGTTACCCAAACATTAGTAGCAAACAATCTAAAGACACTAGCGGCGTTAGTTAGAGATATGCCGACAATTTGAGTCAAAGCTCTAGCTTTTTCATACGTATCTGGAATCAAGTCTGGCCTAGCTACTTTTAAATCAAGAAATGTATGAAAGTGCCCATGCTCATGTTCTTCTCTATCATCCTGACGATGTGCATGGTAATAATATTGAGCGCCAGTTTCTTTACAATAGACATCTGGACTGGGGACATGCTCTAATTCAGAAAAATTCTTCTCTAAGTCCTTTAGCAATACAGTTAAGATAGTTTCTTTTTTTTCTGCTAAATCCACTTGAACAATAAAAGACTCTTCAATCCCATTACCCATATCCTCTAACTCTTTAGAACTTAGCTTACTATAGGGGCAATTAAAGGTTAATAAGTTTCTATGTCCTGCCATTTTTCTAAAATTTTATAAAACAAATAAAAAGTGCGGTCATGTTATGACCGCACTAACACTACGGAACTAGTCTTAAAGACTACTCTTCATGTTCACCATGACAATCTTCATCACCATGACAATGTTCTGAACCATGCTCTGAACTATCTTCATGTTGATCGGCTTGAGCAACTGTGATGTTTGTTGTTGCAACAGCAATTGCAGCTAAAGCTCCAAGTGAAAGCGCGTGTCTCTTCTTCATATATTCTCCGACTTTAATTATATTATTAATCGACCATATTAATTATGACCGACTCCGTATTTTACCACTACAAGGGCTCCAGTAGAAAGAAAATAATTTCTATGCTAAGAAAATAATGATCAAAGAGCCCCTTTTAAACTCAAACCCTCAACTCAATTTCAGATCAAACCTATGAAGATATCCGATTTCCTCTGCAAGCTTATTTCCATCCCCTCAGTAACTGAGAACGAGTTATTGGCTTTAGAGTTCCTTGAATCCTCACTCAAATCTAAAGGTTGGAAGATAGAAAGAATCCCTGTATCAGAAAATCGATACAATCTATTCTGCCACTTAGGGAGTCCCAAGGTACTTTTTACCACCCATACCGATGTTGTCCCAGCTCTTGAATCTCAGTTTCAAGCAGAGATTAAAGATGGGCGCATCTTTGGACGTGGGGCATGTGACGCTAAGGGAGTACTTAGTTCAATGATCTATGCCGCGAACAAGATTAAAGAGGAAGGATATAAAGACATTTCTCTCCTAATTGTTGTCGGGGAAGAAACTGATGGAATCGGAGCTATTACAGCAGCCAATGCCTTAAAGGACAGAGGGATAAAATATACTGTCAACGGAGAACCCACCGAGGGTAAACTAGTTAGCGGACATAAAGGTGGGATTTGTTTTAACATCTCCTTAAAGGGCCGAAGCTGTCACTCAGGCTATCCCGAACTAGGAGAAGACGCTAATAACAAACTGATTAGACTCGCTACCAAGCTACTAGAAGCAAACTGGGGGCAAAGTGATGTCCTAGGCAATGCAAGCATCAACCTAGGTGACATCAAAGGAGGGCAGGCCAACAATATAGTATCTAACGCAGCTAGGATTTCCGGCATGATAAGAACTGTTGGTCCCAATGAAGTCTGCATAAACCTCCTAAAGGAACTTACAAAAAATATAGGTGAGCTAGAAATAACCTATGACGCCCAAACGGTAGAACTTAAAACTCTTCCCGGCTTCGACACAGGCATAGTAGCCTACTGTACTGACATCCCACAACTCCTACCTATCGGCGGAGAGTTCCTAATGTATGGACCCGGAAGCATCCAAAACGCCCATACCATCGATGAGTCTATAGGTATAGATGAACTTGAGGACTCCGTTGAGGTATTTTATAAGATATGGAAGGAACTAAGTGCTGGGGTATAAGGGGTTGTACCTTTCTCTCCGAGGAACAGCCACCCATCATCCTCTTGATCATCCCTTTGTGCGAGGGAATGGGGTATGGAGGGCTTGCTGGAGGAAATTTTCATGCTGGTGGGGTGATCTAGAACCGCATTTACCTGCTCTATGGCTCCACCAAGGAGCCAATTCCGCGCACATTCTATTATTGTACTTTTATTAAATCTTTCAAATAGTTAAGTAAGTAGATGGGCTACTACTTCACAGGCCTAATAATATAGAAATATGATGCGACCGAATTCTCATCGATTAGCATCTAAACCCTACATGGATATTTTTATGCATTATATTAGGTCAAAGTCATTTGTAACATCATTGGTGGTGGGTGCCATACTATCTCTATGCTTATTATTAATGGCATCACCTAATCCTTTATCCTCAAACATAGGGAATTCCCAGAAAAGGATTCTGGAGCATGCTGAAAATGAGTTCGATCCAGCGCACTTTAAACAAATTAATGCTTCTGTTTCCGCAAGTTTAGAAGACTTTGATCCGGCTATGTGTCCTGAAGGCACTACTACGACGCTAACATCTATTACTCAGTGCAAGAAACTAACAGCCTTTGCCTTTGCTATGGCAGCTGCTACCTGTCATGCAAGGGCTTCTGTGAGCTGTCCAGATGGTAGAGTATTTTGGGGTGAGGGTTATGGTTACGCATTTCGGACTCAGACTGCATGGAATGAGATGTGTTTGTGCCTGAGTCAAGAGAGACAAGATCCAAATCAAATTCTTTGTCGAGGAGATTGCAGAGATAAAAATGGCGAAGCACGTGCTTTGAAATCAGGAAGGTTCTTACAAGAAGATAGGATTTGTTTAGATGCAAATTCTGAGGCTAGAAGTACTAAGAGGCGTAGACTCAGTAGCTCTTTATATGAAACATTTACTACGGTATTCTGGAACACCTTCTATCCTGTTGATGTATTAAATGTTTTTAATCCATTCAGTTATAGCGTAGAAATAGATCTGAAATTTTTCGATAAAGATGGTTCAAGGCTTGATACGGAAGGGCTTACTTTACAAATTGCCGCTAATACTAAGCAGGACTTTTTATTGCACGACCTATCTAGATTATCTGGAATAACTTTGGCGCCTAGTAGCTACGGTTCTATTCGTATAGAATCTGACAATATGTTGACCTATAATATGAGTATGTATGAGGTTAAGGGAGATTCTTTTCTTCCAGAAAGTGTAATAACTTCTTTCCAAGTGCCAAGTTCGTTTCCAATTCTTGGAAATTCCTACGTATCAGATAATACCTTTGTTCCAGGTTCTGTTAATGGCAGAAATGCAAGAAGCGGCGATTTAGATGAAGCAAAGGTTTTGCCTTGGTTGACTCTGTTTAATGCGAGTGACAATTTATGTAATTTTAATGTGACTACTTATGATCAAAGTGGGGAAGAGAGAATTCAGAGAAGTTTTGGTATTGGTCCCATTCAAAGAATAGATGTCAACGGACTTTATCAACAGGATAGGATAGGCCTACATAAAATTTCAGCAAAGAATGAAGCTGGTGCGGATTGTCCATATCAAGCCTATATTAATCGATTAGGTGTTGAGCCAGATGGTAAATTCCGATTTTCAATCTTTGCGCCGGCAAGGGTGGGTGATCATGTTTCAACTTTGTCCTTTAGGATGCCAAAAGGTGATTCCGCAGCCTGGGTAGAGCTTTCCAATTTATCTACAAGAGCAGAACCTACTGACATAAAATTGAGTATGTATGATTATTTTGGATCGTTGGTAAAATTGATAGTCGTAAAGCTCAATTCCAATGAGCAAATACACTTTCCTCTGCATGAATTATTTAAAGAAGGGGACATTGGGCAGGTTAAGGCAGAAGGTATAAATGATGAAAATTCTAGAATTTCATTAAGCGTAATGTATTATGAGAATAGATCAAGAGGGGCGATAACTGCCTATGCCTCTCATTCAACTTCTTTGCCATCTAAGGAAGCTAACGGATTTGCTAATACTTATATTGGTCAGAGAAACCTAATATTGCTTACGAATGTTAGTGAGAAGCGAAATGAGGCTAGCATTAATTTACAAGACAGTACAGGTGAAGTTAAAGTCAATTTAGCTTCTTATGCGACTGAGAGTATCGATTTAAATAGTTATATGTCTCCAGATGCATATTCTGCATATAAGGTTAGGGGTATTGAACCTCTAATCGTGCAGTCTTTTACAGACAGCGGAGCAGATACATATACTTTGCCAAATCAGGGCCTTCCCCTTGCCGCCCAAGCTGGAGATAATGCTTTTGATCCTGTTGACATTGATATCGATAATCCTAATCCACCTCCCTTCAATGGTATTTTTGATCAGTGTGTTGATGAGATTGAAATGCGAATAAATGAAGAATTGGCGAATTTACAGAACGATCCAGCTGTAGGTGAATGCATTAGTGGTTGTACTTATGCTGTGGCATATGCTTGGGCAAAATGTAAAGCTTCTGCATTTGCTTTCTGTCCGATGGGGCCATGGGCTTCAAGCTGGGTATGGAGAAATCAAGATGCATGTGGGTATGGATATGAATGTGCTAAGCTTTGCGTGCAAAAAGAGTTTGAACCACCCCCTTTATGTAATTTTGATCCTGAGCATCCAGTGGTTTAAACTAGAGACAGTGTTGTAAAGCTACCAGCCTACCTACTATCTTAAAGCCCTAGATCTTTCTTCAGAACCAATAGAGGACTATCTCGTCAGTTCCGATGGATTGCACCCAAAAGACGCAGGATATGAAAAAATGGGTAATAAATTTCTTGAGATTATTATCGCATTTCTTGGTGGTCAAACTAAAAATATAAGTTTGCCTGAATATAACCATTAGAGAAATGCTATGAATACTTTTAAAATAACAAGAGCCATCCTTACTTCAATAATATTTAGCTTATTACTTTATCAAAATGCCTTCGCACTTCCAGAAATCACCACGATAGAAAGTAGAGCCGAGTCTTAACGCTTACTCCTCAAATCTGTCAGTTAAGTACCGAACTAGATTTTAACTCTGATCCAGCAGATGAGTTGATCGTTGCAACCAGCACTGTTCGCAGACTCCCACTATTAACAAGAGACAAAACAATCTTAAGCTCTAAAATTGTGCCGTTGATTAGATAAGGGCATTAATTGGATCTCTAGCTATGGTAGATCCAAAGTTAGATTCACCTTCAAGAGGCTGAAAGTCGGAGGCAAGATCAAGATCGTTAGTATAGCTTTTCATTATTTTTTTTCATAATAAGATCTATAAGTAATGATATACCAAAGGTTGGTGTCAGTTCGTTCTGATGTAATTGTGCTTTAGTTGAAGAACAAGAAGTAGGGACGACAGATAAAAATCTCTCGTCCCTATTAATTCATACTCGTCTACAATATTTTATTGCTCTCAAATAATCTCCTACACTTTATTCTAATTAAAAGATATCTCAATTAATTTCTGCGCGAAGAGTGTGGGAGATTTTTTCTGCAATAATTTACTTACGGTAGAGGCGTTAGGGTAATCACCACTGTATTTTCAAGAGGAGGAAGTGGAAAATCGTTTTCATTAAGCAGACGAACTACTCCATTTTCAACTTCTCCGACATTTGGGCCAGATTGTCTTGGAGCTTGGTTCATACCTAATCCGGGCTCTTCATTGACTTCTGTACCAGCATCCCATAATAGAACTTCAGACGTAATGTCGCCAGACCTAGGTAGTCCTGATTCATCAAAAAGCGGCAATCCTTCTGCAACTGGGGCAATAAATAGATCATTCGATTGAACAAACATCGTGGCAAAATTAAGGTAGTCGCCTTCTTCTGCCTCTACTTCAAAGCTGTATGAATTTCCAGGGGTCAGAGGCCCTGGCTCACTTTGGCCATCTGGAATTCCAAATGCAATCGATTCTTTTACTCCGCTAACAGCAGACGCTTCTGATGCTAACAAAACTCCACCTCCATCTTCCGCCATTATTTCTAATCCGGGACTTGAAGCTTGTCCTGGTGTAAATAACGCAAAGGTTGAAGGCACATTAACAGTAGCTGCACCGGGCGCAAATACGGCAGGTACGTTGATGCCATTTGATGTAGAAATTGATTCAGCACCAATATTAGTAATTCTCACTAAAAATCTTGAGGAGTTATTTGAAGATCCCCCTCCACAAGCAGAAATCCCTAGAACTAAAAAAGCTAAGGCCGGCGGTAAATAATTCTTCAAAGTACATATTTTCATATAATGTTTCCCTAAGTTATTAAATATTAAATTAAAACCAAACTAAATTCGATCAATAGTATATTCGTTGCCCGAGGCAGATAGTTACATTTATAATTTCTATTTTTTTGCAAAACTAGATCCAAATCATGAGGAATTACCCAGTGTAGCTACCAGCCTACCTACCCAGTGTAGCTACCAGCCTACCTACAACCTTAAAGCCCTAATATTTCTAATCAAATTACCAATTAGGGTCCAATCCCTTAAATTCTACGATAAGAATAATGAGATCTGAATTCTCGATCTCAAGAGGCATTGTTAATGCTTCCCTATAATTTATTTACAACACAATCAGGAACTAAGATCATGAGTGGTCAAAGAAGATTTTTTCGTTTCAAAAAGGTTTATCATATAACCAATCGAACCGCCGAAGGCCTGCCCTTCGTACCTAATAAATTCATAGAACTACTAATAGGTGGAATTATCGCAAGAACTCAGGAGAAATACCCCGGCATAGTAGTGAACGCCATAATCTTTATGGGTAATCATTTTCACATGATTATCACCATCAACACTGACCCGGCCACTCTCAGCACTTTTATGGGTTACCTACAGGGAGAGCTCTCTGGACTAATTCATAGACTAACGGGTGTTTGCAATAAAAGACTCTGGGCTACTAAGTTTAAAGCCACAGAGTTACTTACTCCTGAGACAGTGATGGAGAAAATGACCTACCTATACTCTAATCCAGTGGCTTCAATTCTTGTCGAATCAACTGATCAATGGGAAGGCTTCTCATCTTGGAATGAATTGAATGGAGGTGCAGCTAGGAGTTTTAGATGGATCAGTGATAGCCTAATAGAGAGCCGCCTTCCTAATGAGCAATTTACAGACGAGTCTATATCCTCTCTAGTAGAAGGTATCTCGGAGATTGGAGGAGCACCTAGGCCATTCCAATGCGATTCTTTTTTCTGGAAAAGATGTTTTACTGAAACTAAAAATAAGACGGATAAAGATCTAAAACAGCAACTACTAACACGTATAAAAGAGACTGAGAATAAACACAGGCAAATAAGAGAAGCGAATGACTTCTCAGTCATGGGAGTTGAGAAACTGAGATATCAGTCTATTTATAAAAGCTATAAGCCGAGAAAGTTTGGTTGCACACCAATTTGTGAGAGTACGTGTATTGCCACAGCTAAATTATTTAGGACTGCGTATAATTCATTTAAAGATACGTGCTTGAAGATATATGAGTCTTGGAAGAAGGGAATGTTCGAAGTCTTGCTACCCCCTGGAGCATTCTACCCACCTTTGAGACCAAGGGCGACGATATTGATTGCGACCTAGACTAACTATCTTAAAAGTTAAGTATCTCTCTTAAGGATTTTGCTATCCTAATGGTTTTCTGTGTCATGAATAATAGAAAATGGTTTTATATTTTTCCAACAGTGATCTTTTTCTTGATTTGGAGAGACATATTTTTAAATCATAAGGCCTACTCTATAAAAAAATGTTTTAGGGAACACTAAAATTGCTTTTGGAGCCGTCCTTCTGAGTAGATGTTCAGGAGATATGATGTACATAAGACTACTATTCTCAATCATCACGGTTGTTTACAATAGTAGGGAGGCTACTAGCTTTAGTAGTAAATAGGTTTAGATTATCATGCTTGGTGCTTCAATCTCAGTAAATAGTAAAAATTCCTATTATTTACTGCCAAACCACCTATTGCGGGCTAATCCTTTGTTCTTTTTTGAACACGAAATAAAAACTTTAATTTCAAGTACTTAACTTAGAATATTAAGATTTTCTCTTAGATGCTGAAAAATAAATTACAATTTTGTACATTTAGGTGCAATAATTACTAAAGGATCCGAGACATTTAGCCGTTAGCTTATTTATGAGGCGGTATAGGGTACAAAATTGCACACTTAAACCTTATAGCGCCTCAGATTGTAATAATAAGAATAGGAGCAGTCGATTTTATGGTCAGATTAGATACAACAGAATTTAAAGTGGCATTTGATACGATACAAACTGAAAAACCTAAAGTGGTCACAAGGAGGCCTAGAAGTTTGACAACCTTAAAGCTTGAAGTCGTAGCGGAAAGGGCTAGAAAAATGAAAAAGATCAGAGATGCTCTTGCAAGTGGTACGTATAACGTACAACCCAAGCAAGTTGCTGAGTCTCTGTTAAAAGTATTTACCAAAGAAGACCTAAAATAGTCTGTAAATACTCTGTTCCGCCTCAATGAAGAGGGTTTTCTTAATGCTCCGTTCTTGATACATTTGGAGTCCTTAAAGGCTCCAAATGTCATCTAAACAATCAACTTACATAGTCAGTCTTTGCATTCTCTTGAGTAGAGTCTTTGGACTATTGCGTGAAATTCTTCTCGCCCACGTATTAGGAACTAGCCCAGCCTCAGATGCTTTAAGAGCATCCTTGAGAATACCGAACTTCCTTCAGAACCTCCTTGGAGAAGGAGTTCTATCTGCCTCCTTCATTCCAGTTTACCTATCTCTTAAAAGTCGAGAAGAAAGAAGCTCTCTCGCCTCTACCTTATTTTACACTCTTTTAGTTATCTCAGGGATCATTTCCCTTTTAGGTTCCGTCTATCCAGAAATCTTTATTAGTCTTTTCGCTCCAGGATTCGAAGGTCACACTAGAGACCTAAGCATTAACTTACTTAGAATACTCTTCCCCAGTGCAGCGATTCTTGTGCTTTCAGCTTGGTGCTTGGGGATTCTAAATTCTCATAAAATCTTTTTTCTTTCCTACTCATCTCCCCTTGCATGGAATACTGCAATAATTTCTTGCCTACTTTATTGTTCCTACTTTAGTCCACCCATAAATGAAGCTATTTATATTATTGCCTATGGATTTCTTCTGGGATCTATTTTCCAATTCCTTATTCAGACGCCCAAAACATTGAGCTTTATAGACATAAAAAAACCAAAAATATGGTCCAAAAGCTTTAGAACTGTAGTCCGCAATTTTATTCCAGTGGTACTAGGTAGAGGAGCGGTGCAAATCTCATCTTATGTAGATACAATCATAGCAAGCTTTCTTCCGAGCGGATCACTCTCGGTTCTAATGTATGCGCAAACACTCTACCTTCTCCCAATTAGTGTATTTGCAATGTCAATATCTGCAGTTGACTTACCCAATCAATCTGAAAAAAGCTTCAATAAGAATGCTAAAGATTTCTATTCCTCTCTTGTGGAATCAAGGGACCGTGCTTTATTTTTCTTGATTCCTGCTTCGTTCTTTATCGTTCTTTTTGGTTTTGATTATATCTCGCTAGTATTTGAATCTAAAAAATTTTCATCCTTTGATACGCTAAGAGTTTGGTTAACTTTAAGTGCCTTCACAATTGGCATCATACCCATTTCAATCTCTAGAATTTACTCTAGCTCCCTTTATGCTCAAAATAAACATAAGATAGTTAGTAAAATTTCCATCCTTAGACTAATCCTTGGCACTACTCTTAGTATATACCTATGTAACGAACTCCCACTACTCCTTGGCTTACCTCCAGAACTCTCAGTTATCGGTTTAGGACTAAGCTCTAGCATAGTAGCTATCCTTGAATTGATTATACTCTCTGGTAGATTTGATGAAAAAATTAGTTTGAATAATTCTCAAGATGTTAAAATGGTTATTTCAGCCTGCCTCTCCATGTTTTTAGTTTTAATTACCATATCCTACCTGAACGAAACCTATAGTTATATTCTAGGTTCTATCCTTTTTACGATTTCCTACCTGATAGCCTGCTTTAGTTTTGGGATAAAAGAACTAAGGGTACGGTAGAGCTTAATCAACTATCTCTGTTTACAGCCTGCTAAAAGAGGAGTAAATTCATCCCCACTATTTTGATTTGATCCCTGCTGGATATGTTAAAGTGCTTAAATTATGAATAAAATTAGGCGAGTTTTGTTACTTTCGCCACAACCTTTCTTTGTTCCGAGAGGAACCCCCATAAACGTAAGAGAGATCATTTTAGCCTTGTCTGAAAAAGGTTATCACATTACTTTAATGGCCTATCCCTTTGGTGAAGATATCAAAATTGATAATCTCACTATAGTCAGATCCCCGAAGATACCCTTTATTAAGTCTATAAAAGCTGGTCCATCTATGTCTAAAATCTTTTTAGACATCTTATTTTTGATTAAAGCTTTCTGGGTCTGCATTCGTTCACGCTTTGATATCTTTCATGGTATCGAAGAGGCAGGACTTATGGCAGGCTTTTTAGGTTTAATTTTCAAAAAACCTTTTATTGTAGATGTTGATTCTTCTATGTCGCAACAATTGGAAGAGAGTGGGTTTATTAAATCAAAGTTGATCTTAAATCTATTTGAAAAAGTAGAATCTTTCTTTATGCTTCGAGCGGTTCAAGTAATTACAGTATGTACTGCTTTAACAGAAGACGTAAAACGGATTTGCCCGAATGCTAAAGTCACTCAAATTGAAGACTTTCCAATTGACGAAGAAAATGGGCAGAAAGCCATAGGCATTGATATTAAAAAACTTTATTCTATCTCTAAGGAAGATAAACTTATTTTATATGTTGGCAATCTTGAAATTTATCAAGGTATTGATCTTCTAATAAACTCCTATAACCTTGCTTTAAAATTAGATAACTTTACATCCTCTAAACTTATTATAGTCGGCGGCTCACCTAAAGACATAGAAAAATATACTTCGATCTCAAACACCTTAGGACTAAGCAAGAAGATCGTCTTTACTGGGATGGTACCTCCTGAGACCATGACTAGCATTCATGAACAAGCCGATCTACTCGTATCTCCCAGGATTAGCGGAACCAACACCCCTTTAAAAATCTACGGATACATGAATTCATCCAAAGCGATTTTAGCAACTAAAATTTTCAGTCACACCCAAGTCTTGGATGATACAAGTGCCTATTTAGCCGAGACAGATCCAAAAGAATTCTCTACGGCCTTAGCTATGGCTATCTCCGATGATCAATCCTACTTAGAGGATAGACAAAATAAAATTAAAACTGCGAAGTACCTTGCTGAGACTAAATATAGCAGGAAACGATTCAGGAGCCACATACAATCCCTTTATGGTAAGATCTTAGAATAGTCTGAGGCCTATGAAAAAATCCACTACATCATAAACTTTAGTACCTGCTTTAGCATAAGCATACCTTATCTCAGAACAATAAAGGTACAGGTACTATTATTTGGGTGTTGCATAGCAAATAAAACACTTTAACGATAAGAATCTTACTTAACTAAACCTCAACAATAAACTATCTCTTAAACTCATATCTAGAACAACCATTAGGTACGATCACAAATGGCTCACTTCCATTAAAATATGGCAATCCACTTTTATTGTCGATTACTTCAACTTTAATATTTGACCCATAAGATCCGCAACTACTATACATTCTAGAAGTATTACAACGGCCATTGGCTGCACCAAAATCCATAAGTGCTTGACCATTAACATAGACAGTAGCATTACATGGGTTTGCATGAATTACAGGCATTCCTGCGTTATACTCACTCTCTGCTCTTGGTTTCCATAAGAAATCTGTAAGGTCACCCGCGCTCTTTATTGCAAACTCTTCCTGCATAGCAGCATAACAAGGGAAAATAAGTTCTTCGGAACAAGTTCCTGCAGCCTCTGTCCCACCTGCATAACCACCCTTAATGACAGCTTCGGAAAAACTTTCTCCCGTAGCTGTAAAGAGTTGTCCAGTATATGCAAGTCCTCCAGCAATATTAACTACGCAACTTTCATTAGCTGCAACAAAATATACTGGACCACTGGAAAGGGACTCTAAAGTGCTTTTAGCTCTTTGAGAATTCGAATCTGAAAGACCATGAAGCTTGACAGCAAAATCTCCATCAACTGCGCCGTCATATCTAACTATAACTAAATTGGAAGAAACCACTCTAATAACGTTTACTAGAGTAGAAGCTTTTACTGGGTTTGTTAATTTAGAATCTTGAACAGTTCCACACTGAGTTTCGAATTCTAATTTCGCTGCGTTTGAGCTAGAAGAGCCACTGTCATTATCCGAACTCCCTCCACCGGAACTACATGAAGCTAAAAGGGCGAAAATTATGGTTGTGGCTATCTTGGCTTTCATTCTGAGCAGAGTCTCCTGATAAAATAGTTTAAGTTAAGCCTGTGATATACTATTAGAAAAAGATTATTGCAAAGACTTTGCATCATTGAATAGTAAAAAAAAAGAGTGCAGATTCCCGACTAAAACTCACGCACAAATAACGTACAACTTCCCTCGCAAATAACTTTTTCAGGCTGATCCTCCTTAACCACCTTCACATCCCAGAAATGGATTCTCCGACCTACTTTCCGAGGTATTGCAATACCCAACACCCATCCTTCTCGCGCAGAACTTATATGCCGACAATGTAATTCTATACCAACAACGCCCGCCTTTGTTGAATCAATATTAAGCATAGAACCAACCGAGGCGAGTGTTTCTACTAAGACGCCTGATGCGCCCCCATGTAATAATCCATACGGTTGTTTAGTCCTATCATCTACTGGCATCCTAGCTTTAAGCCTATCTTTAGTCGCCTCGATAAACTCAATACCTATAAGGCTTGCTAAACTATTTGTATTATTCAGATTACTTAGGTCTGTTGTAGTCATTATTTTCTTTGCTCGTATTTTTTAATTTCTAATTTCTTGCTACTAATACTGCAGTTAAATTCAAAAGAGAAAATCATGAGCAATGCACTAAGCAAACCTAGCGTACTACCTATCCAAGATCCTAAATGGCATCAGTCTGGTGATTTCACTGAAATCGAATACCACACCTGGGAAGGTATAGCGAAGATAACCATTAACCGCCCCCATGTAAGGAATGCCTTTACTCCAGTTACAGTAAAAGAAATGAGTCAGGCTTTTGAAATCGCTAGAGATGATTCTGGAATTGGTGTCATCATACTAACGGGGAAAGGAAAGGATGCTTTTTGTTCTGGAGGTGATCAGAAAGTTCGAGGTGACACTGGGTATAAAGATAGCACTACTGGAATTCACCGCTTAAATGTTCTAGATCTTCAACGGCAAATCAGAACTCTACCTAAACCAGTCGTGGCAATGGTCGCTGGATATGCCATAGGAGGAGGCCATGTACTGCATGTAGTTTGTGATCTTACAATATGTGCTGACAATGCTAAATTCGGACAAACAGGACCTAAGGTCGGCTCCTTTGATGGTGGCTTTGGCGCTTCATACTTAGCTAGAATGGTAGGACAAAAGAAAGCTAGGGAGATCTGGTATCTTTGTCGGCAGTATGGAGCACAGGAAGCCTTAGAAATGGGCCTAGTAAATTGCGTTGTCCCTTATGAAGAATTGGAACAAGAGACAGTTAAGTGGTGTAAAGAAATGCTTGAGCACAGTCCGCTAGCTCTAAGATGTTTAAAGTCATCTCTAAATGCTGATTGTGACGGTCAAGCTGGATTACAGGAACTCGCAGGTAATGCTACCTTGCTATTCTACATGACTGAAGAAGCACAAGAAGGTAAAAATGCTTTTAATGAAAAAAGAAAACCAGACTTTTCTAAGTTTCCAAGGCAACCATAACAGTCTATAGGAACTCAAGTTCCTATAGGTCAGTAAAAATCCCTTAATAAGATTCCGTGAATACAAACCGCGTAGAAAGGCTTGGCGAGCTATTTATAATCCTCCAAGCCTTAATGTGGGGCATGTTTCCTGTACTTGCAAACAAATCTAACCTACCTGCGCTTCTCTCCGCGGGCATATGCACCCTACTTTCAGTTTTGGTTTTAGCTCCCTTAGCTTTTAAAGAAAGAATAAAGTGGGAACTAATCAACATATATACTCTAATCAATCTTTTAATTACCACTCTCGTATTAGGCTTTGGTTTTACTGCACTGGTTTTTATGGCCAATGAAAGTTCTGATCCGGTTACTATAAGCATACTACTTCTTGGCGAAGTGCCTGCCACATTTTTCATTCTAACCTTAGTTGGACATGAAAAACTATCATTCAAACAAATGTTTGGTGGTCTTCTAGTCGTCGCATCTTCTTGTTTTGTAATACTAAAAGGATCACTAAGTACCGCTGAATCTGATCTCCTAGTGATTGTTGCCGTCATAGCAACTCCCTTAGCTCACTACTACGGTAAACAGCTAGGGAGAGCCCTAACTTCGACTCAGATACTGGCTTTTAGAAACTTTGTTGCAGGCATTTTATTGATCCTAGTCTCCAGATACTTAGAGCCCCTACCCCATAGAGTGGAATTGATTAGCTCCCTACCCTATCTTCTTCCGAATGCAATTTTAGTTTTTGGTATATCAAAAGTACTATGGCAAGAAGGGATATTTAGATTAACCATCGGGAAAGCGGCTTCACTAAATTCTATTTTCCCGATTGTCACCATGGTTGGCGCATATATTTTGATTGGATCAAAACCTGAGACTAGACAGATTTTAGCTGTTTTTCCAGCCATACTTGGTGTTTATCTTGTTACGAGAATAGAACCAAAAATTGCAAACAATACACGTGAGTTTAACAGCTCTAAGAAGCCTTAAACAAGACCTAGGCAATCTGATAAAAGAATCTTTAACGACTTAAAGTACCTAAGGGAATCCAACTCAGTATTTGTAGCAACCTTTTCATACTCAGATTGTAGCAACTCCATATACACTACTCCAACGGTACTAAGGTCGCCTAAGGAGGAAGCTAATACTGTTATCTCTTCTGCCTTACCAATAAACTGAGTATTTTTTATAGGTGCTTTTGTTTCTAAGGCTTCTACTAAAATATCATATTGTCCGGCATGTGTTTTTAAATAAACACTCTTAGGTAGTAACAACTTCGACTTCCCAAGTACAAGTGAAGGGAACAGTTTTCTCTCAAAGGGGTCATATAAATAGACATGAAGTACGGAGAAACCTGTTATAGGAAATATTTCCTTCGCATATAGAGAAACAGAAGCATAAGGAGGGTTGCACGGAATTACATCTTGATACAACTTTGACACTCTACCATGTAGCTTAGGTGGCAAACTACTTAAGTAAGGATTATTTTTTATTAATGCATTGCCTTGAATATTATTCTTAATACTCTGACCTAGCTCCTGCTGACCATCAGACAGTAATAAGGGTGGAATCTCTAAAGACAGTGCTGTCAAACTCTCTCTCACTGATGCAATTATTGTAAGCACCCCTTCTTTCCCCAAAAAACCTTCTATGAACTCAGAAGCTAGTTCTATATCTTCTTCGGCGGTACTATAAAGTGTTGGATTAGTAGCTCTAGCCAATGCCTCGCCCGCGGCACAGATATTACTTACTCTCGAAAAAAGATCCTTTCTATACTCTACGATAGAATCATGTGGTTTAACCTTTCTTAGAGTTCCCCTATCACTAATGGCTTTAATATAGAACGAAGGTAGTCCCCATTTTTCCAACACAGTTGAGCCTAACATTACAGGACTAAACCCTAAAATATCTGCAAACTCACTATCTAGAGAGTCTTTGGATTGCGACTTCCCTATAGTCTTTTCGAAAATTCTAGGATAGTTCCAAGCGATTAAAGTCAAACCAAGTTGCCTCATTAAGGAGCAAGAAAAGGCGATTTCATTAATGGCCAGTTCACCTTCAGTGAGTTTATTAGCTGCCTGACTACTTACAATCATCTCAGAAAGTCGCTGCTTTTGTATCTTCGAAGATGCTCCTACGGAATGAGAGATCGTTCTGGATTTAATAGCGATGATACTATTTTTGATTTGCTCTAAAGTTGCCTCTTCTAATATCTTAGCAATCGTCGGCGACTCAGTCTTAAATACAGGTTTAACATTTGTAGAGATCACTTCCTTTAAACATAAAAGAAATAGAGACACGTCTTTCTTAATTAGAGTAAGTAGATCTTGTCGATCTACTGCTTCGTCTTTGATCTTTGAATTAAGCTCATTTAGGATATTTCGGTCGTAGGGAAACCAATGAGTATCCACTAAACTATAGGCCTTTTCTAATTTATAAGCATTTGTTTGCATCAATAAATATTCTTCTTAGACATAGCTAATATTAAAAATACTTATTGTACTAACGGATGAATACGATGAAATACTTAGGATTGATCGATGAGAAAGGCTTTTAAACTATTCGATTTAATCCCGTTGTGGGAATTTCTGGCCTAGTTTCAACTACTTCGCCTTGTTGAGCCTCAGATTTTTCTTGTTCTTTCTTACGAAGATCACTTTTTCTCTTCTCATCGGGATCAAGTTCTGTGCTTAATTCAATAATATCAATCTCTTCCAAGAGATCTTTAAATGAATTAGAGCCTGAATCTGTCTTCTTATGAACTTTTCCAGACTTAGGATTTCGATCAATTTGAGGTACCGAAGTACTTGATTTTATATACATATAGCCTCCACTTGAGGACAACTTCTTAGTTTATCAGAACAAACTTTTACTACCTATCTACTCCTTAAGATGAGGTTATAAAAAAAAGGATTCGCACTTCTCTACTGATAAATAAAAAATCTCCTACCAGTTCTGAGCATCAAAAATAGGTGATTTATTAGAACTAGAGTCTAAAGAAATCGTATTCAAATTGACGATAACTACAATAACTAACTTTCAAAAGGTAAAGTAAAAAAATGAAAGATAAAAGCGGAAGAGCTGAAACAGCAATATTTGTGGCTTTTGATGAGTTCATGCAATTTGATGCGTCTCAACCTGAGAAAACTTTAATGGCCGCGGTATTAAAAAGCGCTCTTGATGATCTTTGTAAAAAAGGCCAGGCTGGACGAACCGCAAAGGAATATCTACTTTCTAGTGAAAGAGAATACCTATATTCCTTCTCCAATGTATGCCTGCACCTAGGCCTATGCCCTAAAACTGTAAGGACTGTTCTTGGACTCAGGGGTGGTTTTGTGCCAAGAGAGTCTAGAAACATCAGCGAACCCACAAGTTCCCAAAGTCACTAATGGTCTAATCTGCAAAGTATTTTTGCTAAGATCTTTCATTAGAATAGTCTCCTATAAGGGCCCCAATCTAATCGAGTAAGTGCTCACCCGAAATCTAAATAATTTACTATTTACCCAATCTTATAGTAAACAAAACCAAACAATCTAAGTGGGGATGATATGCCAAGTATTAAACAAATCTTAAAAAATAAACCTATCGGTGAAGATATTCGTATCGAAGGTTGGGTACGAACTAGACGTGACTCTAAGGGACTTAGCTTTATAGAGATCAATGATGGAAGTTGCTTAGCAAATATTCAAATTATAGTTGAGCACAATAGCTTACCTCCTGAGAACTTTAGTACCGCCACTACAGGAGCTTCATTGAGCATCGAGGGATTAGTTAAAGAGTCTCCGGCTAAAGGTCAAGACATAGAGGTAGAAGCCAGAAGTATAAAAGTTCATGGTGCTGCTGACCCTGAAACCTTTCCACTCCAAAAAAAACGACATACAAATGAATTTCTTAGAACAATCGCCCACCTTCGACCTAGGACCAATACCTTTGGTGCTGTATTTAGAGTTAGAAGTGCTCTGAGTTTTGCGGTGCATTCTTTTTTTACGGAAAGAGGCTTTGCAAATCTTCATTCGCCGATTATTACGGCATCTGATTGCGAGGGAGCAGGTTCAATGTTTCAAGTCAGCACGCTCCCCTTGGACAACATCCCAAAGACCGATAAAGGTGAAGTAAACTACTCTAAAGACTTTTTTGGAAGTCCTACATACTTAACTGTATCTGGGCAACTTGAAGGTGAACTATTCGCCCTCGCTTTAAAAAATATCTATACTTTTGGCCCCACCTTTAGAGCAGAAAACTCTAATACCCCAAGGCATCTAGCTGAGTTTTGGATGATAGAACCTGAGATGGCTTTTTGTGACTTAAAAGGCAATGCAGATATTGCTGAGGACTTTTTAAAATACACTCTAAACTATGTCCTAAAAAACTGCGCTGAAGATTTAGAGTTTTTCGATAAATGGGTTGAACCTGGGATTATTAAGTCCTTGGAGTCTGTAGCAAAAAGTAAGTTTGAAAGAATGACTTATACAGAAGCAATTAAAGTGTTAGAAAACTCCGGAAAGAAGTTCGAATTTCCATGCACTTGGGGATCTGACTTACAAACTGAACATGAAAGATTCTTATCAGAAGAGCACGTAAAAGGGCCTGTATTTTTAACAAACTACCCTAAAGAAATTAAAGCCTTCTATATGCGCTTAGATGAAGATGAAAAAACTGTTTCGGCAATGGATCTTTTAGTACCTAGACTAGGTGAGATTATCGGCGGATCTCAAAGAGAGGAAAGACTTGATATTCTAGAACAAAGAATTAAAGCCTTCGATTTACCGATAGATCACTACCAATGGTACCTAGATACGAGAAGATTCGGTACTGTTCCCCATGCTGGGTTCGGTTTAGGATTTGAAAGATTAGTAATGTATGTAACGGGAATGCAAAATATCAGAGACAGCATCCCCTTCCCAAGAACCCCAGGCCACGCGGAGTTTTAATTTATGCATGACAATGAAACAGAAGAAGTGGCAGTTTCCATACCTTACGAAAGTTTGAGCACTGATGCTCTATATGGAATATTAGATGATTTTATTCTTAGGGAAGGGACAGACTATGGGGATGTTGAATATTCCTTGGATGAAAAAAGAGTTCAACTTAAAGAACTACTTAAAAACGGCAAGGCTGGGATTTTTTTTGAATCTGAGACTGAAACTTGTACTCTTAAAGTCAGATAGACAAGTGTTGAATTGTAGAAGAAAAGAGAGTCTATAAAAACATTATGTCGGCTGATAACTTTCGTTATCAGCCGACGGTGAACGGGAATTAATTGGTTACGCTACAGGGGGTGGCCTTGCGCGCGTCATAGTGCACTCCTTTTAAAAGAAACGATGAAAATTAGGTTGGTCACGCAGGGGGTGGCCTTGCGCGCGCCATAAAAATCTCCTTCAGTCGGACGCCCCATCAGGTTTAGTTCAGAACATCTGAACTAAATCAACCTTAGGGGGCCGCCGTCGCAGTACTCAGGATCGACTATTCAAAAATGTTCTATAGTAGTTCAACACACGCATAGAACACCTCCTTTCTATAATAAAAAAGTAAATCGAACTGACTCACTCTACCGCAATCTGCAGCACAGCGAGCCATTCTAATTCTTACTTTTAATACCAAAACCAATATTAAAACATTATAAGACTCTCTCTTCTACTTCATCAAAGACAAAAAAATTCTTTCTACTTCTTAAATGAAGTCGAAGAGAGTTCTAAATCTTCTACCCAAAAATAAATTTAAATGAACAAACCAAGACAAGGCGCCTTGGATGACCTACGAGAGGCTTTTAATACTATATCGATGTCTATATAGACTAAAGCAAAACATAAATCAACTAAACCTATTGTGATGGGCGAATTAGATTGTGTGCTTATTATTTTAAGGAATTCTTTTTATTTGCAAAAAGGGTTAAGACCCTGAAATTTAAGTGTTTTCATTGTTGAGTCTCTTAAATATTCTAAGAAAGGCGATGAGGTCACTACAAGTATCCCACCCTCAAGCCTATGCTACTGACCAAAACTCAAAGAAGAACCCTTATCTTCAATCACCTGAAATTTACAGCCCTCCTCTATCCCTAAACTCTCAGCACTGCCACCTATTAATTCTAAAACAAACTTAGATGGCTCCTTACTTCTTCTTCCTGTTAGAGTTAAAGGGGGGACATTTTTTAAGACGGTATTTACTCTACCATCCTTAGTGAGGAAAAACATATCGAGGGGAATATAAGTATTCTTCATCCAAAATGACTGAATTACTTCATCAGGCATAATAAAGACCATACCCGTCTTTGATCGAAGCTCCCTCCGATACATCAGACCTCTACTTCTCTCCGCATCTGTTTTAGCAATTTCCACTGATAGATTTTCTATCTTTGTCCCATCAGCTTTAGTGCAAGTTATCACCGCATCCTCTCTTAAGTCTCCTGCATAGCAGGAGACTTGCAACACTAAAAGAGATAAACAAACAATGGAAAATAATTTCACTTAAACTAACTTTTTGCGGCTTTAATCTTTTCAGTCAGTTCAGGTACTACCTGATAAAGATCGGCTACTATTCCATAATCAGCTACTTCAAAAATAGGCGCTTCAGGGTCTTTATTTATCGCGACGATACATTTAGAATCTTTCATTCCAGCTAGATGTTGTACCGCTCCAGATATTCCAATGGCAAAATATAACTTAGGTGCAACAATCTTTCCTGTTTGCCCTACCTGCCAATCATTGGGAGCATATCCAGAATCAACCGCAGCTCGACTAGCTCCAATTGCAGCGTCTAATACATCTGCGAGAGGTGCTAGCACAGATTCAAAATTCTCAGCGGACTTCATCGCCCGACCACCACTAACAACAACTTCTGCATCTCCTAATTCAGGTCTTGAACTTTTAACGGTATCAAAAGAAACCAGCTCAGTATGATCAGAAGCGCTCACGCTTACGCTTACTTCTTTAAGTGGGCTTGCGCTACTTTGAGTATCAGGAACACCAAAAGCACTACTTCTAATCGTAGAAACTTTAACATCCCCAACTAAACTTACTTCTGCAAAGATATTCCCCGCGTACATTGGCCGACGGAAATTACCGCCTGCTAAGAACTCCAAAACATCACTTGCCTGAGGAGCATCTAGCACTGAAGCTAGATAGGGCATAAAATCTCTACCCTTTGAACTAGCAGTCGCTAGGATTAAAGATGGAGAGACTTGTTTGGAGACCTCTGCCAATGCAAGTCCATAAACACTTGGAACAAAAGTTGAGAGAGCTGCATTTTTAATATAAACAACTTCATCTAAACCATAAGTAAGGGTTGTATTGGCAGCTTCTACAACTTCATCCGCTCCCATTAATACTCCAACTACTTTTGAAGCTGCGTGACTGGCTTTAGCTTTTAAACCTGCCGTAATCACTGATAGTGCGGACTTTGATACGGTACTACCGGAATGTTCTATATAAACTAAAATTGTACTCATTATTATATAACCTTTGCTTCGTTTTTTAGTAAGCTCACAAGTTCATCAACGGTATCAACTTTTTTACCCGCTGCTCTCTTAGGTGGTAGTTCTAATTTAACAACCTTAGTTCTACTCTCTCTATGGCCTTCAATGCTGTCTAATGAAATCTCTTCTATGGGTTTCTTTTTAGCGGCCACTATTCCAGGCAAAGATCGTAATCTAGGCTCATTTAATCTAAGATCAGTTGTAATAATTGCTGGCAATTTAATCCTAATAGTTTCTAAACCTCCATCAACTTCCCTTGTGACTAAAGCCTTCTCTCCCTCTATCACTACCTTGGAGGCAAAAGAGGCAAGAGGCAAATTAGCTAAATGAGATAATCTCTGTCCAGTCTGACTTGAGTCACTGTCAATTGCCTGTTTCCCCATCATGACTAAATCATATTGGTCCTTTTTAACAATTGCACTTAAAATGTGTGCGATTTGTTCGGAATCAAGATTCTCATCTGTAACAACATGTATTCCTCTATCAGCTCCCATAGCTAAAGCGCTTCTAATTTGTTCAGAAGCAGTCTGAGGTCCAACGCATACTAAAACAACTTCTGAAAATCCCTGTCCAGCATCACGAATCCGTAAAGACTCCTCTACTGCAATTTCATCAAATGTGTTGATAATCCATTTTGCATTAGATTGATCAATCTCTGTTCCTGAAGCACTTGGTTTTACTTTCAACTGCCAATCAAGCACTCTTTTTATTGGCACTAAAATTTTTTTCATTTCTCAACTCTCAATAATTCTTTAAATACAGTTAGTTAGGTGCAATGTTCTTACTTGAGCCTAGGATTAAAACTGCCGATATAGATTATGATTATAAGATACTAAGTACCGAAATGGCAACCTAAGAAGATCAGGATAGCGTTATAATGAGCTCACGAAATCAAGCACATAGCTATTACAACGAACTAGAAATACCTAGTTCTGCTACACTTGATGATATTAAAGATGCCTACAGAAGACTAGCTAGAGAGTTTCATCCGGATATTAATCCCAGCGAAGATGCGAGACTCAAGTTTTCTAGAATCCAACAAGCATATCAAATACTTTCAGACGCTCAACTTAGAGCAGACTACGACACTCAAAAAGGAATTCTCACTCAAGTTGAAAATGGTTTTCTAAATAGCTCACAAAAACTAAGAAATGAATTAAAATATGCTGAGGAGACTGAAACAGCTTACTATATCAATAGGAAGTCTAAACTTAAAAATGAAAATAGCTTACTAGGAACACTAAAAAGTCTTCTCCCGGAAGGGGTATTAAATAATTCTTTAGTCAAGAAAGAGTGGGCTCGCAGACCAAGACAGGGGAGCAAACCACCTGAGAAAGAAAGAGTTTATTCTTTCTCAATCGATGAAATGGAGGCGCTCACAGGGACCACCAGAGTAGTTTTTCTTAACTATAATGGCGCTCAACATAGGAGAGATTTACCTATTCCACCAATAGCAACTCGGGAAAAAAAATTAAAAATAAAGCTTGCAAGAACGGATGCTGCACTAGGTTATGACGAAGTTAAAATCATTGTAAAAGTTAATCCTAACCCATACTTCAAAAGAAAAGGATTTGACATTCAAATTAGCGTTCCGATGCTAAGAGAGGAATTAAGTAATCCTATCTCTATGACGGTTGCTACAACTGAAGGATTTGAAACAATTACTCTCGACTCTAGCAATCTTGAAACCCCTCTAATTATTCCTTCTGGTGGACTTTGGGATAAAGACAGAAGCATCCATGGCAACTTATCAGTAAAGGCCTTCCTGGTGAAAACCACTGAAGATAAAAAGAACCGAGATGAAGTGAGGAAGGAGCGTGAAAAGACTTTATTTATTCTTTCTGGACTAAAGAAGTCCGTTCAAACTTAGTTTTACCATACATAGATATTGGGAAACTTGATGTATGTAAGGAATATCAAGACTGACGCAATTCATCTGGCAAATTAGGCTTTTTAACCTTTACCTTAAGAAATGACAACTCAGCGATCTCTGATTTACTCAACTTTAATGGATTCACACATCCAACTGGTTCATGTGAATAATGAAGTTTCCCATAGTAGTGACTTTTTTTTGACCTATTTTTTTGAATGTCATGGATATACTCACCTTTGACTAATATCCAAGCACCTTTTTTCAATTTTAATTTTCCAAACTTCGTATTATGGATCAATATAAAATTTTCACCTTTTCTTAATTGTGGAGAACTTAGTAGAATCCTTTGATGAACGTGTCTAGAATTATGACTTGGGTCATTTTTTAAATCTCTAACTAGAGCATTTACTTTTCGCTTTAAAACATAGGAAAAATCATTCTTGAAAACATACTCAACTTGAGCATGCAATTCAACGACCATCCGATTATATTGCCAGGGCATATCTCTAAATGATTTTTCTAATTTTTCAGAGTTGGTTTGGTTATACTTCCTAGCTCGAAGGATGGAAACGATAGAATAAAAAGCTATGAAAATAAAAATGAAAAAGAATGAACTTAAAACTAAATGTAAGATATTACTAGATACTTGATTTAAAGAATCTAAGTCATCTCTACTGCCAACATCAAATCCTATAGAATATAGAACAGCTAGAATAATGAGAATTGGCCATAACTTTAAACCTCTTCTTCCGAAAAGATACTTCCTAAGTATGGGTGGTCGGTATCTTCTGTGATAAGCCACGTAATTTAACTTCCGATAAATAGTTGAAGATATTAATCTTATTCAAACAAACAACATTAATCCAAACGCATTTTACAATTTACCCTCTGAAAGGTCAATCCCGACTAAAAACATTACCAATCTAATCTTTACAATTTGCTACTTAAGTCTAGAATAAACTACATGATTAAATCCCACTCTCCCTTAGCAGAAAGAATGCGGCCCAGAACCCTATCTGAAGTCATAGGGCATCAAGACATAATTGGCCCGAACTCCGCGCTTGGTGCTTGCCTAAACAGCAATCCTCCCTATGTACCGTCAATCATCCTAACTGGGCCACCAGGTTCTGGAAAAACAACCTTAGCGAAGGTTATCGCAGAGCACAGTGGTTATCGTTTTGAAAGATTATCAGGAGTACTCGATGGTGTTAAGGATATTCGCCTCAATATTGATTTAGCTGAAAAAGCTCTTAAAGAATCTGGAACTAGAACTCTTTTACTAGTAGATGAAATTCATAGATTCAATCGAAGTCAACAAGACTCTTTTTTACCACATATAGAATCCGGAACTATTAGTATAATTGGACAGACCACTGAGAACGTCAGCTTCCGTTTAAGATCAGCGCTTTTAAGTCGATTAAAAGTAATACTACTCAAGCAACCAAGTGATGAGGACTTATCAATACTTATTAAAAGATCTCTCAATGACAAAGAAAGAGGTTTAGGCAATCTAGGAATAAATATCACTGAAGACGCCTTAAAATATGTGATTAGAATCTCTGGTGGAGATTTTAGAAAAGCACTAAATGCGATAGAATGGTCCTCACATCTAGCGACTCTCAATGAATCTGGTACGATAGATATCGAAACTATTAAAAAAGCCTACTCTGATCAACCCCTACCCTTTGATCAGGCGGGAGACTATCACTTTGATTGCATCTCAGCATTTATTAAATCTATGAGGGGCTCAGATCCAGATGCTACTTTATATTATATGTTAAGAGCGTTAGAGGCTGGAGAAGATCCACTATACATAAGTAGGCGAATGATTATTTTTGCAAGCGAAGATGCTTGCTGTGATCCAAGGGCATTGGAACTTGCTATATTAGCAGACCAGGCGCTTGAAAGAATTGGACTCCCGCAAGGTAAAATTCCAATGGCTCAAGCAGCAACATACCTAGCCAGCTGTCCTAAATCGAATGCATCCTATGTTGCACTGAATAAAATGGTGGAAATAGTAAATGCAAATCCTGGAATTGAAATCCCAAGAAGATTAAGAAACGCTCCCACAGAACTAATGAAAGAACATGGGAACACACTAGGATACCACTATCCTCACGACTATCCAGAAGCCTTCTATCCAGAAAGATACATGCCAGACGAACTAAAAAACCTAATAGTCTATGAACCCAAAGATCAGGGAATAGAACCAAAGATTAAAGAGCGGTTGGATAGACTTCGGAATAGGATTAAAGGCTAACCCAGACATGCTTCAATAACATACAACCAAATCCTTTCTATTAAATCCCATCGCATAGTTTCCTCTAAGCTTGAGATTGCTGGGTTGGAATTTACTTCTATTACTCTTGCTTCAAGAATCTTCCCATCTTTTTCCTTACAGAGAAAATCAATTCCAGAAATCTCTAGTCCGATGGCATTGTGAGACTTAAGTGCAAGGTCTGCTAGAAGTTCTGGAATTTCATTAAGTAAGAGAGGAGTAGCGCCTGAGCTAATATTTTTTCTTCCAGCAAGATATAATGTTTCACCTGCTTTTGGTACCTCCATGAGCTGAAATTGCCTACCCTCAGAATTAACGATAGTTACCTCGCTTGAATATGGGGAGATCCCCTTACCTACTAAATATGAATTTAATTCTGCGATTAATTCTATAATACGACCCTCTCCATCACCAACGAGCTCGACATCGCCTTTCTTCATACAAAATAGAGGCTCATCACCCAGCATAAATACTCGATACTCTGTCCCCTCAAAGTATTCTTGAATTACAATCGCGTCGAATTTTTTAGAACAACGTTCAATATAATTTTCTAAAGCTTCTGAATCTTTTACTGTCTCAGCAAATGTACCTTGTGATCCCCTGAGAGGTTTACAAAATGCTGGGCCTTTTAGTTTTTTTAAATATTTAAAAGCATCTTCAACTTCGTACCCATCACCTCTTAGTGAGCGCCCTTCAGGGAATAGGAAAAAGCATTTTCCCCCAAGATTGGGAATGCGTTCATTATCAAGAAGATGATTGGTAAATATCTTGTCTCGAGCAATAGAAGCAGAAACAGAATTGTTTAAAGGATAGGAAGCAATACTTCCACCTCCAGAAATAAAACTGTTTATGTTATTCGATATCTGAAAAAGGCAATTCTCTCTCTTATCTAAAAACTCAAATTTATAACCATTCTCAATGGCTACTTGCTTCGCATATCGAGCTATGTCAGGAATCTTTTGCATCGGATAATAAATTTAATACATATTGCTGTGCAAATATCTTTCTACCTCGCGCACTAGACACTTACAAGCATGCGCTCCCTTAATCTACACAATTTCTCAATTTGCACAGTATTTTGATTGACCCTCAAAAAATCATCAGGTAGGCGACCGCGTGGATCCCCCCTACAAGACAGAAGACCTTGATTTTCATTCCTCAAATAGTAGCGGGGCTAGTTTTATAATGGTAAAGTGTGACCTTACAGCGAAAATAAGGGCACTAGAATTATCATGATTCCTAAAACTACCATACAAGAAAAACTATCAAGCACTCTTAAGGAAGCCAATCTTTCAGGCTTTGGACCGGTGATTAAGGGCAAAGTTAGAGATTCTTATGTCGTGGGGGATAAACGAATATTAGTCTCTAGTGATAGGTTCAGCGCATTTGACGTGGTTCTATCTACTATCCCCTATAAAGGCGAACTTCTAACTGGGCTTGCATGGGATTGGTTTAATAAAACTAAACATATTGTTGAAAACCATACTATTGCAAAACCACATGCGAATGTCGTAATTGGTAAAGAAGTTAAAATTATTCCAATTGAAGTTGTTGTTAGAGGCTTCCTTGCTGGAAGTGCTTGGAGAGATTATCAAGCAAATAAGCCAGTATCGGGAGTTAGCCTTCCCTCTGGACTTCATAAAAATCAAAGATTAGATCAGCCTATTATTACTCCTTCAACCAAAGAAGCGGTTGGACTGCATGACATCCCAATATCAGAAGCTGAAATTTTAAATCAAAACATTGTAGCCCCGAACATCTGGGAAGAAGTAAGAGAAAGTGCTTTAAAATTATTTAATTTCGCTTCTAAGGATGTTGAAAAACGAGGTCTTTATCTACTTGATACCAAATTTGAATTTGGATTAATTACTAATCCTGATGGGTCGTTAAAGATCATTCTAGCTGATGAGATATTTACCCAAGACTGCTCCCGCTTCCTAGAAATGAATACTTATGAAGAGCGTTTAAGTAAAGGGCAAGACCCTGAGATGCTTGATAAAGAATGGATCAGAACTTGGCTTATAAACAAGGGCTATATGGGCGAAGGCACTCCTCCAGATTTCACGGATGAGTTTAGAGTTCAAATTTCAGAGCATTATATCAATGCTTTTGAGAGAATTAGTGGCAATGAATTCATTCCGGATGATTCCCCCATAACAGAATTAGAGATTAAAAAATACTTATAATAAGAGTTTATGATTAAACATTCCTTATACTTCGTCCTTATTCTATTTTCCTCAACAGTCTATGGGCAAACGAATGTGCCTAAAGCTGCTGTAAGCGTCATCGTAGATGGCAAAAATTACACGCACGTAAGAGACGTAATAGAAGAAGCAAAAATGCTTTCTAAAAAAGTGCCTGTCAGAAACCTTCTATTGATTCAAAAGATGCCTGACCTATCCAGTATTCCTAATAAAAAGGAACTCAGCACAGCTGAACAAATGAAAATCCAAGCTGAGACCAATGCCCTACAAAAAAACATGGAAGAAGTTAGAAATCTTAATCTCGAACAATCTGAAGGTAAGTCAGATTTAAGTTTACTAAAAACTCTTAGAATAAGTTACTCACCGACATGGGTGGTTAGATATAATGGAAGAAACTATATCTACGAGGGTCACAGAAGTATTGACCAATACTTCACCAGCAAAGGTATTTTTAAGGATGGGAAATAACAGATGAAAACTACTACACTTGTATTGCTTTCTTTTTTGTCAATTACTAACGTTCTCGCGCAAGACTATCTATTTGATACCGACCTTGAAATCGCTTCACATAAGCGTAAAGCTTCTTCAGTCAATTTTTCTACTAGTAGTGGGACTACACCCGAAGAAATTCAAAAAAACACTGTAATAGGCTATCTATTTAAACCAGGTGACAACGATCCTTATGAAGGTATGGATGAAATGATTATGCTCTACCATAATCTACCAACATGCTCAGAAGATAAAGTAATTTTAAATGAGGTCTTTCACCATACAGAAGGCTCTGAGGCCATCGATTTTATAGTATATAACTACCAAGATTCTTCTCAATCAAAATTAGCTAAATCCCAAGAAAGAGTTGTGGTGCCCTGGGATCCTAATTATGATCCCAGTGCTGGCTACACCTCTATGGACGCACAATTTCAAGACCTCGCAAGAGTAATGTCACCGGACTGTTTACCTACTAGCTTCAGATATATATATTCTGGAAGTAAAAGATACCGTGAAGCACGGACTGGAAGTAAGGCTTGGGAGTGATTAATAATCCCTAATAGTAGGCAACATAAGAAGTAGCGTTGCCGCCCAATTTTCAAAACCCCTATGTTTTTTAAACTTCTTATCTCCGATCAATTCTTTTAGATATGCGTTTGACGCTTCATGATTTTTAATTGAAACTAATTCAACCTCGAGCCTACGAGCTGCTTCTTTAGTTTCTTGAAGCTTAAATATCGAAAGGGCTTTTTTATCATTACCTTCTAGAGGTTTTAAATACTTTCTAACAAAGATCTTTAAAGTAGGGTAAGACACTCTACCCGCATGCTCTTCTACTAGATCATCAAAAAAATCTTCCATAACCTAGAACTTTATACATTAATAATCATAGGCGAATAAGTACTTTTCAGCTTCATTCCAGATCTCAAACTTAACATCAACTGTTCGAGTCACTAGCCTAGACTTAATTCCTTGAACATCTGCATAATTTTGAACAGCTTCAGCAAAGCTCTTAGAATCCTTAAATGTTGGGGATTCCTTTCTTGAAATAAGCATCATATCTGTCTTAAGAAATGCATACATATCTATATCCACATCTGGAGCAAGGGGGGTTCTGGTTAAACCTCTTGGAAACATGTATTCTGGATCAGGCTTAGTAAACTCTGTAGCTTCAAATGCTGCCCGTGCGATTCGTTTGGGATGACTCATTACAAACCTATGAACAAAATCTCCTCCGGTTCCATACCCGAACATATACAATTCGCGTACAGACAATCCAGCTTGCTTTCCAACAAAATCTATTAGTTCTAAAAGCTTGAGATCTGCTCGCTCACCTCTAATATTAAAATTCCCGTATTCAGGATAAGTAATATTATCAAATGTAGGAACAAGTACCGCCATCTGCTTTCTTTTCGCTGTTCTCCAACAAGTAGAGAATGTGTCATTTGCCGCTAAATCTCCATCATGAATACAGACCATCAACCAAGGTCTTAAACCACTCTTCATAGCTGATGCCCCTTTTCTAACTGTTGGGTGGTAGAAAAAGTATCTCATGCCTTTATGATACAATGTCAGTCTCATACCCGCAGGCATATTAGTATCTAGTCTCTGCGGATCAATTTGATTTAAGGCTTTATCTAAGGCGTAATAAGCCGCATTCTTTGCCCCAGGTGCTTCTTCTAACTTAGATAAACTAGTTCTTATGGCGTAAACTGCTTGAGTTGAACCAATCATTCCTAGAGCTGATGCAGATCTCTTTCTGATCTCTTCATCTTTTTCTTGTCTAAGAGTTCGAACTAGTATCGGAATTGGCCAATCAGTTTGCAAACGGCCTAATGCAGAAGTAGCGGCTCTCTGACTCTCTAGCTCTCCATGCCGAACTTCAAATCGTAAAGCTTCCCCTGCTTTTTTATCTCCAAGCTTAGTCAGTGCATCTATAATAAAAAGTTGCTTATCTAAGTTATTTCCACGCTTTAAAGTTTGTGCAAGCAAACTAGTATCACCTGAGCGAACAACCTTTCTGAGCTTAATTCCAGAATCAATTCGTGTTTTCTCATCAGGTGATGAAAGATTCCTTAATATGTCTGTCAAAGCAGCTTCATGCTGAATATCTTTTTCAAGTTCTTCCGCGCTTGGGCCATTATCATCTAAGCCAACTAGTTCCTCTTCGACGGACCTCCCACTCTCATTTGAGTCTTGTGAGATGGCAGGAACACTAAGGCACAATAAAATACCTGCTAAAATAAATTTATAGATATTAAATATCCTCATTCTTTTAAAAACCTGATCTGAATTAGTCATATAGCTTGTTATGATTAAAATCTATAATATCTGTGACTTTGAAAGAATTTCTGACAAATTCCCAACAATTCTAGCGCCATACTGCGATACTACTCTTCCCGCTAAGTAACAAGCAATTTTACCTGAACTCTCAACACTTAGACCTCGTATTAAACCATGCATAAAGCCTCCTGCGAATATGTCACCAGCCCCCGTGTCATCTACCGCTTTAACTGGATATGCTTCAATCTGCGCAGTTTCATCTCCGAAAGCTACTAGAGCACCATTCTCTCCCATAGTTAAAGCGACGCCTCCACGAGAGATACTTCGCAGTTCCCTAAATGCTTCTACTGGATCATTTGCTTTAGTAAACTTTAGTGCTTCACCTTGATTCGCGAAAATTAAATCTGCATTTATCGCTACTTCCCTAAGTGCATCCCCAAAAACTTCAACGATAAAGCCGTCAGAAAAAGTAACTGCTATCTTTGTATCATGTTTCTTCGCTAAGCTTACGGCATGCAGGGCAGATCTTTGACCTTCTGGTGTTGCAAACAGATATCCTTCAATATACAACCACTCAGAATCCTTAACAACTTCTTCTGAAACATGTTGTTTATCAAAGGTACTGGTAACACCTAAGCAGGTATTCATCGTCCTCTCAGCATCGGGAGTTATCAACACCAAAGAACGACCTGTCTGACTATCACTAACTGGAGGATTAAAGGTACTAACGCCTAGCTCCTTCATCTCTCCGATGTACGACTCACCAACTTCATCATTCCCCACAATACATCCATAACCTACACTATGGCCCAATTGAGCTAGACTAAGGATTGTATTAGCCCCACTTCCCCCACTAGATCGTTTAATTTCAGTCGATGGTGGCAGTTCTGCTAACATTTGATTCAAAATATCAGACCCAACAAGTTGCATCCCGCCCTTTTCAACATTAAACTTATTGAAAACTTCTTCTGTAACGGCAACCTGATAGTCCATGATTGCATTACCAATACCGTAAATCTGATACTTTTTATTAGACACTGCGATTCTCCTTAGATTATAAATTCCTAGAGACTCTTTATCATTTGAAAGCGGATTTTAATAGGCTAAATTAAGATTTCTAGTCCTACTTCAACATCAAAAACAAAAAAGCCTGTATGTTCTGACCTCTTAGTTGAAATTTCACAGAAATTCATACATAATACGGCTTATAGTTTATAGAACATACCCTAGTAAGTCATGCTACAAAATATAATTAAAAATTCAGCCCTAAGTCTCTATGAGATTGAGAGTATTGGTAGTCCCGACTACAAACCCTTATTAAAACGATATATCGCTTCGACCCAAGAAAGTCGTTCTATAATGAACGATCCATTGATTCTAGGTTTAGACTATACCAACAAGCTCACTAAGACCTCCACTAATATTCTTAAAGGTCTCACTGAAGTACTACCTCCAAAACTATTATCAACATTTACCGAAGATCAAAGTGTCGTCTTAAATATTCTTAGAGGCGGGCTTAACTTTGGCATACGAGAAGCCTTACATAAAGGCTTAAACTGGAATCAACACTCAACTGCCTTTATCAGCGCGCAAAGAGCACGAAAATCAGATGACCTCGAGTCATGGCATATCACAGAAACCGAATATCAAAAAATATTCCTGCCTCCCGAGGCAAATGTTATTTTCGGTGATGTGGTGGCCACCGGTACAAGTTTAGAGTATGCCTTAAATAGCTTAGTCTCGAGTGCAAAAGATAACGATCAAACAATCTCTTCATTTGTTTTTTTAACCATTGGAGGAGTACGATCGGAAGAGATAATAGAACGCATCAATCAAGAAGCTATAAAATTGTTTCCCAACTTTGTAGGGTCTAGTATTGTTTACCTTGAAGGTCGTTTCCATGTGGCTAGTCTGGAGACTCCTGTTCAGATTAAAGAAACGGGTACAGATCTCTTAAGACGAGATAGTCTTTTGTCTAAAGAGTTCATAACGTCTCAAGTTGAAAATTGTCTTTATGCGCTAGAGCGCTGCACGATATACGATGCAGGCTCTAGGGCATTTTGGATACCGGAGTACATTAATGACGTGATTGGATACTGGCAAGAAACCAAGGAATTATGCCAATCAGGTTTGGACTATAAAAATCTAATTGCTGAACGTTTCCCAGAAATACTTGATCCTATACTAAATCAACGGCCCGATTTTTTAAACATTGATTTAATCAAAGAAATTGACAATCACTTGAACTTATTAAAATCGAAACTACCGCTCACCTAAATTGTTTCAAAATCTTTGCCCATAGTCATCTACTGGCTCTTAGGCTTGCTATTACCCACAAGTCTAAGAAAAGCCTATAACTGTCATCCCGAGGAGCGTAGCGACGTGGGGATCTCATTCTTCATGGGATTGCCACAGCCCTTTCAGGGCTTCGCAATGACAAATCATCGAATAATTAAAACTTGTGGGTAATAGCAAGGGTCTTAGGAAGATCGTGAATAATGCGGGTAGACCTAAGAATCAAAAATTTCTTTTTGTATAAGTTTAAAATTAGCTGGTACTTCAACCTCAAAGCTCACCCTCAACCCACTGACAGGGTGAATAAAACTCAATTGTTTCGCGTGTAGCAATGGCCAACTCCCCTTCTTTTCTCCGCCATAAATAACATCTCCCACGATCGGTAAACCCACATATTTCATGTGAGCCCGAATTTGATGCGTTCTTCCAGTTTCCAATGAACACTTCATTAAATGATAAGTAGAGCTTGTTTTTTCTATTTTAAAATGCGTAACGGCATCCTTGCCCCCCTCGAAATTAGTTGCAAAAGTCGTTCTATTCCGATCCGATCTCGCTAAGGGCGCACTAACGCTACCAACTCCATTCTCAAAAATAACTCCTCGTCGTATCTGTATCATCCCTTTGACGATACAAAGATAATTTCTATGGATTGTTCTTGGCGGTTTAAATTGTTTCTGAAGTTTTAACTTCGCTTTAGTTGTTTTAGCTACAACCATTAGACCAGAAGTCCCTTTGTCTAAACGATGTACAATCCCTGGCCTTTCACGTTCATCATCCTCATCTAAAGACAGCTTACTAAGTATCCCATGAACTAAAGTGCTTTCCTTAACTCCCGCTCCAGGATGAACTACAAGGCCCACTGGTTTGTTTATGACCATTATAGAATCATCTTCAAATACGATTTCGAATTCGACACTATCATCTGGAATAAGCTCACTTACTTTAGTTGATAGCGTTAATTCTATTTCTTCTTCGCCTTTAACTTTATATCCAGCCTTGGTTATTGGCCTTCGATTTAAAATTAATTTTCCACCAACAATAGAATCTCTTATTCGCTCTCTAGTTGTTTCTTGATCATAATTAGCCTGAACAAATCTTGTAATAGATATATCAAGTCTCTCTCCACTGAACTCCATAGGGAGGGTAAATGTATATTTAGTGGTCATTTCTGCCCTAAAACTTCTTTCGCGCTTTGGACATCTTTAACAATCTGAGTTTTAAGGCTTTCAACTCCTGAGAATTTCATCTCAGGCCTAAGAAAATCGACTAAAGAAACTTTTAATTCCTCTCCATAAATATCTTGGTCAAAATTTAAAATATGAGTTTCCACTTTTACGTGAGTGCCACCATCAAAAGTAGGGCGCTGTCCGATATTAGTTATAGACGGATACTCCACTCCCCTTAAAGTCGTCTTACTAACATAAACTCCTAACTTCGGATACAATTGTCTATGTACTAAAAGATTTGCTGTGGGGAATCCCAATTGATGTCCTCTTCTATCTCCCCTAATTACTCTACCGTACAGTGAAAAGGGTTGATCTAATAAGTTACATAGCTCTTTAACTCCTGCTTGCTTTAACTCTTCTCTCACCATTGAAGCTCCAATTTTTCGACCTTGAAATTGAACTTCTTCAATAACTTGAACTTCAATATTTCGTAGCTCTGCCCTTTCTTTCAAGAATGAAACGCTACCTCCTCTATCTTTTCCAAACTTCCAATCGAAACCAACTACTATTTTCTTGGGCTGAAATACTTCAAAAATATATCGATTTAAAAACTCTTCCGCTCCTATTTTTGAAAGCGACTTAGTAAATCGCACTAAATGAAGTCTATCGATACCAAATTGTTCTAACATTCTAGCTCTAGCCCTCAGGGGAGTAATTAATTTATAAAAATTATTCTCCTTAGGATTACTGCTTAATACTGATCTCGGATGGGGGTAAAGGCTGAGTACTACTGATTCACAATCCGTATTTACTTTAAGAGCATTAAACAGAATTTGATGCCCTCGATGCAATCCATCAAAATTCCCTAAGGCTATACTAACTGGCTTGGTACTGTCGATTCGATTTGAACCAGATCTAGTAATAGAAATTTTCAATGTTGGATGTAAATAGATTATCTATTTCCTCTTACTACTATTAGAACTAGAGGAAGTACTTAGCCGTGACCTAGCCTTGGTGGCATATTCTGACTTAGGGTGTTCATCTACTAATTTTTGAAATGTTAGTACTCCATCATTCGCAGCTCCAATGGTGAATAGAGTTTCTGCCATATAGTATAGTGCTGGTGCAACCATATCCTCCGCCGGATACTTTTGATACGCATCAGTAAATTCAATAATTGCCTGATCATTTTGTCCAAGCTTCATACTTGATATGGCACTCCAGAAAAGTGCATTATCAGTATATGCGGTTCCTGGATTTTCTCTTACAAAGTTTTGAAAACCATCATGCGCTAAATCATATTCACCACCTCTTAAATTCTGTAGTGCACGCCGGAAAATATCTGCTCCCGAACCAGTCAATCTTGAAATCGACTGTTCGTCCTGATTAAACAAATCCTCGGGTACTCCACTTGGAGGTGGTACTCGATTGCCAAGTTGTTGAATAGATTTTTCTAACCGTTCAGTTCTACCTTGAGTATTGTGCTGAATCTCATCAAGACGTCCTGTGAGATTTCGGACATCTTCGCGTAATTCGCTTATAGTGCTTGTCTGCTCAGCTTGAATACTTCTGAATTCAGAAAATTGTTTATTCATCTTACCCTCAAGACCGGCTGAACAAGCTGACAAAGTGGATAGAATTAAACAGGTTATAGTTATTCTTTGATTCATAGATACTAGTTTTAAATGCTTATAGTTTTTTCAATTTTATTGACTAGGGGATAGTAGCGTTTTTGAGTGCAAAGATAAATGTTTAAGTTTAGTCGCGAGTTAAGTAGAAAAAAGTACTAATTTCGGATGATTTAACTAGCTTATCCTTATGGGCAGGAAAGTCTCCCTACTTAGTCTGTTGATCTACGCTAGCGGCCAATTCTTTAGTTACTCTCAAAGCCTCCATTGAAACCTCCCTACGTCTCTCCTTTTTATCAACCTGTTTTCCATCCGCCCGACGCTCTGTTGAATAGGCTGGAATTAATCCAAAACTAATATTCATTGGTTGGAAATATTCCCTAGATGGATCGCTAATATAATTTATCAGTCCACCTAAGGCGGTGTTAGTTGGAGGCTGTAATAATTCTCTTTCCGATAAATGAAGAAACGCATTCACGCCAGCAAGCAAACCTCCTGCCGTAGATTCAACATAACCCTCAGTACCAGTAAGCTGGCCAGCAAAAAATAAGCCTGGTAACTTTCGATACTGCATTGTTGAATTTAAACATTTTGGTGAATCTATAAATGTATTTCTATGAACAGATCCCAACCTTACAAATTCAGCATGTTGTAATCCTGGGATAGTTTTAAACACCCGCATCTGCTCTGGGTGTTTCATCCTAGTTTGAAATCCGACCATACTCCAAAGAGTACCTTCTAAGTTATCTTGCCTTAATTGAATCACCGCATAAGGTCTTCTACCATCCCGTGGATCAGTTAAACCCATAGGTTTTAAGGGGCCATGACGTAACGTATCAATGCCTCTTTCCGCCATATCTTCTATCGGCATACAACCTTCAAACGGCCTTAAATCACTTATCATATCAGATTCAACTTCCTCATGGCCACCAAACTTCTCAGCCTTAGTCACATCATCGATGAACTTTAAATATTCGTCCTTTGTTAATGGAATATTTAAGTAATCTGCACCTTCCCCCTTGTCGTATCTTGATTGCCTGAAAATAACACTCTGATCGATTGAATCGTATAAAATGATAGGGCTGATTGCATCGAAAAAAGATAAATGTGAATTCCCAGTAAATGCCATTATCGCTTCAGATAATGGCTTTGATGTTAATGGGCCTGTTGCAATTATTACCGCGGTATCAGAATCAGGAAGCGGTACTTCGCTTAACTCTTGTTCAAAAATTGTCACTAAAGGATGTTCTCTAATCTCCTTATCTACGTTCTCACTAAATCGTTCTCTATCAACTGCCAATGCTCCACCAGCTGGGACTTCTGCCTTTAAAGCACTACGCATTATAATAGAGTCCCACAACTTAAGTTCCTCTTTTAACAGGCCAACAGCATTGGTTAAATCTTTTCCTCTAAATGAATTGGAACAAACTAGCTCGGACAAAGAACTTGTCTTATGAGCTTTAGTCATGACCTTAGGTCGCATTTCGTAAAGTTCAACCGCGATGCCTCTCTTTACACACTGATACGCCGCTTCTGAGCCACTAAGGCCACCACCGATGATTATTACTTTTTTCATGCCTGAGCTTATGCCATTAGCCAGTGAAAAAATAAAATCGACCTAAATCAATATTCTCGAGCAAACAACTAGTGAATTCTACGGGCTAAGCTATGGGATTACTTCCCCCATAAAAAACCATATTAACACACTGATTACATGACCATTAAGTTTTTGGGCCTATTCTTAGAATTATGCATCCTAATACTAGGTGAATTACATTTAGATACGTATGGATAGCTATTAACAGATGAAAGAAGAGGAAGACAATACTTCTAACATACTGACTGACAATTTCTCTGAAGACTCCCAGAATGAAAGTAAGGAAAACTTTTCACTCTTTGAAGGAGAGATTGAACAATCAACACTTCGATATGATCGGCAAGGTCAAGCCTTGCTTACGATATCGGGTTGGTTGTTGTGCGTGGAGACACCCATGATTGCGCTTCAATTCGCGATACCTGGTTCCGAACTTTCGTTAGCCAGAAGAACTGAAAGACCTGGAAAACTAATTGACTTCCCTGATCGACAAGATAGTTTCTATTGTGGCTTTGTAGCTGTTCTAACTTTCAAAGAACGATCAATGATTCTCGATGATGTGCATTTTATTGCGACTCTCTCCCACGGACTAACTGTCGCTGGGGCACTATCACTTCCAGAAACATTTATACAAAATTCAGCAGATCAATTCTTCCCCGAGCCTGGGCGAAACCGCGATCAATCCCATGATGCTTCATGGGGACCACGCATGGATAGGGAAGAAGAAGTCCCCTCGGAATATACGAACTCTAAAACTTTAGCTAAAGCAGAAACAAAAGCTGAGGCAAAGGCGAATAGAAAGGAGCTGCTAAAAGAAATTTCACAAATCAATGCGGTTCATCGATTAAAAAGCTTCCTCTCTTTAGAAAACAGAATTAGCTTCGAACAGGAGGGTAAACCTATCGTAAGCATTATTATTGTCCTTCACAATAAAGCAGAATATACACTAGATTGTTTACAGTCTCTATCTCAAAGCAACTATAAAAAATTCAACCTAATAATCATAGATAACGATTCCACCGATGACACACATGAGCTATTAGATAGAATCGATGGGGCTACCGTAATTAGAAACAAAGAAAATTTACACTTCGTAAAAAGCATTAACCAAAATTTAAACCTCTGCACAGGACAATACACCCTACTACTAAACAATGATGCACAAATAACCCCCGGTGCTATTGAACACGCGGTAAATGCATTCTCTAAGGATAAGCTTATTGGAGCTGTCGGTGGAAGAGTTATTAGAGCTGATGGCTTACTTCAAGAGGCTGGCTGTAGTATTCTATCTAATGGGGGGTGTTATGGATACGGAGTAGGCCAAAATCCTTGGGATCCTAAATACCTCTTTACTAGAGAGGTTGACTTCTGTTCAGGTACATTTCTGATGCTCAAAACAGAAGTATTCAATGCTGCAGGTGGATTTGATCCACGCTACGAACCAGCATATTTCGAAGAAGTGGATTTACAGATCATGCTTAGTAAGGCTGGGTACAAAGTCATATTTGATCCAAAAATTGTAGTTTTCCATGCGGAACATGGTAGCTCATCAACACTTGAAGCATCTAAGCTTCAAATTGAACAGAGAAAACTGTTTTGCAAAATCCATAAAAATACACTTCCAATGTACCCCAATACTGTCGAAGCAGTGCTAAGAGCAGGTAGAAGCCAATTTGATAAAAGAAGGCGTATCCTTGTTATAGATGACGATATACCAATGGACACCTTGGGCACTGGCCTACCACGTACAAAGTCTATTCTTGAATCACTAAATGAACTTAACTTTGACGTCACATACTACCCTATTAAAAAAACTGACCTGCCTTGGTACAAGATTCAAAGTGTTCTTGCTGAGAAAACTGAGATAATCTCCAATTCAGGTGAAGAGAATCTCTTGAAGTTCTTAATTGAGCGGCAAACATTTTATGATTTTATATGGATCTCCAGACCTCATAACTTGGAAGTCTGGAATAGAGCTCTCAAAGGTCGTGGACTAAAGGTAATGGGCAAAATTATTTATGATGCTGAGTCTCTTTTCGCAGAAAGAGAATTAGATAAATTGATACTTTCTGAGGGTAAAGTTTTAAATAAAGATCAAAGGAAGTTTGTTGAGAAGGAAGAGCAAAAATTATTTGCTGACTTCTCAAAAGTGGTGCTTGTATCGAACAGAGATAAGGACAAGCTAACAAGTACTTCAGAAAACCAGCTGCATGTACTAAGTATCCCACTTGAGGTACGTAAGGATACTGCTGAATTTGAAGATAGGTCAAATATTGTTTTTGTCGGCCCTCTCACTGATCCAAGTTCTGCCAATGTTCATGGTGTAAAATGGTTTATAGATAGCGCTCTTCCACTACTAGCAAGTAGGCTACCCAATGACGCCAAAATTTTATTCGTTGGGGCCAATTACCCCGAACTGTTAGAACAATATTCCAACAATAAACAGATTGAATTTCTAGGGCCAATCGCTGACTTAACCCCGATCTATAACAATGCAAAGGTAGTAATTGTACCTACTCATTACTCTGCGGGTATTTCCCTTAAAGCTCTATATGGAGCAAGTAACGGTGTTCCACTTGTTGCCACAACAAGAATTGCAAATGAATTGGGCTGGTCAATTGGTGAAGATATTCTTTGCTCAGACTCACCCTTTAACTTCGCTAATCATGTTTCAAACTTATACGAAGATAAAGACCTGTGGATTAAGATTAGAGATAGTTCTCAAAAAAGAATTTCGAATGAGTATTCTAAGCTTAATTTCACCACTAATCTGAAGAAAATACTTAGCTAAGCTATTCAACTTAGGTCTATTGTTCAAAATAGTGAGATGCCTTAGAAAAGGAGTGAAACGGTCAGTGTTATAGGCCATGAGTACGCGTAAACCCTTTAGATTATTAAGGACTTAACCGATATAAAGTTATAGGAACTTAAATTATAATCACGGCCATAGGGAATATTTAGAGTAATGCCGATAACGATATTCACCAACATACCTTCTCTTCGAGCGCAAGAACAGCTCAGAAGGTCAACTCTGAGCCTTGAAGGTACATACACTAGACTGTCCTCAGGACTAAGAATAAATAAAGCTAGTGACGATGCTGCTGGACTTTCCATCGCTGATAATCTTAGATCTGACGCAAGAATTGCTAACGTAGCAATTAGAAATACCAACGACGGCTTATCCTTGGTCTCAGTAGCAGAGAATGCATTATCTCAAATCAGCAATATTCTAACGAGAATGGGGGAGCTTGCTACTCAAAAAATGAATGGCACACTCAGCTCATCTCAAGTCTCTCCTCTATACAACGAGTATAGAGCTCTAGGTTCAGAGATTAATCGAATAATTCAAGTTTCTAAATTCAACGGGATTACTGTTCTTTCCAATAACCAAAGCATTTCAATTCAGGTTGGTCATAATTCAGGGAAAGACTCCCAGATTATCCTAGAAGACTTTGCCATGGACACAGACTCACTGGGCTTGAAGTTAGATGGTCCAGGGTACATGACTCCTGACGTAGTTAAGGATGCGATCCAAACTGTCTCAAACTCTCAGATGTATAATGCTAGTCGTCTCGAATTTGCATTGAACAATCTTACTAGCATGAGAGAAAACTTTCTCGGCGCTGAAAGTTCAATTAGAGATGCAGATATTGCGAAGGAAGCTGCAGACCTAGCGCGAGGAAGAATTTTACAGCAAGCTGGAATAGCCATACTGGGTCAAGCCAATCAACAACCTGCCTTCGCCTTAAAGCTACTACCACCTCTGGGATAAACGACACGAATCATTCAATCTAAAGTAAAAAAAAAAGAGCCCGAAGACTCTGAGACTCTAGGATAGCTTTCAACTTACGCTAAAAGCTATCCTAAAAATGATGACTTTTTAAACTTCTAATTTTTTCTTTCGTTTAATTGCTCCACCAAGTACTCCAAGTCCTAGGAGCGCCATTGAAGCTGGTTCTGGTACGGCTGCTGAGTTACTAAGATACACATCTCCACCACCACTATATCCGGTAAGTAAACTACCATCTTTAATTATATTAGTACCACTCAACCAACTCGCGAAATCATAAACTACATTGCCGCCAGATAAGAATACATCGTCACCATAATAGAAAGTACTAGCATTATATCCCGGTAAAGCCATTGATTTTGCTTCTAGATCCATTGTCAAAGTATGAGCATTTGATCCATACCCATCGTAACTAAACACTCCATTAGTACTACCTACAGCACCAAGAGTGCCACCAGCTAAACCTAATACTTGGTCATAAGTAATTGACAGACTTCCTACACCATGTTGACCTGTGTTTACATAATTACCATTTGCATCTCTTGATTGGAATGTCATATCTCCAGTAATCGTTAAGGTAGCAACCGTTCCATTCACATCTAAATTTCTAGTTAAATCACTCGTACCATATGTGAAAAAGTATCTATCTAGATACGGAGTACTCTTATCTAAACTTGCATACGTTGAGAACGCTCCATAAAAGGGACTACCATTTAACTCTATGCTCGAAGCGTAACTATTACTACAAACCAATAAGGACAAACTTACCGCCGCGTATCTTAGAACCTTCGAGGCTACACTTAAATTATACACACTAATCAACTCCTAACTTATGCTCGTCTATTTTATAAATCTATTTGACGTCACATCACAGGACACACCTTACCTATCGGGAGAGTTATGCTATTTGCTTCAAAAAAGTGGCATTAATTCCATCTCCTTAAAGGTCCTTGCTAACAAACCGCCAAGCAACTATAATTACGAGGTATTTTCCCTCTCATAAAAATTTCGATTTCCATAAATCCTATGAAATACATACTAAGCGCCTTACTTATTCTCTCCTTTATCCATAAGAATGCTCATGCAGATGATTTAAAACCTAACAAGAAGGATATACTAGCTAGCGCAAGTACCTGGGATAACTTGAGAAACAATGAAAATTCCTTAAAATTCATCATAAGTAAACTTATTAAATCTGCGACTAAGGGTAGGGATAAGGGCTCCTTCATTTTATTTAGCAGACCAAACAAAGTACTAACTGACTACTCCGACCAACAATACTGCCTAGATAAGAAATCAAAAACCACCTCTTCTAAACTTGAATTTTCTTCCCCAACCTTAGAAGGCGATGATGCGCTTAATGCTTGGATCGGAGATTTTTCTCAAGGAAAAGGAGAGGCCGGAAATAAACTTTACGACCTATGTGACAAATCATGTAGCCCTTCTTATGAATATAGAATAGACTTTTCCTCTAGCACCAAGAAAGATAAAGATGGAAGCTTAAGTTACGGCGTAAAAGCTCTTGTAATATGTGGCGAGGCTAGAGACAAGGATGACAATCAATATATTTTAAACATATTGTAATTAGACAAAGAAGACGAAGCGCCTAAAGTCGCCTTTGCTCCGACACTTAGGAAAATCTCATTCCCAAGGGGAGCAAAGGCCTAGCTCAAGCTCTAAGCTTCCAAAGTATTTATATTCATCTCATCAACCTGAGTTTCCCCTCCTCTAATCATTGAAAGATTAACTCCCCCTAATTGAATAGCATTCATTGCACTTAAACCGCCCGTTGACTTAGCGGTAGAAATCTTATCTACGACTGAATCAAACTGCGATGCTTTAAATGAAATAGAATACACATAATCAGCCTCAGCCTGGGTAATCGCCCCCGCTTCAACTGTATTCTTTAGAGCTGTCTTTAAGGCACTCTGTCTATTCGTCGTAGCAGCTTTCGCTTTTTCCATCTCCTGCATGAAGATGGCTTCACCTTGGTCTGACTTTTGATATATTTGATACTTCACTACAGCTTCTTGTAAATCAGATTCAGCGACCATGCCCTTTTCATCGCCTTTTAAATACTCACTTGCTTTCTGCTCCCATGTTTTCATAGCTCTACTTGGGCTTGTCGAAGATCCAGTGGTTGTTGAAGGAGTGCTACCGCTGTTGCCTGTTTGTGTTGCCTGACTAGTATTAGTATTCCCGCTACCATTTCCAATTTTACTTAGAAAAGAATCAAGAAGTTTCGTCATATTGGTCAAAAATCCCTCTAACATTTTAGAGAAGCTCTCTAAAAACTTATCAGACACACTTGATTCAGTACTAGATGACGTGGATGGATCTATCGGCAATGGAGAATTATTGACATCAGTAGTACTTGGGCTAGAACCAGTAAGGCTAGCTGGGCCACCAAGCCCAATATTAATAATAGTTCTCTGGCTGCTGCCATCGTTTACATTTGCTAACGCATTTCTAGTACCAACTTGTCTTTCTAGCTCTGCCTGATACTGATCAACATTACTAGCCTTATTGGAGGAAACTAAAATCTGCTCATCCGAGGCTAATGACGCAATCTGACCTTGGGGAATTGCCGTATTTCCACCAATATTAGAGGCTATGCCTTCATAAGAATTAATTATCACACTGGAATTTACTTGCATGCTATCACCTAAGTTATTGATTTTTATAATATATTTGGCTTAACAGTTCTTCTTTGTAAACTCTTAAGCTTTGTTTTATTATCGTAAAAATAAATTACTCGATTCGATTTTAAAGAATATTTTTCGAGTTGAAAAAATAATGAAGGAAAAATGCAAAAATTAGACTCTACTTCCCCCTGCCCTTGTTCTATTGATAATGTTTATGGGGAATGTTGCGAACCATTTCATAAACGATCTAAACATGCCCCCACCGCAGAAGCCTTAATGCGCTCTAGGTACTCAGCCTATGCGCTTGGAGAGATAGAGTATCTCATTACAACCCTTCCATTAATGGATAGAAAGAAGTTCGATAGACGCTCAGCTCAAGTATGGTCAGAACAATCAGAATGGCAAGGTCTTGAAATCATTTCAGCTAAAGAATCAGGATCAGGAGATAAAGCTAAAGCAACTGTTGAATTTATCGCGAAGTATAAAATCCAAGATGAAGAAATTAAACATCATGAGATCGGCTTCTTTCAGAAAGCTGGTGATAGATGGTTTTTCCTAGATGGGAAAGTCGTGGAATAGTCCTTGCAAAATCTAAGTCCGAGAGGCTTCCCTCAACTAGCCTAAACACTTATTTATTTTCAGGGACTTACAGTAAGAACAAAGTTATATATCACAATTTCCGACTTAATCCTTATAACCTTCAATATTAGAGGTCCAAGATGGGCCTAACATATTTATTGTGTCCTAACTAAATGGATTTAAAGAGGTTATAAAATTTATGGCAGATTTCTCTTACACACCAAGAAAAAGTAATTCTCCAATAAGCAGATATGCAGAAACTCCCCAACAAGCGCGAGAGGCTAGAGAGGAGGCCAGGAACTATGTTTGTCCTGGGACAAAATATGCTCTAAAGAAACTTGATAGTTTAGGATGGAGTGACAAATCCGGTGTTAACGTTGCTAATGCCAGACGAGAACAGGAAAGCCGCAATTTTAGCTTAGCTCCAGGTGGCGCCAGCATGAGTAAACGTTTTGGAAATGATTCTCCACTTTACCAAAATGCTCTTGCTAAACACTATGATAAATTAGACTATGAACGAGATGCTCATATCAGGGGTAAAAACTTCTTACGTGATGCGGAAGATAAGGCAACTAAAGCCATTAAAGATCAGCTTGTTAAAGGTATCCCATTCCAAGATATAAAAGTCAAAAACATTTCGATCGATGGAAAACTAACGAATCTCTTAGGATACGCTAAAACGATGGCGGCTAAGCCTAATTCTGACCAAGTATGGAGTGATCGTGTAGCGATACTTGAAACACAGAGCGCTCTTAAAAAAATGGCGGAAAGGCTAGGAATTGCTGAAAATCCCAGTTCAAATATTTCGAGTCGCGAACTAGGGGGGGTCTTAAGAAATATTCATAGAGCGACGCAGGAATCGAATCCTGCAGTCGCATTAACTAAATATAGAGCGCAACTAGAATCACTTCAACTTAAACAAGATGAACTCATACAAGATGAACTCATAGCTCGAAGTAGCTATGCGCCTAGCGAAACCCTTATTGCAAAGACTCAACCTACTCCAGAAAAAATAATAGCACAGACCGTGACAAGAGAAGTCGCAGCTGAAAATTCACTCGCTAACAGAGCTACTACAGCTCAAGTAGTAGCAGTCGTTGCTACATCTAGGCAAGTTACTCCTATACTTACAACAGAACCTCAGCAAGCAAATCTTAGTGAGGTAAGGCTTTCTAATAGAACAATAACTCAGAGTCCAACAACATTGGCGAATGTAAATTTAAGCGCAGTCACTCTACCTGCTAGACCTCGCAATGCTACTTACAGCCCCCAACCAGTAGTAACTAGATCTACTGAAAAATTAAAGATAGAGGCAAGAAATGAGTACGATAAATTCATTGTGGCATTCAATCAGAATGGCAGTGGGTTCAACTCTAGTTCATTTAATTCTAGAGATATCCCTGCTGATACTATGAGATATATGCAAGATACTATGAATAAGCTCATGATGAATTTCGAAAAAAGCGGTAAAGAAGTTCCTGCGGCCTATCTTGCGTTTAGCAAACTAATAAATGAGAATGGCAATAGCAACACTTCGAATGTAGCTTAAAACTCATTAGTAGATGACACTACTTGCCATCTACTAATTTTTTAACTCTCTTACTAACACCTCTGTAGAGATCTTTTACGTTTCTTCCCATTCTGTCCTTCGGGTCCATCTTTGAGAATTCATTGACGATACTCTCAACCGTTTCCCCTGGGTTGTCTTTCTCAAACTTTTTGCAAGCATTTTTTACTGCAGCGAGCACACTACTTCCCTCGAACTTCTCCCCCTTCTGCTCTAACATTGACTTTATCTGAAGGCCAGTAACCACTTTCAAGCGAGCAATAGAACCCTCCACACTAAGCCTTTCTGAGACTTTAAACACCTCTGCTAAAGATTCTTCTGAAAAAGGTTTACTTAAGATTCCAGAAAAACCAAGGCTTAAATACTCCGAAATAACGGATTCGTTAGAGTTAGCTTCACCTACTAATAGAATTACTTTTTCAGGCTTCTTATCTGGGTTTTGCCTGAGGATCTCCATCGCCTTATTCAATTCGTCCATAGGAAAACCAAACTCTATAAAGAGAGTCCCGACCTGTGCGTCGCTTACAAGACACTCTTCGATTGTAAGATCTATGGATTTAAAAGCCTTAAAAGATGAATCAGGTGACACACCACGAACCACAGAAGATAAAACCATTTTCGTGTTATCTACTTTGACCGTGGCTAAAATAGGTTTTGTCATAGTGTTTATATCTAATTATCTTACAATTAGATCCTATCTTATTAAGTAATTTATAAATATTAAAATAATAAGATCAATGCCCCTAATTAGTTAGTCGCCAACTTAGCCCAGAGACTGAACTAAAAAGTCCTGTTTTTTTCTAAGAAAAACTAGGATTTACAAACCTACTCTCCGTGAATGCCTTCTAATACCTTTAGTTATCCAAATATTAGAAAGTTAGTGTGAATTCCAATGCTAAACCAATCCATTAACCTTCCCCTCTCAATTCCAAGGTAGCTCAAAGACTTCCCTGCTCGAACATACCTTGGTATTGGCCGACGACTCATCATATCATTACCCCTTCCTCAAACTTTCCGACCATCTCCCTTACTACAGCAATAAGGCCAGAAGTCAGTTCACCCTTAAAGGACTCCAATCTAGCAGGCATTCCCCCTTGAATGTTAAGCAAACAAGAAATCTTACCCGATTCATCCATAAGGAACTTCAAGTGCCACTGAATGTCCTCATCAGATACTCGAGAGTACTCTGAATGTACAAAGTTACCCCAAAATCTTACAACTCTATCAAAGTCGTTGGCCGCTACTGCTACAACTCTCAACTTAGACTCTGAAGCGAATAAACGTCTTGCTTCTAGTTCAAGCCTCCGAAGAGGCGTTGCAACAGTACTAACAGTATCCTCACCTCCAACCTTCAATACTAATCTCCATATCCACTTAGCCGCCACCTTGCTCAAGTGACAAATAGACATAGAAAGATCCTCCCAAAAGAGTTTGAAATTCACACCGAGCGTAGGCTAGCATGACAATAGGCTCGCTTATAGCGAATTTTTCAAATATGAGGCCCTATAACATGCCCACTTCATTGTTTTTGTTTGATTTAGAACTTGATTAGACTATAAGGCACAGGTAAAATAAATCCAGTGGTAGTCTTAAGGTTTTTAGAATTATAGCCCTCTTTGAGTAGTTAAGAACTAACATAGTTTTAAACTACTCAAAGAAGTGGGCTATACTCGATAGGTTTCGAGAGCTTCAATGGGTGGAATTCTAAGAAGGGAGAAGGAAATGCAACAGGTCGTCCCAGCGATTGTAGGTGGTGTGGTTTTGGCTTTGGCAATTTTTTACCTGAAAGTAATTAAGCCAAAGGCAGATAAAAAAAAGGAAGATGCGGCCGAAGAACTTGAAGCTACTCGAACACGACTCGAGCGGAAAAGACATAAAGATCTTCTTCAAGTCATTCTACCGATCGTGCATACGAATGGCACAATCGAACTAATGGACATTGTAGGAGGGATGACAAAAGAGATGGAAAGAAGAGGAGAAACTCCATCTCGAAACTATCCTGGGGAAATCATGGCAGCCATTTCGTATGGAAGCAACTTAAGCCCCCCTTACTTAATTAAAAAAGGTTCTAAAATTTCTCTAGCAGAGAAGGGAATAGACGAGATGAAAAAACGCTCTGCTTAAGCGATACTTTCAAAGCGGATGAGCACAAAGGTGCGTCCGCTTAATTTAAATTTCGGAAGGTTACTCGACTACCTCTAATTCTCTTTCCACGAGTACCTCTGAATCATTTGGCATCCATTTTAGGATGTACGTTCCAGCCTCTTCTATGCCTTTAAATTCACTTGGCTTGTAGTTTTCAAAATTGTCTGAATTAACTCGTGAATAGATAATCGATTTCAGCGCCCCCTTTTTAAAGGCATATACATAACCTGAAATTCCAGTGGGGCCGGTCAACTTAACTTCAAAGCCTTCTCCTACCTTCACCTTTTCAGGAGCTTCCATTGTTACTTCAGCTTTTACGACACTTACTTTCTTCTCGCTTAAAACTTGGTTACCTGAAGATTGCCACTTAAGTATATAATTCCCAATGGCTACAGGCATTTTCATTACAATTGGGCGATAATCATTTAAGGGATCACTAACAACCCTTTCATAACTCAAATACTTATCCTGTCCCTCTCGATATAGATAAACATATCCATCCAATCCTGGGGGAGCCTTTAAAATTACATCTAAACTTGTCGCCTGCTGAGCTTCAGATGCTGTTTCCATAACAATCTCAGCATCCGTGGCTTTTATCTTTGTCTCTGCCAATAGATCATTCTTAGTATCCTGCCATTTTAGGACGTAGTCACCTGCTACCGCTGGAAGTCGGATCTCAACTGGTTCATAATTCACCAAACTCCCCTCTCTTATAGAGCCATAGGTTAGGGACTTAGATCCACCTTCCTTATATAAATGAATATATCCAGTTAAACCTAGAGGAGCTTCCAAATTCACCGCTATTGCAGTTCCCTTTATCGCTTCAGTTGGTGCAGATATTTTAATCTCGGCATCCAAAATTTTCAAATCAGATTCTGATAGAAGTTCCTTTGAGTTACTTAGCCATTTCAACTTAAAATCACCTGTAGCATTCGGTAGTCTAATCCGAATGATCTGGTAAGCACCACTAGCATCCTCATGTACCCTGCCGTAGGTAATAGATTTTTTAGAGTCTCCCTTATAAAGATAAACATAGCCACTTAAGCCAAGCGGAGCATTAATCTCAACCTTAAGTTCGGTCCCCTTTATAGCCTCAGGCTTATGAGTAAACCCAATCTGAGCATCAACTATTGCCAATTCCCCTTCTGCCAACTTCTCCTTTTTGGAGTTTAGCCATTTAAGTTCATAGTCACCCTTCTGTACAGGAAGTCTAATTTTAACTGTTTCATAAACCTCACGGCCTACCGACTGCCTGACGGTAGCATAAGCAATGGACTCACTAACTCCCTTTTTATGAAGATAGATATAACCATCCAGACCTAAGGGAGCTTTAATATCTATTGCTAACTCCGTTCCCTTTACAGCTTCTTTAAAATAGTTCATCTGTATGTCTGCATCCTTTACCTCGATAGGAAGTTCTGCCAGCACATTATTCTTAGTATCTATTAGCTTAAAAACATAAGGCCCCACATTTGCAGGAACTCGAATTAAAACGGGATCATACCCTCCAATCTTATTTTCTCTAAGGCTACTATGATTTAAAGACTTATCCCCATGAGATTCATAGATGTGTAAATAAGCCTTAGCACCCACTTCACCATCTACAATTACCTTTACTTCAGTTCCTTTTATCGCTTGCTCTGGTGATTGAAGACTCATTTTTTTAGGTTCGGCTATGGGAGTCGCCTTTACAGTTTCTTCTAAGGCCTTGTTTAATTCACTAGCACTGGAAGCTAATAAAAACTTCCCGCCTGTATTATCTGCTAAACATTTAAGCTTAGCCTGATCTTCTTCTGTCTTGATATCAAGCCCAATCACATGCGCCGTAAAGTCCACTCCTAAGCTCTCTAGTTCTATTGCTAGTTCACAAGGATCTGCATTACAGGTCTCTATCCCATCGCTAATGAGTACAACCGTGGCTTTATTCTCTGTATATTTTAACTCCTCGGCTGCTTTTCTAACACTATTGGAAATTGGAGTTTTACCTTTGGGTTTAATTTTTTCGATCGCCAAATCAACCTCATGACTATCTAAAGTTCCTACAGGAGCAAGCAACTCAATATCAGAGCAATCATCTTTTCTTCGATGTCCATACACAAGAAGCCCAAGATCCTTATCCTGACTAAGGTCTTTTACAATGGAACGAAGGGCATCCTTCGCAACGGAGATTTTGGGGCGTCCCTCAATCTTCCCCCACATACTTCCAGAGGCATCAAACACAAGCATAATTTGCTCCCGTGGACTTGCCTGTGCAACTGTTGTTAAAGCTAAAAATACGAAAGTAAAAATATTAATTTTTCTCATAAAAATCATAAAACTAATCTAAACGGGGATATTTAATAATGTCTCTAAGAACTCAGACATACTACCAATAATCAAGAAAAACTCAAGATACTTGATTAAATTACTGCTTCTTGCTAGCCTGCTTTGAAATTCAAATCTGGGTAGAAGAAATTTAGTATAGAAATCAGTTTTCTATACATAT
>CAYGUX010000005.1:0-164461 GCA_964353175.1 uncultured Bdellovibrionales bacterium | reverse complement strand
GCTTAGTCTGAAAAGTTGTGTACTTATAGCGAGTTTTATGTTTTCCTACTGGTAAGCTGATCAAGATGGCCCAGTGGTCAGTACGGACAAGGTTATAGCCTTGAGAGGTAAAGATTATGATATCCAATATGCCAATATTAGAACGGCTATAAGCAATATGCCAGAGTCAGGTCGCTTGCCTGATCTGGGGTATTATCATAACCCAGCACAGGAGTTTTGGAGGGGGAGTAATGAAAAAGGATTAAAGTCTGAATTCTTTGCACCCAGGGAAGAGAATGGAAAGAGTTCACATTTTATAGAAGTATGTAAGGGAGACAATACTTACAGAAAAATTTCTATAGACCCAAAAGCGAGTAGAATAATGGAAGCTACTCTTGGAAAATGGGAAACCTATCAAAATGATCTAAGTGCTTTACTTGCTTCTTTATAAAGATTGCAATTAGAGATACTTGTGGAGGGGAGAGCACATGCTTGGGGATCTAAGACATAACTCTATAAAGAGGGAGAATCAAAAGGACAAGAATATTGATTCTAAGTATTTATGGAAAAAATTAGATAGGTATCGAGCTTATTACTCAGGGAGGATGTAATATGGCACAAACACAGACTGTAACACAGACAGCTAGCTCTGAACGACGTGGCCCTGATGCCACCGAAGCCCCTATTGATAAAACTCCCGTTAAAATCCAAGATCTGTCAGGTAGAAATCTAACTATCAACAAAGATGGTAGTATCTCCTTTAATACACAATCGCTATCAGCCGATTCCCCAATTAAATATTCTGTCTTCAATAAAGAAACAAATACCTGGGAAGAGGAAACAAGAATAGATCAAGCTAGTAGAGAGAATAAACTAAATGAAAAATCTGGCTATGATATTGAGGTTACGAATAGTACAGTTAATCCAAACAACAAGAACGTCTATCTAACAATTGGCAAGGATACCGAAAAATTCCGAATAGAAATAGATGGTAGGGTATTCGTAATAGATAGAGCAGATATAAAAGAATTTGGTGACAGAAGTTCTAAGGTAGTTCAGTTGCAGGTAGATCAAACACCTGCCCTAAAATCTAGGGATTCAAGAATCCCCACCAACCCAAGCTCAAAACCACTGATACCAGGCCTTGATGACTTGAAAATAGACAAGCATGGTCAAATAAAGTTTTCAGTTACTACTACTCATAATGATATGCTTTTACATTATGCTAGAAAGGACGGATCAAGAAGTTCAAGCGGATATGGAGCTAGATTTAGAGGTGGATACGGGCCAGGAGCTAGGGAAGGTAATGGCATTCGAATGCTGGGGGCCTATCATGAAGATAGAACATTTAGCTTAAATGTTAATCACCTAAACTCGAAAACAGTTAAGGTTGATTTTGTACTGGATAACAATCTAGTAAGTGCCAATCTTAGAATAGGTGGAAAGACATATAACATTAACGTAGCGGACTTAAAGCGAAAAATTGAAGCACAATCCATAACTCTGCCTCCTGCGAGTGCTGGGAGTCAGGCGCCAGAATCTTTAAAAAGGGCTAATCCTACAAATCCTCCTTCACCAGCGCCATCACCAAGTGATGCTATAAATCCTATAATTACACAACCTACATTCATTCCACCCACATCAGAGGAAGGTAAATCGTTAGTAGAGTCTGCATCAAAAGATCAAGCCGGAGAAAATGCTAGGAATACTACCAAAGGAGCAGTCGCAGTAGGTGCAGTAGCAGCTAGAAACCAGGCTCAACAAGTCGAAGTGAGAAATTCAAAGGGTAGATCTGTTACCCAGAAAACTGTAGAATTAGAAACGAAACTAGGAGCGATAGAGGGAAAAACTTTTGCAGATGATGCTGCCAGACTAGAGGCCCTAAAGGAACTTAATTCCAAGGCTCAAAGGACTGAGTTTAAAGCTGTTGATACTGAGGTAAAAAGGCTAAAAGCTGAGCTATCTCAAATGAAGGATACTGGATCCAGTGAATATCAGCAAAAGCAAGCCGAAATAAATAATGTAGAAGCTTTAAAATCAAGATGGCTGAGGCAAAAAGTAAGAATTAATTCTGAATTGTCAAATTCTAGTGATCCTAAAGTTAGTAAGCAAGCAAGATCTAATTTATATTCACTCAAGTCAAGCGGAATTAAAGCTTTAGATAGACTAATCAGTTGTAGTAATGATCCAGTGGAAAAAAACCGACTAGAGGCAGAAAAAACTGCCCTTTCTGATCTTAAGAGTAGAGGAGTTCTTAGATCCTTAATTGATGCTTCAGGAAATGCCGTAGAATACGTTAGGAGTAAGGTTCCTGAATATTCAGCTATTAAAAGTAGATTAACAGACGTAGTGTCTCGTACATCTGGATTAGGACAAACTTTACGTCACCCAGTAGAAACTTATAGAAATTGGGTAGCCGCAAGAGCTATAAATTCTCCTGAGACTGGAGAAGGTACGCCAGAACAAACAAATCCACCATCTGCAGCTTCAGAAACAAAACCACCAATAGATGAGGGCCCAAAAAAGACCAGACAAGTCAGTGACTTAGAGCGAGTGGCCAGAGAAAGGCTAGCCACCGCCAATGAACAGTTAAATTCAGCAACAGAGGGTGAAAAAGCTATCGCGGAAAAAAGGGTAGCCTATCGGGAGTTAGGTTTAAGAAGAGTACAAATTGAAGATGCAATAAAAGGTGGAAACACACGAGAGGCGGTAGAAAAAAATCTTATAGAGACCTTAAACAATGAGGTGAAAGCTGCAAGTGAGTTACAGACTGAACTCAGAGCACAGAATTCTACAAATCCAGAGATAGAGTTGATAGAAATTGAGAAAATTGGAGCTCAGGTTAAGCAAGAGATAAATAAATTAAGAAGTGCCTACAAAGAGGGCACTACTGTTGATCAAAGAGCTGAAGGAAGCAGAAATTTAAAAGGATATATAGAAGATATTAATTTAGAAGTTAACGCAGATCAGAGCTTATCAGAAAAAGTTAAAAATGAACTAAAAAAGGCAGTTGAAGTTTTAAATGAAGAGCTTAGGGCGTGTGAAAATAATAAAAAGCCAGCGGTAAGGGAATTATCTAAGGTCGTAGCTGAACAGAAAGTTCAAAATGTGCCTGAAAAAGGAGCAACTAATATTGAGCATAAAGCCAGCGAGGCCTTGCTTGAAATTGCTAAAGAGCAATTTGCTGAAGCTCAGAAACAAGTTGGAAAATTGGCGCAAGACGCTCCTCCCGCAATGAAGATCCTGATATTGGGTAACAAAGACCTTGCTGCACATCGTTTGAAAATAGCTGAATGCCAGGAGATTATCTTAAATCCTGAAAGCAGTACTCAAGCGATTGAAAATGCTAGTAACTTTTTGAATGATCCTAATACTAAACTTACTGAAATTAATCTTTTAAAGAAATCTGTTTTTAGGTTAAATAAGATTCTAGAGTCCCCTAAGCCTTTAGTTACAGAATTTCGCCTACAATTGAGGGGTATGATATCCGATTATAATGCCCAAATTGAAAAATTATCACATTCACAACATTCATACCTAGACAATATAAAATCTCAATGTATAGATGCAACTTGGCAAAGAGAACTAGCTTCATCTAGATATGGCTCGAGAGAGTATAGGAATGTAGAGGAAACAATTAATAGGACACGCGTCCCAGAAGGGAATGCTCAAGCTTTAGAGATAAGTGATAGGGTCTTGAATGCTAATTTGAAACTTGCAAAGTGCATGGAGATTCTTAATGATGGTAATGTTGGTAAGGTTTTTCAGGATCATGGTAGAGCTGAAGTAAAAAAATTGTTTAATAATTTGGTTCAAGATGTTCGGCATTCATCTAGGAATTTACCTGAAAGCGTATTAGAAATCATTGACGCCTATATTAGTGAAGTCATAAGCGTTGAGTACGAGCTAAGTGATGCAAAAAATAACAAATCAGCCCTAGATAGAATTTTAGAAGTTACTAAACAACTTAAATCCTCCTCAATAAATTCTGCATTTAGAGAAAATATAGCCAACTTAGAAGCTGATATAAAAGGACTAGCTTCTGAAGGTAGTCAAAATAGGATTTCGGATAGAAGGGCAATTTCACCAGAGAATCCAAGAATTTTTGAGAGAGCTAGAGTAGTAGTAGAACCCAAAAGTCGTGGACTTATCCTTAGAGATGGAGTTCTCACCTCTGAGAATCCAACTGAAGGTACTATTGCTGAAGTTGATCAGGAGCCTCGAGGAGAGTTTAATCTTAAAGATCTTGCCGCTGAAGATAAGAGATTAGAGAAGGCAGAGAAAAAGTTAGCTAATAAGAAAAGCCCCACTCCAGAAAATTTAGTAGAGTTATCCGACATCCAGCAGAAAAGAGCGCGAGTTGCTCTGGAAGTTAAAGCAGGAATTGAGGCTCAAATTGCAAGTTTAGAAGCAACAGATAGCTCTGGAGAGATTAGAGATCTTAGATCTAAGTTACATCTGGATTGGGCAGAACGAATTGCGAAAGCATTAGATGGACCTGAGCAGTTAAAGTTTGAAGCAGAAAGTGCGAAGTTTCATTTAAATCATAATTTAGAGAATGGTAAATTCAGAAGTTCTGAAGTAAAAGCGGCAAAAAAGGTATGTGATAAAGCTAAAGCAGAGATAAATAGACTAGGTGATGCTGCAAGCGAAATGCAGAAATCAGAGCTTAGATTTAGAGAAGCAGAGTTAGGTCGATTAAAGATTGAGGAGATATTGGGTAGGCCTAATTTAACCGATTTTCAAAAAGCTGAATTAGAAGCTCAAAGAAGACTGTATCTTAATGAACAACATAAAACCTGCACTGACCTTAAAGCACAGCTAGATGTTAAGTTAAATGCAGACGACACTCAAGTAAAAGAGAAGGTTAAGCTTAGAAAAACTATTTCTCAGTTAGAATTCGATTTGCAAGTACTAGAGAGTTCTCTTAATACCAACTATGAGCCTCAATATGATCAGCGAGCCGCACAGGTCGAAGCTGACTATTATGAAGCTTTAGACGGCTTAGAAGAAGCCAATAGAAAGTACTCTGAGACTCAGACACCTGAGGCCGAGAAAGCTATTAAAGAAGCTCAAGTTAAAGTCGACAAAGCCGACTTGGAAAGAGCCACCTATGAAAAAGAGCTTAAAGAGCTGGATATTAGAGTAAGGGAGACTTTCCTTAACGATCAAAAGGCAAAGCTTCAAAATGTTGATACGCCAAAAGAAGTCAAAGCTGTTATAAATGATAATTTGGAACCCACAGAGAAGGAAATCACAAGCCAAAAATTGCAATTGGAAAGTCTAGAAGCTACTGAAAAATCAAAGTCTAATAAGCTAAAAGTGTCAGAAGCATCTTTGGAGTTACATAGTCTAGAGAATGCTCCGAATAGAGCGCCTGCAGACATAGAATCTAAAAAAGCTAATTTAGAGAATCTAAAAGCTGAATATGATACTTTTGAAGCTGAAAGAAGAAATAGAGTTCAGGACGTTGCTGAAAATGCTAGGGTCGAAGCGAAGAATTCCATTAAATCAACTATAAAAAATCCCTTAGCTCAACTAGCCGCCATTACTATCGTAAATGAAGCTATTAATGCTGCCTTGGATGCTGATCTAGATCCTGAGGCCTCTCATACCTATTGTCCTAGAGTATTATTTGCGTGGAATTTAGAAGGTTACTTAAATACTTATCAGACCACGAAAGAGCTAGGTACTACTAGTTCAAGAGCAGCAGATATATTTTCAAGGACAACTGATACTGCGGTGCAATTCGGTGGTATCATCGTAGCGTTTCACCTAGCCACTGGTAAAACTAAGTCTTTACCAGCAATATACAATAGTACTCTTGGTAAAACTGCTTTGGGAAATACGGTCGGTAAAGCAACTGGTGGATTGTTTCATAAAATGGGTAATCCTGGAATAGTTTTATTAGCTACTGGGGAAATAGGTTATCATTCGGTTGCTGATGGAAAATTCATTGGAAGGGATGGCATTGGGTATGATGCCCTGACTTTAGGTATGCCAACTGCCAGTACGCTGATCATGGGATCAACCATGTTGGGTGAGAATTCAGTTTTGGCAGGTAGTGCTAAAGGTTTAATAACTAGAATCTTTGGGCAAAGTGCCGCTAGAGGTTCTTGGGCTGGGCCCGTAGGAGTCGGAGTAACTGCAGCGGTACAATTGGGCTCGACTTGGTATGGGATAGATTCCGCATTAGAGAATTTAGATAAAGAATGTAATGGAAGTGTTGTTAAAAAGGGTGTAAATAGATCTATTGATCTTGCCTTGATGAAAGGATTTTATGTAGACAATGCCTCAAATGTTCCCTGGACTGTTTCTGAGCCTACAAAAGAACAGGTAGCTGCGATCGATGATAGAGGCATGGTAGACTTTTATAATCATTTAATGAGGAGCGCTATAGGGGAAAGTTCTGAAGGGAAATTACCTTCATTTAGAGGTAAGACATATAGTCTTAATTCTTATTCCATCGAAGAACTTAGTGCATTAAACTTAGCGGTAAGGGGCAATATTGATCTTAACGCAGACCAGTTTCAAAAACATAATTTCGGAGTAGTGCACAGTTTTTATAGTGAAGAGGAGAACCATGGTGCTGGTGGCTATCCTTTGGTCGGGACCCCTGCTCGGTGGGTTGGAATGGGAAGTACCGCTTTGGAAGCGATAAGTGATCCAACATTGAGAAGAAAAGTTGAGGCCGACATAAGTAGTATAAGAGATTGGTATCTAGAAGTTTACAGGCATTCTCTGAAATTCGAGTATACGGCGACTGATAATATGGGGACGGATAGTATATTTTGGAGCAATTATAGGTCCGCGGGACTTTCAGAAAGTTATAATTCGGATGGGCGATTAAATAGTAGTATGGAGATAAAGAATCGTATGCAGGAATACGCTAATCATCTTTCCTCTACTCAAGAGTTTCAAGATGAAGTGCTAACGGTTATTGGTCCAGAGAGAAACAATTTATTTGAAGCTTTAGAGTATTTAACTCCGTACTATCCGGAAGTAGATAGAATGCTTAGTACAGAGGAGGGTTATAAACTTTTTATAAGTTCATTCGTCAAAAAAGAAATCAATCAATTTAGTGGTAAAATGCAGGAGACCGGAGAACTTCACGAGTTAGGTGAGAGTTTTGGAGAATTTCGATCTTACGCAAAGTCCTTAGAAGAAAATTCAGACTTTCAAAACTTTATTCAACAAATTGAAGCTTCGCCTGAAGTATTGTTTAGTAGTCCTAAGTTAGAAGAGTTCTTTCCGGGAATTAGTAAATACTTATCACTTGAGATGCAGGTTGAAGGCTCTGGCATGGGTGTTATACAAAGTATGATAGGTAAGGAACATCCTCTATGTACTGTAATTAATGATTACCTTAAGGAACACAGAAAGCCTTTTGTAGAGCTAGAACTAGACGTAGAAAGGGCTGGATCAAATTTAGAGACATTAACTAATCATATCGACAAATACCCAGATCAGTTTAAACGTGAAGAATCAAACTTTTTCCAATTGGACCCTTTTAATGTCGAAAAGAATAATGATGGATCCGGTTTGGTTGACCCTGCCGCCATCAGAATAAAGGGATACGGCTATGCATTTGTACGATCATTTAATAGTTTGAGTAGTGATGGGTCTAAGAAAATAGCCCAGCCTGGAATATTGGTGATCAACGAAAAAGATCTTGAGAACTCTGACGATATTATTATTAGAAAAGCTGCGGAGACTTTAAAAGGATCAATTACAAAGACGGGCAAGCTCAGCCTTAATAGCCAGGTTTTTCAAGTAAAGAATGAAGGAGGTATAGATTTTTATGGTTGCAATGTGCGATCTGATGGAAGTATCATTGTGTCCGGTCATGATAGGAATCGTGTCACTCCGTTTACCTATTCTGTGTCTCCAAGTTATGTTAGAGACGCAAAGGGTGGCATGAAAATCGAGTGGAGAAAAACTGCGGTTCGTCATGAAAACAGTGGATATGTTGCAGGATTAGAGAATTAAAAATATTCTCAAGCCGTCCGCCTCCTCCCACCCCGCATAGCCAACAACTCACTTACCACCCCTTTGATCTCCTCATCCTCCCCATCATCATTTAATATATGCATTAACAACTGAGTTACCTTATCAATTACTAGTGTTGGAGCTTTTTTATTCGCGAAGATATGCTTAATGCAATCAAAGGCAGTCATCCGAATATCGCCGTCATGATCAAATGAAGCTCCTAAGGTGTACTGAATGAGTCTTTCAGTCAAAGGTTCAAAAAAATTCCACTTTATAATGAGCGTTTCTAGTGCTAGACATACTAGTAGAGGGTCAGGGATCTCAAAGGCAAGTTCTAATAAGTAGGCTAACTTGGTATCATCTGCCTTTACTAAGACTGTATAGGCCGCAAATATATCTTCTAAGGAGCGTTTTTCTTTCGGTAGAGAAATCTGATTCTGAATAAATATTGCTATTTGTTCTTTATCTTCTTTAGCTAATTTCTCCCCTCTACTAATGGTACATAGCAGGTCGTCAAAGTCTAATGTTACTATGAGTTCACTGTCGGTCATTGGGGATTGATCTCTATTTAGCTACTTTCGTATAAAAAGAAGGATAATCTAGAAAAAGTGTGTGATTCATACTGTTGGGATCTGATAGATCATCAACTATAAAAGCGTCTGATTGAGGTTTAGGTAACAAATCTCTTAAAGCGCTTGATATCTCGGTACGAATTAGTTCTTTCTTTTCTTTGCTTATTTCAGGGCTATGTTTAATACCTACAAGTGCTCTCTCTGAATTAGATTCAGCTTCCTTAAGAGACAGTAGAAAACATTCTTCAATAGTTGGATAAGATTCTAGGATATTTATTAAGGGCGCTTTGGCTTGATTAATTATTTCGGTAGCTTCATTAATTTCAAAGTCCTCTTGTTCAGTCTCTTTTACACCATGCACAAGTTCATCAAAACTATCAGGCCCAAGTTTTAGAAGCTCTAGCTCCCATGGACTAAGTTCCTTACCTACGTCTTGTCCTGGATTTAAGTAAGCCCAGGTATTGTGAGGCATCTTCCATAGAAACTGGCTAAATTCTTCCTCAACAAATGGAATCTCTTTTTCTGCCCATTCACGTAAATTTTCCTCACTACTAAAAACGGGGGTACAACGTGACTCTTCATAATCTATAAATACATAATTAGTGTCTTCTTCATTCTTCGTATGCCCAATGGTAGGGGTGGCTTTAGCATTTGTCACTGAGGGAATGAATAACTTACATTCTAGGAGAGCGGCAAAAAACGCTTTAACATCCTCCTCTTGTCCTTCAGAAGCTTTAATTAATGCTGTATTTAGGTCTATGGTACTTAGGTCTTGGGTCATTTTTATTTATTTAAATTATAATTCTGGTTAAATATAGTGTGATTTCAAGCTATAATCTACTAAAGCTAGGTGCTATAAGCTTACTAATATAGAGTGTTAATATGTTTTAAACGCGATCCTATCCTTTTTTCAATATAATAGTCTTGACATATAGATGCGCCTTTAGTTAAAGGAGCGCATCAAAATAGCTGTATTTTCTATTTATATCTAATATTTTACAGACGTTTAAATAGAGTTTATTATAAGCTTCGTTTTTTTAGGTATAATTAATCCGATATTCCCCGGTAGCTCAGTCGGTAGAGCAGGTGACTGTTAATCACCTTGTCGGCGGTTCGAGTCCGTCCCGGGGAGCCATTTTTAAACTCCCTTTACTCGCCTCTATGTCCCTACATTCACTGGCCTCTCAAAGTAAGATTCGTATTATTCAACGTAAGGAATTCTTTGAACTCGCGGGGTTTGAAACCAGAAATAAGTATGAAATTTGTTCTGTAGATGGTGAAAACCTTGGGTTTGTTGCGGAACAGGGTAAGGGGTTTATGCAATCCGTAGGCCGCCAATTCTTAGGTCACTGGAGAACATTTGAGTTAAATATTTACAATCAAGATAAGCAGCAAATTGCTACTGCTAAACATCCTTTTAAGTTTTACTTTAGTGAATTGCACATAAGAAACGCTAGCGGTGAGTCGCTAGGTGAACTAAAGAAAAAATTCTCATTGCTATATAAAAAATTCGATATGGTCCTCGCTAGCGGTGAGAAGTATGAAGTTTCTTCACCATTTTGGAAGATTTGGACATTCCCAGTCATACAGAATGGTAAGGAAATAGCTGTTATTCGTAAGAAGTGGAGTGGTGGACTAAAAGAGATTTTTACCGATGCTGATAATTTCGAGGTAGAGTTTATAAGCCCATCTTTGTCAGTTGAAGCTAAAACACTAATCCTATCAGCAGGCGTATTTATTGATCTTCAGTATTTTGAAGCTAAAGCTGGAGATTAAAAACACTTAGTCTGAATACTCTATTCGCCTAAACTCAGTTTTAATTTCTTAACAGCGCTAGCAACTTTTTCCGCACTTTGAGATAATTTTTCGATTAGGTCTGTTTCTTCGTTATTCAAAACAGTTTTTGAAAGCCGCTTTTTTACTAGCTCAGCAAATGTCATCAATCCACTTAGTGGATTATTTACTTCTGAACAAACTGTTCTTATGACTTCTTCCATTGCTTCAAGGCGTTCAGCCTTTATCATCTGATTTACTCTACAGTATTGAGCTAGTTGGGTTTCAATTCTACGTATTCTTTCTTGAAATGCTTTGTTTATTGCGTTTTTTAGATTCTCTGAAAATTTATTCGGCTCCTCTTTAATTACATAATCCCAGGCACCACGTTGCATCGCCTCTACACTTTTGCGTACATCCTCTAGGGAGGTGACAACAATTATCGGCGAGTTGGGGTTTATCGCTTTAAGTTCCAATAATAGCTCTAAACCGTCACAGTCAGGTAAGGTGATGTCTAATAAGACTATTTGATTGCTATTCGCTTTAAAGTCCTCTAAGGCTGTTTTTCTGCGTGTGACATGCCTAATAGTCCAGGAGTCATAGGCGAGAGATCGTTGGACCAAAGCCGCGTGCGGGGCCGTGTCCTCTACGAGAAGTATAGTTCTATCTTGAGCTTTAATTAAAGCTTCTGAGGTTTTGAGAAGTTCACTGCTAATTTCATTCATGTTTATTTAGATTCACTATAAGTGATTTTAGTAGTAAATTTATTTGTTCAAAATAAATAAATAAAATGCAATAAAATTAATGGGTTAGCCAGTGCTCTGGAATTAGAATCGTTTATCCGTTTCATTTAATCAAAAAGGTGTTCGCTGAACTATCAATGTAATTGGGATTTTGAATATTGTGAAAGAAGAAACAAGCTATAATGGGAATACAGATGTTGGAATCCCGATCCTAGAAAAAAAGTATTCTAGAAGTACTCATGTGGAGCAATTGGTTGCTCTTCTTGAAAAAAAACAAGGCCAATCTCATTTAATACTACTCTTAGGTACTCCTGATCCGGATGCTATTTCTTCAGCCTTGGCACTCGAATTTATTGGAAGTGAATTTGATATTCAAAGTACTATTATGTGCTTTGCCCCCGTAAGTCATCATGAGAATAGAGCTTTAGTTAAAAGACTTGGTATTAGTTTGCATAAATACTCTCACGAATATGATCTGAGTAATTATGATTTCTACTCCATCGTTGATTCTCAGAAGTACAACACTCCAATTGATACTAAACTTGAAGAAATTAAACTTCCTTTATTTTGCTTTATCGATCATCATAGGGAAGACTTAGTCCCACCTGACGCTGAATTTGTAGATATTAGACCTCAATATGCATCCACGGCGTCTATTCTATGTGAATATTTAAAAGAGCTTCATCCACATGGCTTAAGTCCAAGTGATCCAAATCAGGTCAAACTAGCGACTGCACTAATGCATGGCCTTAGAAGTGATACTCAGAAATTTTTGCTAGCCACTCAAGAAGACTTTGAAGCAGCAAGTTACCTTGCCCCCTGCCTTGATGCTCAAGTAATCGAACTAATTGAAAGGAAGGTTCTGACTCCTAGTATGCTAGATATGTTTGAGACTGCCTTGGTGTCTAGAAATGTGCATGATAATTTTATTTTCGCAGACGTCGGTTATGCTAGAGAGATAGATAGAGATGGTATTCCTCAAATAGCAGAGTTACTATTGGCTAGAGAAGGTACTGATACTGTTTTAGTATTTGGAGTGATTGAAGAACAAGTAATTGACGGATCATTAAGAACAAGATCTGAAACGATTAATCCAGATGAGTTTTTAAAAGGGTTTTTAGGCGTTTCACCTGAAAATGGACGGCCTTATGGAGGTGGGAATATTAGAGATAGAGGTGGTTTTCAGATTCCTCTAGGCTTTTTCTCTATGCATGAGGATAAGAACCTTGTGTATCAAATGGCTAAACAAATTGTTGAGAAGTCATTTCTAGAATATATTGGAAAGACTGGTAGTAAATCTAGGAAAAAAACTAATTAAATACTGTCGATAGTTAGTAGCTTTGATTAAATCGATAAAAGCCTATCGTATTAACTTAGCTTTAAAACCACTTGTCGAGTTGCCTTTTAGTTCAATTTTAGCATTCCCACTTGATGGATACTTAATCCCTCCTAGGGCGAGACCAACCCATGGTGCTATAGTTTGCATTCCATTACTACTAAGTTTTAAATCCAAGATAGATTCTACGTTTTCAAGGACATCGAAGTTAGGTGAGAAAGTCACTGTGGTTTGAGTATCTAGATCACCAGTAATAGAGGCAATGCTAGTTTCACTTAGTGATAGGTCTTGATTTTTTAAGCTAAATACACCCTTTAGGTCTAGTATGCCAAGTGGCGGTACCTTTATAAAGGAGGGAACATCTTTTGGTAGTCTTAGGGTTGACGTATCAATTTGGGATAGGAATTCGCCATTAATATCTGTTACCTTACTTTTTGGGTTTAATAGTCCGCTAAACTTAAAAGAAAGTGGCCCATTTAGTGATAGCCGTCTAATATAGGCTATTTCACTTATCTCTAGATTACTAAAATTACAATTTACTTTTAAGTCAGAAGAAAAATAGCTACCAATTACATTGCACGACATATTGCCGTTAAACACATCAGCTGTAACTGAAAAATTATATAGGTTTGGGAAACCAGCACTAATTTTAGGGTTGATTAGAAGTAGGGTAGGTAGATTATCTTTGGCAATTGCAAACTTACTAAATGATAGGTTCGCAGGAAGTGCAAATTTTAAATCTTCATAAGCTGTAATTATACCGTATTTAGAACTTTCGTTAGCTAGGGTATTAATTAAAATTTTCTCAACTTTATTATTAACGAGGGTTGGCAATCGTAAGAGTAGGTAAGCGCAAGCAAATATCAATAGATACGCTCTATGCTTATTAGAAAAAAGTTTATTGGTAAAGATTTGTTTTACATTAAACATTATATCTACTGCTCTTCAATTGCTGATTGATTCTCTTCTATGGTCACAACTTCTAGTTGTATTGAAACCTTGCCTTTTTTAGTTGATTTATTGACGTCAAGTTTTTCAATAAAAAGTGGAGGAGGGCCATTTTCTAATACGGTGAGTAGGGTTGGGAGATCTTCAAAAGAGGCATCTCTTATTTTCAATGAATATTTTTTAGCAAGAAATTGCTCGTTAATCTGAATATCATCCTTACTTGGTTTTAATTCATAGCTAGCATCACTTACTTCTTTCTTCACAACTGCGTCTAGGTAGGAAGTAAGTTTTTCATACGTAATAGAACTCGATAGATATTTAGTAGTTAGCTCTTCTCTTTTGATTTTCAATTGTTTATATTTGGTCAAAGACATTTGAAGTGTGTCGAATTCAACTTTGGCTTTAGCGACTCCTCTCTCTTTCTCAACTAAACTTTCATCAATCCAGTTCTTAATGAAAAAAGGAATGAGGGATAAGAATGCTAAGACTAAAACTGATACAAGAAGCTTTTCACGCTGACTTAGTAAACGAAACCATAATAGAGATTTTTGTAGATAGCTATTTACTGGCATAATTCTAATACTCCTGTAATGCTAATCTTCTGAGCACTACTCCCTTGTTCGCTACTTACCTCTCCTTTGCATAGAAGCGTAGGGTTGTTGGTCACGAGTGCTTTCAACATGCTATCAAGCTTCCCAGATGTAGGATAATTAGGAACATTACCTCTAAAGATAATTCCACTTGAAGTAATGGAAAGGGATTCAAATACTACAGGGATGTCGGGGCTTATTCCTTTCGAAAGCTTAAATAGCCAGTCAAAGGGAGACATGCTACTCATACTAGTTAATCCACCAATCTGATCTTCTAGGTTGATAATTTCGTTTGATAGTATGTCCAATGGTTTACCTGAAGATAAGTCAAGTTCAGGGGCTTCGATTCTTAGAATGTTTTTGGATTCAGATTCTATTAAAGATATCTCTTTACTTGGGTTAGAAAAGTCTAGAAACAGTAACATTAATAGGAATATTCCACATAGAGAGAACGGCACTACCTCAGAAAATAGACTTTCTTTAAAATCAGAAAATGGTGCACGATGTTTAAATTCACCTTGTCTTAAGTTGTAAAGTTTTACATTCTTAAGGTTCAGCTCATTAAGTACTTCCTCACCACGAAGTTCATTCGCCAATGACAATGCAGATAGGATACTGGGATTCAAAAGTTCATTCTCTTCGATCGTACTGGATGAGTCAAGGTCTAGGAAACTAGGTAAATCAATTTCTATTATGTTATCCGAGAATGTTTCAAGAACTCCACTAATATCAATATCGGTATTGTTATTAACAATGATTTGATTAAATGTAGGGGACTCAAGTAGATTTATGTGAGCGTGTAGAATTTCTTTTAGAGCTACTTTTTCACTTGGTAATACTAGTGCTTTAAAATCTATAGTTATATTTTCTTGATCTGTAAAAACGATGTAACTGTCACTATTATTATAGTTTAGGAACAAACTCGAATTTTCATAGTAACTAAGTAGCTTCTCAGTGACTATGGGCTGATATATAAATAATGGTGCGATTAAACCAGTAAGTTGAATATCTACAATCATTCTCTGAAACATGGTTCGGTCAAACAACATCGCCCTAGCTATACAACCGGAGGTAGATTTATTTTCAAAAATCTGAGTCGAGATAAAGTTTGTTGCAAAGTCAGGCTCAAAAGGTAATAAATCTTCAAGTTCTAAGTTGATAACTTGCCTGACCTTTTTCCTATCTGAAAAAGGGAAATGTAAATTATATGTTTCAGCTAACTGCGTACCAAGGCAGACAATTAGTGGATTTTCTATTCTGTGGCTATTCCTATCAAGTAGCTCTAAGATAAAATTAGAATTAATTACTTGTTCTAACTCCTCTTGATCCTCCTCTTGAATTTCCGTAGATTTAGAAAAATCAGTCCAAACTAATTTTAAACTTTGTTTTGCTTGAGTAATCTCAATCCGCGCACTGGATAAAGTCTCAAAAGTTGACAACCTTGCTGTGTCTTTATCAATATATAAAAGGCAAAATTGCATTGAACTCTAAGTATTGGCAGTGAAAATCTATATACTATCTAATTGAAAATGCTCAATTTAACCACCCTAAATTACGTATTATAATCAATCAGGAATTGGCGCCAAGAGGGCTTGTAAATCTTACAGTAGTTTTAGGACTATTTAGGTCCTCCAAGTATATAATTGTTATTTCAAGTAAACGAGGTGCCCCACTGTAGGGATTGTCCCAGCTATCAGTCCACGCTTTACCTTGCCATTGTCTTACTTTGAATTCTTCGACATGTTCCAGAATCTGTGCACGATATAGTGGAGTCTCAGCCTTACCAAGCACCGGCCAGATTTCTACGACCAACGGTTTCTCGTCGTTAGTAGTATCAACATACAATTTAACCTCTCTTTCACCCACTAAAGAGCCTAAGTTAGGCTCAAATGAAGCTGGTATAATGCTAGCGAATCTTAGAGTGTCAGAAGTGTTTCCTGTGCCTTTCTCGACTATAATACTTCTTTGTATCCCTGTGATATTTTGTGCGGTACTGTTACTTGATGCTTGTAGATTACTATTGCCACGAGAGAGTAGTAGGGAGCGTATTGAGATGCTTAAACTTGATAAGGTTTCGGAGCTTTGTCTGGCTATTTGTGCGGTACGGCTAGTAGCTTCTAGGTAGAAGATTACTTTCATTACGCTCACACCTAAGATAGATAAAAGTATTACTACAAATAGTAGTTCGACTAAGGTAAAGCCTTTTTCTTTATTTCTGTTAGAATTCATATATTTTAAGGAGAAAGTCCATTGGTATTATTGGTGCCATTGGTACCAATTCCCCCAGCACTTGTTGAATTATTGTTAGTTTTGACTTCCACAATAGATTGTAAGTGTACTGTTTCAAAGTCACTTGGCCCCCAACGTACTGCAGATGTTACGATATTATAAGTTTTTTCAGATAGCGGAAGAGCCAAAGGTTCAAAATTTAATTCATAAGTCCACCGCTCATCTAAGTAAGGAAAATCTTCTTGCCTGTTTAATCCTGAAAAGTATCCCAATGTTTCTAATTTAGGAATCAATGCTCCTGCTTGGTTTTGGCTACCATTGTCTTCATCATTAGTCGCATCAGCAGGAGAAACTGCCTGTGTTTCTAAGATATAGAGTGCTAGTATGGTTCCTCTAGATCTACCTACCTCATAGAAGGTATCATCAACTAAACGTGTACTAAGAGTAGTGATTGTTGCGAGTCCTATTCCTAAAATCGCAATAGCTAGGGCAACTTCTATTAGTGTAAAGGCTCTAAGTGAGCAATGATTAGTCCTACTAAAGGTTCTCATAAATCAAACCCTTATAGCCACTCTTATTAGTCAATCTAATAGTTTCAGAGTTAGCCTGAAAAGTAATTTGGAAAGGCGTACCGCTCATTCCAGGATATATAGGAATTTGAAGTAGGTCATTCTGATTATTTAATTGATTGATCGTAGCCAATTCAAAACTGATTATTTTAATCTCAGGGCTAAAGTATTTAGACTCCACTAGAGAAGGGGAATCTAGTGGGGGTATTCTGAGGCCTTTATCGTTACTTGATGAGTATGCTATGGCATAGAATTGGTCTTCCAGTGGCATGCTTTCATTCATGGCTTCTAATTCATAATTCGAAGATAGATTTTTTAATGCTTCTAATGATTCTTCCTCTTGCCTCCTGAGTGCGTCTTCTTTCGTCCTAAAACCACTAAGTAGATCGACATTCTGAGTAGTTTGAGTCAATGGGGTAATAATTTGCCAAACTTTATATGAATTATTGGTTTGGCTTATCTCTACTACATATTTTACTTGTCTTGCACGACTATCAACCTTTAGAAAATCGATAGTATTGGCAAATTGAGTAATTGAATCTCTAATGGCCCATTCGGTTGAAAAGCTAAATCTAGATATGAAAAATGCAGAAACAACGGCGAGAAGGGCTACTACCGCAATAAGTTCTATTAGAGTGTAACCATTCTCGCTAGTTTTTCTGTTTTGCACCAGATACACATTTTAAAGTTAAGTTATGGCCTTACAGATACATCTTGATTAGCACCTTCGCCACCTTGAATTCCGTCAGAACCAAAAGATGTTAGAACATAACTTCTACCACTATTTTCAAGTTTATACTCATAGGGGTTACCCCACATGTCTTTTAATTCATCTTCTTTAAGTATCGCAGTAAATGGCCTGCCAGTAGCTTTAACTTGTGAGTTCGCTCTGATTAAATCCTGTATCGCAGTAGGATAGGAGTTGTAGGTTAGCCTGTATCTAGAAATTTCCTGTTTAAGACTATTCATTCTAGTTAAGTTTAGTTCAGCTTTAGCAGCTTCACCTTTTGAAAATACGTTACTTGCTACAACTACTGCAATTAAGCCAATTAAAGTTACAACAACAAGTAACTCGACTAAGGTAAGTCCCTTTTCATTTTGTAAAAACTTAACTTCTTCGATACTATTTTCAACTTCTATATTTTCCATTCTATTTATCTTCCTATACTTGTTACTTCTAACATTGGTAACATTACTGCTGCTAAAATACCACCAACAATAAATGCTAGAAATATAATTAATATTGGTTCCAACAATGCAGTTAAACCATCAACTACCGCTTCTATCTCCGATTCCATGGATTTACCAACTCTTATCAACATATCATCTAGCGCACCAGTTTGCTCGCCTATTGCTATCATATGTATTAAAATCCTTGGATACCTATTGGATTGAGAAAGTAGGGCGGCAAGCGATTTCCCTTGTTCCACTCCCTCTGAAGCCTCATCAATTGCTTCTTCAAGATAGGTATTTCCAACAATATTCTTTGAGATTGATAAAGCTGTTAAGAGTTCAATTCCACTTTGAAGCATTGTTCCAAGATTGGTAGAGAGCCTTGATGTTGCCAACTTTAAAAATACGTCACCGAAGATAGGAATCTTAAGACGGTATTTATCTAAGTTATATTTACCAATCTTTGTACTATGGTACCGTTTAAATAAAATACCTATTCCAACAAAAACAAGTGCCATTAACCACCAATACCCTCGGATAAAATCACTACCCCCGATGATGATTTGAGTGATTAGTGGCAGGGGTTTGCCTTGTTCCTTAAAGATAACGCTAATTTGTGGAACTACGTATGCTAACAATAGAATTATGACCCCAAAACATAGTAACAACATCAATACTGGATAAGAAATAGCTGATATAATCTTTCTGTTTAATATTGCTTGGCTTTCAAGCATATCTGCAAGCCTCTGAAGTACCATATCCAATGTACCACTAGCTTCACCACTTCTAACCATTTTAATGTACAGGTTAGGGAATGCCCCACCAGCACCCTCAAGTGCAATATTTAGGGCTGTTCCTTCTAAAACTTTTTCTCTCACCTCAGTGAGGATCTGACGTACTTGTGGGTTCTCTATTTGTTCACTGAGTGCTTTTAGCGAGTCCACTAGAGGCATCCCTGCGTGGAGTAAGGTTGCTAATTGTCTGGTTAGAACAGATAGTTGAAGAACTGGAATTTTTTTCTTCTTAATTTGAACATCTTTATTACCAACTCTATTCGTGGTCTTAACTTCTTTGATATCGATAGGATAAATTCCTGTCGATTTTAACTTGTCGCGAGCACCTTTAACGCTATCAGCATCAAGACTTCCTTTAACTTGGGCACTTTCTTTATTTAATCCAGTATATTTGAAAACAGGGGACATATTCTAACTTATGCTTGTGAATCTTCTTGGGTAACTCTCATAACTTCTTCTACTGAAGTGATCCCCTGTAATACTTTCTCAGCACCATCTGTTCTTAAACTTCGATTGCCGAGTGCTGTAGATCTAATTGTACTTGCATTAGCTCGCTCCATAATCATGGGCCTCACAACATCATCTATGACTAATAATTCATGTATCGCACTTCGCCCAGAGTATCCTGTTCCTTGGCATGCTTCACATCCTCCCGCATGATGTTTAAAAACCACTGTGCCAGCCTTATCTAGGGGTAGGCCTAGCTCTGAACACGCGACTTCAGTCAAATTATCCGCAGATTTGCAAGTAGGGCATAACCTTCGCACTAAACGCTGTGCTAATATGCCCAACAAACTACTGGATATTAAGAATGGTTCTACGCCCATGTCTAAAAGCCTAGTAATCGCACCAGGGGCATCGTTCGTGTGAAGTGTAGAAAAGACCAAATGTCCTGTCAGAGACGCCTGAATGCCGATTTCAACAGTTTCTAAATCTCTAATTTCCCCGACCATGATTACATCTGGATCTTGCCGTAAAATAGACCTCAATCCATTTGCAAAAGTAAAATCAATCTTAGGATTTACTTGCATCTGTCCTACGCCAGAGACTTCATACTCAATTGGGTCTTCAATAGTTAGAATATTTTTATCTACAGAGTGTATCTCGGATAAACATGCGTAAAGTGTGGTCGTTTTTCCAGATCCGGTGGGGCCTGTTACCAAGAATATACCATAACTTTTTTTAATTAACTTCTCTATGGATACTTTTATGTCAGGAGTAAATCCGATATTCTCCAGTGATAAAGAACCTTTAGACTTGTCCAGTAGTCTTAATACAATTCTTTCGCCATATCTAGTAGGTACTGTGGAAACACGAATATCTACATCTTGGCCAGCAATTTTTAAACCAATACGGCCGTCTTGAGGTAAACGTTTCTCTGCTATGTTTAGGTTAGCCATGACCTTAATTCTTGAACCAATTGCGGCTTGGAAATATCTGTCCTCAGTGGCTACATCTTGTAGTACACCGTCGATTCTAAACCTGACTTTCAATTGCTGTTCGAATGGTTCTATGTGAATATCGCTCGCTCGCAGATTCGCTGCTTTAAAAATTAACGCGTTTACATAGCGGATAATTGGAGCATCATCATCTTCATCATCAGTAACATCAATTTTTAGTTGAGCTAAGGTATCATCTGTATCTTCTTCCTTGTCGGTAGTATCTAAAGTATAATTTCTGTCCGACATTATACTGGATCGAAAACTATTTAAGATTCTTAGAAATTCAGTTTCATCTACTTTAAGCGGGAAAATAGGGAGTCCATAACTTGCTTGAAGTGCAGTTAGTGCACTTTTAGAAGTTAAGTTATGAGTAGCAACTACGATTATTCCGTCTTTTTCATAGACTGGTATAGCGCCAAACTGCTTAGCCCAACTACCAATGATTTTAGAGAAGTCTCCTTTGATAAGATTGGTAGGCGGCTTATCTGTAGGTAGGTGAACTATCTCACTCATTGGAGACTAAGCCTTGATTTTGTAACTCAAAAAAATTCTTCCCTACGATAACTAAAGGTTGTGGTAAGTCCTTATGGATACTACTTGCTTCCTCAAGGGAACTAAATACTCCAAGGCAAACTGCCTTGCTGCCAATGACACTAGCCTTGCTACCTGTAAAAAACTTAGTGGATAAGTCATCCTCTGATTCTACATATACAACTGAAGTTTTATAAGGGGCACTTAATGATTTAAAAACCATAAACTTTTTAATAGAGAGTGGAAGTGAAGCAGTTTTTTCATTTTTAGTGCTCTTTGAATAAGTAAAACCACTAGTGTTAAATTCATTTTGTTCACTAGACTTAATGATTGGTTTGTTTTCTATTTGAATAGTTTCTACTTCAGGTTTCGGTCCCTCAGATATTGGTAGGTTACTCCTATGGTCTTCTATCTCACCTGTTTCAAACACCTTATCAAGCGCTGGGTCATCTAATTTTCTCAGTATCTCAGGTGTCGTAGAATCTTCGTCCAACTCTCTTCTTAAATTGTCTCGCTTTTGAAGGGTAGAATCTCTAGCATCATATTGATCATGGATAATTTGTGGAGTTAAGAATATTAGAAGATTAGTTCTTCTCTTAGTGTCATCTTTTCTCTGGAATAAGGCACCAAGAACTGGGATATCTTCTAAGAAGGGTATTCCTCTTGTTGATTCATTAATACTATCTTGAATTAATCCTCCAGTTACTATCATCTGGCCATTTTTTACTGCGACAAGTGTATCCGTAGTTCTAATACTGGTAGTAGGCCCATTAGGGTCATTCCTAGTACCTTGAACAACATTAGAAATCTCCACAAATATTTTCATGGAAAGGAAATCGCCTGTACCTAATTGTGGGGTAATTCTAAGTGTAATACCTACATCCTGCCGTTGAATTTGGTTAAAGGTATTGGATAGATTTGTTTGATTCGTGCCGGTGCTACTTACAAAGGGTACGTTCTCACCGACAATTATTTCAGCTTCTTCATTATCTGTAGATAAAATAGTAGGGGCACTTAGTACATTCACATTTGAATGCCTACTAACTGCAGATAAAATAGCAGCTTGAGAAGGAATCTGAACTCCTCCTGGTAGCGTGAGCGTGCCAACACTCGCTGCCGCTAGAGTTAGATCGGACAGAGCACTTGGGTTAGTTAAAAGATTGGAGATATTCCCAAAGTTAGTCTGACTTATCACACCAGAGTCATTTAAGCCTAGACTACCTTGAAGCTCAACACCTATTCCAACTTCATCAGTTAATGAGACTTCTAGGATGGTTGCTTCAACTAAAACTTGTCTTCGCTTCACATCAAGCATCATTATTACTTGGGTAAGTTTTTCGTAGTCAGATTTATTAGAGTTTATAATTAAGGAGTTTGTAGAAGGGTCTGCGGCTACAGATATTTCATCCTCAAATGTAACTCTTGATGAATCAGAGAAAAATGAAGGATTATTTGTATTTCCACTGCCACTGCTAGAGCTAGCCCTGGAGCGACTAGAGGATCTATTGCTTCCACCGAATGTACTATTGCTGTTACTATTATTCGCCCCACCAAGGCTCGAATTAGAAGAGCTAGAATTGCTAGTATTTCTTGAAAAAGAACTACCTTGTGTACCACTTGTACTACTTCCGGAGCTCCCTCCACCACCGATTAATCCAGAGATAATTTGTGCTAACACTTCTGCATCAGCATGCTCCAATCTATATACATAAAATCTACCAGCGGACTTATCAGTCTGACTATCTAGTTGTTCTGCAAGAGCCCTTATTTTTAACGTTGTAAATTCATCCGCAACGACTATAATAGAATTAGTTCTTTCATCTGGAATGATTTTCATTGGCGTACTCCGAATAGATGATCCCGATGTATTGTTGGCATTTGCCTGTGCATTTTGAGCATTATTTAATTGGCTCAAACGCCGCCTTAAAAAGTTATTGGAAATCGGCAAATCATTGGTCGCACCTTCCTTTTCACTGTCCTCTCCTAGTATTTTAGAGATTTTCTCTGAGACATCCTTTGCCTCCGCATGTTCGATGGTTATTATCGTTATATCCTGATCTAAAGGGGGTATGTCTATTTGATTTAGTAAACTTTTGATTCTGTCTATGTTGGCGGTAGTATCCACTAGTATTACTAAGTTGGTTCCTGATATAGCTTGAGAAAATCCATCTTTAGATATGAATTGGGCTACAAGTTTTTGAATCTCATCGGAACTTACATGAGTTGTTTTTAGTATCTCAGTTACTAAACTTTCGGAAGTTGTATTCTTAGAATATGCTGAAGGGATTGTAGTCTGTTTAGCGTCTTTAGCATTTATCACCTTCCATATATTGTCACCGACAGGTACGGTCGCAAAACCTTTAAGCAATAGGATAGAATCGAATACCTTAAGAGCATCTTCAATAGTAATGGCTGTCGGTAAATGAATAGTAATCTTACCTTTTACCGAACTATCAACAATATAGTTTCTCCCAGTTAACTTGCTAAAGGTTTTAACAAGTGCCTCAATATCTGCATCTGTAACATTTAGAACAGTAGTTAATTGGCTTAAATCTCTTGGCTCAGGCTGTTTCTCCTTAGAATCTAAAGATTCTTTTTTGACATTCGCAACTTTATGAGCTGTTGTAGTCGTTGTACTACTTGGAACATCTCTTTCTTCTGCTTCACTTAATGGTCTAAAATCTTCTTTCTCAAAAAAATCAGTCACCTGATCCTCGTTAAAGTTTTGAAAGGTCTTTTGAGTATCTGCATTCGAATGTATATAGGAAACCATTATCAAAAAGAGGGTAAAGCAGAGATTTTGCAACCATTTACGACTAAATAGATGCTGCCAAAGAATTGAAAATTTATTATTTACCATTAGTTCTTATATATTAATATCTTGTCCCACTTCTACTATCTGTAAATAGGTATGGAAAGAGTGTTTATTATCTAATTTGGTATTGTAGTTGTACGTCCTTACCTTCTCTTTCAACTTGAACACCAATTTGTCTTTGAGATTTTAAATCTTCAAAAAGTTTTAAAGCTTTAGTTGGATCGCTTACTTGGCTGCCATTTATGTCTTTAATTATGTCTGAATTCTTTAAGCCTAATTTCTCATATAGGCTTCCTGCTTTGATGGCATATAACCTCATCCCAATGCTTTGACCGTTCCTGAAATAGGGCACCGCCCTTGCTTGCGATAGTAAAACAGGTAAGTTAGCTAGGGCTTCAGAAACTTCTTCCTCGGGAACAGTAAATGTTCCATTGGATGCTTGAATACCAGACTCCCCATCTGAGTTTGATAGACCCTCTTCTAGCTCTAGAGTCTCTAAAGAACCATTTCTATCTAAAATTACTTTATCAGTGAAGACCTCTTTGAGAGTAGCTTTTTCAAAAACACTCTCGTTTACTTCAAAAGTATCTTGTTTTTTAGCTTGTAGATCTTCTACTATCGCCATCGGTAGAATACCTGGAGTTATTAATGTACCTACTAAACGAAATTTCAAAGGAGAGATCTTTTTCACTTCTTGTTTAGGTTCATTCTTTATCTCATCCTCAACGATACCAAAAATATTTCTAGATTTTATCAGGCTAATCTTATCGTTTATACTGACGCTATTTTCAGAAATATCAGGGAGATTTGGAATATGAGCTTTAGTGATAGTAATTGAATTATATTGATCAAGCTTAATTCTAGACTTATAGGCAAGGTAAATTGCTAATATAAGTAAAATCTTCCCTAAAGTAGAGATCATTGCCTTAATTGCTTTCTTCTCAGAAAGATTTGGTAATTGAATTTGTTTTAATCTAGTAACCATCTACCCAAGTTTTATCTTAAATTTGTAGTTTTTGATAGATTAGATTTTGTGGCTTACAATAATTCCAACATAATAGAGTCAGTTAAGCTTAGAAAAAATGACAATTGTATTAGCTCTGAACTCACTGAAGTATTAGGAATACTGAAGCTCCATGATTTAATTTTAGTGTGTTTTTGACTTAAGGTAATCACTAATTCATTTTTTATTTCACCAGTAAAAACATGGGTTGATTCATCGATAATAGTTGTTTCCGGGTTCAATAGACATTTTATATGGTGACTTCCTACATCTGGGTCCAATGGACTATCTTTACCCATAGACACAAGATAGCGATTAAATAGAAACCAATCTGGTGGGCAGTCAATATATATATCTTTGACTTTTTCTTGTTGTTTAAGGCCCCACCCACTTACTAGGTAGTGTTTAGAATACTGTATTACTGTTTCAGATGTATCTTCCATAAGGTTACTGAACTAGTAGTTTATAGGTTCCCGATGCATCGCAACTAACTGTAGATAAAACGGTAAAACCTTCTTCTAAAATCGATTGTTTTACGCTCAATAAATCCTCTTCTTGCTTAAAATTTACTAGTAATTTTTCTGTTGAATTACTTCTCTTTAAAAGTGCTAACTTTGTATAGACAAAAGTTTCGGGGCAATTAATCGTTCGTAGGTCTAGCTCCTTGTGTTTAGCGCACAATATGCAATCTTCATCTATTTCAAAACATAATGATTTCGTGCCGCTAGTATTGATCCTGAATGCGGACGGGCTAGTCACACCATCAATTACTTGCAGTGCTAATTCAGCCTGATAGGCCCCTGTTAAACCAGAATATGCGCCTAAAATCCCACTAACTCGGCATGAATTGCAGTACTCTGCTAGCTGATGCGTGTCTGGTTCGCCAAATACGCATCTTAGGCAAGGACCATCAGGACTTACTAACATCGTAAATCCACTCTGACCTTGCGCTCCAGCATGGACTAAATATTTTTGCTTAATTTTACAATAATCACTGATTGCATATTTCAGTATCGGATCATCGGTACAATCTAGAATAGCATCAAAAGGATCTAGTTCAGCTAAATTATCTTGAGTTAGTTTATATTTACGATATATGACTTGATGAGACTGATTAGAGAATAGTTCAGTTTCTCTTTTTAGGGCTAGTGCCAATGCATCCAGCTTGGGTTTAGTGAGGTCTTCTTTTTGAAAAAGGACTTGACGAGGTAGATTGGAGAGTTCTACATCATCATCCTCAAAAATAGTGAAAGCTAGTGAAGTAGGTTGATTTAGTAGTCTTATAAGGGCCGGGATACCTAAACCTCCAAGACCAACTATACATATTTTTGTTTGTTCTTTCATAAATATAAAAGGGTCTCTAGTAGAGACCCTTTTATAGCATCACAAGATTGACTTAGAAAATTTATTGATCAATTCTTCCAGTCATTGTTGCGATCTCAGTTACATCTGAGATACCTAGATCTTTCGCTCTATCACAAAGGTTTTGTAAAGAAACACCTCTTAGAGTAGATTGAAAAGAACCTTCGATTTCAGACCAAACTGTGTCGATCAACTCAGCCAAAGCTGGTGTATCAGTTCTTTGATCTTCTTGTAGTCTTGGTCTTAAAGCTCTCATCACTTCTTCAAGTCTGATATCCTTAGGCTCCTTAGCCAATGAATAACCGCCTCTTGGACCTCTTTTACCAACTACAACATCCGCTTGTCTAAGCTTAGCAAATATTTGCTCAAGAAATCTTTGTGGGATTTTTTGTCTTTTTGCAATTTGCCTAACTTGAGCTGGGCCACCATTTAGGTTGTAAGCTAAATCGACCAATGCCATAATTCCATATTGTTCTTCTCTCGAGAGCTTAACCGCCATATGTTTGTTCCTCTATTATTTTAATTCCTGACTTTTAATCAGTTTAATCTTACTATTGCTAAAAAACTCATTTGATTACTGTTACTTCTATCTCTCATTTATAAAGCTATTCAAGATTAATCAATCTTTCGAATGATTAAATCTTAAGGCAATTTAAACTAAAAACAGATAACATTCCTCATTTTAGTATGTTCACTAAATCAACCGACTAATACAAGCAACTGACTTAAAAAACACCTCCAAATTACTTATATTGCCTATAACAATGTAAGTAATTCTTAGACTTCGATTTTAAGCATAAATACATGCCTAAAATCGAAGTCTTTCTAACAGAGTTAGGAAGCAAAACGCAAATATATAAGCGGAAAAACTGATAAACTCCTGTAATTTATTGGGATAATTATTGAGCAATAATAGCCAAAGTCTCTGGACTAGACCCATTTACTATTGAAATTTTCTCTATACTTTTTGAACGGATGTAGACAAAAACATAGGAATTAGGACCAAATTGAGAGGATCCTAACTTTGATTTAATTCTTTCCTCTATTAGTACAGATTGATCTCCAATTTGCATGCATACTTTTAATGGCCGTTTAATCCATTCATCACTATTCGTATCGGGTGGTAGTGGATTGGTTGAGAAACCTTCTTGGAAGACGATAGTATTTAAACTGCCATTACTTGTGTCTTTTCTTGAAGACTTTAGAAATGGTTTTGCTCCGAAGTTCATAAAAACTTTTATAATTCCATCTTCCTGTTCGCAATTAAAAGTATGTAGGAATGAACCTTTGAGTTGCTCTAAGCCGATCTCATCAGAGTCCTCGGATAGTCTGTTTGGACTGTCCATTAATACCTGTGACTCACTTCCGATATTGGGAAGGTTTCCTTTATCTACCGCTACATTCAGATTCTCAGTCTTTATAACATCCATCCCTGTCTCTTTGGTTGAAGTAATGGGATCTAAATCTGCTAAAGTTTTATTTTGAGGGTTAGCAATTCCGATTTCTTTTGGTTCATTTGTTGGAGAAGCTAATGGTTCAGCTGTAGTCTGAAGAATTTGTGTTTCTCTCACTATAGCTTGTGGTTGTGTGGCAGATGGTATGGGGGAGGGAACAGCCTGCAATGCAAGTTCTAAAGCCTTTTCTTCAGTTCGATTTAAGTCCTCTTTAATATCATTACTATCACTTCTAAAAGTAGTAGTATCGACGGAATAAGATGTAGTTTCTAGTGGTTTTTCCACTTTATTATTGTCGCTCTCTTCAATCTCTATTGACTCTATTGAACCATCGGTAAGTGTCTCTTCCTGAGCTATGACCTCTTGTTTAAATGCTTGTTCTCTGATTAATTCTTGGTCTTTTGAATATTCTTTATATATATCAAGATGCCCATATTGATGCCCTAAATCTAAAATTCTTTTATCGGCAGATTTTTTATCGCCAGTTCTTACATAAAAATCAATCACTGATAGCTCGGATTTAAATAAGTCTTCTTCCGCTAGCCTAATATTTGATGCTGCTTGGGATGCATATTTCCCTTTAGGATACTCATTGATTACAAATAGGTAGGCCTTGATTGCTTCCTTTAAAGGCGTTAAATCTTGATTAGTACCCTGATATGTATTCTGAAAGGATTCTCCAATTTTAAATAAGGCGTAGGGTCTGGCTTCGTGTTTAGAGTGGATTTTTGCAAAATCCCGATAGTATGGAATAGCATCTACAAACCTATCAGCTAAGAATAGGCAATCAGCAATCTTTAATTCCGCTGTAAGGGATAAGGGGCTACCAGGATAGTTTTGCACAATTTTATCGAAGAAATTTTTTGCGATCATGTATCGGCCAGCGTCATATGATCTTTGAGCTTCGGAAATTAACTCTATTTCAGTATAATCTTCCTCGGTATCTTCTGAGCTTTCTAAATCTGTTTCCGTAGTATCAGGATCACTACTATCTTCCGCATCTTCAACTGTATTTACCGACTCATTGCTATCCATAAAAGAACAAGAAGAGAGTAGGCTTATACAAATTAATGCTAAAACAAGTGAACTATGTATCTTATATTTAATCATATGAATTCTTAAACATAGCAGAAATGCGAATAGTTGGAAATTAGACTAGATTGGATCATTGCGAAATTCAATTGTATATTCTACTATATTTTGTTTTTATATCCCTACGTAAATCATGTTCAACTATGACTTTTTTAAAATCTAAACCATTCATTATCCTATTAATCTGCTTTGGCTTCCTCTTTTCTGCTTGCTCTGGCGGCGGAAGTAGTGAGGGTGGTGGAGATACAAATGGTAGAACAAATAAAACTGGTATTAGGATAGTTCATACTTCAATTGATACTGTACCTATTGGATTATACCAAGATGGAGTTTATCTCACAAAAACAAGATATAACGAGGCCAAAGACTACGTACCTGTAGCAATGCTACCTTCTACTTTGCGTCTAACAAGGGGTGTTAGACCTAATGATGTGGTTAAGGAATTAAGTTTCGTCCCAACAGCCGATACTGAATATACTGTACTAGTATTGGGTCAGGCACAAGATAATCAAGTAGATATAGAACTTGTTTCTGAACCTATTGGCAGACCATCTAGTGGCTTTGGAAGGGTCCGTTTTATAAATGCTTTAATCGGCGCAAATAGTGCAAATTGTTCTATTACGGATGGTATTAGTACGGATACTCTAGCAAGTCCTTATGGAGTTATAAGCGCGCCAATAGAGATCGGAGCTGGTGTTAAAACTATTTCAGTAGAACCATCCTCAGGAGAGCAAAAAACTCAAACTCTTGAGTTACCAGATAGAGGAGAATGGCTTATTGTTTTAGCTGGGAAAAATGAGTTACAATTCAGTGTATTAAGTGTCATTAGTGATTTAGATTAAAAAAATACTTTCTTGCGAATTCAATACTCGTCGATTGTATTTTATAAATACCTTTGTTTAGCCAAGGAATAGGTAAGTAGTTTGATTTATCCAGAAGCCCTCATCGATAGCGTTAAGGACGCAACAAGCATCATTGCTTTAATTGGGGAAAGGTCCGAGGTGAAACAAGCTGGTCGTAAGCATGTTTGTTGCTGCCCCTTTCATTCAGAGAAGACTCCATCTTTTCATATCAATGAGGAGGAGGGACTTTATTATTGTTTTGGGTGTGGGAAAAAAGGCAATACTTTCACATTTGTAATGGAGACTCGTGGACTAACTTTTCCAGAATCAGTTCGTTACTTAGCTAGCAAAGCAGGTATTTCGTTACCAGCACAATCTCCAAGAGTCGAACAAAACCTGCAACGAAAAAATCACTTGAAGAAAATTCTTAGTGAAGCACAGAATTTCTATGAAGATAGTTTTTGGAAAAATAAGAATTTAGCAAAAGATTTCCTTAATAAAAGAAACATCTCTGAAGACGTGGCTAAAAGGTTTCATGTCGGTCTTGCTATAAAAAGAGGCCAAGGGCAGCTTTTAGATTACCTAATCAGTACCGTTGGTAAAGATTACGGAATTAGCAAAAAAGATATTGAAGAAGGTCTATTGGAGGTAGGACTTTTAAGGCAAAGAGATTCTGGTAAATTATCAGAACTTTTTTGGGATAGGATCTTATTCCCGATTACAAGAAGTGACCATAGTCCAATTGCCTTTGGAGGTAGGGCGCTAACTGATTCACCTGATAATCCTAAATATATTAATTCTCCCGAAAGCAGTATGTTTATCAAACGTAAGTCCTTCTATGGAATGGGTCCAGGATTTTTAGCTTGCCAGAAACAGAAGGAAGTTTATATCGTAGAAGGATATACTGATGTAATTGCATTATCTCAGATTGGAATTGAAAATGTTCTAGCAGTGTGTGGGACTGCTCTAACTGAGGAACATGCAAAAATCTTATCACGCATCGTCAAAAGAGTCTTTCTAGTCTTCGATGGAGACAAAGCAGGAAGAATGGCTCTGAGTAGATCGTTTCAATCCTTTTTAAATTCGGGTTTAGAGGTCATTCCCATATTCTTGCCGGAGGGTGAAGATCCTGATTCTCTTAGGATGGGTAGAGACGACAAGCAAGTTATAGAGATCTTTAAGCAAGGGCAGGGTGATTTATTAAAACTATATATTGGGATACTAGCTGCGGAAGTTAGAGGATTGGAAAGGGGTAGTATTTTGGACTTAAGTGACGTAAAGGCTTCTGAGGCAGGCCTAATAGCAGATAAGATCTGTAAGATCCTATCTGAAGTTAGAAATCCTGTGGAAAGGGAAGTCTTACTAAAACACAGCGGCTCAATGCTTGGAGTGGCTTATGACACTCTTAATAGTATGCTTGCACCTCTTAGTACCTCCATCCCTAAAATTGTCAGATCTACTCCACCAAAAGAATTTAAAGAATTCTTTGATTCCAATCTTAATATAGAAGAATTTACATCCGCCTCTGATAAGTCATTATCGATGTTAAAAAGGCAGTTAATGATTGCCTGTTTAGTAGATCCGAATATTATCAAAGTAGAATCAATTTTTGAAAATTTGAAAATAGATGTTCAAGATGATGCTAAGATAACCTTGTTTTTGGATCGTATAACTAGAGCATTTAGGCCCCATGACCCTACTCTAATGCAAACCTTACAGGATCCTGAGTTGAGGGAAGAAGTAATAGCTAAAATCTATGGCATCTTGATAGAATTAGGGCTTGAAAAGGATGGCCTATTAGAGGAGGCATTTAGCCAATTAAGCACCGGCGGGGCGGAATATGGCAAGCTTATCAGTAGTTTTACGCAGGCCTTGGGTAGATTAAGCCTATTAAAAGATATTGATGGTATAAAATCAGCAGAACTACGAGATTCCGCTCCTAAAGATAAAATCTTAATGGCTCAAGAAAAATTAGAGAAAAAACGGGCACTTAGCAAGAACAACTCCTAGCTAAGCATATTCTTTGCCATTCCCAGTCTATTAGTTATTATCTCTTAACTAAAGAGCTAGGCTTTACTATATTGCTTAGCCGCAATATATAGCATATAATGCGCGGGTTTATAAGGCTATGAATAGGTTTGATAGCCCTTTAGAATCATATAGCCATGAAATCTTTCTGATAGTAGGAAACTGGGTATCAGATCCTGATTGATATGTATGTTAATTTATATTGGGCATTTTATCATCAATTATAAAATATTTAATGGCAATTATTTAATTTTTCATTAAAAACTATACATGTATAGTTAAGGTTGCCTTATCGCCAATGAGGTGGACCGTTTTCTTATTAATTAACCGAAATACTTGGCTTTTAGAAATATTACCAAATCAAATCAAAAGTAGATAATGTCAATTAAAGTTGCGAAGAAGACTGTAAAAAAAGTTTCCATAAAAGCGAATCGTAAAGGAGCAAGAGGCAGGCCTGCTAAGGCTGCACTAAGCGCAAAACTTGATAATTACAATTTAGATGATCAATCCCTTGATGACAATCTTGACAGTAAGCCACTTAGACGTGAAGCCAAGGAAGAAGATATTGAAAGTTTGGTAGCGTTTGACAGTAGCGAATCTAGTTCTGATACTGATATGGATGATTTTTTCTCACTCCTTGGCGATGGAGAGATTGATATCATTGATGATTCTGGATCATCGAATACGAATTCTTCGGATAATTTAAGAGTTGGAGAACCACAAGCAAATGAAACTGCGGCAGAGAGTACTGTTACTGCAGGAGTAGCTAGAGGTACTGACCCTGTTAGAATGTATCTTAGGGAAATGGGCGGAGTAGGGCTTTTAACTAGAGAGGGCGAAGTTGTTATCGCTAAGAGGATAGAGGAAGGGCAAATGGAGATTTTGTCTGAACTAGGAAGATCTCCCATTTCAATAAAACATATAATAGATCTTAGCGAAGCACTCAAAGAAGGTAAGGTTCGAGTTAAAGACTTATTTGATGAGGATGATTCAACTCCAGATGAGGAAGAGGTCGAGGAGGAAGACGATACAGCCGTTTCCGATGATGAAGATAGTCCAGTTGCTGCCAAAGCAGATGTACCACCACCTGATGATGAAGAAGCAAAAAAGAAATTTTTTAAGAATGTTCAGCCTATAAAGAAATTCTGGAAGCAGTTAGAAGAAGCCTTGATTCTCATACAGAAGACTCCAAGTGATAATAAAAATTACAAAGAATATATAAAGAAGTACGATAAACTTCGTGATAAAATTCGAAGTAAGTATGAAGAACTACAACTTGGGAAAAAGCACTTAGAATATATCACAGCGAAGAAGAAGGCTTACCTAGTAGAGGTGGCTGATGCCATTCAAGTTCTTGAAGATGCCCAAAGAGAGACTGGACGTACGCTTTCTGAATTACAGGAAGCTGTAGATGAGATTCTTTCAGATGATCAGTTAGCTTTAAAGAGAGCTGCTAAGAGACTCAAGATGAAAGTAGCGGATGCTAAAAGTTTAGCAGAAGGCTTAATCTATGCGAGAAATAGAGTTAGAACAATTGAACAAGAAATACTTCTTACCGCAGTGGAACTTAGAAGATCCGTGCGGGCTCTTGATAAGAGTGAAATCAAAGTATATTTTGCTAAACAAGAACTAGTTGAAGCTAATCTTAGATTAGTTGTTAGTTTAGCTAAGAAATATACTAATAGAGGATTACAATTCCTAGACTTGATCCAGGAAGGTAACATCGGCCTGATGAAGGCAGTCGATAAGTTTGAATACCAAAGAGGATATAAATTCTCTACTTATGCTACTTGGTGGATTCGGCAGGCCATTACAAGAGCCATTGCTGATCAAGCTAGAACAATCAGAATCCCTGTTCACATGATTGAAACTATCAATAAGCTCGTGAGAGTACAAAGGTACTTAGTTCAAGACTTAGGTAGGGAGCCTACCCCAGAAGAGATCGCAGAAAGAATGGATATTTCTGTTGATAAAGTTCGTAAAGTTATAAAAATTGCGAAAGAGCCGGTATCTTTAGAAACGCCAATTGGAGACGATGCTGATAGTGCTTTAGGAGACTTCATTGAGGATAGGCGGGTTATTCTGCCCTCTGATGCTGTTGAGAATCTTAATTTACAAGAGCAAACGAGAAGGGTATTGGCGACGCTTACGCCTAGGGAAGAGAAAGTTTTAAGAATGCGATTTGGAATCGGTGAAAGAAGCGACCATACCTTAGAAGAGGTTGGGAAGAACTTCGATGTAACTAGAGAAAGAATTAGGCAAATTGAAGCTAAAGCACTTAGGAAGTTGCGGCACCCAAGTCGTCTTAAGAAGCTAAAAGGTTTCGTAGAGAAAATGTAGTAATTCTCACCTCAGGGACTTAAACTCCTGAGGTAAAATTTACTCTAAATTACTTCTATAGCTTGACCAAACCTTCTTGTAAGTATAAATGCATACCTGTATTTATGGCCCTGTAGCTCAGTTGGTCAGAGCAGTCGGCTCATAACCGATTGGTCGTGGGTTCAAGTCCCTCTGGGGCCATTTTTTTTAATTTAGGCTTGTTATAGTCACTTTGTTTGGGCGCCTCTATTGAGTGGCTTAATTTCAACATTTCAACTCTCTCTGATTTTATAACCCTCTGAAATCCCCATTTTCCCCAGGGCTGTCATTAAACTATTCTTTAGTTTCAATCTATCTTTAATTATATGTGGATCAAAGATGATTGCAATCTGCATCTTTTGGTTGGACTTCATGAAACCAAAACCAAGCCCGTGTCCAGGCATTAGGGCTGGTATTACATATTGTTCCTCTATCTCAGCATCGGCGATAACTATAGGATGATTAGGGCCAATGAGGTTGGTACAAATAAAGGAAGTCTTTTTAGCAGAGAAATACAATAAATATTTTCTGAGAGAAGTAGGTAGCTTGGAGAGAATGAATGCCCATAGATAATAGGCGTAATAGGCGTCTTCAGTTAATTTAGTGTTTAGTTCAATGGCTATTTGCTCGATTAGTTTACCGCTGTTTGTTTCCCCTAAGGGTAATCGTATTGTGGCTCCACCGATTTTATTAGATAGATCCTTTGGCCTATTTTTACCTCTAATGCTAACCGGAAGAAGTGGCTTAGCGTATTTACTCTTACAAACGATGCCACTGTAATCACTTACTATATATGAAACTAAAGCCAAGAGCACTGCGTAGGCTGTGGTTGAGTTCTCTTTTTTTAATTTCTTTAAACTATCGTAAGGCATGGTAAGTAAAAGTAGTTCTCTTTTACTCGAATTAATACCATTTACTGAGTGGATATTGGGTTTACCCAACATCTCTTTAATAATGCTTTTAGTAGCTCCAAAATACTTAGGTGGGTTTGCTGCCCTATCTTTTTTTAATGCTTTGTTCTCAGATTTATTAGATAAGGAATGGAAAAAATCTAAGCCACTTACACCATCTCCCAAGGCATGACTAAGCATGTAACTAAGTATTTGAGTTCCTTCTTTTGAGCCTGAATAGAGAATTTTCCAAGGAAGTTGATTGGAATCTAGTTTTTCTGAAAATTTCCCCAAAAAACCCTTTAGGGAATTCTCACTAAGTGGGACACAGGGTGTCACGTCTTTTAAAGGTCGAATAAAATATCTACTACTTAAGGGACCTAATATATATTTTAGTTTAGGGTATCGTTTCGCAGCCTCTCGTACTACTGACTCTAGTTCTCCGGCATCTAATTCTTTTTTCAAAATTGCTAGACAGCAAATATTTTGAACTGTCTCTTCTGAGTCTAGGCTTTGAAAGCAGGTGTCTAAAGGGCTTTTTAAAATCATAAAAAAGGGGGAGCATTAGCTCCCCCTGTAATACACTTTTTAGGGTAGTTTTACCACTGTAAAGCACCAGCATTTTGGTAATCCGTAACTCTTGTTTCAAAAAAGTTTTTCTCTTTTGCCAAATCAATAGTCTCACTCATCCAAGGAAATGGATTCTTTGAACCGTACTTGGTTCCCAATCCAATTCTCTCTAATCTTCTATCAGCAATAAATTGAACGTACTCTAAGAACTTATCAGCACTTAGACCTAATATGCCATCAGGCACGCAGTCTCTAGCATAGATATATTCATAAGTGGTAGCTTCATCAACCATTTGAATAATTTGCGCTTGGAACTCTGGAGTCCAGATTTCAGGGTTTTCAGCCTTAATACTGTTAATCAAATCAATTCCAAAGTTAAGATGAGTAGTCTCATCTCTAAGAATATACTGAAACTGCTCACCAATTCCTGTCATTCTATTTTGTCTATGGAATGATAGAATCATAACAAAGCCACTATAGAAGAATATTCCTTCCATCACGACATAAAAACCAATTAGGTTTTTTAGAAGTTTTTGCTTTCCTTCTAATGTATCAGTTGTAAAATCAGGATCCATCATGTCATCAGTTAAAGACATAACAAAAGCATCCTTACCACGAATAGATGAAACTTCATGATACATATTGAAAACTTCACGACCATCAAGGCCTAAAGATTCAACGATATAATGAAAAGTATGGGTATGAATAGCTTCTTCAAATGCCTGCCTTAATAAATATTGTCTTACTTCTGCATTGGTAACGTGTTTGAAAATCGATAATACAATGTTGTTACCGACCAAACTCTCGCCTGTACTAAAAAAACCAAGGTTACGCATAATGATTTTTCGTTCAGCTTCAGTTAGCTTACCAGACTTCCACAACTCAATATCCTTCTGCATAGATACTTCTGTAGGCATCCAGTGGTTGGCACAACCATTTAGATAATGTTCCCACGCCCAGTTATACTTTAGTGGCATAAGTTGATTAACATCAACTGCTTTACAGTTAATCAATCTTTTATCGTCAGCATTAATTCGTTTACTTAAATCGTATGCTCCTGCTTCAGTTCCATCACAACATGACATAATTAATTCTCCTTTTAAAATTTAACTACTTATTACTTACTACTGACAAGCCTCACAATCTGGCTCCATTAAATCACAAACTTTAGCTGATCCAACTTGTTCCACCTGATCTCTTCTGATCTCAATATCACTAGAAGCAGACCTATTTTTCATCCATTTAGGCTGAATACCTCTTCTGTTTACATCCATACTAGATTTTTCTACTTGGGTAGCACCTTGAGACCTTAAATAATAAGTAGTCTTTAGGCCTTTCTCCCAAGCAAATTTATACATCTCATCTAGCAATTTACCGTTAGGAGTCGCGATATATAGATTTAGAGATTGTCCCATATCTATCCACTTTTGTCTTCTGCTCGCAGCTTCTATCAACCATCTGGAATCGATCTCAAAAGCTGTAATATATTTAACCTTTAACTCTTCCGGTACTCGCTCTATATCCGCTACCACACCATCAAAGTATTTCAAGTCATCTAACATTTCATCATCCCACATATTGATCTTCTTTAGATCTTCTACAAGATATGGGTTGATAATTGTAAATTCTCCAGAAAGATTACTCTTAACGTATAAATTTCTAAAAGTAGGCTCTATCGATTGTGTCGTGCCTGCAATATTTGCGATTGTTGCAGTTGGAGCTATAGCCATCACATTGGAATTTCTCATGCCATTTAATTTGATAGATTCCCTTACTGGTGTCCAATCCATCCGAACGGTTCTATCAACGTCAACATAACCTCCTCTTTCTTCTTGTAAAAGATCCAATGTATCTATTGGAATTAATCCTTGATCCCATTTAGACCCTCTGTAACTAGAATACGTCCCTTTCTCTTTAGCTAACTCAGATGATCCTAATATGGCGTGATAGGAAATAAATTCCATGCTGTAATCAGCAAAAGCTAATGCTTCTTCACTTTGATAAGAATGATCTAACAGATATAGGGCATCCTGGAATCCCATTAAACCTAATCCTACTGGTCGATGCCTAAGGTTCGAATTCTTAGCTTCTACAGTCGGGTAAAAGTTAATATCAACTACATTATCAAGCATTCGTACTGCAGTATGTATTGTTTCAGCCACCTTATCTTCGTCTAGTTTACCATCAGAGATATGCTCAGTTAAATTTATGGAACCTAGGTTACAAACTGCTGTTTCATCGGCACTAGTATTTAATAAAATCTCCGTACAAAGGTTTGAGCTATGGACAACTCCTGCATGACTTTGAGGTGATCTTATGTTTGAAGGATCTTTAAAAGTAATCCAAGGATGCCCTGTCTCAAATAACATACTTAACATCTTACGCCATACTTCTATCGCTGGTAATTGTCTGTATAATTCAATTTTACCTTCTTCTACCATCTTTTCGTAATGCTCATAACGAATCTTAAACGCCTTACCATATAAATCATGCAAATCAGGAACGTCATTTGGACTAAATAAAGTCCAAACACCATTGCTATAAACTCTCTCCATGAATAAATCTGGGATCCAGTTTGCCGTATTCATATCGTGAGTGCGTCTTCTGTCATCACCAGTATTTTTTCTAAGATCTAAGAACTCTTCAAGTTCTAAATGCCAGCTTTCTAAGTACGCACAAACCGCACCTTTTCTTTTGCCACCCTGATTAACAGCGATTGCGGTATCATTAGCTACCTTAAGAAACGGTACAACTCCTTGACTCGCACCATTTGTTCCCTTAATCCTAGCGCCAGTTGACCTAACTTGAGTCCAGTCATTTCCTAGACCACCTGCCCACTTGGATAATTTAGCATTATCACTAATACATTTAAATATATGCTCAAGATCATCATCAATCGTAGTCAAATAACATGAACTCAATTGAGGGTGAGGTGTGCCTGCATTAAAAAGGGTAGGGGTACTAGAGATGAACCTAAAGCTAGACAATATATTGTAAAATTCTATAGCCTTCTCTTCTTTCCGTGCACCTTCTTTAGCACTTAAGCCCATTGCTACACGCATCCAGAAATACTGTGGTGTTTCAATTCTTTTATTATCTACATGAAGCAGATATCTATCGTATATTGTTTGAAGTCCAATGTATAAAAATTTTCTATCTCTTTCCATCACAAGAGCGTTAGAAATTTTCTGACTATCGAAAACTAAAAGTTCTGGACTTAATCTACCAGCACTAACACCTTTTCTTAAGAAACTTTCAAAATTTGATTTATAACTTTCTTCAATCGTCTCTTCATTGATACTATGCCCAATCACTTCCTTATAGATCATATCAAGTAGCAGGTAAGAGGCTACATTCTGATAAGATGGTTCTCTTTCGATTTTAGTTCTAGTAGCTAAAATCAACGCTCTGTCTAGTTCTTCCACAGTCATGTGGTTAAATATTGCTCTAGATACCTCTTCGAGTAATGAATCGCTATTACAGGCTGGATAGTCCTTGCATGCTAAAGAAACGCGTAGCTTAACCTCTTCCCAATCTAAAGTAATTTCTTCTCCGGAAGCAGTTTTTAACTTAATGTCATTGCTAATTTCGCCACCTAACTCCAGCTCTTCTCCTCTTAGCTTTCTTGCCTTAGTCCTTTCTTCTCTATACAAGATATAACGTTTTGCGACGCTATAATGTCCGCCTTGCATTAAAAGCATTTCTACAAAATCTTGTATTTGTTCAATGCTTAAATCTTTAGAAGGGCTTAATTGTGCAAATACTCTTTTTATTACTTCGTCACTAATAGTTTCTACTTCATTTTGGGAAAACTGGTCTAATTGTTCAGCCTGGCTTAATCCTCTATCAGCCTTAAATGCTTTTTCAATTGCCACCCTAATTAAATTACCATCAAAACTAGCTACCTTTCCGTTGCGCTTATTAACTTTGATTTCTGGGCGAACCAAAGTATTTTCTTGGCTAGTATCTCCAGTATCTTTAGTTTGAGTATTGCCCTTAGTACCCATAGAATTATCTCCTCTTTGAATGTCTCAATTGTATTGTTAAAATCTCTCTATTTTCTAATGATTCCTTGCTTTAATATCTTTTTTCCCGATAGAGGTAAAAAGTGAGCATACCACTACATATAGTGGTCCTTCGAGGCGGTCAATACCATAAATTGTGGCTGAGGAAATCCCTAGGTATATCCCATTTCCTTTTTTTACATATACTTAGACCACTTCTTAACAGCATCAACTTCATAAGATGTGTGTAAATAAATGAAAATTTAGACCAATATTGGTCACTTATGGCTAAGAATATGACCGACTACGACAGGCTGTTTTGCAGGAATTCAACATTCGCAAAGGACGGATCTCTAGCAGAAAGATTCCGGACACTATCCTTAACATGAAAGCATTCTCTTGTTTACTAAATTTACGATTAGGAACTAAGCATTATTCTTAGATTTAATTTAATTAAACCCAACCCCCAGGAAAGCATAAAACCTGCTGTGAGTAAATAATATTCTTATGTAAGGCAATTTAGTTGATTAAAGTGGTCTTATGTTAACGACGAGCGAACGCTTACAATTCTCTTAAAAACTGGCTAGGAGTTCTAATCTTAGTGGGTGAATTTTTAAAATCTTTAACATCTCTAGTAACTATTAAGGAACAGTTATTTAAAACGGCAGTTGCACATACGCAAGCATCTTCGTGATCATTAAATTTTAATGTTTTAGCAAAACGAATTTCCTTTTCAGTAAAATCAAGAAACTGTACATTAGCTTTTTCAAGAGTTTGAAAGAATTCGAGGGCATGCTTTTTCTCAGTTAGCTTAGAGATCAAATAAAAAATGTCAGTATAACTACAGCTTGCAAGACAAACATCGATTCCCGGGGACAGTACTAGCTTCTTAAATAAGTTAACCGAGGCAAGCTGCAGACTGGGCCTACATGCTATATCAATATAAATATTGGCATCAAGTAAAATGTTCACGAATACTTTTTCTGCCTTCTATCTTGTAAAAGATCTTTTATTAATATGTCAGAAGGTTCTTTAAAGTTCTTGCCAAGTGCCTTTTTATGAAAATCATTTAGCAGCTTATCAATATTAATATTCTCTTCTTGACTAATTACTCTAGCCAGCCCCTTTTCCACAATACTAGACAAGGAAACCCCCGAATCAGAGGCAAATTTCTTTACCTTTACAAGTAAATCTTCATCTATAGTTAAATTAAGCCGATTTTTCATATGCGCATATTTTCTTTATTATACGCATACAATCAGATATGGTCAAGAATTTTTATTAGCCGATTTATAGCACAACTCAAAATGGCGAATTAAGTCGAACCTCTTAAAATGGAGGAGGTGGGGGAAAAATAAACGGCGGGCTTAACAGTTCTGAGCGGGCTTGTGCTGTCGTAAGCGGTATCAGGATGGTACCGCAGGCAGGACCGCCTTTAGAGCGCACACGAACGTGCGCTCTAAAAAAGCGAGGAACTGTTAAGCCAGCGGTTTTATATGATATCCTCTTCATAGGTCTCCTGTTTGATTTAACTGGGCTTTTTTCAGTCCCGAGGCCTCTAACCTCGGGTCAAACAGGATTTTATCAGACGATTAACTCTTATTCAGCATAGCAACTACTGAAATGTCATATCTGGGTAAAAGTAGATTTGCTCTTCAGACTTTAGAGATTGGGAAAGAAGTGCTTCCTAATAATGTTGAAATTACAGCAAAGTATGTTCATCTTCTTCTTTTAAGTAATATCGGAGGATCTGCTTTAGAGGAATCCGTTTTGAAGTTAAGAGATGCATTGAGATCCTTAAATCTAGATGCTCCTTTAAGGCATGTAATAGATTGTGCACTAAGTCATTACGAACTTAAAGAGGGTGTGACTTTGTGGTGGGAGAGAATTTGTTGGTGCGTTGCCTTGCGACTGGGGAAGCACCTAAAGAGGCCTATATGTTAAGAGCCGAGTTATTTTTAGGGGGCGATAGGATTATTCAAGCTAAGGAGATGTTTAGAAGAGCTTTGGATGTTGATCCTAGAGATCCTGTTCCTTATATAGAAATGTCTAGGATCTATTCTAATTCAAATGAGGTTCAAGACCTAGAATGGTCTGTTCAGTGTGCTGAATCTGCTTGCAAAATGACCCAATGGAGAAATCTAGATGCCGTAGGTTCACTGGTCGAGGCTTTTAGAGCCAATGGGCAGTTTGAAAGAGCCAATCTATTGCAGGACTTCTTTGACGAGCGAGTATAAGAGCCTGAAAGTATGAGAGCAAAGGCTTGACCTGAGGGAATTTCACTCTATAATGAATGGAATGTTACAAGTCCTAACTAACTTCTTCCAAAAAGCTAAAAGTATTCTAGATGCATCTTCCTTGCCGGTGCAGGCGCATGTTGCCAGCAATCTGAATGGCTCCCCAAAGATTTTTATTTCAGTAGATGAGGAAAAAGAGCGGATCAGTCTTGATCTGCTAAAATCAACTATCTCTTTCGAAGGTAGACTTAGAGAAGGTGGATATGGATCGGTATTCTCTTTTACCGACATTGGTTTTACAGACTTCGTAGAAGGGAAAAGTTTAGCGCAGTGTTCTTTTGAAGGGATCCTACAAACTTCAGGTTCTTCGGATAGTTTGTTCTTGGCAAGTTTGCACTTAGATGAATTAGCAAAAGAGCTTAGAGGCCTAGATGATACACACTCTATTCATTGAGCCCGGCGATACTTTTTTAGAGATTAAAAAGAAGTTTAGGAAGTGTCTGATGACAGGTGGTGGGGTGTTGAGGTTGAGGGAGGGGTTGAACTTGTCTGAGCTTGAGGGGATAGAAAAAGAGTTCGTACCTCACATAGAACCTAACGGGATAGCAGAAGAGGTTGTTAAACAGTTTAGGAAAAGGAGAGAGAATGGGACGATTATTTAGTTTATTATTCTTGGTTCTTGCTTTTTGTTGTACTGGAGTTTCGGGAGAGTCTACAAAGCTAAAAGTCGGTGTTATTCTCCCTCTCTCTGGGCCTTTAGCTGATTATGGGAATGCTATTAAGAATGGAATTGAGTTATATCGTTCTCAATATCCTACTAAAGTGAAACACCTCAATTTTGTTTATGAAGATGATCATTATGATTCTAAGACTTCTATTAGTGCTTACCATAAACTCTCTACCATTGACAAAGTCGATATATTTTTTGCATTTGGTGCTCCTGCCGCTAGTGCGTTGGCTCCAATTTTAGAGCGAGATGGTAAGATTTTAATTAATATCAGTGCCGATGAAGCCCCCACCGTGGATAGAAAATTAGTGATTAGAACGATGAACTATAGCGCACAATATATGCGGGGATTATTGGAGTATTTGCGAAAACGAGATGTAAAAGAATTTAGCGTAGTTGATGTTGAAAATAGTTATCTTAGATCAATGAAAAAGGGATTAGAGAGGAATCTAATTGAGGGGGAGAGTTTAGTGGAAGTAGGGAGCGTGAACCCCAGTGATTTGGATTTTAGAAATTTAATTTTAAAATCCAAACTAAAGAACATCAAAGCTCTTGGATTATTTCTAATGCCTGAGCAAATGGTGATTTTTATGAAGCAGGCTAAGGAAAATAGATTTTCCCCTAATATTTTCAGTACTAATATGACGGAGTCTGCTATTTTGTTGCCTAATTCAGAGGGATTGGAGGGCTCCATTTATCCATATCACAGTTTGAAAGAAAGCTTTGTATTGATTTATAAGGAAAGGTATATGCAGGATTCTCAATTGCCTTTTGGGGGAAGTGCATATGATATGGTGAGTATTTTAGCCAACGGAATTAAATCTGAGATGAAAAGAGATAATGAAACCCTAATGAGTATATTTCAAAATGTAAAAGAACAAGAAGGGGTACTTGGTAATTTCTCTTACGTTCAAGATCAGGAGGGGGGTAAATATTTTAAATATCCTATAGTAGTTAAGCAAGTTATAAATGGAATAGCGGTAGTAATAGAGTAATGCTATTAGTTTATAGGTTTCCTTTTGTAATGTACTTATTTTCTAAAACCATTTCTAAGTTCTTATTGTTGCTAAGTGTTGTTTTTTTGCTGGGTTTGCAAAGCAAAGCTGAAGCTAATCCTCTTAAGGTCGGAGTAATTCTTCCTCTCTCTGGTCCACTCGCTGATTTTGGAATCGCAATCAAAAATGGCATAGAGCTTTATAGAAGCGAAAATCCAGATAAAGTGGATTTCGTTAATTATATCTACGAAGATGATCAATATGATGCTAAGTCTTCAATCAGCGCCTTCAGGAAGCTTGATACAATAGATAAAGTTGATCTATTTTTTTCTTTTGGTTCTCCTGCTTGCAGTGCGTTGGCTCCAATTGTTGATAGAGAGCATAAGCTCCTTCTTTGTTTCACTTCTGATGAAGCGTCTTCCTTGCATAGTAAAAATGTTATCAGAGCTCATGATAACTCAGCTAGATACATAAGGCCTTTACTGAGTCAGTTGAGAAAAAACGGAGAAAAAGAATTTTTTATAGTTAAAACGGAGATGGGTTACATAAATTCTATGCTCATTGCTTTTGAGGCAAATCTTTCTAAGGGCGAGAACTTAGATGTCATTGCTACGGTGAACCCATCGGAATTGGATTTTAGATCGATTGTGTTGCAACTCAAGGCTCGGAAAGTAAAAAATTTAGGACTTTTTTTGTTGCCAGCCCAAATTCTGACTTTTATTAGACAAGCTAAAGATGTGGGATATGACTTTAATATTTATAGCACAAACTTAATAGAATCTTCATTATTGTTACCTAATAGTCAGTATGTAGAGGGAGCTATATATAGTTATTATAAAGTGAAAGATGATTTTGTGAAAAAGTATGAAGCCAAATATAAGCTAGATGCTCAAATGCCCATGGCAGGAAATGCGTATGACATGGCAGATGTGGTTGCAAGTGGCTTTGGGGCAAAACCTACTAATAATTTTACTTCTTTAATGGATATTTTTAAAGTAGTTTCTAATTTTGATGGTAACCAGGGGAAGTTTTCTTATGTTGAAGATGAAGAAGGCGGTAAGTATTTTAGTCACACATTTGTGGTTAAGCAGATCCGAAACGGTATTGGAAGAGTCGTAGAGTAGTTCTTAACCCTCCCCAAGCAGCATTTTTGGTGAGCATTCGCAAGAATTGGCTGACTGCGAACTTCAATAAAAGCAGTGGATTAGATAAAATCTTACTGTTTTGATTAAGTAAATTAGCCTAGTTGGCCGACTTGTTTAGTGGCATAAGAAAATTCCCAATTGGGGATCCTGAGGTCCAATCGAGAAATGGCAACGTCTGATATATACAGCATCCTAATTATTGATTCTGATGGCAAGAGTAGGTCTATGCTTAAAGATGTTGCACTCTGCTTGCCGTGTTTCAAGAAAGTTTTATTTTGCTCTTCTCTGCAAGAGGGCCTTAACTTTGGAAATGGTTTTGAATCAATTGATGTTGTCACAATTTCACATCGTTTTACCATAGAAAGTGTGTCTGATTTCATAAAGGAAGCTAAGAAGACTCCTAAAGGCAAACAATGGGCTTTTATTACCGTACTTAAACCAAGTAGCAAACAGAATGAAATCATCGCCGACAATATGCTTAATGGAGTAGACGGTTTTCTTTTTGAACCATATTCAGCAGATAACTTAAGGGAAATGGCTGAAGGGGAGGGCCCTTCATAGGTACTACCCTCTTTCTTATACTTAGCATGTTAGGGTAGTTGAATGTGTAAGTGCCTTTAATCACGGTGAATAATAATAGGAGAAAAGAGGGTAGTACCTATTCTATTGTATTGAAATGAAGTGAAAAAACTCTCCCTTACACACTTTATTTTACAGTCTCGGGGAGTAGATTTTTGCTTTAGTTAGCAACGCCCAATTCTTTAAGAATTTCAATCTTGAAGTCCAACATTCTCATGTCGTCTTTTCGACGGGGCCGATCTATATCAATATCCCAAATCTTCCTTATTCCACTTGGTCTACTACCCATGACAATAACCCTATCTCCCAGGTAAACAGCCTCATCAACAGAGTGCGTTACAAATAGAACAGTTTTATTTGTCTTCATCCAGATACGAGTGAGCTCATCCTGCATATTTAATCTAGTCAATGCATCCAAAGACCCAAAAGGTTCATCCATTAAAAGAACCTTTGGCTCCACGGACAATGCCCGAGCGATAGCAACTCTCTGTTTCATTCCACCAGACAGTTGATGAGGATAACTATTCACAAAATCTGATAACCCTACAAGGTCAATATATTCTCTCGCGATAGCTTCTATCTCTTCTTTGGGCTTATTCCCAAATTCTAAGCCAAAAGAGACATTCCCCAAAACATCTCTCCATGGAAATAAACCAAAATCTTGAAATACTAATATACAATTTGGGTTACTTGCGTGGATTAAAGCCCCTTCTAACAAAACTTTTCCACCGGTAGGTTTATCGAACCCAGCTATTATATTTAGAAGAGTAGACTTTCCACAACCAGAAGCACCAAGTATACAAACAAACTCTCCTTGTGCCAAATTTAAAGATGCTATGTCCAATACGGGAGAAACGAGCTGGGTGCCTTCGAAGGATTTCTTTAAATCAACGATAGAAAGAAAATGTTCTTTCATTTTCTACTCTCCAAGGGAATTAAATGTTTTCTAAACTTAATTTCCAAGGCTGTCATTATTCTATCTATAACTAAACCCACAAGCCCTATTACTATCATTCCAGCCATAACTAAATCAGTTCTAAGAAAGTTTCTAGCATCCAATATCATATAACCTAAGCCAGACCGCATTCCCACCATTTCCGCAGCAACGATTATCATCCAACAAAAACCTAAAGACACTCTAAGAGCAATCATAATCGAGGAAATGCTACCTGGCAAAATAACCCTCCAAAGCACTTGCGAATCAGTGGCACCAAAATTTCTTGCAACTTTTATGAGTAGGGGATCAATGCTTTTCACGGCAAAAACACATGAAATCAAAAGAGGGAAAAAAGCAGTGATCGCAACAATAAAAATGGCTGGCGCATCACCTATACCAAACCAGAGAATTGCCAAAGGGATCCAAGCCACAGGTGAAATCGTTCTAAAAATCTGTATTAGCGGATAAAGAGACTTCCATAAACTACTATGCCATCCGATCAAAAGGCCTAAAGGAACCGCAAGAATTACAGCGATAGCAAATCCCATTGCCACACGCAACAAACTAGAAACCAAATTCGTTGCCAAATCTCCACTTTTTAATACCTCTAAAAAAGCATAAAAAACTTCATGGGGGTATGGGAATAACTCAGTTAAGAATAAACCACTGCCTGCTATTATATGCCATATAAGAACAAATAACATTATGGCAAACAGAGGAAGAGATAGCTCTTTAATGCGTTTACCAATCTTCAATTTTAAGTCCTTGTACTTACTTTTTATTGGCGCTTTCTAAATTATCATATGCTGTTCTAATAAAACTAGCATCTATAAAACTATTTAAATCCACTTTTTTAGGAAAGAGATTCATCTCATTCGCCATGTAGTCTTGAATTCTAGACAGCTCATTGACTTCAGGGATTAAATTCACAAAAGTAACTCTGTCCTTCGGTTTCATCATTGAAATTTTTAATGCTTCTATCGGCTGTCCTAAAAATTTAGACCCTATCTCTGAACTTTCTTCTCTATTAACTTCCGCATAAATTCCTGCCCTTACTAGACTTTCAAGAAACTCCTCTACTGCTTGAGGGAATTTAGATATGACGTCTTCACCCATGACTAACACACAATCTGGGTGATCCTTCCAGATATCCTTTGAAAGTACCAATACTTTTCCGACCCCAAGCACTTCGCTCCTAGCCGCAATTGGCTCCGCAACGATATACCCATCTATTACTCCTCCAGCTAATGCGGATGGCATCTCTGTAGGCCCTAACTCAATAACCTTAAAATCTCTGTTAGGTATCAATCCTTCCTTAGAAGTAAACATATGCAAAAGCATATTATGGGTTGAAAATCGGTGTGGGATAGCTATAGTTTTGTCGCGTAAATCCTTTACGGAATCAATACCAGGCTTAACCCTAACCACAAACGCACTCCCATTTCTATGCCCCAAAGCCAATATTTTTATCTTAGCTCCTTTTAGTTTTGCCTGAAAAGCAAGTGGCGCCAACAAAAACCCACCATCTAAATCCCCTGATCTAATCCCTTCAGCTACCGTACCCATATCCGGGAAACGAATGGGATCAAGATTAAAGCTTTTTAAATCATCTCCTTCTCTTTTCTTAGCTACTCCAAGTATTAAATGATCAACGATAGGAATGTAACCGATCTTAAAGTTTGGTATGATTTTATCATCCGCACTGACCGACTGAGAAGGTACAAAAGACAATCCATACGCAAGGAACAAAAAGATAAAAAAGTTTGCGTATTTTGAATTTAGGGAAAGCATAGGTATAATAATTTAAGTTAGTTTAAGTACAACGCCTCAACCAAAATATATCGATAAGCAAATAGAAAGGCAACTTAGATTATTAAACGCATGGATCAACAGCGTGTATTGACTGGGCTTCTAAAAACAGATAGCCCGCTGATATCGCCAACTTTTCAATATTTCTCACCCTTCCCTGGGATTTTCACCCCCCTTTTAGCGATAACGCTAGGTGGAACTACCTTATCCGATCTGGTCAAAGCACGCCTCTAGGCTGCATGAGTACTCTCGTCGCAAACCCGAGGAGAGCGCCCTTTATCGCCTTGTGTTTAACTACCGAGAGGAGTTATGACGAGCTGTTCGAGGAGCGGTATGGGTTTCTTAGAGCGAATGTCCCCCCAGTCCTTTGATGCGTACCTTAATTGCGGGATCTTGAGACATGGCTGCGCTAGAGCGCATCGTGAGGAGTGTAATCACTCAGAGCTGATAGCGTTCTCGTGTAAGGAGAGAGTGTTATGCCCCAGCTGTACAGCGAAGCGAGGTCACATTTTTTCAGAGACCCTGAATGAGACTATTTTAGTTCCTCATCCCCATGTGCCTAGTCTTGTGCTTCCTGGGGTGATAACTCCTAGTGGCGAGTATCAAGAACTACCTGAGATAGATACTGAGCTTCTGACAGAACTCTCTCAGGAGAAAGTATTAAATGCGTTTCTTGAGAGAGATCTTCTATCGGAGGACGATGTTAATCTAATGAGATCCTGGAGCCACTCAGGGTTTAATGTATGGGTGGGGGAGGATATCTTAACTGAAGAGGAAGAGGAGAGGTTGTTTGTATCGAGGTACTTGGTTTTGCCTTGAAAAATCTAGTAAATAGAATTGCGCTACTAATGTAGTGATAGGCGTTCTAAGTAAGATAATTTAAATGGGTCTATTGGAAGATCAAAAAACATTCCATCATCCGTAACAAAGGTGAAAGATCCAGACATTTCTCCTACTGGGTCTTTAATTACAGTGTAACTGGTATATTCAAATGAATCAGTAGGCTTAAATTGGGGTTGATGACCAACAACTCCATCGCCCTTTACATCTGCTATTTGCCTATTGTTAGAGAAAACTTTCCAATGTCTATTTATTAACTGAATATCCTTAAGCGAATTATTAACAATTCGGACTGTGTATGAAAAAACAAAAATAGCACTATTGGGATCCGAGTCTCTTTCTATCGGCGACACTGAAATAGTAACAGGTATCTCCGATAAATTAATAGTGCTAGTTGTTAACTCTTCAAAAGATGTTTTTTTAATCGCGTTTTCCATATATACATTGATACTACAGTATCTAAGAAGTGGAAAGATCGAGGTAATGGCCTACAATGGATTCCAACCTTCTTTTTCTAATGGTTTAGGGCGATTACTTTCTTGGCGTGGTCTTTCGTAGTTATTAGTCCTAGGGCGAATAATAGGTTCCTCTCCAAATATATCTCCCTTACCGAATCCTTGAGTTTGGCCTCCAGCCCCCGAATTCTGTTTAACTGTAACCGAGTCTAACTTCCTGCCGTAATCAAAAAATGTATTTCTAACCTCCTCACCATTTCGGCCATAATCAACCCACCTACCATGTTTTTTACCATCTACGTAGTTACCTTCCGTTTTTTTTAATCCCTGATTATTGAAATATATCCAGTGTCCCAATTCTTTGTCGTGACTATAAAATCCTTGAGAGAGTAGGGCCCCCTTTTTATTGTATTTTATGTTCTTACCATGACGCACATCTTGACTGAATTCAGCTTTTTCTCTGAGTACCCCATTCTTGTTAAAGAGTTCCCATAAACCATTTTTCAAATCACCACTATAACTACCTTTTTCTAGAATTGTTTCATTCCTGCCATATTTAACAGATAGTCCTTCCTTGAATCCAGATTTAAAGGTCTCCACGGACAGTTTTTTACCTTCCTTAGAGTATGTAGTCTTTAGTCCATTGGCTTGCCCATGTAGGTAGTTACATTGATCTTTGATCTGACCAGTCTCATAGAATGTTTGATATAGTCCTTCGATCTCCCCATCTTGAAATTGACCCTTAGCTTCAAATTTCCCATTCGAATACCACCTTCTAAACTCTCCATGTTTGATCTCCAGCCCCTTTTCATCTTTGTATGCACAATATTGCATATTCCCTCTTGGGAAAGCTCGACCAGCTAATGAAGAATCCTTGGGGCATCCTTGGATAGAATTAGATAAGGCTGTTTTATCCTCTTTACTAGGCAACAACTGCGTACCTGTCTTTTTCGGTCCTTTAAGGCCCAAAGCTTCGGTGAGCTGTTTCTGGAGGCCATCTTGCCCGTTACATGCGGCAAAAAATAGAGATGTTACTAGGAGGAGAATTCTACAGTTCATAATTATAAGGTCTTTATATTATGTTATGCAGTTTACCCTTGAAAATGTTGTTAAGACAATAATCTATAAATCTGCAATTTTTAATGAATCATATTTCATTTGTTCGCTAATAACATGCTAAAATGACAGTAGTGGACTTATTTTTAATAAATAGCTAGAATTCTTAGAGTATTTAATCAGCTAAGAGATAAACAGGTAATTAATTATTATGCGCGGTCCTCTTTCAATAATAGCAGGTAGATCTAACCCCCCATTAGCAGAAGAAATTGCAAAATCTGCGAACGTGGATCTTACTCGGTGCGATATACGTAGGTTCAGCGATGGTGAATTAGGAGTCGAAATAAAGGATAACGTTAGAGGGCATGACGTATTCGTAGTTCAGAGCACAAGCACTCCTGGTAATGATCACTTGATGGAGCTCCTAATCATAATGGACGCCTTGAGAAGAGCAAGTGCAGAAAGGATTACTGCCGTAATTCCATACTTTGGATACGCTAGGCAGGATAGAAAAACTAAACCAAGAGTAGCAATAACAGCTAAGTTAGTAGCTGATCTGATTGTTTGCGCCGGTGCAAACAGGGTGCTAACCATGGACTTGCATGCAGGCCAAGTAATGGGCTTTTTTAACGTTCCAGTTGATAATTTATATGCGAGACCAGTATTACTAAATTATGTAAAAGAACATTTTGATCAAGAAGAGATTACAATTGTTTCTCCCGATGCTGGAGGAGTAGCAAGAGCAAGAGCTTACGCGAAAAGATTAGATGCTAGTTTAGCAATAATAGATAAGAGGCGAACCGCTCCAAACGAAGTAGCGGAGATGAATGTAGTTGGAGACGTGTCTTCTAAAGTAGCGATTATCATAGATGATATGATTGATACTGGTGGTACGATGGTGAAAGCCGCAGAAGCACTCTTAGAGCAGGGTGCAAAGTCAGTTTATGCGCTTGCTACTCACCCTGTATTATCAGGCAATGCGAAAGAACTTATTCCCAATAGTAAAATCCAGAAAATTATCACTAGCGACTCCATTTATCACCCGGACTTAAACTCCAATCAACATAATAATTGGATAGCCCGTTTGTCAGTTGCCCCACTAATAGGGGAAGCGATACGGCGTATTCATGAGGATTCTTCGGTAAGCTTACTCTTTGGAGAAGAGTAAGCTGTTTTTACTAATTCTTCTAAAAGATAAAGTAAATTGCAAAAAATCATACTTTCGAGGCCGGACAAAGCATTAATATAGTCAGTATTATGCGCTTTTATGGTTAAAAAAGTCATATTTTTCAAATTAGTTCAAAATATATCCCATTTACCTATTGATAAAATAGGTACCATTTTATAGTCTCCCGCCCCGTAAATACTGAATAATTATATTCTTATAGATTTTTAGGTGAACTAGTGGATGTCATAGAATTAGAGATTACAGAAAGAGCAGGCATTGGATCTGGTGATTCAAGGCGTCAAAGGTCGGCAGGTAAGCTTCCTGCAGTGGTTTATAGAAAGGACCATGAAGCAAAATCCTTTGTAATGGATGCACATACATTTGGCCTTAAAGCCAGAGGAAAGCCGCATTCACAACTATTTAAATTCTCAGGCTACAAAGACCTTGATGGTCTGATGGGCTTGGTTAAGTCTGTGCAAGTGGAACCAATCAAAGGTACTTTAATGCACGTAGAATTCTTAGCTGTTACTGAAGACCAATCAGTAGCAGTAAGTATTCCTGTCATTATAAAAGGTTCTCCAGACTGCGTTAGGCAAGGAACTGCGACAATTAACCAGATGGTTTACGAAGTTAGTATTGAAGCTAAAGCCACAAAAATTCCGAAAGAATTTGTTTTGGATATTACAAGCTTATTGGCAGGAGAATCTTTACACGCAAGTGATTTAGATTTACCAGAAGGTGTTAAGTTGAAGTGCGTTGAAGGGCTTATGATCGTAACTGCTTTTGTTGATAAGAGAGCGGCCGTAGCACCAAAAACAGCAGAAGAGGAAAAGCCAGTAGTAGCTGCTCCAGCAGCTAAAAAGTAGTGGTCTTTGAGTAAGGACGCTCAAAGTCTCTATGTCGTTGGTCTTGGAAATCCAGGTGAACGATATAGGGGAACACGGCATAATGCAGGTTTTGAATTTTTAGATCTACTCAGTAATGAATTTGGATCTAATTGGTCGGAGGTAAAAAGAGATAAATATATTATTTCTAGTTGCTCCCTATCATTTGGAAGGGTGCTAAGGATGGTAAAACCAATTTCCTTTATGAACCTTAGTGGAGAGCCCTTATTGGCCGCCATTAAATTTTATAAGGACATGAATTTATCTTCCGAACCGATGAACCTACTAGTGGCTCATGATGAGTTAGACTTCAAATCAGGTAATTTGAAGCTAAAAGTAGGGGGTGGTGCTGGTGGGCATAGGGGCATACAAAGTATTATTAATATACTGGGTAGTCGAGAGTTTTTTAGATTTAGAATAGGTATAGGCCATCCAAGGGATCTTGTTGATAGTGATGAAAGATTCGTAGAGGTAAGTGATTGGGTTTTATCAAAGTCGAAAAAGGACGATGCTATAAAAGAAAAGGAAGTACTAAGTAGAGTTGCTAGGAAATTATATCAAGAACTAACTACGGAAGTACCTAGAATGGAATTTGGAAAGATCTTAGAAAGAAGCATTCAAGCTTGATAAGTTTGAATAATTTAAAAACTAAAGAGTTGGAGTAAAAATTGCGCGAATATCGAGTGAGTATGCGCATTAAGGGAGAAATATGATATCAGAAAAACAAAGAAAATATGAATTGCTTTTGGTATTCAATCCAAATACACAAGATAGCGTTTTAGAAGAAAGATTGAGAAAAATCGAAGAAGTCGCTAGAGATCACGCTGGAGTAGTTGAAAAAAGAGAAATCTGGGGTAAAAGATCTTTAGCTTACCCAATTAACAATTACAAATACGGATTATTTGTAGCTGTTAATGTTAATGGCTTAGGTAGTATCGTAGCTGACCTCAGAAGACAGATCAGCCTTATGGATGAAGTCCTTCGAAATTCGATTATGACTAAAAATGATTTTTCACCGGATCTTAATGGAAGACTAAAGAGTGACTTTACCTACGGGTATAGACCACCTCATGTTTCTACTTTTGGTGGAAATGGAGCTGGTGATGGTGATGATAAAGATGATTTACAAGATGATGCGGACGATGTTGGAGCTTCAGCTTAAAGTTTAAATTGAGATTTGAAATAGTAAAATAAGGATTGGCATGGAAATTTTGTTAACCAATGACGTAAGTGGTTTGGGAGATATTGGAGAGATTGTAAACGTAAGACCTGGTTACGCTAGGAATTTTCTTTTACCAAATGGATTCGCAGTAGAATCTAAAGCAGGTAGCTCAAAAGAAATCGCTCATAAGTTACGTCAAGTTGAAGTTAAAAAGAAAAAATTGAAGATAGAAGCTGAAGCATCTAAAACTGAGTGGGCTCAACGTGTAGTTAAGCTTGGACTTAGAGTTGGAAATGGCGGAAGAGTATTCGGTTCTATTAGTGCAAAAGACATCTCTGAACAGCTCACTGCAGATGGATTCTCAGTTGATAGAAGACGAATTCTAATCACTGATGCTCTAAGGAAGTTAGGCGATCACACTGTCAAAATTAAACTTCATTCTGACGTAATTGGAACATTCATTGTAAGAGTTGAAGCAATGAAGGCAACCGAAGCGGAGGAAAGAAAAGCGAGCGAAGAAGCCATGATTGCTTTCGAAAAAGCTAAACGTAAAAAGCAAGAGAAGGCACCGACAGAAGAAGCAGAGGAAGAAGCTTCCGAGGCTGAATAATTGCCTAATTAATAAGGGTTACTTTTGTTCCTTATTTCTAATTTTTTGGAGGCTTAATGTTAAGCCTCCAAAAATCACTTCAAATTCTTTTTATTTTTTTATGCATTGGCATTACGACTGCTAGTTGTAATCGTGAAAGCAAATCCTTAAAAATCAAATCATCTAAGACTAGCCAGTCTGAAATTGGTGATTTGAAAAATGCGGAACCAAAAGAATCTTCTTATTTTTCTCTAAAGTCAGATGGTGATCTATTTCCATCTGATGCGGAGCCTATCTTATTAAGCTTCTATTTTAAATATACTCAAGCGCCACCACTAGATAAAAGACAAAGACTAGTGACTAATTATGACAGCCAAACCGCTCCCTATGCCGGCTGGGCATTGTCGTTGATAAGATTGAGAACAAGTACTAGATTGGAGTTCTATTTAAAGGATCAGGATGGAACTGGTGGATGGTACACTCTTTCACCTTTACCTGTTAGCACTTTAGAATCACAAGAGTTAGATTGGCATGCATTAAGTTTTCTAGTCCTACCTGGGAACTTTATTAGTTCGGTATATGCTAAAGTTAATGATGATTTCAGTCCATACAATCAGGACAATAGTTATATTACTGGCGTTAGTATTGATACCTTAAATGATATTAGTGCCAACTCGTATTTCCAAGTTACAAGCGGTGAAACAAAAACTTCAAGCCTCAGGGTAGAGATTAGAGAACTTGTACTCTTTAAATTAAAAAACATTCCAAGTTCTGAATTGTTTCTTCCAGCAGCTAAAGCAGGGCCGAGGGGTCTTAAAAAAACTTTCAAAGATAGTTGTGTACTTGCAATAGAAGGTGAGGGGAAAGATTTCTGTGATAAATATGCACAAAAGAAATAGATCTATAGATGCTTAGGTTTTTATTACCGTTAATAATAATTCTTCAATCGATTCTTCTATATAGAGAATCTGCCACTACTCCTTTATACGCACTAACTGGTCCTAACTACTTCAATATTATAATTGCTCTCACTGGATTACTGTCTTGCTCTTCCTATTATTTTTATAAGAGTCGGCATCTGCTTTTAGTTCTTTGCGGATTTTTATTCTTGCCTTTCTTAGGTGCTACTACGGCTCACTTATGCTGTTATATCTTGTTGTTACCTATGACTATGGGCACTTTAGATAAAGGGTATTTAAACTATTTTAAATGCCTTGGCCTTAGCTTATTCCTTAGTTTGATTATCTCCACTCAAATTGAGATATTTGCTGTCGCGCATACGATTAAGAATTCTAATGTCAATTGGTTCGGGATATTGGATATAGTTAAAATGGCTAAATTCCCAATTATGAACTTTTTAGATTTCCTAATCATAGGGTCAGTACCTTTTTATCTTGATGAGGATAATCGAAAGAAGCTTTTAACAATGATTCTTAAGATTACACCAGTCTATGTAGTACTCTCAGCAATCTTTATATACTTACAACACCTTGGATTTCCATATTTCTCCTTAAATCAGTCAGCCTTCTGGAGCTATGCTAATCGATTTTCAGGTATCGCAAGTGATCCTAATGCTCAAGGTCTTATTCTAGGAATTTTAGTTATGCTGGTCATATTTGAGAAGAAATATACGGATAAACTATATCTTCCGCTAATCCTTTCAATTGTGGGATTAAGTCAATTTAGTGGCTCCAGAACCTTTTATATGTTTTTTGTGCCGAGCGTTCTAATTGCCTTGGCGTCATCTAAGCGGAATATAGTTAGTAGAAAAAACCTATTACTTTATTGCTTACCTATTTCTTTATGTATTCTAAATATTGGCATATATTTAAAAGATTACTTTGCGGAACAAAGTTCAATTAGGAGATTCCTAGATACTATTGATCCTAATACTTTTACTAAGATGCTAGAGAGTCGTACAACTTTTTTAAAGATCGCCTATGAAGGTATGAAGGAAAAACCTTTCTTAGGTTATGGCTTAAAAGGCTTCTATGAGGTGCAATCTTACCTAGCTCAAATGGCAGGTATAGACTTAGGTAATTGGAGGGATAATAGTAATAACTTCTATACCGAACTTATATTAACATTTGGTTTGCCGATTGCGATATACTTTATCTGGTTTATTTTACGCAATGTATTTAAGTTCAGGAAGTACGACCGCAATGTATTAATCTATTTAGCAGTATCCGCTGTAGCTTTACTAAGTGGACCGCATATATATTTTTTAGAATTCTATTTTCTTTTAATCATATTACTTGCACCAATATTTCTTACTAAAGTTTGTACCCAGGCAGGGAATACGAAATTACTTATTGTCGTACTTATAAGTATTTTGGGTAGTTTCTATTATGATAGTAATCAAAGTTTAGGCTTCTATCCGATTGAATCTGATATGACTAGATGGTCTATTGGTTATTCCAAAGTTATTTTATGTGAGGAGAAAGAGAGTAATCCAAAGTCTAAATTTTTAGTATTAAAAAACCATCATCCATCCAAGCACATTAGCTTCAGATTAGATCCAATTAGTCATGCTAAAATGCATAGGAATCCAAGCGCTGTCCAGAATGGGATAATTCCCCCGGGGGAGATTAGATCAATTCCAATTAAAACCGATTCTATGCTGTACTCAAATAACCTTTGGTCCCCGGCAAAAGAACTAAACTCCAGAGATAATCGCAATATAACTCTTCAGTTAGAGTGGCATTCTAGTTTTAAAAACTGCCTATAACTAGCTATGCACTAACTGTCTAATGGCTTCGTAGGCAGTGATAGCTACAGAATTAGCTAAATTTAAACTCCTGACGCCTTCCTCAATCATCGGGATTTTAAATCTCCTGTCCGAGTAAGTAGTATGAAAACTTTCAGGTAAGCCCTTTTCTTCATCTCCAAATAGAAGATAATCGCCAGCTTTAAATTTGATAGAGTACAAGGACTTCTGGCCTCTTGTTGATAATACATACAAACTGGAGACATCTAGCTTTTCAGTTACTAGAAAATCATCCCATGATTTATGTATTGTTAAATTTACAAGTGGCCAATAGTCTAAGCCAGCTCGTTTTAAATATTTATCAGAAAGCTCAAATCCTAATGGCTCAATAAAATGCAGTGCCAATTTACTTCCAGCGGTAAGCCTAGCAATATTTCCTGAATTTTGAGGGATTTTTGGAGTATGTAATATTATGTTTAACATTGATTTAAGTAGTTAATTAATGCGAAGTTTGCGACTTCCTTCTACTCATTATATAGTTATATCTGTTTTAGATTTACTGTCAGTAATAGTAGCATAGGCTTTATTGATACATCAAGGTTACACTAACAAACGAGCTAAGTGAGTATGAAAAATCAAATTGTCGATTACGAGAAAGGAAGTATTTCGTCCCTATTGGGATTCTTAGTAGTTGTTGTCCTCCTAGGATCATTCCTATTCTTTTTTGTCTTTGGGAAAATCGTGCCACCCAATATGATCGGCATTAAACAAAATTACTATAGTATCCCAGGCTTCACAGAGGGCGGGTACCAGAAGGTTGGTCTAGAACCAGGACTACACTGGAAAGTACCTGGCTTATCAGATGTAATACTACTTCCAAGAGATTTCCAATTTATTCAAATGGATGATGAGGGTCAGGGAGATTTATCTTTGGCTAAACTAGAAATACCAACAGCCGATGGATCTAAGGTAAAAACAGATATTACATTAGTAGTTCGGTACTTTGATAGACCGGGAGAAACGGTAGGAGTAGGTACAGAGGAAAACGACACTAAAGATGGTCACATTAAAAAAGATGTACCATTAGTTAAAAGCATTACTCGTGTACACGGAGGACCTAGGGATTTAGTTAATACATATACAACGAATGTGAATAAGCAACTTAATTCATTTTCTACTAGAGCGGAAGACGCCTTAAAAAGAGCACTAAGTACACTCTCAACTATCGACTATTATAATCCGTCACTAAGAGAAAGGGCGGCCTTTAAAGCTACTGAGACTATAAACCAGATGGTTAATAAAGAAGGTATTGAAATGTGGGCTACATTAATAAGAAGGTATGTATATGCAGAACAAAAGATTGATGACCAAATCTTTGCTAAGAACCTTCAGGATGCCACAGAAAGACTTAATGCATCTTTAAGCGATTTAGCGGAAGCTCAGGCAAAAACAGAAGCCGTAAGGGCGGAATGGGATGGTCAAAAAATTGCTGTTTTAAAAGTTAATGGAGATGCTCAAGTAAGCGTACTAGAAGAGGAAGCTAGGAAATATGAATCCGAGCAGGTAGCAATTGCAAATAAAAACGTCGAAGTATCTAAGTCAGTAATAGACCTACAGAAAAATTTAATTCTTTCTAGCCAAGGTGGTGGAATTTATATCGGAAGAAAGATGGTCCCATTTCTGTCTTCACTCAAAGGCGGGGTAATTAGTGGCGTTGATCCATATCGGGTTAATGATTGGTCAGATAAGTTTAGCGGTAATTAAAGGCAAATGAACATGAATATAGCAAAACTTTTATTTTTCTCATTTTTCACCCTAGCCTTAACTGCTTGTGATAATGGTTTTCAAAGATTAGAAGCAGGGGAGTATGGAATTAAGTTTGTAAAATTACCTCCTTTTTTAGGTGGAGGCGTATCTCAAACTGTTCTAGAGCCAGGTGAAATGAAGTTTATATTCCCTTGGGAAGAACTATATAAGCTAGACACAACTGTACAAACGATTAGTTGGAGTGCAAAAGGAAGTGGGAGTCATCCTAATATAGAGGACTCAGTTCAAACAAGAACCGTAGATGGGAACGAAGTTCTTTTAGGGATTACCGTTCAGTATAGAGTTGATCCTACAAAAGTAGCACATATTATTCAGTATGTAGCTGGTGAAAAAGGCCAGATTCAAAACAGAATACATGAATTGGTAGCTGCGATTGCCAGATCAGATATTAGAACTCATATGAATACGCTATCGACTAGAGACTTTTTTAGTCAGGAAGAAAGGCAGAAAGCTATCGACAAACTTAAAAACGCGATGAATGCGCGCTTACAACCAGAAGGAATAGTTATTGAAGCAGTCGTATACAACGGCCATAGGTTTGAAAGGATTAAACCTGATGGGATCGACGACAGCTATCAACAAAAAATAGACCAAACTCAAGCTACCAATCAAGAAACCGCACAAGAAATAAAGAGGGTTGCTGTTGTAATCGAACAGAAGAAAATAGAATACAATGAACTTTTGGCGAAAGTAAATAGAATTGTCGCGGAAGCCAAAGGAAAAAAGGAGCAAGCACAACTGAGAGGGGATGCTTATTTTAAGTCTAAAAATCTAGAAGCTGAAAGGATAATGACTGTTGGAATGCAGGAGATTGAAGGCTTAAAAAAACGAATTGAAGCATTAAGTGGGCCAGGTGGTGAGGCTATTTTAAAATCTGAAATAGCCGATGAGTTATCAAAGTCCAAAAGTAGTTTTATAGTAATTAACAATGGGGCTGGAGCTGGCTCTAATAGTATCGGTGTGAATAAGTTAGATACTAATGACTTATTGAAACAAATTGGGATATTAGATGCTTTAAGAGATAAGCCTGAAGAAGAGAAGAAAGTAGAGGATGCCCCTAAGTAAAAAATTAGAGTAGTTTTGCTTAGATCTATTAAGACTCTAAATTCGAAACTAATCTATATATGCCAGTCGTTGACTCTGAGTCATCTAGGTCAAATTCAGACTTTGTAACTGATGTAAAAAAGAATTTAAATGAGTGAGACTCTATTGAGATCCAAGTAAGTCCACCATCTCTATAGTAGTTAGAAGGAAGATAGGTGATTTTTACATTATGGCGAGGGAACTTATATTGAACATGACGACCGCGTTTCTTTTCACCTTGATAATGAATATTTGCTCCATCAAAAACTAAAACGCCTGTAGATTCCCAGGGTAATATTTTCCATATTTTATTTAGTATTCTTTCGGACGAGCAAAATACCCTAAATGAGTTTGGAACATTTGAACTAGATTCATCAACCTTATCCCCCTCTAATCGAATAATTCTCGGTACCATTACTAACATCAATACCCTACTTAGTAGTAAGGAAAGTAAAACTAGGCCTAAAAGAATAATAATTAGATTATCGAATATCATATTAATTAGATTATCTTTAACCTAATCTTCATTCAAGCTCTTTCTACCTTTAAAGCATCATCAATCAGTTTTAATTTTGATTTTTTGCCATTTAGTACTGTTTCTAGGACAACATTACGTCTCCATAAACTTTCTAGGTGCGCCAAAGTCTTTTCGCAGTAATCAAGTTGCAAATCTCTCCCCTCATGTTCATGCCTTAAAAAGAGAGTTCTATCCTTTCCAAAATCCGCATCTACAATCTTTATAATTGGCCGAGAACCCATACCTACTGAGCGAATTAAGGTATCTCTGACGTCTTGCCAGTTTTCCTCATCAGCTATTTTTGTAACCACTCTTTCTTTAGCCCGTTTTTCATGTTGAAACAAATCGAGTTCCTGCATTACATCTTTCGTTAAAAACCTTCTTAGAAATGAAACATCTCGATCAGATTCCCTAACTTCAAACATTTTTTTTCTACCAGGAGTATCATTTTCATGCATGTTAGAAGAATCAATTTTATGATTCTCATTAGCAAATTCCATCCCTGTATCACCTTGGTTCCATCGTCTCTCTATGTCTTTCCATATAATGAATCCTAGGTGGTAGGGATTTAAACCTCCTGGCGTGGGCCTTAACACTTGATTATGGCGTACCAAGAACTCCATGTGTAAGCCTTGTGGCAAATTCAATTCATTTAAAATTCTGAAGTGCCAATAACTAGCCCAACCCTCATTCATAATTTTTGTTTCAATCTGAGGGATAAAATAAGATGCTTCCTTATCAACTATCGCTAAAAGATCTCGCTCCCAGTCTGCCAAACTTGGACCATACTTTGAGATAAATTCTAAAATATTTTCATCTGGTTCCAAGGGCAAGCGAGAGAGGTTGGGGGTGCGGTAAACCTCTTTCTGATGCAAGTTACTAAACTCATCTTCTTTAATTTGAGAATTTTCAAGTTTTCTAAACTGTTGTTCGCCTCTACTCAATTTCCGTATGGCTAAGTTTTTACTTCTTTGCAAACTCAGGGCATGAGCAGCATCTAGTACCCGCTCTACTCTTTCAATCCCGATAGAAGGATCCTCAATATAGGATCGAACTCTATCAGCATGTGTTTTAAACATTTCTAATGAATACTTAGCATCTATCCCAGAGGTGAATGTAAAGTTATTAGCGAAGAAGTCATTATGTCCATATACATGGGCGATAGTGAGGATTTGAAGCAAATCCGTATTATCTCTCATGAGATAAGCAAGGCATGGATTAGAATTAATCACCATTTCATAGGGTAATCCACCAACACCGTAATCATAAAGAGTCTTTTCTCTTTCATAAGATTTTCCATAGGACCAATGAGGGTACCGACTAGGCATGCCGGAATAGGACATGTATCCTAACATCTCAAAATGATCACAAATTTCAAACTCTTGCGGATAACAATTTAATCCAAAATGAGAAACCAACTCTTGAATTCTGTTATCCCAATCTTCAAGGTCCAAAAATTTCATGTTTCCTCGTCGTTCTTTATAGCTTCCTTAACAACAGAATCTCTCAACATAAAAGATCTAAAACCAGCCCATAAATCTTCTTTCTTTTCAATTGTTATTGATTGAAAATTTTCATGTTCCAATTTAGAAAAAACTTCAAGCATACTCCCACTATAGTAAGCTGTCCCACTTGGTTTTATCTCTCCATAACCAAATAGATTACAAACTTTACATAACTCATTTGCTAAACCAAGCGCTTTTTCATTATCACTATAAAAGTTATCTCCATCTGAGCAATGGAATGCATATACATTCCAAAGGGAAGGGTGGTAACGCTCTTCAATAATATTTAAAGCTTTTTCATAACCCGAGGAAATATAAGTCCCACCGGACTCAACCTTATGGAAAAATTCCTTTTCGTTAACTTCATTTGCTTCAGTGTGATGGGCGATAAAAACTATTTCAACTTCTTGATATTTCATTCGCACAAACTGATACAGTAAAAAATAGAAACTCCTAGCAAGGTACTTTTTAGTTGTCCCCATAGAACCAGAGGTGTCCATAATACACACAACTACTGCATTGGACTGAAGTTTTGTATCTTCAGTAATGTAATAATACCGCATATCATCTTTGTGAAAAGGGAATCTTCTATCCTCTTCATCTAGTATGAAGTCAGGGTCATCTACATTCTCATTGTTTCGAACAATGGATAGTTTTCGCCTAACTCTATTTCTTGCAGTTTTTCTTTTATCTAAACGTGCCCGAATTCCTTCTCTACGAGTACCATGTCTTTTGTAAGCGTCTTCACTAGGGATAGCTTTCAATGCTTTCTTTTGAAGTTCTGGCAACTCCAAATCTTCAAACATGATATCGATCAACTCTTCAAGAGTAATATCTGTCTCTATCGCATCGACTCCAGGCTGCTCTCCTGCGGGTCCAACTGCGTTCGGATCACCTTGATCAGCTTTCCCCACAACATCACCTGGTTGAACTTCTCCGTTACCTTGAGCTACGCCAGGACTGTTATCCCCATAAATAAAGCGATATTCCTTAACTGACCGTATAGGAACCTTAATTACTTTATCCTTATCTCTTCCAATAATAGATTCTTCAGAGAGAACATCGGCTATATTACCCCTAATCGAATCTCGGATTTTTTGCCGATGTCTAGCTCTATCACCAGCACTTCGATCAGAACGCTTATCCTCCCCACCATAGGGTCTAAAGATTGTACTCATTTTATTATCTTAACCTAATAAGTTAATCTTTCCATAGATGGTTTGAAGCATACTTCAGAATCACGTCAACACATGCTGGCGGGTAACCATTTCCAATCAGTTGCTCAACCATAGTATCATACTTAGTTTGCTGCTCTGAATCTCTGGTCCTCGCTTTAGTTACAATTCTAGAGACATCTCTGACGCTCAGCATTAACTTCTTCTCGATAGCTTCTTTTAATGGTTCATAGCATTCGTAGCTGACTTTTTCTCCACGCCTTCCAATCGACCAAAGGTAGGCGATAACTTCCTGCCTAAATCCATCTGAAGCAGTTCCTACTATAGCAATCTGCTCTTCAATTGATTTTAAAAATGCTTCGTCTGGTTCAAGTTCCTCTCCAGTTCGCCTATCTTTTAACTTTTTCTTCGTCACATAGGCCTCAGCATGATCTAAGTAGTTCTGGAATAAAGTCTCCGCTTGTTCTTGATATGAATATACAAAAGCTTTTGTAATTTCCTTTTCCAAAATTTCTAAGTAATCTTTATGAATAACATCACGAAGTATTTCTAAGTAATTTCTCTTAGTCTCATCTGGCAAGTCACCAGCCTTAACCATATTGATTAAAGCTTCCCTTACATTGAGAGGGTGAATGCAGTTACTTTCGATATTATCAGATAAGGCATTATCAAGAGCTTTCATTATAAAACGTGTGGAGATTCCATCCATACCTTCTCGTTTCGACTCTTCTTTCAACTCTGATACATCTATCTTCTTTGTTTTACCTTTCTCGACTATCTCTTCACCGTTATACAGTTTTAACTTAGTCATTAAGTCGCATTTATTAGACCCTTCAAGTCTAGTCAGAATTGCGAACTTGGAAGCTAATTCAATTGTATGAGGTGCAATATCAGCGTTAAAATTAGATTGCCTTATGATTTTATTATAAATTTTAACTTCTTCTGAAAGTCTTAAGTTATATGGAACCTTTACAACCACAATTCTATCTAGGATAGCTTCATTCGTATGATCTGCCTTAAACTTCTTCCACTCAGCCTCGTTTGAATGCGCAACGATACAAGTATCCACATATATCATTCCATGCCTTCCGGGAGCGGGTATGGACTTTTCTTGCGTAGCAGTAATCATTGCGTGAAGGTATTCAGTTTCATTCTTAAATACTTCTATGAATTCAACCATCCCTCTATTACCAACGTTCAAGGCACCAGTTAGGTCTAATACCCTAGGGTCACCTTCGGAATATCTATCAAGTTTAGAAATATCCTCTGAACCAATTAAAACACTTGTATCTTGATTGTTAGGATCAACAGGTGGAACTACTCCAACACCAACTCTACCTCTTCGACTGAATTCCCGTGTTACAACCGGATATTCTTCCCATTTCCCTTTGTATTCTTCTTTTAGTTTATACCTACAAACGGGGCATAGATCACCCTCTATCTTAATGTTAAGCATCTTTTCAAACTCTTTTCGCAAATGTCTGGGGATAAGGTGTAGGGGATCTTCAAACATCGGACAACCTTCAATAGAATAAATTGGTGGCAACTCCTCTAATCCCTTCTTCAACTTCTCAGCTAAAGAACTTTTACCAGAACCCACGGGCCCTACTAGATATAGCACCTGCCGACTTTCTTCTCCTCTAAGAGAAGCAGAATGAAAGTACCTTACAACATTAGCAACGGTCTCTTCCATTCCAAAGAAATCTTCAGCAAAGAACCCATATCTTCTTAATTTTTTATTTTTGAATAGGCGAGTCAGCTTTGGATCATCTTCAACTTTAATTTCTTCAACACCAGGTTCAATTAACATTTGATAAAGTCTCTGGTGGGAGAGTTGAGTTATTATCGGATTTGTTTTGACTAGGTCTAGATACTCTAATGCAGATCCCTTCCAATGATTTCTCTGTCGAGTTTCGCGATCCTTGTCTATAATTGCTCTAAATTGATCTTGAACTGAATTATCTGTTTTCTTCTCGGGCGCCATGGTTAAGGTCTCCTAATTGGGATTAATTTAGTGCTTTAAAACTACATACGATCCTACATCTGAAACTCTGTCTATAACATTAAGATGATTGCTATACCTTCTATGGTTACAGGTATTTTGATATCAATCAAGTGTTTTCTTTTTCGGCCAACATTCGGTCAAGTCAAGTGGAGTGCACGCTTGTTGGCGGTGCAATAGCCTAGTATTGCTAGAGAATAATCTACATAGCTCTAGCACGAATATACTAAATTCAATCAAATGAGGGATAAATACGCAAAAATATTTAGTTAACTAAGTCCATTCTGTGGACGCATGCCTGTAGTACAAGCATTCTATTATCCAAATATCAACGACAAACACCTCGAACAGAACAAGTGATTTTACAGGTGAATCAGATTGTACAACTGATTTGAGCTAAACGGTTTTTCCAAGAACTTCATATCTTCAGTGAGATGATAAAGCTCTATGGCGTCTCTCTCTGAGTTAGCACTCATAAAAATGACATTATCCAAAGCTATTCGGCTTTCTAGTTTGGCTTTAAAAATCTCAAGCCCCGATTCCTCACCTAATTGAAGGTCTATTAGGAGGAGGTCAAAAATAATCTCTTCACCAGAGAGCAAACGAACCAACTCATTGCCAGAGGAGACAGATTGCACATCATAGCCCTTAGAGGAGAGCATGGCAGTTACAAGAGTAACAATTATAGGATCATCGTCAACTAAAAGTGCATTCATAAATGTTGCTATAGCAGATTTTTTCCACTCCGCCTATAAGTCTTTATTTCTTTCACGTAGTTCAATTTTTTGTTTTAAAAATTCCAAATACGCCTCTGTGGACATTGGTTCTTCGGGATTCTCTCCTTCCTTGCGACGCCACCTTCTGTGCCACCATACCCACTGAGATGGAGTGGCTTTTATGTGTTTTTCCAATTGTGCACTATATTCATTCACAACAAACTGCTCTAGCTCTTGCTTGGATAAAGTATCCGCATACTGCTCCCAGTGGACCCGACTTATATGTACTTGATGACTACCATCCTTAAGCCTACGATCAAATGTGACAAAAACTGGCTTATTCATCCGTATAGCGATGCTTATTGGCCCCTTAGGGAAAGCACATTCAAGCCCAAAGAACTTGGCATAAATACTGTCTAATGTTGTATCTTGATCAATTAAAGCCGCTAAAAATCGGCCTGATTTTATTACCTTAAGCAATCTTATCGGATTGCCTACTTCCTCTCTCCATAAGAAGTCTAATCCATAAGAAGACCTGAAGTCTTTAACTATCTTAATTAGGGCTTTATAATTGGGTTCTCTAGCGATAGAAGTTAATCTAATACCTTTTGCCACATAAAAAGCTGCCAGTAACTCAAAATTGCCTGAGTGAGAAACCAAGCAAATCGCACCTGTATTTTTTTGATGTATCTCGCCAACACCGCAAGAATCTTTATATTTGAAGTAACCAGTTTCTTCTTTCGAAGGGTCACCAGGGTAGGCAATCCTGGATACTAGTTTCTTTGAATTTACACTTTCAACGATAAGCAGACTAAAAGATAAAAAACACTCCTTGCCTAATTCCAGTAGCTCCGCATCACTTAATTCTGGAAATACAAACTTGAGTTGATAGTATATTATAGATCTTTCTCTGGCTAAGAAATGAAAAAGTCCTCTAGCAACTATTCTAGAAAAAAATAGGAACAAAGAAGGAGGTATTAGAGAGATTAACCATAGACCAAACTTTATCAATATAGTAAAAAAGAGGTCTCTCATATAATTTAAAAATTAGGTAGAAAAGTCAATTTTTTTGTAGTTATAAAAATAGAAACAACAATAAGTAGTTCAGTTGGGCTGTATCTTCTACAACAAAAAGTCTAAAAATACCAGATTTACCATGTGGCAATAAATCTAATTTCTGAAAAGTGAATAAATCAATGTTAGTGCAACATAAAACATCCTATCTAATAATCCTTCTAATAGGTTTTTACATTTCGCTAAGCGGTTGTGATAGTAATCCAGAAGAGTCACAACCCAAGCTAATGAATAGTGAATTCATGGTAGGGGATAAGCTGCCCCACATTGAGTTACTAGATATGAATGGGGTCTTAGTTAATCTAAATGAAGAGGCTAAGAAAGGCCCATATTTACTGAATTTTTGGGCTTCATGGTGTGTACCATGTATTGCAGAAATGCCTGACCTAGTGCAACTTCAAAGCGCATCTATAGGGGTTCCTCCACTTAGAGTGATATCAATAAATATGGACCCTCCAAAGGCCAGACCTCAAGTATTATCATTCTCTAAAAAATTCAATATTAACTTCCCAGTACTATTGGATCCTGAATGGACTAGTATAGAAAAACTAAATATTCAAGGTTATCCGGAGACGTTTTTAGTTAATTCAGATGCCACCTTTCTTTCGATCAATGATCCCGATGGACAGCCAAACTCCATTAGAATACTCAGTAAAAGAGCTTGGTCAGGGGAGAAAATGAAAGTAGCGTTGTGCGATGCAATAAAGACCTGTAGTAACTAAACTATTAATACACTATTTTAAACTCACACATCTGTGTTTATTACTTTATTCGATATTTCTTTGCCTTTTGGAGTCAATCTCCCTATTTATAGCTTTGGATTCCTCATGTTGTTGTGTTTCCTAGCTTCCTATTATTTACTGGCTAAAAACTTAGAATATCTCAATCTAAGTCCTAAGTATGCAGAAGACATGATTACTTGGGCCGCGATTAGTGGATTCATAGGAGCTCGACTATTTTCCATTATTTCAAACCCAGCTGCCTTACTAAACGACCCAATACATACGATTTTCAGCAGTGCTGGATTCGTTTTTTATGGAGGTTTAATTTGCGGAACACTTGGCATCGCCTTATTTCTTAAGATCAATAAACTCTCATTTTTCACTATGACTGATATTGTCGCTCCAGTTTTAGCTTTAGGGTATGCCGTGGGTAGAATAGGTTGCCAATTATCAGGAGATGGGGACTATGGAATTGAGACCACTCTACCTTGGGGTACTAGTTATAAATATGGAGTTGTCCCGACTGAATTATTCGTACACCCGACTCCTGTTTATGAGTCTCTTTTATCGATACTAATACTTCTTTTACTTACCTCTAAATCAGTTAAATCTTATTTAGGGAATAAAGGTCAAATATTTGGTTTTTACCTCGTGCTAAGTGGAATAGTTCGTTTTTCCATAGAATTTATTCGCATTGAAGATATTGTATATCTTGGTTTATCCCAAGCGCAATTAATCTCTATCCCCCTAGTAATTGCTGGAAGTATCCTGATATTTATCCCATCAAAAGAGAAAAGTGCATTCAACAACCAATCCATATTTAATAGCTAATGAAGAAAGCAAATAGCCTACTATTTTTTATATTATTTCTATTCGTCGCAATACTTGCTTGGTTCTTAATTTACAACTCTATTTCAGTTCCCCGTAAGTCGAATTCCATAAATAGCAAACTGGAAGAAATTAGAACTCTATCCATAGGTGAAAATACCGTTGAAATTAGAAGAGCAGTAGAGATCCCAGAACACATCAAAGATATGATAAGGGAGATGATAGATCAACTTAAAGAATCACCAGATCAGTTTAGTGATCTTGAGAAGGTAGAGATTGTAAAAGTAATTGGCTCATTTGGTAAAAGAGCATCCTTTGCATCCTCTACATTGTTAAATCTATTTCTAAAATCCGAACCTTCGATAGATACTCAAAGTATTTATTTTCAGAGCTTATTGGCTTTAATAAGAGTAACTAAATCCCCTGAAAGTGTGGAAAATGCTTTCCATAAGCGATGTGTTGCAAGATTTGATGTTCAAACAGAGAAGGGGAATATTACTCCTGAACTCTATGTTTGTGCCGCCATGCTTAGGCTTGGCTTGGTGTTACCTAAAGAAATCAAAGATAAAGTTGAAACTTTTTTCAGTGAACAATTTACCAGTAGCTATGCAAAGGTCAAGGAATGGAATTTAATGCAGAATTTGAATCTGGAAGACTCAGATTCAATCGTGTTACCTGCATGTCTTTATTCTCAGATTCTAAGTAAGGAGCAAGTAACGTTATCAGAAGAGATGATACAAAGTATATTAAAGTCTAGTCAGACAAGGCATGCTAAAATAACCGCATTGTCCTGTGTCATTGATCAAGCTAATAAAAGTTCAGATCTGTTAGATGAAGTTTCGCATGTCATGCAGTTTTCTAGTGACAAAGAACTTAGGAAAGAATCCCTCTTAACACTTCTACATATCGGCTCCGAACGTAGTCTTGAACTAGCAAAAGCTTACGGTCATAAGTTTATCAATGGAGAGCCACCTCCCGAAGTCACAGTGAATCATCCATTTAGAGAGTGGGCCATTGAAAGCCAAATCAAAACTGATTCGACTCAGTAATTATAATATCCAGTTGAACATCATGAGCTTCAACTGGAATCGAATCTATAATTTGAGAAGAAAAGGCTATGCCAACCTTAGGGACATTATTACTTAAAGTTGAAAGATACTTATCATAGTTACCCTTACCATACCCTAATCTGTTCCTACTGATATCAAAAGCTAGTAGTGGCACTATAATAACATCCAGACTAGAGCTTCCTACGTCGCGATTTTCAGAATTTTTAATATTGGGGTTCAATTGGCCGAAGTTGAAATTAGATATAACAAGCTCATCTAGGCTCTCCAATCTTACCATGCCCATATTCATATTGGGTTCAATATTAGGAATTGCGATATGTCCAAATTCTTTTAAACAATAATCGAGAAGAATCGATGTATCAACTTCTGTACCCATTGATACGTAGGAAGACACATTTCTAAAGCCTTCTCGTCTGAACATAGCAATTAATTTAAAATTAATATCCTGAGACAAACGTTCTTTTTCCACAACCCCAGACCTTATTGCCTTACTTTGATTTCTTAGCTCATCCTTAGTCATATTTTATTGCTTCATTATAAGTACTGTCATCATGGCTTTTACCTTAGATCGTGAATCCTCTACAACTATCGATTGTAAGGCATTAGAATATAGGCTTTTTTTCCCAACATTCACCTCGATGGATCAAATAACCAACTGTAGTATCCATCTTTCATTTAACAACCCATAACAGTGGTATCGTTGTTATAAACGATAATATTTTTGGTCTAGATATAACCTATTTTATGAGTACTCTAAACAATTATCACCCATTTCGAAACAATGTAGATAATTCGGCTAGAGCTGTAGCTCCTACAGCATCATCTAATGACACCGCGACGAATTCATCTGAAAAAGATAAGGATGGAGAAACGAAGAATTGGTTTAGCCCGAGTATTAAAGTTAAGATTATTTTCGGTACACTCTCAGCTATCGCAATATGGTATGTCATTGGTACTTTTTTTGAAGAAAATGCTTCTTTAAAGGCAGGATTCTATTCTACGATAGAAAATGCGGATCGAAAAATTATTGCTGCAGAACACAAACCAAGTAGTGCCCTTTCTAACGGAATATTCGATGAACATGACTTGGATGAAAGAGGGCGTAGCGTATCCGATACGAGGTCCAAATTAGGTTTTTTTGCTAATCTATTCTGTAGAAATGGCAAAAGAGCTAGTTTTTGCGATTGATTAACTACGCAATTACATTTTGCCTTAAGCCATAAATTTAGCTAATATTAGGTATTACCAATTTACCTAATTAAACAATTTTTATGGCCATAACAAATACAAAAATTACTCTACATGGAGAACCAGTTGAAGTAGTCGGATCATCCTTGAAAGTAGGGGATCCCTTACCAAATTTCATACTAAGCGGTTCTGATTTAAAAGACATAAAATCAGAGGAATTCAATACTAAAATTTTGGTGCTTTCTGTAGTGCCTAGCGTGGACACTCCAACTTGCCAGGTTCAGACACGTAAGTTCAATGAGAAAGTAAACTCTCTTGGTCAAGCTATGACTGTTTTATGTGTGAGTAGGGATCTTCCATTTGCATTAAATAGATTCTGTGGAGCTGAAGGGCTTTCAAATATTAAAGTAGGTAGCGATTACAAATATCGAACTTTTGGGAAAGCCTATGGCGTTGACATGGAAGGAGCTGGCCTATTAGCTAGAGCAGTTTTTATAGCTGATACGAGTGGTAAAATTGTTCATGTAGAGTACGTCTCTGAGGTCTCAGCTGAACCAAACTACGATGAAGCATTTTCTGTTATAGGATCTTTACTATAACTAAAGCTTAAAAACCTTTTAAAGCTTTAGAGATTTCTCTTTGTTTGAGAAATCTCTATTGCCTTCTTTAATTCTTCCTTTGATCTTTCGGTATATCTCATAGTGGTTCTAACATCACTGTGACCCAAAGCTTGCGCTACTAGCCTTATGTCATTAGATGAATTTAATAGCCCATGAGCAAAGGCATGTCTTAGCTTATGGGGGTGAAGATTAGGAATCTCATCTTCAGAAAGCAATGTAGCTTTCTTTCCTATTTCCGAAATAACTCTCCATAACGTTTTAGGTGCGAGTGTAAAGCTCACAGGATCATCCGTCACTCCATTCCGAGTACTGATAAATACAGGGAAATTAAGCCACTGACTATTTGAATAGGATGAAGTAATGGGGAATAGGTGAACTAGGTGTTCTTGCGAAATTGTTAGATACTCTAATAGAAGTGGGCTTAAACCTTCATGAATATAGACATCTCTAAACTTCTTACCTTTAGTTTTAACGTTTTTTAACCACGTATTGTCATCTGTAAGTTGCGAACGTTTTAGTAGTCGCACTTCGTCAGCCCTTAACCCAGTCCCTAACAAAAGCTCCAATAGAACCATATTTCTGAATGCGGGGAATGCATGTTGCTTCTCCTCAAAAATAGTAATAGCACTCACTTTTAGGAGCTCCACAACTTCTATGGTCAATCCTTGGGGACGATCCTGTTTAAATGAAGGTGCTTTTACTTCTTTTGCAGGATTAATAAAACCAGGTACTCTATCCGAAAGAGTTCTACCAAAATGTTTAATTGTTGCAAGACGTCTTGAAACGGTAGAAGGAGCTTCTCCCTTGTTTAACCTTATATCAATAAAATCCTTCGTTGCTTGCATGGTCCAATTTCTAACCAATACATTCTTGTTTGTTGGACTTGATAGGAACTTTAGAAAATAATGTAAGTCATACCGTTTAGCCTTAGCGGTATGGCCTTCACCGCTAGCATAATAAAGCACATAATTAGAAATTACGTCATCTAGCTCACAATCATAAATATTTTTAACTCCACGTTGATTGATGTTAGACATGAAATCAAGGTTAGAAGAATCCTCATATTGTCCACTTCTAATTGGTAGGACGATATTGTTATCAGTTCCAGATGATGGTGTTGGATTCCCAGATAACTTAATTTTATTGTCGTCTATATCCATTTTTTTTGATATTATATTAGGTTAAGAGCATCTTAAACTTAGTATTTGCCCTAATATTACAAAATGTTGCGGTCTTTTGGTACATAGATAACACATCTCTTACTATTGAGTAAGCAGATTATGTTCTCAGTTTGAATTTTTCCGTATCAGATTAAACAGGTAACAATAATTATACAACATCTGGAATAACGATAGAATGAGTAGCGAAGCAAAAGAACTGGCATTGGATCGGGAATTAAAAGAAATGAGATCTAAGGTAGAGGATCTCAATAGTGTCGATTGGCAAGTCAGGTTAAGAGCTATTACTTCTCTTATCCACCTGAGAAAGACCCATGAGTTTTTTGCTGAGGCGGTACCGGCAATTATCAATGCCACCAAAGACTCAGAAGACCTAGTACGGGCAGCTGCCATACCAGCACTAGGGGATATTGGCGCAAAAATTAAGCCGGCAATTATTAGATTAAGTGAGATTTTAGATTCTACCAGTGATAATGAGATTAAAGGCGCAGTCTATTCTTTGGGTAAGATTGGACCAGATTCCATTACCGCTATTGATAAACTAATAAGGTTATTCAACAACCAACAGAATGAGCTCCATAAAGCGATCTCCTGGGCCATTAGCATCATAGGGCCTGATACCTTACCTTATTTGAAAGAGGGCATTAGTAGCGAAAGCCCAAGGGTTAGAAGGGGTATCATTGTTGCCATTGGGAATATGGGGCCAATCGCCATATCTCTGTTAGAGCATTTAATTCATAGTTTAGACGATAGTGACTTATTGACAAGATTAGAGGCAGCTAGAGCGATTGGTAATCTTAGAGCCTCGCCAGAAGTCAGTAAGGGCGTAAAACATTTAGCACGCTTACTCGATGACAATGATCCTGATGTACGATGGACGGCTGCAGAAGCCTTAAGAAAGATTGGAACAGAAGAGGCTCTTGAAGCTTGGTCTAGGTATAAGCCTATAGCGAATGTAGAGGCTATAGCCAAGCAGTTGAAAAATCCAGATAAGGCCGTCAGAGAAAATGCGGCAACATCCTTATACGATGTGCTTACTAAAAACTCCAACAACCAATTAGGGGAAATTAAATTTGCATTCAAGGATAATCACTGGAAAATTCCAATGATGTTATGCGATGCTTTAAATAAGATAGAAGAAGAAGCGAATGAGCTAAATAGCGAAATTGAGTATTTACTAAGCCACGATCATCCCAACGTTAGAAAGGCCGCATGTACATTATTAGGGAAAATAGGGCCCGACTCACAAAATTCGAACAGTAAACTAATAGATAAACTAAAAGATGCCGATAAAGATGTTAGGATCGCTGCAGGTGTTGCTCTCGAATTAATCGGAGGCAAAGATGCTGAAAAGGCTTTGAAGAATTTTGAATGGGTCTAGAAAGCACATAATAACAGCTACTTAAGCGGACCACCCCCTATGCCCGATAAGTAACCTTATCGGGCATAGGGGCCCAAAAACACATATTCATGATATCTTGTGTCAGATAATAAAAAAGACCAACAGTTCAAACAAGAGAATGATTTCGTATCAGCTACGCTCGAAGTTAGAGAAGAATCTATTAAAGCATTCTTACTCATCTCCCCCAAAATAGAAGCAAACCTAATTGAAGCCGAAACTTTAGAAAATTTTATATGTGACTGGATTGAAAAAATATTAGCTATAGATCTTATAGATGATAGAGCTTTAAAGGATGCCTTAAAATATGCTTTAAGTGACGCCAAGCCTATAGAGCGCAGAATCGCTAAAGGCCGATTATCTACCCCAGGTCGTGATGGTAAATTAATTCTTTTGGTAAAACCATTTACGCCAGTATTTGAGGGAGAATACAAATTATGGGACCGCTTTCAAAAACGGTTTGATAGCGTTACAGAGGGACAGCCAGTTGCCAGAATTTATCCACCAGTGCTTGGTACAGACGGAATTGATGTTTTCGGTAGACCAATAAAAGCGATAGAAGGCTTAGAAGCTCAATTTCAGCAGGATGACTCACTTACCCTACTCCCCGCATCTAAGCACTCCTACAAAGAACTTATTTCAGCTAAAAATGGTTATCTAGTATGCGCGACTGATGCTAAGAAGATATATAATCTAAAGGTCGAAACAATCTACCATATCCGATCCGACATCGATCATGGTACTGGAAGCCTAGACTTTATTGGTGGAGCAAATATTAAAGGCTCTGTGATGCGGGGCTTTCAGGTGTACTGTAGAGATGAAATTATAATCAAGGGTGATGTATTCGACGCAAAGTTAGAGTCTAAAGAGGCGTCAATTAACATCGATGGGAATGTCGTCGGATCAGAGAATGAAAGTGCAATCGTTACAAATTTACAGTACTATGATTTCAAATGGGTAAAAGCGAGATTTGATGTTCAGGCCAAGGCGCTCGAAGGCCAAGCAATTTTTGCAGGGCGCTCTATTAGCATCGGCACTAATGCAGTGAGGAGTATCCTTTCTTCTGGTAGCCAAATTTCTATAGGTGGTTCTCTTTATGCCTCAAAAGCCAGAACAGTATGTGGGATATCTGTAGTAAGTTTAGGGAATTCTTCAGAAGTACACACCGAGATTGAGTTTCTACCGATAGAAGAAGCTGGCGAAGATTTTTTGGAACTTGAAGCAAAGATCAATAGGTTGAAGCTTAGAGAGGAATCGCTGAGCTTATTTCTTGGGCCATATGTAAGTAATCCAAGAGAACTTGTTAATCTAGCTAGTGTTCACAAAGAAAAAGTTAAAAACTCTGTTCAGTTATTAGAACAAATTAAGACCAAGATAGAGAAATTAGAGAAAGAAAAAGAGATCTTGAGTAATAGCACAAAAAAAAATCTAATTTCGAGACTGAATATACAAAAAGAAGTTTTCCCAGGAGTCGTTGTCTTTAGAAAAGACAATAAATATACTTTTAATGAAAATAAAAAAGGTCCATTTACCTTAGCCTATCTCTGGGATGAGGATAGATTTGAAATAAGAGCTTTAGAAAATATTGATTGCGAATGGTCAGAACAAGAACCTAATAAGGAGACAAAATGATTGCAAATTCCAAAGGCCTTGACCTTAGTCAAAGTGTAGGACTCCTAAATCCCCCCCCTCCTTTATTGTTGGCTGAAAATACTTCAGTTGAGCAAGCAATAGAGATCCTGAAGAATGAAAAAGGTGGGGCGATATTAGTGATTAACTCATCTGGACTTTTAACTGGAGTATTTACTGAAAGAGATGTCCTAAAAAAAGTCGTAGGCAATAGTGAAATTCTAAGTGCCTCACTAGATACACTCATGACCAAAAACCCAATCACAATAAAAATGACCAGCCCATTAGCCTTTTCACTACAACTCATGTCAGAAGGCGGATTTCGGCACGTGCCTATAGTTGATGATGAAGGATATCCATTGGCTTGTATTTCTATGAAGGATATTGTGGATGAGGTAGTGAGAAGGTATATATTGGAATAGTCTGCCCCCCACCAGCAAACCCTCCAAGATCCCAACTATACGTGGATGAGCGCAATTTTATAGTCTAGCATATCCGTAATATTTTATAACTATTGATAATGTTATATTATCGATAGTATAAAAGGGGCTACAAATAGCCAAAACTACCGCAAATTTAGGTTTAATTAGTTATGATCGTCAATTAACAGCAAGGTGTCTCTTCCTTACGACCTATTTATATACTATTATTGAGCCCATGAGGTGTAGAAATCATCTCTCAAGAAAATATATAGAGAAGCACCATTGTGTCGCCATGCTTTTTAGAACAAGCGGAATTTACGAAACTCACTTAAGTGTGAAAGACAGAAAGCTTTCAAGAAGCTTTTACTGCGAAGTATTAGGTCTTGTTGTCGCCAAAGAAATAGAGGAGAGAGATGTAACTTTTTTCTGGATTAATGATTCTTTAACTGGGATGTTGGGTATTTGGGGAGAGCAAGCTAGTCCACCTGTAGTTAGTGGAAAAGGGTATTTTGCTTTTTGTGTGTCTTATGAAGAAGTTGTTGGATCTATTGAAACTCTAAAAAGTAGAGGTATTAATCCCCTTGGAATCAATGGAGAGCAAACTGAAGAACCAATAGTGATATCATGGATGCCAGCTATTTCCGTTTATTTTTGAGCTACTATTCTCCTTACCACTAACACCTATGCGCCATAATGACCAAGGCTATCCACGATATTGTCAAGTGACTCTGAGACTAAATTAACAAGGATTAGATTTCCGCAAGCGCGTTAAGATAGTAAGTAGACTAATAGTAGTTGTTTCAACGTAAGGCAATTAGATTTTTCGCTTGTTCATTCGGATATTCCCAAGCTTTCATAAAATCTTCATATGACACTCTCCTATCTGGGGAATGAGGTGGTCCAGGATCATGCATAACTACATGATTGCCTTCTATCTGATATATTAAGATAAAGTGTCCACTATACCCTTCTTGCGCATTCAAAATCTTTGAATTGACATTACATATTACTAAGTAACCACAATCCAACAAATGCTTAATGTCTTCCAATGTAGGCAGGCCAAAGGTAGTCTTTACAACATCAAGCATCGCCTTTGCATTTTCTATTTCATAGTCCAGATCACAATGTTCGATCTGGATTCTGGCTTTCTCTGGGCCATATAAAGAAAATAAATAATCCGCTCCACTTTCAACAAATTTTCTATGATCGAAATTCCCCCAGTTAACAACCTCCATTCCTCTCTTTTGTAACTCTATTAGACCACGCGTACGCCAAGTCCACTTATCAGCCTTCTTTCCAGTTAACTTAACCAACTCCTCCCATGAATAATCCTCAGTTGGGAAATAATATTTTAAGGCCATCTTAATAACAGCCTGAAAACAATGAGTAGAATCAGGATTACCAAAAAAAGAAACAAGTTGCTTAGTCATAGGTTAGTATTATAACTATTTTCCAAAGCGTAACAAGCTTTAGTACCTGCTATTCAACAAGAACTTCTATAATGATGGTAATACCTATGATTTTTACCCATCCCACCAGTCTAATCATCTTGACAATACCCTCAAGAATATCCTATCGTGCCCCTTTAGAGTTACCCCGTAACATTCATTTAATTATGCTACAAATATTGTTATTCATTCTGCTCTTAATTTTTTCCACCTTTGCAAATGCTGAGACCAAAAAGATTAAGATAGGCGTTTCTACTGCTCTGTCTGGACCAGCTGCAACCTTTGGAACAGACATTAAGAATGCGGTTTTTTTTGCCAACCACGAAATCGCAAACGATAAATACGATATTGTTGTGGAAGACGATAAATGCGAAGGAAAAGAGGCCGTAGCAGTGGCTCATAAATTAATAAATATAGATAAGGTTAGTTATGTATTCGGCAATTGTAGCGCTACCGTACTTTCAACTGCATCGATCTACCAAAAAGCTGGAACAATTGTTTTCGCCCCCCTTGCCACTTCTCCCAACATATCAACTGCGGCAGATAACATCTTTAGAACCGCGCCAAATGACACGATTAACGCTGAAATACTTTTTCATTATATTTCTGAAAGACATTCTAAACTTGGGATATTAACTGAGCAGTCTGATTATTCTGTCGATTTATTAGATGCCTTTCTAAATTATTCTCGTAGTGCGAACTTTTCTACCTTTACTCAGCCTTACTTAAGCGCTGATAATGACTTTAAATCTCTTATTTTAAAGCTAAAACAACAAAAAGTAGATAGCCTATTTATTAATAGCAATACAGAGGCTTCATTTGCCGTAATTTTAAAACAGCTAAAGGAATCTAACTATAATATTCCTATATATGGCTCTTATAACCCAGGAAGTTCCTCTTTCTTGAATCTTGCTAAAGGTAATGCTGAAGGTATTATATTTTCCGACTTTCCTTCGATCAAAGATCGGTTAAATAAATCAGATTCTATAATACTGGAAAAATATATAAATAAACATGGGAAACCAAATGCCTGGGATTTAGTCATTTATACAACCTTAGAAGCTTTTAAGGTGATGCACTTGGCAATTGAAAGTGGAAAAGATCCGAAAGAGTTTCTTTATAATAATGAATTTTCTGGTGTATTTGGTAAATATAAATTTGATAAGAACGGAGATATTGAAGGCTTAAGGCAAGTAATAAAGAAAATTGAAAATGGTCAGGTAGTAACTTTAAAACAAGTTACATTTTAATGTTTTATACATCCCCATTTCGAAGACTAATGATGTATTATAGAATTTACTAAGAGCTGTATCGATCTCTTCTAAATATAGCTTCTCCCTTTCATCTACAATATAGTGCTCAATCCATTCGTCTGACTCCTTAACTAAGTTATGACGATCTTTGTATACCTTAATAATTGCCTCCATTTCTATATTCAAATACCGAGCATGTAAGAGTGCATCGGTATCGGCAATCTTATCGCCAGAGATTATACATGAAGGCTTTAAGGTGATTAATTCATCCCAAACATTAGCTCTATCATTTCTAGCTATGTTATGAAATGTTGCCCCGCTAATAATAAGATCATAACAACCAGGCTCTATAAATTGGCCCAATTCTCTAATATCCCCATGTATTAATTTCACACTCTCACCAAAGCGTCTATGACTAGCCTCCAACATTATTGGATTGAGATCAAGCCCACTAAGAAATTCACATCCATATTCCTGGAATTCTTTAATTGTTTCACCGTCCCCTACTCCAAGATCCAGAATACGCTTTTTCTTTAAATCAGGAAAAGTGTCCAAGGCACAGGTAAATACTGATTTTTGCAATTCTCTATAATCAAAACCTGCTTCTAAGAAAATCTCATTCCAAAGTGTGGCATAGTCTTTAGCAATTGAGACAAATCGATCTGAGTAGCTGTCTTTCATAAGTATCCAAGGGTGTTACTAGAGAGGTTATGACAACTAAGTGCATAAAGAGCAATATAGTGATTCCATCTACCTTAATCGATAGAATTAGACCATCATTCCACGGCTTTTCCAACTATTTTTAAGTCTTTAATATTTCTACCTAAATTTTCTTCCTAGCGTTTTTGGCGGATATGTTTTATTGCTGTAGAATTGGGACGTATTTCCCTTCTTAAGATTGATAAACTTATGATCAGGAGTCTTTCATTACATGTACAAGGTAGGAATAGAAGAAGAAGTTAAAATCCATGTGATCACAGATCTCAGATTTGACAGGCCTCGGAGCCCTGTACAAACTTAATTTTTTCAAACTGATTTTTACGGGCATCCGCTGAAAAATTCGCCAGATCTAATATAGTAACTTTGATTTAGGGTCTAATTTCGGTTAAAGCTCGCCTAAATATTGGACTCAGGACATAGCGCTAGATCTTGTAAGAATTACTTTTGGTAGATTGATTGTTTGTCGCGCCTAGAGCCTATGAAACTCTAATCTAACACCATGGGCCAGGCGGGATACATGTTCCTTCCGGGAACTCAGCAGTTCTATCTCCACTCAAGTACGCAAGGGATGCTTTCTTAAACGCTACTAGTTTTGAGAAGTAGTAGCTTAAGAACTCTGCTCTTCTTTCCATACAAAGGGATAAGACTAGGGGTACTCTAGATCCTTCTTTATGCCTCTTTGGACTCTTTGCAAAGTCTGTAGATCTGGTTTTTCTTAGAGCTTCTCTACTTGACCATACGTGACCTTTAGATTCTAGCTCTTCTATGATTTTAAGCCTTCTACGTTCGTACTCTGCTTGTATTACTTTGCTATATTCTTTTTGAGAGAGATGTTCATAGCCTGGTATCTTTTCAAACTTAATCTCGTATCTTTCTACAAAATGATCGGGGTCTATATTCTTTTTCCTTCTCTTGGCCTTTCCATACTCTGTGGCATTAAAGAACTCTACCTTCAGGGGCTTTCCGCTAAGGATATACTTATAGGAGTTAAACCCTGGGTAGTCTGAGAGGTTCTTACATAGTCCTGCTTGGATGGGTTGCAGGATTATGTACATAAGTCTATCCAAGTGACTTTCTGTATCACTGGTAACGGCTTGTTCTGAGGGTCTTTTCTCAAACACTGAGCCTGTTCCAAAGGATGGTACATACTTTTTAACGGCTTCAGCTGTTCTTGCTCCTAAGTCTCTGTAAAAGTGAGATTTAGTTTTGGGTTTAAAATCATTTAGTGAATGATCATGGCTAGCAAATAGGGTAAAGGCATAGATTTTTACTTCGTACTTTTCTATGTATTTACCTAATGACCCCAGTACTCTGGATTCTAGGTTTTTATTATTGGCATAGAGGAGCTGTGAGTTTCTAAATCTCCTCGTCACAAAAGAGCTCGTACCCTCGGGATAGTCTATCCTTAGGGGTTGAGACATTTTTATGGCCTTTTTTTTCTTATTTTTTAGGGATGTTTCCATTTTAACTTTATCGTAGAAAAAATGGAGATGGTGCGGATTTGTTGGAGGGGTTTACTTTAGTGGGCTTAAAGTGGGGGTTTGCGGAGGGCTCTGAGGCCTATAGGTATTAGGGTTACATCTATTGTTGAAAAAATTTAGGTTAAAAATTAACTTCATAGGAAATTTCTCCACCGAATTTACTTACAACAGAAATAATCTCGCCTTCAAAATAGACTTTTGCTCGGTATTCTTCTTTCCCTTCTAGTAATGTTATTAAGGTAGATTTATTTCCATTTCTTAATTTAGCTACAACTCCTTCATCTTCTAATTCTATTGAGGGCAAATCAACTATATGGCTTGTGGCAATTAAATCATGGGTGGCTATATCAAGATTATTTTCTTGAATTTTACCTTCGATAATTTTAACTGCCTTTTCTACTTCAAACTGGCCAATCGCAGTTCTCCTAATTGATTTTGCTGCGCCAAAAGTACCTAATGCTTCACCAATATCCCTTGCCAATGATCTAACATAAAATCCTGATGAAGAAGTTACACTATATCCTAGAACAGTATCTGAAACCTCTTCTAAATAGTTAATATTACAGCTAACCTGTTTAGGAAGAAGCTCCACCTCTCTACCTAATCTTGCTTCTTTATAAGCAACTTTTCCGCCTACTTTCTTTGCAGATACTTGAGGTGGTGTTTGCAGATATGTGCCAGTATATTTATCTTTTAGGGAAGCTATGCTTTCAGAAGTTATGAGTGGAACTAAAGCACTCTCAATAACTTCGGAGAATATGTCATCACTTATAGTTTTATCACCTAAAGAAATCTCCCCTACATAAGTTTTGGGTAAGGCATGTAAATATCTCTCAAACTTTGTGCACTTGCCAGATAAAATTACTAACAGTCCACTTGCCTCCATATCTAAAGTGCCTAAATGACCAACTTTAGATAATTTAAAGTGTCTCTTAATAATTCCAGAAGTATCCCTAGAACTTATCCCTATAGGTTTATCAACTAGCAATACGAAATCTTGATTACTAATCATCAACTTCTAATGAGATTTTAGATTCTTTAATGATTGATTGGATGCACTCTTCTAATGTCCCAGAAAGCGTAAATCCAGCGGCCATTTTATGGCCGCCACCACCAAATCTTCCTGCAAGTTGATTGACGTCATACTTACTGACTTTAGATCGGGAACTTACTTTCCATTTTTTTGTATCAATCTGCCTAATAAAAAAAGCTAAAAGCACTCCAGATACAGATCTAGCAAAATCTACTAAACCCTCTGCATCCTCGGAGGTACAATTAGCCTTATTCAGCATATCTTCAGTGATATAGATAATAGCTACTTTATCATCCAGATAAAAATCTAGTGTGTTTAGGGCATTCGCTCTAAGCTTTACCACTCTTTTAGGTACTTCAAAGTGAATTATATTAGAGATATCCGCTGGTTTGGCCCCTAATTCAACTAGTTTACTGGCCACTATCAAACTATTTGCTGTAGTATTAGAAAATCTAAAAAACCCTGTATCATCCAGAATTCCAGCATAAAGTAAGGATGCGATCTCTTTGGAAATATCAATTTTTAAATCAATTAAAATTTGATAGACGATGCATGCTGCAGCTGGACTAACTGAATCAATAAAATAGGTTTCTCCCCATAGTTCATTAGATGTATGATGGTCTATGTTAAAGGAAGCTATAGAGTTTGATAATAACTTTTCGTTCTCTTCACATAATCTTTTTTGTGTCGCACAATCAACACCAACAAATACATACTCGCCATCTGGGACGGTATGTATAATCTTTACATGACTAGGGACCAGTCCATGGAACCGAGGATTAAGATCAGATTCTAAAAATAAAGTTACGTTTTTACCAGTACTTTCTAAAGCTAAATATAAAGCAACACTAGATCCGATAGCATCAGAATCAGGAGAAATATGCGTGCCTACTAAATAGTCTTTATCAAATTGGAGTAAGGTCTCAAGTATTTTCGAGTAGCTCATGAATTACTTATATTAAACATCTTTAAGAAGCTGATTAATTCTTTCGCTCATAAATGGAGTTCTGTCGAATGTAAATTTAAGGCTTGGTACAAACCTCAAATTCAACTCTTGGGCTATCCTTTTTTTAAGAAATGGAACTACAGCTTTCAAAACACTCGTGGTTCCTGAGTCAGCTTCTTCATGTGCAGAAGCATCCGCTCTACACCAGTAAAACTCAGCATGTTTTAAATCAGGTGATACTTTTGCTGCGGTAATAGTGATAAATGCCAATAGTGGTTCTTCAATGAACAACAACTCACTAGCGACAAAAGACCGAAGCATCTCCTCGACCCTCGCTCGTCTGTGTTGATTACCCATTACTTTGACCTATAACAACTAAATTTATAAAATAACTCTTAATGAGCAACTTGCTCGACCTTAAATACTTCTATAATATCACCGCTCTTAATATCTGAATAACTCTCGATTCCGATACCACACTCATATCCAGCTTGCACTTCCTTAACGTCGTCCTTAAATCTTCTAAGACTAGCCATCCTTCCTTCGTGTACGATAATACCATCTCTAAGCAATCTTACATGAGATCCTCTTGCGATTGTACCATCCAATACATAAGACCCAGCTACCACACCTAACTTAGGAACTCTAAAAGTATCTCTGACTTCCACTCGTCCAAGTACTTTTTCCTGGAATTTAGGTGCCATTTTGCCCTTAAGGGCATCCCCTACGGCATCTACTAGTTCATATATAATTCTTGAAAATAATACAGGTAATCCTTCCTGTTCGATAATGCTTTGAGCTCTAACATCTGCCCTGACATTGAAGCCAATTATGATTGCTTTTGATGCACTTGCTAGCTGAGTATCATTCTCAGATACCGCACCAACACCCTTGTGAATAACCTTAACTTTGACCTCTTCGTTACTCAAATTATTCAAGGAATTCACAACGGCATCCATTGAACCTTGCACATCAACCTTAATAATTAAAGGCAAATCTTTTAATTCACTAGAAGTTACAACAATTTCACTGAAACGCTCCATTGTTAATGGAAGGCCAAATCCTGTCTGTTGGCTTTGACTTGCAAGCTCACGTTTACGCTTTCTATCGCTTCTCTCTTGAGCAATGAACCGAGCTTGTGCTTCATCGGTAGTAACGGCGAAGTCATCTCCTGCATCAGCTGTGCTAGAAGCTCCAAGTACTTCTACAGGTATAGAAGGGCCAGCTTCCTCAAGCACTCGACCATCATCGGACATAATAGCTCTAACTCGACCGCTTACAGTTCCAGCCACGAAGGTATCACCTTTCTTAAGTACACCGTTCTGTACCAATATAGTTAAAACAGGTCCTCTTCCTTTATCCACCCTAGATTCAATAATTGCACCAATTGCAGTCCTCTTAGGATTCGCCCTTAATTCGAGAATCTCAGATTGTAAATGTAAGGTCTCTAGTAAGGTATCAATCCCATCTTTAGTATGAGCTGATAACTTAACCATTAAGGTATCCCCTCCCCAATCTTCAGGTACAAGGCCGTGTTCCGCTAACTGATTAATAACCTTATCAGGGTTAGCTCCAGCTTTATCCATTTTATTAATGGCTACGATAATTGGTACATTAGCAGCTTTCGCATGATTAATTGCCTCAATAGTTTGAGGCATCACACCATCATCCGCCGCTACAACTAGAACCACAATATCAGTAACCTGTGCACCCCTACTTCTCATTGAAGTAAATGCTTCGTGCCCAGGAGTATCAAGAAACGTTACAGAACCCCCCGAAGCTAAAACTACGTTATAAGCTCCGATATGTTGGGTAATTCCACCTGCTTCACCTGTTGATACAGATGTCTGTCGAATCGCATCAAGCAATGAAGTTTTACCATGATCCACATGTCCCATAACAGTGACCACTGGTGGTCTTATAATCATATCCGCTTGATCATCTTCAACTTCAAATATAGTTTGAATTAAATCTTCACTATTAGTCTCAGTGTTAGTAGTATCAAACCCAAAAGTCTGAGCAATAATGGTAAGAGTATCAAAATCTAACAACTGGTTTATGCTCACCATCGTTCCTAGTTTAAATAACTCGGCAATAACTTGAGTAGCCTTCAATCCCATTTGGTGAGCAACCTCTCCAACAGTCATCTCTCCATGAATCTTGATTGGCTTTTTATTAGCTCTAGCGGCTAATGCTTCTGGACTTAATGGGTCAACTTGTTTTTTATTCCTACGATCTCTCTTTCCTCTATAAAGATCTCTTTCACCATCATAGTCTAATAAGTCATTTTTACTTAATATCTGTTTTTTCTTAGCTTTTCTGGCATCCCTAGATGTGTCCCTATCTAATTCTACGCTAACACCTCTTTTCCCTTTCTTTTTAGAAGAAGGCTTACTACTATCATCTGAAGTGGTAGTAGTATTGTCGCTACTATCTCTACTTGGTTTTTTAAGATTTGTTTTATTGCTTGGTAGATCAATTTTACCTAATACCTTAGGTGCTCTAACATCAAGCTTTTTACGAATTTCATCCAGTTCCCCAGAAGAATAACCCTCCACCGTAGCAGCTTCAATCTCCACTTCCTTTTTAGGCGCAACTGTTTTTGGAACAACCGGAGAATCTACCTCTGAAGCTACGATTGCTGGTTCAGCCTCTACGGCGGTTTCCTCAGCTTCTACTTCAATCTCAGCTGTAACATCTTCATCCTCTTTTTTCTCTTCTGTAGCTTCTAACTCGACTTCCTCTTTTTTTTCTTTCTTATCAGGCGCGACCTCTACCGCCACTGCCTCTGTTCCCTCGGAATCTACCGCATCCGATTTTTTTCTTCTTCGAATTACGTTACCACTTACCCTTTTCTCCCTAACGACCTCACCTTCGATCTTTACTTCTCTTTCCTTATCGACATCGGTAACACTACTCTTCATAATAAATTTACGAATTTTATCCGAATCCGAATCAGAGATTGCACTAGAATGACTTGATTTTCCAGAAATCCCTAGCTGTTCACACAACGCCAAGACATCTTTATTTTCAAGATTAAGTTCTCTAGCTACTTCGTAAATTCTCATGTAAATGACCTGTTATATTTTTTGATTTTTCTCTTACTTAACTTTATTTCCAACACTCGGCATAAATAAATTTTTAGTTCTATTTCTTCTGTTCTTCTTACTAACTAAAAAATCCATCTCCCCAAGCTTTTCTAATTCTTTTGTAGCTTCTTGAACGATACGGTCTAGTTCTAAATCTACTGCTTTTGCAAAACTCCCCAACAAGGTCCTTATACCATCTACGTCCAATTTAATTACCTTGGCTCTTGGCTCACTTTTAGCAAGTACCCCATTCGCCTTTCCTACCATTTTCTTCCACCCAACAAATTCAGTAAGACAATCAACAGACCTATGTAGATAATAGCCCCTACCCGATTTAGACTTCTTAAAATCACCAACTATTTGAGTTTGCGATTTTGTTGATTCTAAAACAAATTTTAACAACTTATTTTTCTCCTCCCTCCCACCACAGGTTAAACATGTTCGAACCGCCATCTCTATTATAAGAATGATCCGATAGGCTTCTGCTGCACTCTTAAAAATGCCTCAGTAGCGTTACAAACGATACTTGCTTCTTCTGGTCTTAAGCCAACTTGCTCTACTAAATCTTCCTCTGACATAGGCGCTAAACTTTGAATTGAATCAAATCCATTCTCAACTAGCAGCTCTCTAATCTCTTCAGGTAAAATCAACTGATCAACATCTGTGGCCTTAGAGTTTTCATTTCTGTCGTAATCATCATCCTCTACTTTCTCTTCGGATAATTTAGTTGCAGCTTGAAGGATTTGAGAAACTCTTTCTGGTTCCAAACCTTCAATAGTCATCAATTCTTCTAAGGAAGTAGTAGCTACCTCGTAAATACTTCTATAACCTTCTTGGTAAAGAAGTTCAGACTCACCGATACCAATACCTGGGATAGACTCAAGAGATTTTCTAGCTCTCTTTGATTCTTCTTCTGCAACAGACTCACTTCGGACATCGATCTTCCATCCAGTAAGTTTAGTTGCTAATTTAACGTTCTGACCTCTTCGACCAATAGCTAAGGATAACTGCTCATCTGATACTACGACTTCCATTGTATGCTCATCTTCATCCACAACTACTCTAACAACATCAGCGGGACTTAAAGCTCTTGCAACAAAACTGGGTGCATCAGGAGTCCAAGTGACTATATCAATCTTCTCTCCCCTAAGCTCAGATACAACAGTCTGAACTCTTGTACCCTTAACCCCAACACACGCACCCACAGGATCAACATTTGAATCATTGGAAAAAACTGCGATTTTAGCTCTTTCTCCACCCTCTCTCGCAACTCCTTTCAACTCAATAATTCCTTCACTAATCTCAGGAACAGCTTGTTCGAATAACTTCCTCATAAAATCTGGATGACTACGAGTCAACACGACTTGTGGCCCTCTACTTATAGGATAGATATCAAGTATCATTGCTTTAACTCTATCGCCCTGTCGATATCTTTCCTTTTGAATCTGTTCTCTCTGAGGCAATATAGAATCAGTTCTACCTAGATTGACAATAATGTTACCTTTTTCAAATCTTTGAACGATACCACTTACAATTTCACCTTTACGATCTTTATACTCTGTAAAGATGATATCTCTTTCCGCATCTCTTAGCTTTTGAGCAATTACTTGCTTTGCAGTCTGAGCAGCGATTCGACCTAGAACAGCTGAATCTAACTTTTTACCAATTTCATCCCCAACTTCACTGTCTGAGTCAAAATCAGTTCGTGCTTCCTTAAGTGTGATTTGAGTAGCAGGGTCATCTATATGTGACTTTTCAGCTACCACAGTTTTAAATTCGTGAACCTCTATCTCTCCTACTTCAACATTGTAAGTAGCCTCAAGATTTAGATTATGCCCAAAGTGTTTCTTTGCTGCACTCAATACAGCAGACTCCAAAGCGTCAATAAGAATTTGTTTATTAATCCCCTTATCACGCCCTACTTGGCTAATAATCTGATCTAAATCGAATTTAATACCCATCTTTAATCTCTGTATTTAATGCTATAATAAATAATAAAATCAGTACTCTACTTGTGCTTTTTTAATGTCATCAAGTAATATCTCTACATCATTCTGTCCAACTCTTAGTGTAATTAGATTATCCTTTAATCCAATAAGAACACCACTATTGAAGCCATCTCTCGCAGTAATTTTAACCTTTTCACCAACAGCGGCTTCAAAATGTTTTTGTAATCTTAATACTCTCTCCACTCCGGGAGAGGAGACTTCTAACTCTGGCTCACTTCCTACGCCTAATTTAGAACCGTGTACGGCAAATCCATGAATAAGCTTTCTAATTAACTTAGAGCAATCATCTGAGGTTACCTTGGAGCCTCTAGTCTCCTTAATCACATCTTCTTGTTCGGAGCTTGTATCGTTCAAGTCTCTACTATCCAAACTATCCAAATTCTGTTTCTCAATAAAAACGCGCAGTCGCCCACTTCTTGAATTGTCTAAATCATACAACTCAAGAGACAAGGATAAAGCTTGTGCTTCGACATAACCCCATAGGGTAACCGAATCATCTAACTCAGCTTCATTTTCGTCTATTATAACAGCTTCCATTTTCATTTCTTAAAAAACAAATTAATAATAATCACATTCGATCAAACAACTGACATACGAGGATACAAAAGGTCACTTTACCGACCTCTCAACCTACAAACCAAATCCAACAATTTTAAGTTTAAGTTTTTCCAGATGTTAAGTTAACTAAGTCCCTCCCCTTTAATCAGACTAAAGAGAAGTAATTCCCCCATAAAAGGAAATCCCTGCACAAGGGATAGACCAAGAAAAAACATCAAGAAACAGCAATTATGGACAATGTCCTCCACAAATTCCGACCCAAAAACCTGAACCAACTTTTTCCTATACAAACTGGAAGATTAGATAACATAATCAAGCAGTTTATTCAAATTAAAAGCTTATAACTCTTTGAATTCTAAATCCGTTATTTCGTATTCCTTCTCTCCTGAGGGTAGCCTTACTTTAACTAAGTCACCGACTTCCCTACCTATTACCGCCCGAGCTAAGGGAGATTGGTAGGAAACAAGCCCTTTCTCCACATCTACCTCATAATCCCCAACGAGACTTAGAATTCTCGCATCTCCACTATCAACATCTTCCAAAGTAACTGTCGCTCCAAATACCACCTTATTACCACTTAACTTTGAGATATCAACGACCTGAGCCGTAGATAAATTAGCCTCGATATCTCGAATTCTAGCTTCTAACATACCTTGAGCTTCTTTTGCAGCATCATACTCAGCGTTCTCAGAAAGATCACCGTGAGCTCTAGCTATCTCAATAGCCTTACTGGCCTTAGGTCGTTCTATAGATTTTAGTCTTACAATTTCCTCTTGTAAAAACTTATGGCTCTTAACTGTCATTGGTGTTTTCATAATACAATACTAATTTAGTTGAAATAATGTCTAGCAATCAAAGTGAGCTAAAGACTGTTGAACTGGGAGATTATCCAGATAAATCAAAAAAGATCAATAGTAGTAGATCAAGTTTTTTAGATTACATTAATTGTACTTGCTCTTTTTTTAGTACTCTCTGTGCTCTCTCTATATCGATGGAAAGCAATCTTAAAGTATCTTCGACATAGGCACTCCTTAACTCTCCAAGCCCTTCAGATCCAAGATCTTCACACAACATGGATAGCGATTTAGCCATAGTCTGGGTCAAAATAATCACTGAATCCAACTCTATCGACTCTCCAAATGCATCCAGAATCAATCCTGTTAGCTTCTCAACACGTTCTTCAAATGGCTTCCACTTCTGCACACCCGACTCCTCTCGTTGAGCTGGAGTACGCTCCATTGCTCTTTGAACTTGTGAATCCAATGCCTGAAGAGCCCGTATTAGTGATTCTTCCAATATAGTCAGTTTTACTTTTTCTTTCATTGTTAAAATAAAATCCTAGTTTTAATAGATTTTGCTAATAAAGAGATTTTTTCCTTAACCTCTTCAGAAACTTCCTTATTTATATCCATAATTAAATATCCAATATCTGAAGTAGTGCTAAGATATTGAGCGTCTATATTTGCACCAACTTCGGAGATGACTTGATTGACCTCAGATAGAGCGCCAGGCTGATTCCTATGGATATTTAGAATTCTATGGGAACCTTGCTGACTTGGAAGATTAATATTGGGGAAATTTACGGCCCCAATCGTAGAACCATTATCAAGATAGGATATTAACGAATTGGCTACCTCTTCTCCAATATTCTTTTGAGCCTCTTCTGTACTACCTCCTATATGAGGACTAAGTAATACGTTAGGACAACCTGCCAAAGGAGTATCAAAACTACTTGAATTGCTATGTGGTTCACTTGGATACACGTCTATCGCCGCTCCACCGAGGTGGCCACTATGTAAAAGTTCACTTAAAGCATCTAAATCCACCACAGAACCACGACTGTGATTAATTAGGAAACTTCCTTTTTTTATTGATCCTAAAACTTCTTTGTTAAAAAGATTTTTAGTTTCCTTAGAAGAAGGTACATGTAGCGAGATAAAATCATTCGTAGCTAATAATTCACTCAAGCTTGATACTGCTTTAGCTCTTCCTAGTGGAAGCTTTTTGGTAATATCAAAAAAAGAAACGTTCATCCCCAAAGCTTCGCACAATAGACCTGTCTGTTGACCGATATGGCCATAGCCCACAATACCAATACTTTTGTTCCGAACTTCAATGGCGCCTTTTGCAGACTTCTCCCATTGACCTGATTTAATCTGAAAATTCTGATCGCCTAATCGCCTAGCTAAACTGATTACGCAACCTAAGGTAAGCTCAGCAACACTACGAGTACTACTGTGAGGAGCATTGAACACTGGAACACCAACACTGCGCGCGGAACTCAAATCTACTTGATCAGTACCGACAGTGAAACAACCTACTGCGAGTAATCTTTTGGCTGATTTTAAGGCTTCATCGACAACTTTGGATCGTGATCGTACTCCAACAATATGAGCGCTATTTAACACCTCAATAAGCAATTCCCCCTCTAAGGCATCAGAGACTAGAGTCACGCTATAGCCTGATTCTTCAAAGGTTTGCTTAGCTTTTGGATCAATTTTCTCAGCTAATACGATCTCAATTTTATCTTTAGGGTACGAATACTTCAATTCAGCCATTTTTCTTCTATGCTACATATTAATAATCTGGGCCATAACTATCATGGAGGGAAGGAACTTTATAGATCGAATCTTTTTAAGTTATGAATAAAACGTTAATTTTCATAGTTGGTGGCCTTGTTACAGTGCTTCTTATAAGTGCGCCCTTCATTTACAGTGCCATGAAGAAGAACGACTATAACACTCTAGCCAACGGAATTCAGGACGCTAAAAGACGTGCTGGGGTATGGATAGAGGAAGATTATAGAAAGCGTAAGGTCTATTCTTATACCGATCGCTACGTAAATGGTGATTTCGTCGATTACTAGAAGGCTCAATTACTACAGTAGATCTAGACACTTAGCCTACCACAATCCGCCTAAATTCATATAGAAAAGTAGCCTTAGAATGTACCTCTTCGATGTAGCCACTAAAACTACGATTTAAAGGAGAGACTTCAGGAATGCTCAAATCACTCCCAAATTCACTAGTAAAAGATTGACTCCCAAGATAATACCTAGGTGCGCCAATAGGGATGCTTTCAAGGTCTGAAATCAAACCTAAGACACTAGGAATATTATATTTTAGGCAATACAGATAGGACCAGTGAATGTCCCTTAAACTAGAGTTATGAGGATAAACTACAAGCTTACAATCTCCCAATTCTTTAAATAAATGTTCAATACTCTCAGGGAATATGCCAATGTCTAAGCCCAAATTTTCAAATCCCAGAGTAGTCCTTAATAGACTCTCATTAGTATTTAGATTTACAACCTTAACCTCCTCAGATGGATACACCTTTCGTAGATCTAAGTAAGTCTCTTCGAGCCTACTTTCTAAAGAACCAGTAAAGCCGATTAGGACAGTATTAGCAGTCGAATTGTGTTCTACATCTAAGTGGATAGGAAGAGGCAAATAGGAAATGTTATGCGAAGGAAACTTTCTACTCAAAGCCCCGACTCGATGGGACCACGGTAATAGAATTTTACTTTGTGGGTGAATGTAGTTCAAAATCGATTCAGATCCCTTGCCTGAATTTAGGGCAGTATCATCAAGCAAATATGTAGTAATAGGAAAACCTGCCAAACGCTTAATAATGGAAAAACGCTCTTGGGTGTCTTCATAAACTATAAATGGACTAATTAATGAAGTAGGTATTAAGGCATCACTCCTCGACACAGAATGGACATTGCTAAAATCAATAATACTAGATTTAGTAAAATGCTGTGCTATCAATCCCTCGATAACACTTGCATAGCTTAGGCAGGATTTACTAGTATGATAGATTTCAAACACAGACTTACTAAGGCTTAATTGCTTCTACAGCATAATCTTGAGAGTCAAAAAGCAATCTATTTAAAACCTCTATACGGCTATTTAATTGTCTAGAAAGCTCTTGGTATCTAAATGGCAACTCCGGAACTGCAGGTATATCTTGAATAATTGCTTCCTTTGGATAGTGCGATGATTTATGGATCTGCTTAACCTTAAACCCTGCCTGCTCAATTAAAAAACACAATGTATCTGGATGTAGCGGAGCTGTATGCGTTGGATCACGAAAATAGTTCTGCATCAGTGGAATCAATGAACTGGTATTGATAGTTTCCAATAAAATAAACCCACCTTTTTGAATTTTCGCAAAAGACTCAGAAAGAAATTCTAAGAGATAAGGATATTTCATGTGTTCCACAACTTGAAAAGCAGTCAACCCAAGGATGCTGTCATTTGCAGAAGTTTTAAGGTAGCTAACTATATCATCTAAAGTTACTTCCAACTTTTTATCCTTTGCCAAGGCATACATCCCAGTATCCATCTCCACTCCTAAACAAGGTATATTCTGACCTTGCAATAACTCCAAGAACTCCCCCCTTCCGCACCCTACTTCCAATACCTTATTAGAAGAGCCCTGACTTATATGATAACTTCCAACCAGGTCTGCATAAGGAGATAATTTTGATCTAATATTTTCTTCCGAGCCTCTAAATCTATTTTCTAAAATTAGATAGTTAAAATCAGGAGAATCTAGGTTCTTAGATTGAGAAGTTTCTTTAGCAGATCGCTCAGATGATCCTATTAACCCTACTATGCTCTCAAGCCCTTTAGTTACAGAATCCAAAGTTTCAATTTTATTCCCAGCTGAAGATAGAAGATCTTCCAACTTTTGCATTCGAGAAAACAACTCTTCCGTCCTAAGTAATTGTTTCTTTTCGCTGATAGTGACAGCCGCACCTATCTTTAAATCTAGCTCAGAATCCGACTTTGATCGAAAATATTGAAGATTTTGAACAATTGAATTTAAAATTCGAATTACTCTACCTTGGAACAAAAAATTGGAATTAAAAACAGTTTTAACCTTACCCAACTTAATGGAATCTAGTATTCCAAATGCGTTACTACTGTTAGTAGCATATTCTTTATTAAGTAATTCTAACTCATCTAACTGAGACATAAGCTAGCCCTAAGCCAATAACTTTGCTACATCTTTAGCAAAGTAACTAATAATAATATCGGCTCCAGCTCTTTTCATTGAAGTAAGAGTTTCCATCATGATCTTCTCTTCATTAATTAAACCGTGCTTCCCAGCCAACTTGATCATAGCGTATTCCCCACTCACGTTATAGGCGGCCAAGGGGATATTAGTAGCTTGTTTCACTTGAAAAATAATATCTAAATAAGATAATGCCGGCTTAACCATTAGAATATCCGCCCCTTCAGATACATCTAAAAGTGCTTCCTTTATGGCTTCCCGAGCATTTGCAGGATCCATTTGATAGGTTTGTCTGTCACCAAAAGAAGGACTAGACTGTACCGCCTCCTTAAATGGGCCATAAAATGCGGAGTAATATTTTACGGCATAACTCATTATAGGGATATGCGAATATCCATTTTCATCCAAGCCAGACCTGATAGCCCCAACCATACCATCGATTGCCCCAGATGGAGCAACCATACTTGCTCCCGCCTGTACCAATGAAACAGCTTGTTTCTTTAAATTCTCTAAGGTCCTATCATTGTCAACATCCTCAAGACCAACACCGCACTTTTTTAAAACTCCACAATGCCCATGATCTGTGTATTCACAAAAACATACGTCAGCTATAAAGCTCTGCTTAGGGAAGGTACTTGAAAGCTTAGTAAGTGCCTTTTGTATTATGCCTTCACTACTCCAAGCGCTACTGCCTTCAGGATCTTTATACTCTGGAACACCAAACAATATAAAATTGTTTATGCCTAAGCTAATTGCTTCAGAAACTTCTTCTTGTAATAGATCAATTGAAAAGTGAAATTGATTTGGTAAGGAGCTAATTTCCACTTTATGCTGACTACCAGGCACAATAAAAAGTGGCATTATAAAATCATTGGGACTTAAACTTGTTTCTCTTACTAAGGAGCGAATAGTGTCATTGCCTCTAAGGCGTCTTGGTCTAGTTATGGGGAACATAATAATAAATAAGTAGATTACATTAAGTGCCGAACTTATTATCAAAAATACACATAAAGTTCTAATCGCACATTTTCAGACCTACTTAGTCTGAAAACAATATAAAAACTTGCCTTTAATTTAAATTTATCCTAAATGAGGGGCCGGTTAATTGATATTTGACCATATAGGTTTTAAGAGGGCATCGCATTCATTTGGGGGTGTAGTTCAGTGGCAGGTTGCGTTCAGCGAAGCTGAGAGCAACAATTAAAAAATGTCGCCTGCTTGCCCGAACAGTAGATAGGTGCGTAATAGAAAATTCAGGTTTTAAGAGAGCATCGCATTTTTATGCGGGTGTAGTTCAGTGGCTAGAACGCCTGCTTGCCAAGCAGGAGGTCGTCGGTTCGACCCCGATCACCCGCTCCATTTCTTTTTATTTTTTTGCTAAAAGTTACTTTTCGTTTGTTTTGCTATCACAAAGCCAAAAAGCTGGTTGCTACCTTAGCTAAGCTAACCTCTTAACAACCCCGCGAATTTTCTCCAACACCACAGCTAACAATACCATATCATGCTGAACACCAATAAACCCAGCTTCAAAGGCACTAGGAGCAAAGTAAACTCCTTCTTTCAACATCTCATGGAAGAACTTTTTAAAATAAGCAACATCTGACTTTTTAGCATCAGTAAAATTCCTAACAGGATTTTCATTAAAGAAAAATCCGAACATAGAACCTATGTTATTAGCTTGAAATGGAACCCCTGCTTCTTTAAAAATGCCTCTCATCCCTTCAACTAAATACTTTGTTCTATTCCCAAGCTCTTCATAAGGATCAGTCTCAATTAAGTGCTGAATAGTATCAATACCGGCAGAGACTGCTAAAGGGTTACCAGATAAAGTACCTGCCTGATACACTGGTCCTAATGGGGCTAATAAATCCATTATATCGCTACGCCCACCAAAACATGCCATTGGGAGACCACCTCCTATGACTTTACCATAGGTAAACAAATCAGGGACAACATCATATAAAGAAGAAGCCCCTTTTAGACCTACACGAAATCCACTCATGACCTCATCAAAGATAAGCAGAATTCCATACTCAGTACAAAGACTACGCAAGTCAGATAGAAATCCAGGATCAGGTAAAACTAGGCCCATATTACCGGCAACAGGCTCCACAATGATACAGGCGAGCTTATCAGTACCAGAAGCCATAATTGCTTTTCTTACAGCAGCGATATCATTAAACTCAACACTTAAGGTCTTAGAAGCAAGCTCCTCAGGGACACCAGGAGACGTATTTAAACCTTGCGTTGCTAAACCACTTCCAGCATTTACTAAAAAAGAATCGGCATGACCATGATAACAACCATCAAATTTAAGTATCTTAGTGCCCTGAGTAAATGCTCTTGCTAAACGAATGGCAGTCATCGTGGCTTCTGTACCACTCGAAACAAGTCTAACTTTTTCAAGACCTGGAATTAGTTTGGTGATTAATTCGGCGAAAATAACTTCTAACTCCGTGGGTGCTCCGAAGGAGGTACCCATGGTAAGGGCTTTTTTTATGGCATTAAGTTGAATTTCAGATTTATGACCGAGAATAATAGGGCCCCAAGATCCGATAAAATCAATATAGCGATTATCATCAACATCTACCACATAGGCGCCGTCACCCTCTTTAATAAAGACAGGACTTCCACCTACTTGAGTAAAAGCCCTAACAGGACTATTCACCCCACCAGGAATAACATTTCTAGCTCTCTCAAAAAGTGCTTGGGATATTGACTGGGACTTAGATAATTCCATTGATTAAGCTACCGGACTATCTTCTGTAGCCTCGACAGCAGGAATATGGACTAAAATACGACTACAACCCGGACACTGTAATAAGTTATAACCAGCCATAACTTGATTAAAGGTTTGATTTGGAAGAGATCGAAAGCAACATTTGCATGAGCCTGACTCAGCTTCAGCGATTGCATCCCCTCTATACCGTGATTCAACTCTCTTATACAAAGAAGCCAATCGCGGTTCTAATTCTCCTAAAGAATTTTTACGAACTTCTTTAAATGAATTAAGTTCAACTTCAGCTTCTTGAATTCTATTTATTACCTCAGCGCCCTTATTATCGCTTAGCTCAGTAAGTTCATTAACGATCGCAATGAGATGGCTCTTCTTCTTTTCAAGATCTTCGACAACCCCCATGGCGCTAATGACGTTGTTCTCCAGAGTCTCAATTAATCTCTTCGCAATGTCTAACTCTCTCTGCGCTAATTTAGCGCTTTTATTACCGCCAATTGCGCTAAGTGCCTTACGCCTTTCGCTAATCTTTCTTTCTTCTTCTTTTAACTTCTCTTCTTCAACAGTATGATGCTTGCTAGCAACTTCTAACTTTTCTTCAATAGTATTAAGAGCTTTTTCATTAATCGACAACCTCTCTAATATCTTTTCAGATTCTGTCCTAAGATTCTTAACCTCTGTCTCAAGAGAAACTATATTACTATCAGTATCTCTTAATGCTAATAGTAGATTTGTTTGATTAGAAGCCACGCTATTCCTTAATTTTATTGAATTAAATATATTTTATATACTACCTATAAGACTAGGAAGAATAAAGGGGCGAAAATGCCTCTTAAGGAGACAAAAAAGATGCCTATTTAACAGGTTTGAAACCGCTGGCACTTACCTGCATTACATACACTGGCGCTTTAAAGTATTTATCTCCATCCGAAGTCTCCGTATAAACAGTTTCACCAAGAACACCTGACCTGCTCTTTACAGATTTTATCAAAGAAATAGCTTCCTTACTGCTAACCTTCTTATTCTTCGAACAAATCGTATTAATGACAAGACTTATGACATCATAGCCTTCCCCTGCAAATTTCAATTGGCTATCAGAATTAAACTTAGCTAAATATCTATCTTTGAATTCGGCGCTTACAAAATTATTTGGATATACAGCGCCCTCAAGCACTCCTAAAGAAGCTGTTATTTCCTGCTGACTTTCCATAAAATCGGAACCAAAAAAAAGGAATTTATCTTCTCTTCCTTTAAACAACCTACTTAATGAGCTTGATTGTCCTGGGAACATAAATAAACCAATTGCATCGTATTCCCCTCTCAGTAATTTTGGTACAACTGGTTTGAAATCCGAATTTTCAGCAATAACATTGATCAAGTCAACGACCTCAAACTTACCACCAGCCCCTTCTAAAAAGCCAGCTACGAGTGAATTTAAATACTGATTTTCAGCCTTAACAATAGCAATACGTTTCACGCCCTTATCTAAAAGATACTTTGCTAAAGTTCCACCATACTCTAGGCCAGTATTCGTATTTCTAACTACAAAATCCTTGCCCACTGCTACCTTAGGATCAATTCCATCACTCATTAAAGGAATTTTTTTTGCTTCGGCTAAAGGAGCGAGTACTTCAGACATGGGGCCACCAAAAGCATAAACTAAGTCGATATCAGAGTCAGCTAAACGATGAAAAGAAGTAACAGTCTTTGCTGAATTATATTCAGTATCCTCATAAATAAATTCGCAAGAGTTTACTTCAGCCTTATGGTCTTCTAAGGCCATAGTCACACCATTTTTAATGGCCACCCCATATTCAGCAGCGACACCTGATAAAGGTATCATAATCCCTACTTTATATGGATTATCCTGCGCGCACACCAAGGATAAATTAAGTAGAGCTATAAATGAATATATAAGAGCTTTTTTACTGATTTTTTTAAACATGTTGAATTCTTTTACTTTATTTAACTTCCTTAGCGCCATTAACACTAGCCTTCATAATATAAACTGGACTCTTAAAGTACTTATCACCTTTATCTGACTCAACAAAGGTGGAGTTCCCTAAAACTCCCTTCCTCATTCAAACTTCAGGATCAACAGAGTCACAAATTAAAGGAATCTTCTTCGTCTCCGCAATAGGACTAACCGCATCTTCTCCGAAGAATTGATAAGCTAAATCGATGCCTGCTGCAGCCAAACGGTGAAAAGCTGTAACAGCTTTAAGAGAATCATATTGTGTATCTTCATAAATAAATTCACATCCTTTAGCCTTCTCTGCGTTATCTTCAATAGCTAGTGATGCACCATTCTTTATGGCACTACCAAACTCAGACGCCATGCCTGAAAGTGGGATCAGTAGCCCTACTTTGAATTTCTCTTGAGCATGAGCAATTTGCACATTTAGTGCCATCACAACTAGTGACAGACATTTCAAAGCATTTTTCATATATTAAGAAACCCAAAGAATCATATTTTGTAAAACTTATTCTACCGGCCTAAACCCATCCACACTAGCTCTCATAACATAAACAGGAGCTTTAAAGTATTTATCCCCTGCATCAGTTTCGACATATTCGGTTCTACCCAATACACCTTCTCTGACTTTTACTGATTTTAGCAAATGCATACTTTCCTCGCCATTCGGAATGGTGCCTCTGGAACAGATAGAATTAATAATGAGAGAAACTACGTCATATCCTTCCCCTGCAAATTTGATCTGACTATCGTTCTGGAATCGAGATATATATCGCTCCCTAAACTGCGGACTAACAAAATTATTCGGATAAACAGCACCTTCTAGAACTCCTAGAGAGGCGGTAACCTCATTTTTGCTCTCTACAACAGTGGTGCTAAAGAAAGTATACTGTTCACTCCGACCTTTAAACAACTTTGCTAATGAACTTAATTGACCAGGAAGAAGAAATAATCCTATCGAATCATATTTACCCTTGAGTAATCTAGGTAATATTGGTTTAAAGTCCGAATCTCCAGCCACGACATCAATTACATCTAACACTTCAAACTTACCTTCGGAGCTCTCTTTAAAACCAGCTAATAATGAGTTTAGGTACTGATTCTGAGTTCTTACAATTGCAATTCTTCTTTTCTTCATAAATCCAAGATATTTAGATATGGCGGTTCCAAGTTCTAGGCCAGAACTTGCATGCCTTATTACAAAATTCTTATCTGCAGTGACCCTTGGTTCATTACCATCACATATAAACGGAACCTTTTTACTTTCAGCCAGAGGCGCAATTACTTCAGACATCGGACCGCCAAACGCGTAAACAAGATTTATACCTTGACCAACTAAGGCATGAAAAGCACTAACAGATTTAGTAGAAGAATATTCACTATCCTCATAAATAAATTCACAGGCATTAACAGATTTTTTATGATCTTCTAAGGATAAAGTTATGCCGTTTTTTATTGCCAAGCCATACTCAGAAGCAAGACCAGATAAAGGTACTAATATACCGATTTTGAATTTATCTTCTGCGTGCAGTAAGCCGACATTAAAAATGAATGGCAGCAATAGTATGTTAGCGATTGCAAACTTCATACATTTCACAGTAATTTTCATAGAACAATAATCTTTAGGGAATTGCTTTTTACTTTTGTATAATAGAGAATCACTCTACCGGCTTAAATCCATCCACACTAGCCCTCATAACATACACAGGCGCCTTAAAGTACTTATCGCCAGCCTCAGTTTCGACATATTCGGTTCTACCCAATACACCTTCTCTGACTTTTACTGATTTTAGCAGTTTCATAGTCTCCTCGCCACTCGGAACACTACCCCTTGAACAGATAGAATCAATAATGAGCGAAACTACGTCATATCCTTCACCTGCAAATCTTATCTGGCTATCGTTTTTAAATCGGGAAACGTATCGTTCCCTAAATTGGTTACTAACAACGTTATTGGGATAAACAGCACCTTCTAGAACCCCCAAGGACGATTCCACTTGTTGTTTGCTTTCTAGAAAGCCAGAACCAAAAAATATATAACTCTCTTTGTAACCCATAAGTAATCTACTTAATGTACTAGACTGAGCAGGAAACAAAAAAAATCCAATGGCATCAAAATTACCCTTCAGAAGTTTGGGCAAAATAGGTTTAAAATCAGAGTCTTCTGGTAAAACATTGATAAAATCTACTACTTCGAACTGCCCCGCTGCTGATTCTAAGAATCCATCAGCTAATGCATTTAAGTATTGATTTTCAGTCTTTACTATAGCTATTCGTTTACTTCCTTTTGATATAAGGTGCTTAGACAAGGCTCCGCCATACTCTAATCCAGTATTATGATTTCTGACAACATAGTCCTTTCCTATGGGAATACCAGTGTCAATGCTATCACACATCAATGGGATCTTCTTTGCCTCCGCCAATGGCGCCAATACCTCTGACATAGGGCCACCAAAGGCATAAATCAGATTAATACCAGAACCAGCTAATCGATGAAATGCAGTCACAGTTTTCAAAGAATTGTATTCTGTATCTTCATATACAAACTCACAAAAGTTTAACTTCTCCTTATTATCTTCAAGGGCCAATGATACGCCATTTTTTATAGCGAATCCGTATTCTGTAGCGAGACCTGAGAGTGGAACCAAAATACCTATTTTAAACCTATCTTCTTCTAATTGGGCTAAAGAGCACGTTATATGCAAAAAAAACATTACAGTTAGGAGAATAATTTTTCTCATACTATTCTATCGCACTAATCCCAGTAATCTCCTTACCCAAAATCAACCGATGAATATCTTCCGTACCTTCATAAGTATTAACACTCTCCAAATTCAACATATGCCTAATCACAGGATATTCTAAACTAATTCCATTGGCACCGAGTATATCTCTGGAAAGTCTCGCACACTGCAAAGCTATAGATACATTATTCATCTTCCCGATTGAAGTTTGAGTATGATGACCGTTACCAGAATCTCTAAGTCTTCCTAAGTGTATTGCAAGAAGCTTACCTTTGGTAAGCTCTGTTAGCATATAAACCAATTTACTTTGTACTAATTGGTGCCCAGCGAGTGGACCTTTAAACTGAGATCTTGATTTACTATAGTCCAAGGCACACTCATAACAGGCAAGCCCTGCTCCCAATACACCCCAAATAATTCCAAATCTTGCGCTATCTAGACAAGAAAGTGGACCCTTTAAGCCCTTAATGTTCGGAAGCTTATTGGCGGAGGGAATAACACAATCTTCAAATATTAATTCTCCTGTGTGAGACGCTCTAAGAGACATCTTTTTATGCATGGTTTCTTGGCTGAGTCCCTTAGTTCCGCCTTCTACGAGATAACCATACACTTCCCCATCATCTTCTTTTGCCCATACTACACAAATATCTGCGATATTTGCATTTGTAATCCATCTTTTTGTGCCATTTAGAACGTATGTATCGCCTACTTTTTTAGCCTTAGTAAGCATCCCACCAGGATTTGAACCAAAATCAGGCTCCGTAAGACCAAAGCATCCAATCTTTTCTCCCTTTGCTAATTGAGGGAGCCATTTTTTCTTTTGTTCCTCTGAACCATATTTCCAAATGGGGAACATCACCAAACTACTTTGAACACTAGCAAAACTTCGAACTCCCGAGTCCCCTCGTTCTAGTTCTTCACAAATAACTCCATACTGACAATACGTAGAACCGGATCCACCGTATTCAGGCGGAATAAATGATCCTAGATAACCAGCTTGCCCTAACCTCTTAGGTAGATCACTTGAGAAAGTACCTTTCTCGAAGTGATCTGCGATACTTGGCATTATCTCGACATTTACAAATGCCCTAACCGAGTCCCTTAGTATTATTTCTGTTTCATCAAGTAAGCTATCTAGTTTTAAAAAATCCATATTTGCCTATAGTCCGGGGTAATCAAGGGTAGCAAAGTAGTCATCCAAAGTTTCTTCTCTGCGTATTAATTTCGTACTGCCATCTGGTTTATAGAGATACTCTGCACATCTAAGTTTTCCGTTATATTGGAAACCCATTGCATGACCATGAGCGCCAGCATCGTGAATAACAATGATATCATCGCTATCAATTTTAGGGAGATTTCTATCTATTGCAAATTTATCATTGTTTTCACATAAAGAACCTACGACATCATACCTTTGATCATGAGGTGCGTCTTCCTTACCTAACACTGTGATATGGTGATATGCACCGTACATACCTGGTCTCATTAGGTTTGACATGCAAGCATCTACCCCAACATAGTTTTTATAAATATTCTTAAAATGAACTACCTTAGTTACTAGAAGACCATATGGCCCTGTCATTACTCGACCGTTCTCCATCGTTATACTAAGAGGATGAAGAGATGATGGAACTATCATCTCCTCATAAAGAGCTTGAATCTTTTTGCCCAACAAGGATAAATCTACTGGCTTATCCTCAGGTCTGTAAGGGATACCAATACCACCTCCCAAATTAACAAATGAAATTTTTAAGCCTTCTTGATTAAGTTCTAAAGCAAGCTCAAAAAGCATTTTAGCCGTTTCAACAAAGAAATTAAGGTCCAATTCATTTGAAGCTACCATGGTGTGTAGGCCAAACTTAGTAGCTCCAAGTTCCTTCGCTGACTTATATGCCACAAATAACTGCTCTCTAGTTAACCCATATTTAGCTTCTTCTGGTTTACCAATTATGACGTTCCCTTCTCTAAGCGGACCAGGATTATATCTAAAACAAATCGTTTTCGGAATGCCAACATTCTTAGCTAAATAATCAATATGGCTAATATCATCAATATTAATGATACCACCGATATCACTACAAAGTTTATATTCACCTGCCAAAGTATTATTTGAAGTAAACATGATGTCTTCACCACTATACCCAACCGCACTAGACAATTTAAGTTCTGCGACACTGGAACAATCAGCCCCTATTGATTCATTCTTGAAAATATCCATTAAGTATGGATTAGGGGTTGCTTTAACCGCAAAATATTCTTTAAAATTTGGCGCCCATGAAAATGCCTCATTTAACTTCCTTGCATTATCTCTAATCCCTTTTTCATCATAAATATAAAAAGGTGTGGGTAAGCTCTTAGATAGCCTAAGAATCTCGCTAAAAGGAATTGAGGTCTGCTTTTTCATATATTTTTATAATAAATAGTTAATCAAGATCAAATTACTAGAATTTAGTTATCTGGGCAAATAAGATATGATAATTTCAAGTATTTTTTAATAGATGAATTTGGAGATCAATCGCATGCGAATAGCAATCAATTTTGCCCTTATCTTGTTGTCCTTAGTACTAGCGCCCGTAAATGGTTTAGTAGCAGAAGAAGCAAAACCTGAGCCTACAGCCAGGACTCTATCAATAGGCGATCAATTTCCGAATCAAACCTATGAAGATCCGCATGAGGCAAAACACCAACTTAACCCAGATACTCAATACGTACTGGTATCTTTTGAAATGGAACTTTCTAAAGGCATTCATACTTGGTTGTCTGAAAAGGAGCCTGACTATCTAGAAAAGCACAAAATGCAATATGTTTCAGACATCACAAAGATGCCCAGCATCATCACATTTCTTTTTGCTAGACCAAAAATGAAGAGATACAAGTTTCCTATACTTCTAGCCAAAGATGAAAAATTCGCGCCACAGTTCCCGATATTAGAAGGTAAATTTGCTTTATTTGAACTAGATGATGACCGAATAGTAAAAGAAGTCCGTTATTTTAAAGATATGCCTACCTTAGACAGAGTGGTTTTTGGGGAGAGATCTAAGGATGCCGATATCGATACTGCAAAGTAGAGTTCTATTTATCCTATTATTTTGCCTTTCCGTTACGAGGGTAAGTGCAGAGGAGTATTTAGTTCTATCAGAATGTCCAGTAACGGAAGGGAATTATATATCAACTGGCAATGAGCTATGGTTAAAACGTGGTTTTGACCAGCCTCAAGAGGATGTTTCTAGAAGACGAGTAGAATTAAGCATTGATTGTTTTCGAAAGGCTCTAAGTAAAGAGCCTAACAATCAAAACATTGTCTTTAAATTAATTGAGTCTTTATACTTCCTAGGCCGCTTTATTTCGACTGAGCAAAAAGAAAAAGAACTAATCTTCCAAGAGGCTTTAGACTTATCTAAAGCGACTCTAGAAAAAATACGAACAATCTCTCCTCAAGCGAATTTATTTACTTTGAGCCTAAATAGGCAAGCTGAGATACTAAAAGCCATACCCGATTCCCCGAGAGCACTGTTCTGGGCGTCTATTACTTGGGGGCTTTGGGGAATGACTTTTGGTGATTTCAAATCAGCCATAAATGATGTAGCCGGAAAATGTGCCTATTATTCAGAGCTACTCATTCTGGTTGACCCTAAATATGCCGACGGAGGTGGATATAGACTACTTGGAAGACTTCATACCATTGTACCTCGTATTCCTTTGTTTACCTTCTGGATCGATAGAGATAAAGGCATAGAACTACTAGAACAAGCCCTAGCTATATCGACTAGGGACCCTAGAAATGAATTCTTCTTAGCTGATGCCCTTCTCAAGTATGAACCTCAAAGAAAAGAATACGCTTTAGAGATGCTCTATAGAATTTCAAAATTAAATGTTCAGGGAGAGTATATAGTTGAAGAACTTGAAACTATTAATCAGGCAAAGGAACTACTTAAGGACATAGTAAAATAAATGACCACTAAGGAACCTTATATCGCATATATTGATGCTTTCTTTAATAGATGGATTAAATACTATGATCTGTTTTCAGCTTCCATCTTCAATGTTTACAATACAGGCTATAACATACTCTCACCTCAAAGGACTGATACTATTCTAGATATCTGTACAGGGACAGGAGAAATGGCCATTAGGTTCTCAAAAAGTGGCGCAAAAGTCACTGCAATAGATATAACTGAAGTAATGTTAGAAAGAGCAAAACACAAAGCAAATAAACAAAATTTATAAATAGATTTTCAGATCCAAGACGCTAGAGCCTTAGCTTACTCAGACAATAGCTTTAATAAAGTATGCATAGCTAATGCCCTGCATGACATGCCAAGGAAAGTCAGAGTCCAGGTGTTAAAAGAAGCCTACAGAGTCTGTTCAAACCAACTAACGATTATTGACTATGACTTATGGAAACCAAAACTTTTATTTAAATTATCACTGGCTCTAATAAATCTATTTGAAACTCCTTACTTCAGATCATATGCAAAGGAAGGTCTTAAGCCTTTGCTCAAAGAAGCTAGCATTGAAACCAAAACACTAAAAACAAAAAGAGTTTTCCCTGGGTTGTTTTCGGTTCATAGTATTTATAAGTAGCAACACGACGCAATGTATCTTAATTATCCCCTCCCCCCTCAGCGTCCTCCACTGTTTACCCTGATTTAATCGAAGGGCCTCCGCGATTTGTTTCATTGGTGATAATCTGGAATAATCGCAGAGGCGCGGAGGACGCTGAGGGGGGCTGCAGCTACTTAGTAACTTTTGGCACTTCGATGGAATACTGCACCCTTACAGTAGGATCAACTTTAGCTACAAGTATGGATGGATCATCGACATTATAATCTGCCCACTTAAAAGCATATGTACCGCTTACTGTATATTTTTCACCATTATCTACAATTTTAACATCTAAGGGAATATTTTTACTAACATCACATATCGTTAGATTCGCTTGCAGAGTTGCTGTGCATTCTCCTTTTGCAACTATCTCTGGTGTACATTCCCCAGTTAGTTCAGTGGTCTTCAATACTACCTCTGGAAATTTATCTGCTTTCATATGTTCATGCAGACTTTCATCCCTTGCGCTCCAACCGGTATCAAAAGACTTCACAGGGAAGTGAATATCTGACTGTATTGACATCAGATTATTTGGATCACCTAAAGATACTGTTCCAGACAATTTGCTTGTTTTGCCATATACAACATGCCATGTTGTATCTACATCAAAATTCACCTTGGTATTATCATCACTTACTTGCAAAGGTAACTCCCAAGCAGTCTCAGCCATTGCAGCGGCAGAAACACTTGTTATTAGTAGCCCAACCACTAACTTAGATATTTTCATAATTCTCCTTTATTAATCACTATTTTTAAAAACTATTCTTCTGAATCTTGCTGTAAACAACCAATAACCAGGGGAGCGCTAAAAGCGAGTACATTAACCCAAATGTTATACCTAAAGACAACAATACTCCAAAGGACTTAAGCCCTTCATGGGTAGTCAGTACTAGCCCACCAAAACCCGCTAAGGTAGTAAGCCAGGTTAAAATGATACTCCGCCCTGCCCCTCGTAAAGTATGATCAAGATCACCCATTTCCACCTTAAATCTATGGGTGAGATGTATACTATTATCAACCGCAGTACCTAAAATAATAGGGAATGCCATAATATTTAAAGGGTTAAACAGCATACCAGTAAATACCATATAAGCTTTAATAGAAATAATAGAAAGTATTGGTGGAATCGACACCAAAAGACAAATTAGGACTCCTCTAAAGTCAAAATAGCTAAATATAATGATCAGCAAAATTGCCAAATACTCAGTCCGATAGAGCGCTGTCTTTGTTTTTTCTATCATTAATTTCCCAATAAAGGGCAAGCCGGTAGCTTCTCTATCTAAGGCTTTCATCCTACTTAAAAACTCCCGTTCAAAGTCTTTGTCCCATATATTTTTTGCAGGAAATGCAATTATTGAAAATTTCCCTGCTCCATCCTCAAAGATACCACTAAATTCAGGTGGCGGATTACCATTAAACAACCCCATGATATCGTCGGCGCTTCTTATCTCTCCAACCACATCTTCCTTCCTTAGTTTAGTCACTAGTTCACGAGATTTCTTTATACTAGTTGCCTGAAATGCTACAAAATAGGGGGAAAATTTAGAATTATTTACAATCATTCTTTCTAATCGTACAGTCTCAGATTCTTTAGGTTGAAGGTTCAAATAATCAGTGTCGAATAGAGGAGCTGGCAAAAAGCTTAAGAATATACTGAAGAGTATTAGGACTGGACCAATGGTATAGACGAGCAACCTAAGTAGTCGATAGAAAGCTGAATTACGTACATATCTATTTACCTTACCTACAGAAGGTGGACTAAGTGAAAGTAGAGCAGGTAAAATACTAATCATAGAAATTAAGCATAGAACTATTGATACGCCCGCAATAATTCCTAGTTCCTCAAATCCCTTAAAGTCTGAAAATGCTAGTAGAAAAAAAACACCAGCAGTAGTAAAAGCTGATGTGTAAAAAGTTCGCCTAAGTTCCAAGCAGGCTTTGACAACAGCCTCCCTAATTCCTAAGCCTTCTCTCTGAGTATAGTCCTCCATTAAGCTTATCACGTGTATGCCATAATCTATCCCTAGACCAAAAATGAGCATTATAAACGGCGAGGACAGTAGTGTCAGGTAGCCTGGATAAATTCTAACAAATGCTAAGCTTAGAGCTACAGCGCTTAAAAGACTTAGAGTGGCAAACAAGGGGGCTTTAAGTGAATGAAAGCCAAAAATGAAAATTATCACCACAAAAACTAAGGAAACGATGGAGATATACCTCATATCACTTTTGATGAGTAATTGGTCATCCAAAGCATATTGAGGTATCCCAGTGTAACCTACTTTTACCCCTAAGTTCTTTATGGCCGAATCAACTTCTTTACGTATGCTAAGAACTAAGGGGTTAATCTCAGTGATATCTATACGTAAATTTTTAGGCTGAACATATATAAAATATGCTGTACCATCCTCAGTATGGAAATATGAATCCTTAGAATTAGATATAAGGCTTTCCATACTTGAAGGTACTCGATCTAAAACCTTGCGTACCCCTTCTAATTGCCTAATCTTCACTGTACTTAACTCGACAGCTTTTTTTAATGCCTTTTCTTCCGTCCCCTCAAACACAACCAAAAGCGTATTGGGCGTACCAAAACTCTCAGAGAATGCTAAGAATCTCTTAACTTCTTCTTGATTGTTATCTATAAGGTCTAAGTTCGAAGTCTTAATTCCTATCCCTAAGGAAGAATAAACAGAGAAACATACCAACAGCAGGGCAATTGCTAGTAGCCTCTTAGGTTTAGCTACTGAATATTTAACTAATTTAGTGTACATGTACTTAGGTGATTATTACATAATCAGTTTGATTCGCTATAAGCTGATTGTCAAGCAAGCAGACTTAAAAGGCAGGACATTCGCTTTACCCAAAGAGCAAAATTTAATTTGTTCTACAAAGTGAATTTTTCTATACTAAAGGTGTCTTAAATCAATAATATATATGGCCATTACTTTACTTAAACAATCAGATCTGGAGGAGCTAAAACACTATTATTTGACTTCCGTATCATCTCTGGAGAAAAACTCTTCAGATCTGATAAAATTAATATCAGAAGCTCTACAACTTGAAGGTAGTTTAGTAAGAGCGCAAATTTGTTTAGCTAGTTTTCTCTCAAGGGGAGGTTCTCGCGAAATGGGTCTAAAGTTAGCCTGTGGAGTTGAGTATTTTCACCTAGCATCTCTTCTTCTAGATGACCTTCCCTGCATGGATAATGCGACTGAAAGAAGAGGACATGCGTGCATGCACTTAAAATATGGCGAAGCTAATACAATTTTAGCTGCCTTATCCCTTATAAGCCGGTCTTACACTCTCTTTTATTCTGTTATATGCACTTTAGATGCAGATCTACAAAATAGATGTATCAACCTTTTAGATAGTATTCTCGGATTGGATGGAATAGTATCTGGTCAAGCGCTGGACTTAGGATTTAAGTATGGGGGTGATGGAGACAAGCTAAATATAAGAAAGATTGCGATGTTGAAAACTGCTTCCTTGTTTAGTCTTTGCATACTTCTTCCCGCTTTAGCGACAGGAGCTAGTCATATCGAGGCCAAAAATCTAAAAAGATTCTCAGAGTTTTCTGGTCTTGCTTACCAAATTTTTGATGATTTTAAGGATATAAGCCTTATGAAGGGGCTAACAGAGAAATCTCCCAGAGATAAAGAACTCTCTAGACCAAATATTGTATTAGCATTAGGGATTGAACCAGCTATTAAATACCTAGAGAGAGTACTATCTAACATAAGTAAAACTATTGGCAGGCTTAAAATCAAAAAAAATAATAGTAATATAGTTTACGATGAAATATATTCCTATTTCGATAGTAAGTTTAAAATTATATGCTCTTCTGGCGAGAATACAGACCTAAGTGCCACTTTTACGAATAATGCACTCTAATTTAAGTCCCGTCAGCAAGTGTTTAGCACTTAGCTCTCTATTCTTCCTTAGTGCTGGAAATTTCTGTGGACTAATGCTAGCTATATTGCTCACCTACCCAGATCTCAATACTTTTATAGAGCCTTATACATACGGCAAACTAATTCCAGTCCATCTTAATTTTCAACTTTATGGATGGAATTCCTTGCCATTAATGGGCATCATATATTTTTTATACCTAAGAGAGGAGGATTGGCTAAAGAAGACTTCCCTCTTACCTATACTAATTTGGTCCATTAGCTTAATCTTTGGAGCATTCAGTTGGCTTAATGGAGAGATCTCAGGTAAGATTTTCTTAGAATGGAAAGACTTCTCAGAATACCTTTTCCTATTTAACTTAATCTTCTTATGGCTATTCTTAAGTATAAAGTTTTGCAAAGAAACTGCTACCAAGGGATTAAATTTAGTTCACATATCTAAGGCAGTATTGCTAATTTGTTTAGGATTCATTCCTCTAATTTTTTACAAAGCAATGGATCCCCATGTTTTTCCGCCGATTAATAAGGTTAGTAGCGGTTCAACAGGTTCCTCTCTCCTGCTCTCTACTTTGGTTATTGTTTTTATAATGTTAATCTTTCCTCTGATTTTGCAGATTGAACAAAAGCGAAAAAACGCTCATATTTTTCCTCTGTACTCCTTAATTCTACATGTACTATCTTGTTTTTTTATAAATCTCTCTGATAGTAGCAACTATGATATTGATCAAATTATAGGACTAACATCACTGGTAATTTGGATCCCTTTGCTCTTTAGATACTACAATAGTTTTCAATTCCGTAAACCTGCTTTTCTCTGGCTTTTAGGTGCTCTGATATGGGGTACTATTCTTGTGGTAAGTGCAGTGATAATGTTTTTGCCTAAGTCCTTAGAAATGGCAAAATTTAGCAATATTCTAGTAGCTCATGTGCACTTAGCCATGGGTGGGTTTGTTAGCGCATTATGTATGGTAATTTTATGCTCAATGCCTTATGGAAAAGGTGTAGGAGAAATACTTGGGCATAAAAATACATATCTTATTTTCCAATTTGGACTTCTATTCTACTTAATTTCTCTGCTGATATTAGGATACTTAGAGCATATAACTTCTGGAGTTTTATATACCTATCCTGGTAGCCCTATTAGTAGTTATCTAAATCCAGCTATCTTTATTAGATTGACCTCAGGTATTCTTCTACTAATTGCACCCCTTATTTGGTTATGGCGAATAATTTGCTTAAAAACAAACATTTATAATGAACATTAAATCAAAGCACTTCGCCAAATACTACAATCTTTTTGCTGGCTTGCTAGATAGTCTCACTGGTTTCTTATTGGTATGCAGTCCTGTCTTCGTTCTCTCCATGCTTGGGATAAATGAACCATCGAATAGTCTTGTCTTTATTAGATACATTGGAGTTTTTGTTTTTTCTACAGGAGCTTCTTACTTCATTAGTTTTGCAGAAAAGTATTTAAATACTCAAGGTTTGATTTTGAGTATTGTAATCTGGCATATCACATGCTTAACCAGAATTTTAGTTGCCTTATTTATAGTCACTCAAGTTTTATGGGGAGAACTCTCCACGCCTTGGTTACTTGTAGGAGCTAGCGATTTAAGCATTGCTCTTTTTCAAATATACTTAATTCAAATTAATAGAGTTTTTTTAAATGCAAAATAATAAAATCTCTATAATTTATGGGATTGCTTCTATATGTTTTTGTTATGTTTATTTCTTAATCTTTGCTCAGTTTTCCTTTTTGGAGCTAGCAAAGGTAAGCGAAAGCGTACCACATATCAATACGATAATGGGTATTATGGGTCTAAGTGGAATAATATTTAGTCTTCTAACTATAGCCCTACTAAACAAATGCTCAGCCTCATACTTACTCAAAATAGGATTTTTCGGATGTTCAATATCTGCTTTGTTGGGAGTGATCGCCCAGAATGGATTTCTATTCTACTTTGATGCCTTTCTAATCGGATCTTCACTAGCGATCTTAACTGTTTCGTTGGCAAGTACACTTTTAAGTCTTTTCCCAAGGTCTAGATTAGGGCTGTTTACAGGTATTGGAACAGGCTTAGCATATTTTGTTTGTAACTTACCAATGGTGTTTGAGTCCACTAGCTTTGCCCGTTCAATATTTAGTGCAATTACTTGCGGCATTATGGTCATTATGCCGATCCCCAAAAATACCACTATTGTCGAAAATATAGAAAGTAAGCAGTTCGTGCCTCAAAGTTACTATACCCCCATTCTTTTACTATTAGCCTTTACCGCTTTGGTCTGGTACGATTCAGGCGCATTCTATATTATTCAACAAAGCTCTTCTTACAAAAGTATCACTTGGCATGGACCATATAGGCTTCTATTAAATGCTTTTATTCATTTGAGCACTGCAGTCATAGCAGGACTTCTTATAGATAGAAGATATATAGTTAACTGTTTAGTAGCGGCTCATATTTTTCTAACATTAGGCGTAATAGCTCTAAGCGATATAATACTTAGCGCTGACTTAGCATCTATATTCTATTGCGCAGGAGTATCTATCTACTCAACTGCCCTCGTTCTAGCTCCTAGCCTATTTGCCAATAATAATTTTTCCCTAACAATAAGACATAGGACTGGTATTCTATACGCAATCGCAGGTTGGTTCGGTTCAGCTATGGGGATTGGGATGGCACAAGATCTAAATCGAATTCCTCTTCTATTTATAATCCTCTCTGGTTTACTAATATTAACCTTCAAATTTTTTTCAAGCATAAATGAATTGAAATTTATATTCGTTCTTGCGATACCATTTGTAATGCCACAGACTAGAGCCGATGACTCAGTAGATAATGGCAGAAAAGTTTATATCTCAGAAGGCTGTATCAACTGTCACTCACAATTTGTTAGGCCTATCAAAAAAGACATAGAACTCTGGGGGCCCTACGTTGACTATAAGAAGTTACTAAAAGGTGTCCCACCTCTACTTGGAAACAGGAGACAAGGACCTGACCTACTCAATATAGGCAATAGAAGAAACAGGGAATGGCTTAAACTTCATTTTTCAGTGCCAAGAAAATTGCTGCCTTGGTCAAGAATGCCCTCTTATAGTTATTTGTTTAAAGATAATAGAGGTGAGGCCTTGCTTGACTACCTAGAATCCTTAGGCAAGGAATCAATTCCATCAAGGTTGGAATATATTAAAACTTGGGTACCCAAACCTAAATTTTCCATAAAAAAAGAGCTTATTAAATCTTTGTTTAATACTCACTGCGCTCAATGCCATGGGTCGGCTTATGACGGTAATGGAAATCTCTCTAGTCAACTCACAAGTAAACCTAGGCCATTAAATAAGAAACCCTATGTTTATATTGATTTCAAAGAACCTGACTTTAAAAGCGAACTAAGTCGTCTAATAAAGTTCGGAGTAATAGGAACAAGTATGGCAGGCCATGAATATTTTTCAGATGAAGAGCTTATAGGATTAGCTGAATTTTTGGACGATATAAGTAAGTGAGAAAGAATTTAATAAACTTGCTCCTTATTGCACTAAGCTTTTGCTGGTTTATTGGTTATTTCTCTAAACAATATAGTTGGCAGGAAGTTTCTGGGTTTAACGAAATACCGGAACAAGAAAAAACTTCTTTTTACTCTCCCCCTGATAATAGATATCCTGAAATTTATTGGCTAGGTCATGCTGGGAACCTAATTAAGTGGAATGGATTAAACATTCTACTGGATCCAATGTTAAACAACTATTCTGTAGTTATTCCAAGATTAACTAAGGTGCCTGTTTATGCTGAAGAGCTACCTCCCATTGATTTTGTTTTTCTTAGCCATATGCACTACGACCACTATGACAGAGATACATTAGAAATGTTATCGACCATAAAAAACTTAGTACTTCCAAATAAATCTGAAGTTTTCCTATCAAAAAAAATTCTCTCAAAAACAAAAATTATTCCCCTTAATATAGGTGAAGAATTTAGCGAGAATAGTCTTAGAATAGTTGCGGTCAAAGCCCTACATAATGGATCAAGGAATCATCCATTTACAAGTGACTATATTGCTAGTGGATATCTCTTGACTATGGATTCTATCTCTCTATATTATGCAGGAGATACTGGATATGGTCCACATTTCCAGGAAGTGAGAGAGCTATATGCTCCGAATATATCCATTCTTCCTATTGGAGCTTTTGAACCTTATTTTATATTAAAGGAATATCATCTTAGCCCAGAGGATGCGGTTAAAGCAGGATTGGACTTAGCTTCAGAAGTGACAATCCCCACACACTTTGGTACCTTTAGGCTTGCACTAGATCGACCAAATGTTGCTCTGCCTAGATTTGCTACAGAGGCTAATTTGAAAAATTTAAATTGGCAACTTGCGCCCATCTATTTGACACAGTAACGACAAAGATACTATGCTCGATACTATCGCCTAAAGATTAAAGCTTAGAATGAACCTCGTACAATTTGTATTCCTAAAGGCTTCTCTCCATCTAGTTTCTTAGCTCCGAATTTAGCTTTAAGTTCAAACATATCTGGTCGTCTATCTAATCTTGGAGTAACCGTACCCTGGCTACGAGCCTTTTTTAAGCTGGCCAAATCGACATCGCAAATTAAGACAGTTTCCTCATTAGAATCAGCTTCAGCCGCAATTCCATCTCTTGCAAAAGCAAAATCTGAAGGGGTTAAAACAGCAGCTTGCCCATACTGTACATCCATATTTTCAACATCCGGTAGATTACCTACATTCCCAGTTAAAGCTACGTATATTTGATTTTCTATTGCGCGGGCATGTGCACAATATCTAACTCTTAAATATCCTTGCCTATTATCAGTACAAAAAGGTACGAATAAAATTTCAATCTCATCATCCGCGAGATAACGAACAGCCTCAGGGAATTCGACATCATAACAAATAAGCACGCCGATTCTAGCCTTAGGTGTATCTATACTTCTTAATGTAGTACCCCCACTCACTCCCCACCATTTTCTTTCATTGGGAGTAATATGTAATTTAGGCTGTTCAACTAAATCTCCATTAGGCAAGCCGACCATACATACATTATATATCTTCCCATCTTGCATAACGGGATGGCTGCCTCCAATAATAGTAACTCCATACTTAACAGCTAGATCCTTTATTAATTTCCTAACCTTGGGAGTATACTTAGTTAATTTCTTAATTCCCTCTTGCGGAGTATGAGCTTCTAACTGAGACAATAGTTGCACAGAATAAAACTCAGGCAATAAAACAAAGTCAGATTTATAGTCCGCAGAAATATCCACAAAATATGTTACTTGTTCAGCAAATTCCTTAAAAGAACGAACCTTCCTCATTTTATATTGGATACAAGCAATTCTTACTTTACTTTCAGTAGAATCTATAATTTGATAGTCTGGGTTTAGCCATTCGATAAATGAGGCACAGTTCATACTTAAAGGGTCCATTAGGTAATTTTTAATTACCCCTCGGATAGAAAATCCTTCTTTTAACTGGAAGGAAAGTACGGGGTCATTCAGCTCACCAGAATCTACCCTAGCTACATACTCCTCAGGAGTCATCTCATCTTTATGTTTATGGTATCCAACGATCCTTCCGCCCGCTATGATTCTTTTTAAATTTAGCTTTTTACATAGATCCCTTCTAGCTTCATATAAAGCATGTCCGACCTTTAATCCTCTTGAATCAGGATGCACATATACATCAGCGCCATATAAGCTATCTCCTGCAGGATTATGGTTATAGAAATATCCACTATCAGTTATCCCTGCCCAAGTGTGAGCTCTAAGATTATCTTCACCTAAGGAAACTATCAGGGAACAGCAGGCCCCAACGATTTTACCAGCCACTTCTGCAACTAATTGCCCCTGAGGGAAAACCCTCTGATGGGCCAACAAATGCCCTTCCCCCCAAACAACGTTCTCTTCTGCCATTGTGGGATAAGATAAACGATTTAGCTCTACAAGCTTTTCTATGTCAGCTCTAGTTGCCTGACGTACCTTCACTTTAACTTTAGGGGAACGATTAGCATCTTTAAGTATAATTTTATTGGCCATAGTAGAGATTTAAAAGCGTTTTAATACCTTATATTATTAAATAGGTGGCTAATTGTAAGGGATATCGACCTGTCTTGGCAAATAGTATATAAATAAAACAGTTTGATTTTACTTTTTAGGGAAAGTCAAAATTAAAAGAAAAAAGTATGCCCTCAATAGACTCAAGGTAGATGTTGCTAACAGTATAGCAAAAACATCTGCCTAAGGAAGTTCTAAATGCAGGCGTTTTGCGATAAAACTTACTATAAAAATTGTTCTTTAACAGCATATGGACTTTAATAAAATTGAATTAAAAGAGTTTGTTGATATTCCTAATTCAACGCCAAAAATACGAATGACAATCCCCAAGGTCGGTATCTCCCAAAGACCCTGCAATATTCAAGTCTTGGATCCTTTTGATAGCTCTCGAACCATTCACTCTTATTCCGATATTCGAATATCCTGTAGTTTAAACCCAAACCAACGTGGGCTACATATGTCACGAATTGAAGAATGTATAGAGGAATTAAAAAATGCTGGACTCTCCTTACACGACTTTGTTAAGGGCTGTGCCTCATTAATTCAAAAGACCCAAGGGCAAAAAGCATCGAAAATTGATCTTATTTCAAACTACGAAAAAGCAAATACCAAAAATCCATCTGGAGTTCCATCTAAGGAAATCATCCAACTAATTAGTTCATTGGAAGTCATTGGTGAGCAGCAAATTAGTAAACTTGGAGTAGTTGTACCATTTATCAATGCCTGTCCATGTACTCAACGCTGGGGAATGAGGGAGTACTATAATATCCTCAGAGAAAAAGGCTATGACCATTCCACTTCGGAGGATCTAGTAAGGTGTGCCCCACTTCAAGCTCATACCAACAGAGGTACTGCCAAGTTAATAATTACAGATGAAAACATAACTCACCAGGAGATATATGACGTTTTAGATCGTTCTGTACCAATAATTCGAGAGCTACTTAAAGGTCAAGATGAACATTCCGTAGTAAGGCATGCACATCAAAAAGGTCAATTTTGTGAAGATAATATCAGAGCAATTGCGAGTGAAGTAGCTACCACCTTTAAAGATACACTGCCTCCAAGTACAGACATTTCAATATATGTAGAAGTCGATGAAAGCGTACACTTTCATAATCTCTGGGCTGAAATGAACTGTAACCTTGAAGAACTTTGTAGTTAGTAGTTAAATATAGTCTAACTACTTAGCAGGGGAATATCTCACGAATGTTCCGTCTTTTGCGGCTTTCCAAACACAACTCATTTCTACCGTTCTCAATCCTTTGCTATTAAGCATCCCAGAAGCCCCGGGGAAATCGTGAATGGCAGATATATGTGATACTATTTGACCTCCGGTAGGTTTACCAGTATGCCCCCCTAAACTATCGTTGATTACGGCCACAATGTCATAACTTTGAGGGGCTCTAGCTGCAATTTTTTGATGATAACTATCTTCAAACTTCTTAATAAACCAAGGTGCTGGCTCTAGTTGTGCTACAAAAGGCATATTCTCAACAAGCCCGATGTTATCCATAATTTCAAAATAACCAGAAAATCTCTGTTCAGGGTTTGCTTCCTTTAGCCGCTTAATAAATATTTCATTGTGAGGAGGATTTGTAAGAAATAAAACCATTTCTGGTTTCTTTCGTAGCACCTTCATAATAATGGTCCTATGATCCGACTCGGAACGAAGATAAACAATCTCTTCATTTAATTTTATATCTTCTTTTAGCAACAGTGTTTTCATTAGGTCTGCGCCCAAGTTCCAGCCCTCGACTTCTTCCCGTATTATCGATACAGATTTAATTCTCATATCTTTCAGTAGATCTACCCAAGAATTTACATAGGAGATGTAAGTACTTTCAATGGTCATTGTATAACTATACTTCTCAGCAATATGAGGATTCCACCTAATCGCAAAATGAGGCACCTCACTCTTTTCTGCTATGGGAGCAATGATTTCAGCCATATCCCAAAGACTAATAATAGCGTCAACTTTATCTATGTTCAAAAGTTTAATACCTGCTGTGGCAGCATTCTTACCCAGGTAGCTGTCATCTTCTACGATAATCTCATATTTAACTTTATCAGAATCAAAATCTTTCTTAGCCAGCTCCAAGCCACGAAGTATATCAACTCCAACATAGGCAAGGTCGCCTGACATAGGTAAGCTAGCGCCTATTTTAATTTTAATAGGTTCTGCATCTGCAATGGCAAAACTCATTTTAAATACTACGCAGATACAAATAACAATATTTTTAAACATAAAAAAATACCTCTATCAAAACATACCACTTTAAAATTCTTAGAAGAAAAAAGTAAACTAAGAATACGTGTAATTTGCTGTCCTGAAAATTGGTTTCCCCTAATTGACATCCCTAAACCAATAACACGCTATCTCCATAAAAGCTAACTTTCGTAGGGGTTGTAAAGGTAAGAAAACTTAAGGTAAGGCGTGGCTCAAACAATCTTATCTTATTGCGGATTCTAACCGATAACGTAATATCGTACTAAGTAAATACCCCAACACTAAGGAAAGATATTATGGCTAAAACCATGAATGCCAAAAAGAATGTAAAGAAAGCCCCTCAAAAAACTCCAAAAGAGAAAAAGCAGGCGAAAAGAGAGAAGAAACAAGCCAAGTAGTAAATTGAATTCTCGTTTCACTATGGCCTTTTAACTGGAGTAGAAGGCCATAGTGTTAATGTATCCCTACTCTATAGCTGAGCACATTTAGCTAGATTATCTTAGTACGGTGTTATAAATTAAAACCCATAAATAAACTACCTAAAAGGCTCCGCATGTTTAAGATAAGAATACCTATCCTAATATTTCTACTAATTCTCAGTCCACTAGCTCTAGCGCAAAACCCTAAACTTAAAGTAGGGATAATTTTGCCCCTAAGCGGATATCTCAGTGACTATGGAGCATCTTCTAAAAATTTCATAGAAATGGCCTTTGTAGAATATCCTGAACTTAAAGACCTTATAGAATTAAAATATGAAGATTCAGCCTATGATACACCCACAGCGATAACTGCATATAGAAAATTGGTAAGCGCTGATAAAGTAGATGTCATTTATGCATTCGGTTCTAAAATCTTGGAAGGTATTGCACCACTCGCTAATACAGACGGCGTCCCTTTCTTTTCTCCTGAAATGAATGGAGGCTTTGCATCAAAATATCACACTACGTTTATGTTTGTGAATGATATTGGGGAATTCTCAAGAAGCATGTTGCATGGGTTACGTGAAAAAGGTTATAAAAAAATTCTAATGATTAGAAATGATAATCAGTTTTGTAATACTTGGGTAGATGGGATTCTCAATAATACTAAGAATGGAGAAACTGCGATAGACTACCTAGCGGTACTTCCAGGAACACTGGATTTCAAGACAAACCTACTTAAACTCAGAAAAGAACAGTTTGACGCCTTAGGCTTATTTTTACTACCTGGTACGCAAAGAGCGTTCATTTCTCAGCTAAATACATACAAACTTAAATATCCGTTATTTGGTTCTGATGGACTAACATTTAAGGATGAGAATAAGGGTTACTATAATGTTATAGAGGGTGCACTCACAACTGCACTTTATTTACCAGAAACTTTCTATGCACGTTATGTTAAGCAGTACGGCTATAATTCCTCAATAACTTATAGCGTTCAAGCTTATAGATTCGCTGTACTCATGGGATATATTTCGAAATCACTAACTGAGAATATGAAGCTGGACACAGATCAACTTGTTAGATTATCGAAAAGTTTCTCGCCAGAGTCCATGGTTGCTAAGGACGAAGTAGAAAGTAAAGCGGTATTATCTTATAAATTTAAGATCTCTGGTGATGCAAAGAATTCTTCCATAAAAACGTTTAGTTATCCCATCGCTAATTATGAGATTCATAATGGTGAAATAGTACTTAAACAAGTATTCAATAGTCCAGATTAGTATGTCATAGAATACCTTACACCAACCGAGTTTAAATAGTTGTTAGCCTATAGTAAACAGAAGTTACTACAGGCTAACAAAGTCTTACGCAGCCATTATTTGATAGATATTCTTACTTAGAAGCTAGCTTTTTATCTTCCGTATCAGCTCGAATTTCAGCACCTGACGAAAGATCAGCTACAACAATATATCGTTGCCCAACCTTTGCATCGACTGTAATAGTATAGTCTCTCCATTTAGTAGTAGTTACAGAATAACTTCCATAGTCTGTGGTACTCTCATCTAATGCTCTAACACCAATCTCATTTGGCCCGGGCTTTAAAGAAACCTGTGGTTCTAAATACATTAGAAATGGAAAAAGAGTAAGATTTGCTAGTTTATCCAATGCCTCTGCATCAGCTACTTCATTATTAACAGATAGAATCCGAGTCTGACTCCCCTTAGGTACAAGAATCGCACTCTGCGGATTATCATAATGAGGCCCACTCGTAGTCGTAATAGGCATACGACCAACTCTGAAACATCCTGAAAACAATAAGATTATTCCGCCATAAACTACAAATTTTAACTTCATATACTACCCTTAATTAATTGTTCACTAAGGTTATCGGAGATAATCTATAGGGACTTAACACTAGTAGGCGATTGGCTAAGTTTTACAAGGAGTTTAAATACAAGCTGGCTTGGTGTAGTTTGGCTTAAGTTCATGATACCTTGGACATACAAAAAAACCTCTACCGTAAAGAGCTAAAACGCAAAATGAACTTTATAGATCCAAGAGAAATATCACCAAAGGAATTCCTTAAATTAGTACCAGACTTTGGTATTAGTTCTGTAAATGCCCGAGCCCTACTTGGTACTATTGTAGGTAAGGGTAATTTAGAACCAGCATCATGGCAGGAAGAAGGCTTAATCCCTAAAAAGGTTGCAGATTCAATAGAATCACTTCCAAGCCTAAGGTTGGTCGATGTACTGACTTCCTCTGTTGACGGATTTCAAAAATTGATCTTTGAAACGGAAGACTTACTTCAAATAGAAACGGTTATTATCCCCTTACTTAAAGAAAACTGTGTAAGTATTTGTATCTCCTCTCAAGTCGGCTGTGTCATGGCCTGTGATTTTTGCGCTACGGCAAGAATGCCCAAAAGAAGGAATTTGAAAAGTTGGGAAATCATTGATCAAATGAGGCAAGCTCGAGCTATTGTCCATAAAGCTGGTAGGAAGATTACAAGCGCTGTTTTTATGGGAATGGGTGAACCATTTTTAAACTATAGTAATGTCATGATTGCAGCAGAGCATTTCTGCTTTCCATTATTAAATGCGATAAGCGCTAAATCAATAACCATTAGTACAGTAGGTCTAGTTAAAGAGATTGATCGATACACAGAAGAGAAACGTCCCTTTCGCTTATCAATTAGCTTAGGTTCTGCTTTTGATGAAAAACGACAGGTGATCGTACCGGTAGCCAGTCGCACGACTATAAAAGAAGTTATAGCTGCTGCAAGTAGGCATGCAGAAGCTATAAATGACAGAGTTATGCTAGCTTATGTCTGTATAAGTAATCTAAATATCTTCGAAGAGGATGCTATGGAACTTGGGCGTCTCATTGGTAATACAAAAGTTAGGCTAGATCTAATAGAAGTCACTGATACAGCAGGAGTTTATATGAGACCGTCAGAAGATGAATTAAAACAATTTAGGAACTGGCTAAGCATCTATCTAAAGCAACCAGTAGTTAGGAGATATTCTGGCGGTAGTGATATTAGAGCGGCTTGTGGAACCTTGCAAGGCGACATGAAGGTGCCAAAGCAAGGCGAGATACAACAAGAAATTTAGAAACTAAATCCAATACAACGCTATCAATCTAAGTACTAGCTATATATGTATCATAAATCTTTTCTACTCAAGAGAGAAAATGGCGGGGCGGACGGGACTCGAACCCGCGACCTCCGACGTGACAGGCCGGCGTTCTAACCAACTGAACTACCACCCCGCGAAATTGTCACTAGAAAACCTAAGAAAAACTTTAGTAAAACAAGAAAATGAACTTTATGAAACTCAGTTTATTGTTCAACCTTTCTATAGCCCATTCGATGCGAAGCTTTACTTCTTACTCAGGACATTTTTTAAGCTTCGCTGAAAAAATGGTGGGCGCTATAGGACTCGAACCTATGACCTCCGGCTTGTAAGGCCGATGCTCTACCAACTGAGCTAAACGCCCCAATTTAAGAAGCAAACTAACAAAAAATAATTGTGGGTTTACTCAAATCAAGGCGCACTTCATATCTAAGCCTGAGTTCCTAGTCAACTAGCTAATCATTAATAATTAGGAATATTATTAAAATCGAACTAAAATGACCATTTAATGAAAGATTAATGAATAAATTAATGAATAAATTAAGCAAGAATTACGTTTAAGGTACTTTAAACACTACTGTCAAGCAGACAATCTTAGAGCAAAACACTCATTAATAATGATTAACAAACTTAGTACAGTCCAAATACTCTTAATAACTTTAGTTTCATTTATAGCATTTCGAGGACTCACCTTGGAACTATTTGATTTCAGTGAACCCACAGAAACCAGATATGCAGTAATCGCTAGCGATATGATTCATCTTGATAATTGGGTAACACCTCAATTTCCAAGGGGTATGGGACATGAACCCTACCTTGGTAAGCCCCCACTCTATTTTTGGCTTGTTGCATTTTCGCAATCTATATTTGGCTTTGATGAATGGACTGCCAGACTTCCTAGTTTTCTAACTACAATAGCTAGTGGGGTTGTTATATTCCTTGTAGGTTCTATTATCTCTAGAGAGATTGCATTCACCGCACTACTAATGTGGCTAAGTACTGTTTTTACTTATTTTTTCTCCGGAGCTGTAATGCTAGACCCAGTACTATCTACCTTTATAACAATCTCCCTTGCCTGCTACTATGCCCTGTATAAAAAAATAGATCTTTTCAAGTGTTCTAGTTTTGCTCTTCAGCTAATTTTCTGGACTTCCTTATCCGCTGGATTTCTAACGAAAGGGCCGATCTCTGCTATATTCATAGCTCTACCGATACTATCTCTAAGTATAATATCAAAGAGTATAGAACCTATAAAAGTGTTAAATCTATGGCTGGGGACTATAATTTCCTTGATCTTAGTAGTACCTTGGTTCTATTTAGCCGAGTTAGAAACTCCTGGTTTCATACGATATTTCTTTATCAATGAGAATTTTCTTAGATTTTTCGTAAAAGATTATGGAGACAAGTATGGTACAGGCCATAGATATCCTTACGGGAGCGTCTGGTGGATGTTGATTGCTGGAATGTTACCATGGTCTTTTTTCTTACTACGACTAATATCTGAAAGAAAATATTTACTTCGTGAAATCAAAAGGAATAAAGATCTTCAATTTTTCCTTTGTTGGGGCCTATCCATACCGATATTCTTAACATTCATGAAACAACTACATCCAGGATATATTCTGCCAGCCTTCCCCGGACTCTGCTTAGCCCTAGCCTGTTTTAGGACATCTGGATTAAATAAAATCACTCTTGCGTGGGATATCTATCTTCGGAAAATCATTAACGCTTTATTTTCAATTCTGTTTATTGTCATTTGCGTATATTCTTATCTAAAGCCATTTGATTGGGGACGAATGAGTTTAGTTGCAATCTTTATTGCATCGCTATTTACAATTTTTTTAAATTTTAGGGAGAAACAATGGGCAACCTATTCACCACTTAAAAGATTAACTGATCTTTCATTTGCGCTATTCACAATCTTTTTTGCTTGTTCAATATTTCTTTCTAGAGAAATCAGCGAAAAAACTAGCCCCACAAGTATCCTGAGGTGTCTCGCGAGGAGCACCCCTTTTGAAGAGAAACCCAATATTAGCTTTATTGGTAACAGATCCTATACTGCCCACTATTTTAATGAGTCATCACAAACGGAACTAAATAAAGGACTAAAAATAAACCTCGTAGAAGAGCCAATTAAAGAAGATAGCTCACTATTTGAAAATATTGTTGTAAAGAAAAAGTATGCAAAATCAATACCTCCAGAATATAAGGTAGTTCATCAGATTAAAGACTATATATGGTACTCAAGCAATACGGAACAGATACGATTAGATAAGACCTGTGCGACCGACCTCTATTAAAGGTCGATCATTACAACTTATTTTATCGCCATCTTTCTTAAACGTATAGTTTTAGGAGTTACTTCCATTTGTTCATCGTCTCTGATGAAGTCTAGAGCAAGCTCAATAGTTAAGGGAGTTATTGGTGTAAGTTGAATATTTTCATCCTTACCTGATGCTCTCATATTACTTAACTTCTTTTCCTTTGAAGCATTTACGTGAAGATCATTATCTCTATTATGCTCTCCGATTATCATACCCTTATAGAGCTTGTCATTTGGATTGACGAACAATCTTCCCCGAGGCTCAAGGTGATATAATCCATAAGCAACAGCAATTCCTTCCCTATCAGCAACGAGTGAACCACTTTTTCTACTTGCAAAATCACCCCTATGTGGTTCATAACCACTTACTAGAGAGTTCATTAGGCCTGTTCCTCTTGTATCAGTTAAGAACTCCCCACGATAACCAATTAACCCACGAGATGGAATAGAGAATTCTAAACGAACTCTTCCACTACCGTGATTAACTAAGTTAAGCATTTTACCTTTTCTTACAGATAACTTTTCAGTCACAACACCCATATACTGCTCATCGCAATCAATATATAAATGCTCTATAGGCTCTAAAAGTTGACCATCAACTTCTTTAAAAAGAATTCTCGGTCTGCCGACTGTCAGTTCGTAACCCTCGCGTCTCATTGTCTCAATTAAAATCGCCATCTGAAACTCGCCACGGCCCTTAACGGCATAGGATTCGCTATTTGGCTCTTCTTCTACTTTAATGGCAACGTTATATAGAGCTTCTTTTTCAAGCCGTTCTAATATCTTTCTAGACTGAACAAAATCTCCTTCCTGACCCGCAAATGGTGAAGTATTGGCGGAGATTGAAATTGACATTGTAGGTTCATCTACACTGATTCTAGGTAGAGCCTTTGGAGAGTCTTTAGTACAGATAGTATCTCCAATCTGAACATGATCTGCCCCTGCTAGAATTACAATTTCACCAGCTTGGGCTGTATCTGCTTGCTCAAATGCGACGCCTTTATAAACTTGAATGGAACTTAACTTTAGATTTTCAGCACTGCCATCACTCTTAATTCTAACTAAAGCCTCGCCTTTCTTAACCGAACCATTAAAAACACGTCCAATAGCCAAGCGTCCTAGGTAATCGGAATAACCAATATTAGTTACCAACACCTGTAAGGGCTCTCCTTCAGTGTAGGCAGGTCCTGGAATACTTTCTATGATAGTGTCGAATAACGCTACAAGATTGTTTTCTGTGCCATCTAAGGTTTTCTTAGCGATACCATCTCGACCGATTGCATAAAGAACTGGGAACTCAATTTGTGCCTCATCTGCATCAAGGTCAATAAACAAATCATAAACATCATTTAGCACCTCTTCAGGTCTAGCATCCTGCCTGTCAATTTTATTAATGATTAATGCAATTGACAATCTAGCCTCAAGCGCCTTTTTTAAAACAAATCTTGTTTGCGGCAATGGCCCTTCAGAAGAATCTACTAACAAAATAACCCCATCAACCATTTTAAGTGCACGCTCAACTTCCCCACCAAAATCCGCGTGACCAGGAGTATCAAGAATATTAATCTTAACACCGTTATATTCGACGGAACAATTTTTAGCGGCAATGGTAATACCTCTCTCACGCTCAATATCCATTGAATCCATGAGTCGGTCAGTTGAACCTTGAGAAGATTTTAAGGCTAAGCCTTGTCGAAGCATGTGATCAACTAAAGTAGTCTTACCATGATCAACGTGTGCGATAATTGCGATATTTCTAATATTTGGATTTGTTTTATTGGTACTCATAGTAATATGTGAGATTGTTTTTTAATTATATATAAAATGTAAGGCTTTAGTTGTTCAGCTAGTCTTTTGATTTAAAAATGTTCAAATAGTTCGAAGCCAATTTACTGGGTAGAAATGTACCTAGTAAAATAACTATGAATATGACAAACACAACAACCAGTAGAAATATGAGAAAATAGCCCATGTTGGCCCTTAATATATGAGCTTCTATTAAATTAAAAGACCCAAATAGGAAAATTATGAATAAAAGAGGTAAAAACTCTAACTATTTATACCTCAATAGCATAAATTCTGCATATTTTAAGAATCACCCGACTTACTTATCCTATACATAGGATAATACTCCTTAAACCCACTACACCCCTTCCCACCTAGATTTAAAATGGACTTTTGAATACCGCTATCTGAGCCCTTGCTAATTAGATAGAACTTACTTATGTTCCCCATTCATTATTAATTATTTTAGGAGGCAATATGGGGAAGGGAGATAAAAAAACTGCAAAAGGCAAAAGAAGCGTTGGAAGTTACGGTAAGTCACGTCCGAAAACTAAGAACCTAGTAAAAAATAATAAAAAGTAATAGCCGTACTAGCTATTACTTTTAGATACCTGCCCCACTAAGTCCATTAAAATACCAATTAATATTGTTGGAGAATTTGGGCATCCAATATATAATTTACTTCTTCAAGAACATTCTAATTTTTGCAAAGATAAACACGGCTGCTAGGATCACAGAACTACTGAGATAAAAAAGATCATAATGACCTGATGTGTGATGGTGATGCGCTACTAACTCTTTAGTGCTTACATTCCTGAAAATATCTCCACCAAACAAATACATTAGATAACTGGCTATTACGGCGGATATTGTAATAGAAAATAGATACGCAACCATACCCTTAGTTCCGAACTCTTCCCTAGCAGCGACTATAGTAGTCGCATTACTCGCGGGGCCAGCTATTAAAAACACTAAGATAGCAGCAGGACTAATTCCTTTCAATAGCAAAGCATAGGCAATTGGAGTAGAACTCACTGCACATGTATAAGTTGGGACTGATACTACTAACATAAACAATACCTGATATAGAACTCCCGAACTCGCCTCAGTAGTTTGAACAGGTAAAAAAGCTGAAACCAATCCCGCAACAAAAAAGCCAGTAAACAAAGGTTTGAACAAATCATTTGGGATCGTCACTAATGAATAGTAAAAAAGATCCTTCATTTTAGATTTGAAATTTTTTAATGGTGATGAGTCTCCTTTTGTACTGGAACAACAACTCTTCACTTTACTCTCAAAAGGCATATCAGTTCCATACTTTCCTACTAAAGTCCCAGCTAGAATGGATGAAAAGAAAGCCACAACAACTCGAATGATTGCCATAGGCAATCCAAGTAAACCTTCGGTTAAAATAAATGAGTCTAAGCCAATTTGTGGAGTACTGGATAAGAAACTGGCACTGGCTCCAATTGAAGCACCGCTCTGCCTTAGAGATCGACAAACGGGAATGACGCTACATGAACATAAAGGTAGTGGTATTCCGACCAAGCTTCCTTTTATAATGGAAGAGATACCTCCCCCACTAAGCAACTTCTGTATAAAGGATGAAGGAATTAGGATATGGATTAAACCTGCTACAAAAAAACCTAAAATAAGCCATGGAGCAGATTGTATAAACGCATCAAGAGTGGAGTAATAAAAAAGAAATAATAGATTAGCCATGCCCTACCTGGCTTAAAGTAACTGGGAGTTTTACTAAATTTTCAAACACTGGTGAAACGATTTCTTGATCTAATAGTTGTTGCACAGAAATGCCAGATAAATAACTATCAATAACACCTTTTAGTCCATACCAAACAGTCTTTAATCCACAATTGGTTTCTTTGTTACAAAGCTCATGATCTATTTTATTGGTTTCACAAATGATACTAATGGTATCACCTTCCATTGCTACCAATATGTCAAAGATACTTATCTGTGTAGCCTTCCTTCCAAGAGTGTAGCCGCCTTTTGGCCCTCTAATACTTTCGACCAAACCATCTGCTTTCAATTTTAAAAGAATTTGTTGAGTATAATTAAGTGCAAGATTTTGTGATTCAGAGATATCCCCCGCTCCAACTATCTTATGGCCATCTTGATATTTCTGAGCAAGGAATAGGACGACATGAATACCATACTCTCCCCATTGGGTTATTCTATGCATAACTTTTTAAATAAATTGATTATCTTATGTATAGTTTAATTAATTATTAAACTATTGGGAACAGATAGAAGGCAAATACATAAAGCCATGGGAGTAAAGCGAGGCTTATATACACAAATACTAACCCTTTAATGGCCGTAAAAATCCATAGAATCTCTTTTCTGCATCTCCAAAGTATATATAGCGAAAGAAATGCAAAAAACTTGGTTAACAATATCCCGCCTCCGATTCCTAGAGAATCCATGACGCCTTTAACTAATAAGTTAGCTTCAAATTCTGTACTTGAGTGACTAATTCCAATATAGGTTAGCATACCGTCTAAAACAAGCAATAAACACAGTAACTTAAACCAAAAAGAACCTGAGGACGGGTTTGACGCCTCCAATTTCTCAGCGACAGTTAGAGTTAAGGCGGTATCTAGTTCGTCCTCATAAAAGGATATTTCTTCCCTAAATTTTAGATTATGCTGCATTTATACCCTTAACTAGTTATGAAATAACTTCAAACCTGTCTTTTTAAAGTTCCCAAAAGAGCTTAAAAGGCCTTCTCTCTTAGACTCTACACTACTTGTTGTGCTAATTTCAATCTGGTCCGTGATATTATCACGCCTATAAAATGGGGCTTCGGACTTAAACTGAGACCATGCCTTAGAATCGGGATTCAGTAAATCATCAAAAATTTCAATTGCACCCGCATAGCCATAGAAATTATTACTAATTCGAGCGATAGACTCACTCAAATCATATCGTTTTTCCTCATCCAACTCTTCCCTCAATATACCTAAAATCGCATCCGAATAGGATGAAGTATGAGGTATGAAAAATGCTTCGAGCACCTCTTCATGTGCTCCAAGCTCCATAGTCAGCTCAGCCTCTAACTTTTTCAAATCGACTAAAGCGATGCCTTTAGATTGAATCGTTTGAACACCTTTATGAGTTTCAGGAACGTCTGCATCTGACTTAACTGCTCTATTAACATTAACTTCTCTAACTTCTGATCTGTTTTTAGGGGAACTATTATGATCTAATCCTAGATCATGCCTTGAGAATTTAACTTCTAAACTAGAATTAGGTTCGAAAACTAAACCCAAATTATATGGCAACATCGCTAGGAGTGTTTCGCCACGTATTTCTTGAGGGGAGACTTGAAGTTTCTCATAGGAAGACACTAAATGTGAGCGCGTTAGAAACACTGGAAGATACTTCTGATTTAAGCGTTCCACTACTGGAAGCCTAAGAGTACATTTTTTACCTACAGAATTTTCACTTAGAATGGGCATATAGAACACGCTCGGTGGAATTAAGGGAACCAGGGGATTAAGATCCCTTAGTTCTCCTCTTGCTATCCGAAATAGGTATTTCTCTAAAACTTCTGCGTAATTCACGTTTTATGGTCTAATTTTAAAAGGTTGTCCAAACTTGCTATAGTCGCACTATTATCATAAAAATAGCTATGATTACAAAAATTTCACACTATTTTCACAATTTAAACTCCAACTGACCACAATTCCAATTAACATGTTAGAATTCAACAAGAAACATGAGACTGCACTCCAAAAGCCTTGGTTTCAATCATGGTTCGACGAATCGGTCTATGACATTATTTATTCTCATCGTGGCGCTAATGAAGCCATACAGGTAGTGAAGCTACTAGAAGGCCTATGTCAGGCTTATGGTGATAACATCTCAACATCACAAGTATTAGATATCGGATGTGGTAACTGTAGGCATTTACCTTCCCTTAAGAGTATCTCGAACAATATCATCGGCTTAGACCTTTCCCAGAGACAGCTTAACAATGGTGCCAAATTTTTAAAGACATTAGATTTAGATACAGCCAACAGGATATTGCGGGCTGATATGAGGCAGTTACCGCTAAAACCAGACTCACTAGGACTTATTACAAATTTTTTCACAAGTTTTGGTTATTTTTCAAATGATGCCGACCATCAAGCTACTCTAGTTGATTGGTCAAAGACTCTTAAAAAAAACGGACTTCTATTTTTAGACCTATTCAATAAAAAGCATGTAATAACGAATCTAGTCCCACATTCAATAAAACATGTAGATGGGTATAAGATCACTCAGACTAGAACTATTTCCAAAGACAATAAAAGAATAGAAAAGACTGTAGATATTTATTCAGAAGATGAGAACAAATCATTTCAAGAATCAGTAAGGCTTTTCACTTTGGATGAAATCAGTGAAATGCTAATCAATGCTAATTTCAAAATCCTTGAGACAAGAGGCTCATACTTAGGAGATACATTTTCTTCCTCGTCTGAGCGTTTAATTATTTTAGCACAAAAGTGCTAACGCATTTAAAATCTTAATATGAGCTTTCAATTCATCAGCCAGTTAAATAAAAGTGATGTTAAGCTTTTAAACTCAATAGAATCACCGATAAATGCTAATCATGCATTAAAAACAAATTGGATCGACTACCTAGACAGAATTTCTGCTCCGGAGACTATTAAAACAACAATACAAGACTCAGATCCCTCTTATATCGTAACTGGGCAACAAATAGGATTTTTAGCCAGTCCACTTTTAACACTATACAAAGTATTAACAGCAGAAATATTAGCTGAACAAATAACAACCATCACTAACAGACTATGTCTTCCGATCTTATGGCTACAAACTGAAGACCATGACTTGGAAGAAATTGCTACGGCTAATATTTTCAATTCCCGAAAAGAGTTACTAAACCTATCTTTAAATAGAACAGAAAACAGAACTCCCGTCGGTGACCTAAGACTACAAGATCTAATAAAGATGCAAAGCATTAGTGAATTAGGTCTCCCCGAAGAACTAACGAATCTTCTAGATAACTCGTACGCTAAAGACAGATTAGGAGAATCGTTTTCAAGACTTTTTTATCACCTATTCCCATCAACTAGTGTGGCCATTTTCGACCCAAGGGCACTAGAACTTCCCAAGCATACAAGTAGAATATTTGATAAAGTCATTTCAGATCCAACACGCATTCATGAATTATTAAAATCTCAATGTGAGAAGTTAGCTCTACATGGTTTGGATACACCAATAAAAGTAGATCAAAATAGATCCCTGTTCTTCTATAGCGCTAATGAGAAAGATAGGTTCCGCTTGAACTTTGATGGTTCTAGTTTTAAAAGCAAAGAAGAGGAGTATTCAAAAGAATATCTTTTAGAAAATTTACAAACTAAACCTAACTTATTTACTAGTTCAGCTCTACTAAGGCCACTCTTACAAGATTCTCTATTTGCGCCAATTGCTTACATAGGGGGTAGTACTGAGTTAAAATACCATAAACAAATCACTCCTTTATATGACTACTTTAATTTAGTACAACCTAATCTTGTTGAACGAGCGCAAGGAGTCATTGTAGAATCAAAAATTTCAAAATGGTGGGAAGGTATCCTCAAGGACCCGAGTTTCTTTTTTAAATCGAAAATGGAACTACGTAACCACCTACGAATATTCAACGCTAAAGGGCAAGTACCAATAGGCTTTAAAGAAAATGTTAAATCAAAGGCCGTAGAACTAGAAAATATTTTACTTACTCAGATTGACTCAACAGATAAAAACCTAATTAACCCACTAAATAAAACCATAAAATCTGTTAGAGATTCCTTAGATAAATTATTGGCCAAATACTCAGAAAGCCTGCTATTGTCTGACACAATAAACGAAGACAGAATCCTTAGGCTTACAGACCTAAGCCATCCTAACGATACCTTGCAAGAAAGAATTATATCAGCCATCTCAGTTTCTACTCTTCTTGGATCTGAGGGTTATCAATTGATGAAAGAAACAATTTCAAAACTTGTCACAAATAATATAACTTTTTCTAATAAATAACATGACTGATAAAAAAGCCCTGATCATAGCACCGCATCCAGATGACGCTGAAATTTTCATGGGAGGCACCATTGCTTATCTAAAAAGTTTAAATTTCCATGTCACAATATTAGATTTGACCAAAGGTGAAATGTCCTCAAGAGGAACTTTCGAAGAAAGGCATAAAGAAAAAACATTAGCTGCTCAAGTGCTTGGGATAGACGAAAGGCTTTGTGCGGATCTTCCAGATGGTAAGATCGCCGTAAATGACACTCAGCTCCTGACAATAGTAGGATTTCTAAGAAAAGTTAAGCCGTCGCTACTTTTTGCACCCTACAGAGAAGACCGGCATCCAGATCATTTAAATACACATAAACTCATTAGAGATGCTGTTTTTATGTCTAATCTTAAAAAACTCAATGACCAACAAGGTGGTTTGCCATTTATCGTCTCTAGCGTATATTGGTATATGACTAGATTAGAGTTTAAACCAAGTGTATTAGTTGATATCTCCGCATTTAAAGGCATTAAGGATAAGTCAGTGCTGGCCTACAATAGCCAAGTAATACCAAACCCTGATAGTTATGAGCACCAAACTTTAGTAGGTTCATCTTTATCATTGCATGCAATAGAAGCTAGGGACGCATATTATGGAAGCATGGCTGGGGTAAGATATGCTGAAGCTTTCTATCATGACTCACCCATAGTAGTTTCAAACACCTCAATTTTTGAGTCAAACCAATTTAGTAATCAAAGATACATTTACCCCGAATAGAGCAAATCATATGAAAATCGGAATTAGCTGTTACCCAACATTTGGTGGAAGTGGTGTTATCGCCACTGAGATAGGCATAGAACTAGCCAAAAGAGATCACCAAGTTCATTTCATTAGTTATGAGGTTCCAAGGAGATTAAAAGAATATACTGACAATATATTCTTCCATGAAGTTGAGATGCGTCAATATCCATTATTTGAATTTCAACCATATGCTCTAAGTTTAGCCTCAAAGATGGTTGAAGTATCCACTTATGAAAAACTCGACCTACTTCACGTCCATTATGCAGTTCCGCATGCCACAAGCGCATACCTGGCAAAACAAATCCTAGGGCCTAAGTCACCAAAGATTATTACGACCCTTCATGGAACAGATATTACTTTGGTTGGACAGGATAGAAGCTATCTTCCAATTACTCGATTCTCGATTATGGAAAGCGATGCAGTCACAGCCCCATCTCAATTTTTGAAACGAGCCACTTTTGATAAATTGAACATACCCACTTCAACCGACATAAATGTAATTCCTAACTTTGTAGATACGGAACTATTTTGTCCTAAAAGCGCTGATACCCCCAATCCACTAAAGGGAATCATAAAAAAATGCCCAATAGAAAGTGGAACTAAACTTTTATTGCACGTTTCAAATTTTAGACCGGTTAAGAAAGTACCCGAACTATTGAGAACATTTGAAATAATCAACAGAGAGATAAAATCTCATTTAGTACTAATTGGAGATGGTCCGGATCGTTCACTTTGTGAGGCACTTGCTAGGGACTTAGGTATATCCGATAATGTTTGCTTTTTAGGTAAACTAGATTCATTCGTTCATTGGTTACAAAACGCAGACATTTTCTTACTGCCAAGCGAATTGGAAAGCTTTGGTTTAGCGGCACTTGAGGCCATGAGTTGCGGTGTCCCAGTAATAGCTACTAAAGCTCAAGGTATCCCTGAGGTAGTGATCGATGGAGAAACCGGCTTTCTTTCAGGGGTAGGCAATTTTGAGGAAATGGCGGAACAGGCATTAGTACTTTTAAAAAATCCGGAACTTCATCAAAAATTCAAACTGGCTGCTCGCAATAGAGCTCTTACCTACTATCAAAAGGAACCCGTAGTAGGTGAATATATTGAGCTATATAAGAATGTTATTGAGAAGTAGTCTTAAATTTTAGTCTCAAATTTGAAGCGAAAAATAGTAAGGCTAGAAAATCATATACGGAATGGAATATAACCACGGTCCAAATGGATTCAGATTGTTGATAAATAACTCCAAATAGAAGACCTATAAAAGTATAGATTACACATAACACAATGAATCTTTTCACTTCAAACATAAAATGTAATATCGCAAAAGCGAGACTAGAAATGACTAAACCCACATAAGGCAAAAGGAATCCGCGAAAAAAAAATTCTTCCCCAACCCCAGCTGCAATTGACACTAAAATAGCGCCCAGAGGACTTAGCGATTTTGCCAAAGGCTCTATGACCCCTTCAATAAAACTAGTCATACTGGGGATCTTAAATTTATAAACAAACCAATAAAAACAAATATTAATGCTTAGAAGAGCCATACTCAGAATTACCGCATAAGAATATTCTATTAGATGTGGTAGTCTAAAACTAGAAAAGTCTTGATAGTACCAAGCATACAATAAAAAGGGACATGCTAAGGGTATCTCAAATAACAAGGCTAATTTTACGATTTTAGCCGAGCTTAGTTCATGAGAAATATCTATATGGGGTTGATTGCTATTCAATTAACTAAACTTAAGGTCTTAGGGTGTTTATACGTTCAATTTCCATTAAACTCATAAATGGTGAGCTAGTTAAATTAGTTCTACCACTATTATCTTGGCTAAAAGGCTAGTATCATTGCATATAATTTTAAATTTTAGTAGCCATATTCTTAATGGAAGTCTATTATGAAGCATGATTGTGCATAACAATACTAAAATCTTTTCTTTTTAATAAATGCATTCTAAAATTATAGAAGGTCTAGTTAATTCTAATCGGTCAGAACTTACTGGCTTGTTCTCTGATGACCATAGCAAGGACCTAATACACAACCTAACGAGTCTAAAAGAAGAACACCCTCAAGATTCAATCATTGGACTTATATGGTGTTACGTCCAAGCGACCAACAACGTAATCCCAATTTCCTTTATTGCTGGTAGCATCTCCGAAAAATTTTCTTCCCCTGAAATTATACAATCAGCACCAGACTTATGTAGCCATATTTACCTTCAGGTAGCCAACCTCCTTCAAGCAGAAAATGAACACAGATTATGCTTACTCCTACTAGAACCCCTCTTAAAAGAAGATAGCATACTTGGAAAACAAGAAAAGTCAGAACTACATAATACTATTAAAAAAAGTATTAAAGTAGAAATATTAGAGGCCCCATTAAGAAAAGAAGACAAATCCTATATTCAATATATCGATGAGCTTAACAAGACCCTAAGTAGTACTAGTGTTAAATCAAACCACAATAAAACTAAAGAAGTAGATGAACCTAGCGATAAGACTTGGGAGCTAGACTCGGATACCACACTAGATACAGAGACTATATTATCAGAAGCTACTTCTTCACTTATTGGCGGTGAGAACGAAATTAGACAAACAAAAGTAACGAAAAAAAATCACTCCAAATTTAATTTTACGTATTTAGTCTATGGAATTATTTTGATTGCAGTGATAGGCCTAGTCACACAATTTGGAGACTTGAAGTCCAGATACCAAACGCTTGCTACTAAATTTAGCCAACTTTTCTCATCTCAAACTACGGGTACATTATACTCAATGAACTTACCAAATCAAAAAATAGACCCCTACTTACCGCCCCTACCTCCTTATTCTTCACTGGGAAACTCCAATAAATTAGATTCAATTTCAGAGAGACTTTCGAATATTCAAACACAAGAATCTTCAACGGAAGTTAAACCCAGTCCTACTATTACCGCTGAGATTGAAGTTGATAAGGATGAAATAGAGTCTTTAAATGTAATTCCAGATGCCGGAACCAACATACCTAGTTCTGTAAATATTCCTTTGGCCAAGGCAATAAACGTCCCACAGCCAATAGATCTAGGAAATTCTGAGAAAGGAGCTCCTATTCAAGAAATGCCAGAAAGGAAAGCTGATGGAAAACTTTACACACCTCCCAGTACTACTGATCCGGTAGCAGGTAAATCTACTGAAAGGGCATTAGATGGCAGTTCTTTAAAATCCTACGAAGTGGAAAAATTTGATCCGCCAGAATTATACAAAACAATTACTGGCACAAATGTTCTTAGTGCGCCTTCCTTAATGTCACCAAGTATTGGAAGGTTGAATGTGGGCGCAACCGTTAGAGTTACTTCAATCATGGGACAATGGACTGAGATACGTTCTGAGGCGGGTAGATTAGGATATATCTTTTTGAAGGACTTAAAGAAAGAGGAGCAAAGCTTAGACTAAATATTACTTTTTAAAACTTTACTTAATGTGACAAAATCAGCTACACTTAACTCTTCCGCTCTAACACTTGCAGTGTAATTCATCTTCACTAACAATTCCTCTGCTACAGCTTTACTATCTACTAAACCGGCTTTCTCTAAACAAGATGTTAACTTTTTCCTTCTCATCGCAAATGATGCTCTAACAACCCGTTCCATAAAATCCTCATCTATCTCGCCATATGGGGAATTATCAGTATAAAAATTAAGATGTAACTGCCTAGACTGCACTGTAGCAGGAGGAAAAAATACTGATCCCTCTAGAATTAAGCCTAGACTAACTTCTCCAAATGCTTGGACATGTACAGACAATGACCCATATTGTTTGGTTGCTGGTACCCCTGCGATTCTCTCCGAGAATTCCCTTTGTAAGAGTAAAGAACTTTTGGACACATTTATCCGATTTTCCAATAACCAGAGTAGTAGCTCACTAGAAAATACATAAGGAACATTACTCACAACTTGCCACTGAGTCCCACCAAATTCCGCTAGCTTCACCTCCCTAAAATCGGAATGTATGACCTTAAAACTATCGCCAAAACTCAGATATTCTCTTCGCAAATACTCCACAAATTTTGATTCGACTTCAACCGCAGAGACATTAAATCCTCTTCTTAAAAGAACCTCTGTCATTACACCCAAACCTGGCCCTATCTCTAGGACGGGAATTTCTTTATTGAGATTGGATGAATCTATTAGCCTAGTAGCATCCGCAAGATTGAGAAAATTTTGCCCCTTAGACTTAGAAGGAGTTATGTTTATTGATCGTAAAATATTATTAATATTACCCATTGTCCTGCTCGATGCTCCAACGGGGATTTGCACTAGCAGATCGACCTGTTAAAAAAATATCATTATTAACTTCACCGTGATTATCTGCGCGGTGACGAAGTTTCATCAGTGCTGCCGCGCCTATCATCGCAGCATTATCAGTACAAAATTCATGACTAGGCTTTATCGCGGAGACATTATTAGCCTTACAAATGATCTCAACTCTCCCTCTTAATAATGAATTAGAGGCGACTCCACCGGCCAAAAACACTTTGCTTGGCTTATGTTTAATGATCCAATAATTTAACTTACTTAAGAGTGCACCAACAATTGCATCTTGTACTGCAAAAGAAACTGAAGCCTTATAAGAGTCTGTCAAAGTACCATATTTAATTCGATAGCCTTCGACTTCTCTTTTAACAGCAGTCTTTAATCCACTAAAACTAAAAGTAGAGAAATCTCGTTGCACTGCCTCTGGAAAAGTCAAATCACTTTCGGAACACTGTTCAGCCATTATTGAAAGCTCTCTTCCCGCGGGATACTTTATTCCCAGTAAAGTTCCAACTTTATCAAAAGCTTCACCCGCAGCATCATCACTAGTTTCACAAAGTATTTCATATCTACCAACATCATTAACTAAAATAATCTCAGAATGACCACCCGATACCAAAAGGCATAAAGCTGGAAAACTATCCCTAGAGGGATACTCGATCGCATAACTTAATATATGTCCTTCTAAATGATTTATAGGAATCAAGGGTATATTAAGCACTTCTGAAAGCCCCTTCGCAAAGCTCAAGCCTACAATCAAGCAACCCTTTAAACCTGGCCCCGATGTAACTGCAATATACTTCAACTGCTGATAGCTAACCTTATACTTTTCTAATAATGCAGTAACCATTTGAGGCAATGCTTCAGAATGTTGCCTTGCTGCGAGTTCCGGTACAACACCACCATATAAACTATGGAGATCAACTTGTGATTTTATTAATTGGCCTAGGTATGATTCATGAATATCAAGTGTTCTATCTAAAACTTTAGAACATTTAAATAATGCTACCGATGTTTCATCGCAACTCGACTCTATAGCTAATATCATAAATCTTTATTTCAATGACTTTAGATAATTAGTAACCGCCTTCATATCAGCTTCTGTTAAACTAGAGAAATAGCTTTGGGGACAATCCGAAAGGATTTTTGTACCATCTTTCTTAATTCCATGCCGAATAAAAGTCTGAAAATCTTGATCTTTCCAACCTCCGATTCCTTCTTCCTGATACTTTATGTTAGGCATTTTAATTTCCTTACCACTTAAAGAATACCAATCTAACTCACCTCCTCCAAGATAGTCCTTGTCATCTGGAGTTCGAGAATCTTGACTATGACACCGTGAACACTGCATAACGTTATCAACCAAATACATACCATAATACCCACTTGTGGATATAACCGGGGCAGGCACATACCCTCTAATTTCCGAATGTTTCTCTATTAGGCCCCAGGATTTAGTTGACAACCCACTTAAAACACGTTGATTATGGTCGTTAGAATCGACTGGTTCTAAAGATAGAAGATAATCGACAATATCATGTACATCCTGATCAGACATCCAACGATATCCTTGATGCGATGAAATTGATAATTTCTGACTATCTTTACCAATACTACTTCTAATAGCAGATGCTATTTCCTCTTTCTTCCAATTTCCTATTCCTGAACCTTTGCTAGGGGTAATATTTGGAACATGTACAAATCCAAATTCATCTCTTATTTGAAATCCACCAGAAAGACTACTCCTAGGATTGGCAACTTCCCTACCATGACAGGCTCCACATTGAGCAATTTCGACTAAATATTCCCCCCGACTCCTATGAGGAGGTACATTAACAACTACCAACTCATTATTTGCAATGCCTGAAGCACTAGTCGTACCTAGCTCTTCCGCAAAGCATAGGCTAACAGTAGAAAAAAAGACTAGCCCGAGAAGCCATAGTTTAACGTAATGTACTACTGAGGAGAAAAACATTACTCAGATTTCAAAGTTAAGAAGATTGTAGCATCCCCCCTTTTTATTAATAATAAAACAGGAGCATTTGGCTTCAATTTAGAAATTAAAGCACGCAACTCATTAGCGGATTTTGGAACAAGGCTATCAATTTCCATAATTAAATCACCTCTTCTTAATCCTGCTTCAGCTCCGACACTATCATTCTCAACGTCAGAAATTAATACTCCCTTTTCTTTTGTGAGGCCAAGACCTCTAGCAAGCTCAGGTGTCAAATCTTGAAAACTTAATCCAAGTATAGGCTCACTAGATTCTACTTCTTCAGCCACCTTTTCATCATCTTTTAGTTCTTCGATCTTAACGCTCAAAGACTTTTTGTTACCTGATCTAATTATTTGAACTAATGCACTTTGACCAATTTCAGTATCCGCAACTAATAAAGGTAACTCAGTATTATCACTTAATTCAACCCCATTATAAGCCACGATAACATCACCACGATTAATACCGGCTTTTTCCGCCGGGCTCCCTTTTACTACATCCGCAACTAAAGCGCCCTTTGGAGAACTTAACTTCATAGCTCTAGCTATGTCCTCATCTACTGCTTGAATTAATACACCTAACCATCCTCTAGTTACTTTTCCTTTGTCCTTAATTTGGCTTACAATGGTTTTAACTATATTAACTGGGATAGCAAAACCAATACCCACACTACCTCCACCACCAAATGGCCCGCCTTTGCTATATATAGCAGTGTTAACACCTACTACCTCTCCCTTTGTATTAAACAATGGGCCTCCAGAATTACCTGGATTAATTGATGCATCGGTCTGAATAAAATCATCATAAGGCCGACCGCCAGGTAACTTCCTTGATAAAGCAGATACAATCCCAACAGTTGCCGTATGTCCCAACCTAAAGGGATTTCCAATGGCTATAACCCAATCTCCAGCCTTAACCAAATCAGAGTCTGCTAATTTGGCATATGCATAAGGACCTGGCTTATCTAACTTCAATAACGCTAAATCTGTCTTTTGATCACTTCCGACTACAGATGCTGTATATGTAGTCTTTTCATCCTTAAACGAAACAAAAATCTTATTAGCCCCTTCAACAACATGATGATTAGTAACTAAATATCCGTCAGGGTGTATAATGAAGCCACTTCCAAGGCTAGAAAACTTTCTTTGAGGATTAGTCTGTGGATTCTGGAAAAAAAACTCTAAAGGATTACTTGGATCTACAGCGGCCTGCTGTGCAGACTCATCTTTTCCCTCTGTCCTAATATTTACCACCGCCTTGCCTAACTTATCAATTACAGGCGCTACACTCGGCAACTGAATCTCTGGTAAAACATCCCCTTCAGATTTGCCCTCAACCCAAGGTTGCTCTAATGTATAGGCATTACTGACAATAAAGAGTAGAGACAAACTCAATGCGAATTTTAACTTTTGCATAAACTTATATAATTTTATATTTTACTTATTTTTTACTAATAAACTGAAGCCTTAACATATCCAAGACTTCTTTCATTAAATGGGCCTCCTCATCAGTGAGATTACCTTTAGTCTTCTCCTCCAAGATGCTAAGTATATCAATGTTCTGCTTTGCTGCTTCCATATTAACACTTATCTCGTTTGTTTCAGGATGTGGAATATCTCCTAAGAATATAAGTGTATGAGTATAGATTCCTAGAACAAAACTAGAAAAATTGATTGGACCCTGCTCATTCAATTGAGATTTTTCCTTTGCGCCAGAATCAACAATAACATTAGAACTCTGTTCAAGAGTATGATTAACTTGAGTATCGTTTGAAGTATCTGCTCGACTTTCCCCATCTTGAGAGAACCGTCGTTTATCAACTACTCTAAACTCAGTTGCTTCTTTTTCCTCACTCATATGTATCACCATTCCCAATACTATAAATATTAGAAAGCATTATAGCGTTTTTATGTGTTTTTTAAAGGGGTTAAATAAAATAATAGTAATTATACGCGTAAAAAGATACAAAAAGACAATGTTTATACATTTATTAACTATATGAAACTAACAATACTGGGTTCAGGTACTTCTTCGGGTGTACCGATTATCGGATGTAGCTGCAATATTTGCAATTCAAAAAATCCTAAAAACAATCGAATGCGATCAAGTGTCTATGTAGATCTAGGTATCGAATATGACGAATCAATTCGTTACATATTGATCGATGCTGGGCCAGACTTTAGAACGCAAGCATTACGATTTAAATTACCAAGAATTGATGCCATTCTTTTTACTCATGCTCATGCTGATCATATCTTTGGATTAGACGACGTTAGGATTTATAATTTCAAACAAAATGCTAGTATCCCTATTTATGCCGATCAAAAAACGAGTGATGCTCTCAAAAGGACATTCCACTACTGCTTCTTTCATGACCCTAATTACCAAGGAGGTGGAATACCTTCTTTAAGAATGAACCAAATCTCACCTGGAGTAGATGTCAATCTTGGTCTATGCTTAGTTACACCTATAAGAATATACCATGGGAGAATGCCTATTCTTGGCTTTAGGATCGGTAAGTTTGCTTACCTTACTGATTGTTCAAAGATTCCAAAAGAGTCATTGGAATATATCCAAAACCTAGACCTGCTTATAATTTCCGGTCTTCGGTATAAAGCACACCCGACACACTTTACAATTCCAGAAGCAATTGAGCAGATTGAACTACTAAATCCTGCAAAGGCCTATCTAACGCACCTCTCCCACGATATTGAACATAGCTTAACAGATAAGATAATAAAGAAAAAAACTAAGAGTAGAGTTGAACTTGCCTACGATGGACTTGTCACTGAAATTAATTTCTAAACATAGCAATGATAAGCAAATATCAAATTATAAAAATACTCTAATTCACTTCAATGATTGACATCTTAATTTCAGCGATTAGTTGGGTCAGAAAAGATTCAAATTGCTCAGCATCCGGAGCCCGATACAGAGTTCCACTAGGAACACCACTATTCCTTCTATCATTTAAATCTCTATAATTTGGATATAAACCTGAAGGAATTCGTGGAACATTACTAAAATTGCTATCAATGATCGGATTACCGTCTTCATCAAACCTTTGATAAATCGAATTTATATCATCATACGCAGATGCTAAATTAGCCATTACTGAAGCTTTCAATCCTGCCACATCATCTAGACCCTGTATTGGATCATTTATATTAGGAGATTCTGCACCATATCCAATCGCATGGATTCTACCACCATTTCTACGAACTAAATCAGCGGCCTGCATTGTTGCAATATAATATAGATTTCTAAAGTCATTATTCACGCTGAACATATTACCAACACTTATAGCACCTCCAGCTGAGTTATTTCCTCTCTCAGTTGGATATTGAATTTCTATAATCCCCCCTGTGTTAGTAAAACACCTTGCAAAAGCTGCTTGTCGAAGTTGGGGATCTAAATCAAAAATATCTTTATTATATATATATGGTCTATTCCTAACCCATAAATTATTATCAGTATAATTTTCAGCATTATTACAAGAAATGCTTCCATAGCCGAGTCCATCCGATTCTGCATTCCCACAATGACAGTCAGGTAGAAGAAAAGGACTAAAGTTGAACCTATCATCACTAATTGGAGAAGGACCACTTACCCAAGGTAATTTAGGTTGATAAGGTAAGCTATTACCGATGCTATCAACTCCATCTCTTTCTATGTTCAAAAGATTCCAAATATACCATCTCTTATATAAAGTAGCATCGACGAAAGGGCCCATTGACTGTTGCACCATTCCTGCTCCATCAGATAAAACTACCTGATAATTAATTAAATCATTAGACCAGACTGTATTTTCATCATACAGTTGAGGGTATGTATTTTCATCTGTTAAATTTGTATTAAAAAGAGATGTAAAATTCCTAAGAGGTCTAGTTCTTTGCTGGTTTCTATTGTAACTAGGAGGTACTATACCTTCTATATTGCCTCTCATAGCAGTAGATGCTCCATCGCTATAATAAACGATATCAAATCTCTCTCCTTGATCAGCAGATAAACCACTTATCTTGGCTTCCTGTAATGCCGTCAGAAATGCATCTGAAATATTTGTATTTCCTTCAGGGACAATTATAGGAACTCTACTTGGAAACTCATAAGGGTTTGCAGGGTCTGCATTACCATCTCCGGCATACTTAGGAGTAGTGTCAAATTCATCACGAGCTTGAGCTAGTGATTTTATTTGTTGTAATCTTTCAATAATAAATTCAGGATTAAACCCATGTCTCGCTTTCATTAGACCAGTATCAGGTTGACTTGTTAACCTTCTAAAATTCACGATTGGAAATGCGACAGAATGAAAACCGATAACACTGATCCTATCTCTTTTTGAGTCAAGGCGACTAATTGCTCTAATTAATGAATCTCTCGTTAATTGAGCTCTTATTATACCTGTTAAAGGAGGAGGGACTCTATCCGCTTCTTCCTGACAAGTTTCTGCTCTCCTGCTCCCATCTGCTAAAGTAATAAGCACCTTATTGAGACTATTGCATCGACAATACGTATCTTGAATCCCACCATTTAAAGCAATTCCAGCAGGGCATGCCTGACTATCAGATAAGTCCAATAGAAAGATATAATTACCTGCCTTAATTCTAGCGCTTGCCTGACCTAATACAGTCCTAGAACTTTCTCTATTAAATAAATCTTTGAATCCAGATGTAAAGTGCACAAATAATGTAGGAACTCTAAGGTTCACTGTAGCAGTCAAAACATCTCTATCTAGATTAGAATTAATTGAAAGTATTTGATAGGACCTATTAGTATTTGAAATACTAATATTATTATTCAATTCACTATCTGATATTACACTATTTACAACTAAATTATTACGAATAGACTCTACCGCTCTAGTTTCTAAATATTGCTCTTCAAATTCATTTATGTCTATTGAATCAACGTTTTCACTAAAATTTCTAAGTAAGGTAGTATCTTTTTCATTTATTCTTGAAAGAATTGCAGATATTAGTCCCTTTTCCGCTGCGGCATTAGCCTTTAAATGCGCAGAATATAAATTAGCTGAATCTATGACCAAACCAATTAGAATAATAAAAACGGGTAAAAAAAAGAAAAACATTATATAAACAAAACCACTATCACTGTTCACTTTACCTTGAGAATTATTTTGCTTATTTGTTTTCATTATCTCTTTATATAAAACTAAATTCATAAAATCTTCTCTCGCTCTCTTCTCTACTGCCTAAAATAAAAAACTTGGTACTATCTACATAAATTTCAACAACAGTAATTACACCGTTTTTACATGCTAAATTCATAGCTTGAGTATCATGATTTACTCCATCGAAAAGATTACCCAGTCTATATGATTGGCCTGATCCTGCTCTTAGCTGAACAGTAGGTTCATCGTAATGGGGACTTTCAAACCCTGGACTAACATAACCCCCGACATACCTCATTGGCAAAGAAGATACTGTCGCCGATGTACAATTATTACTTCTTAATGTGCTGACTAGAGAAGAATTTATATCGTCTGCCAGTGAATATGTATGAATGGAATACATAAATTGACTCGCTGTTTCTTGATGTATGCTTTTTAGAACACCCTTTGAGTTAGAATACTCATTAAGGCCAAATATTATGCTTTCATAACAAGTGCGAATTGTATCGCCTTGCTTAAAGGAACATAGATAGGCCAAGGATATAGACCTTGCTATATCCTTTTTTAATATATTTACCTCCATGTCCCGCATGGTATTATAGCCAGTAAATGCTAATAGAAATAAAATTGGCATTACAAATGTAAATTCAATTATAGCTGAACCTTTTTCGTTGAAAGTTGATTGTAATTTAACTAAACTTTTCATGAGGTAACAATCCAATCATACATTTTAATCTTAGTTTGAACTCTCATTTCAGGTATGGGAATTTCCTTAATTTTGATTCCAATTGGACGAACCGGTACTTCCAAGGTTACCCAAGTATTTGGATTGATTTTTAATTGATTGCTTGTTGCTTTTCCACAACCAATCTTTTCATTTTGATATGAGGAGCGATCATGAAGCATAAAACAACCTGCGTTGTTTCTCACTATAACTTCTTCGATCTTTGCACTAGAGCGAAAAGCCTTAAAATTATTTCGCACTGCCTCTAAAAGCAATGGCTCAACTTCACTGACAATAGCGCCCTTCGCGTCTCTTGAAGGCCCAGTTGAAGTTATTTTTAAACTTTGAAAGCAGGCGTAATAGGTAGAATAGACACTAAATAGCTGAATACAAATCAACATTATTGCGAATGAAAACATAAAAAAAATAGGCAGAATGAAAGTCGCCTCTACAAGAGTCGCTCCCTTTTGATTATCAACCCGCAATCTTTTTGAACTTTTAATCAACTTTTCAACCTTTAATATGTAAACCTTGCCAGTATCTACTTATCGGCCTATTTCCAGAAATACTTCTAAAAAGCTATAAGGTTCTATAAATTCTTTGTCCGCTCATCTCATAAAAAGTGTAAGTCTCTGAAATCATGTCAAAACCGCATACGACTTTTATCTTCCAACCTAATCACGACAAATCATATATCGAACAATAAATAATGTGCGGCCTAAACAACCACATTACAATCAAAACAACCTAAAAACCCACCACTGCACATTAAGTTATGGGACATCACCTCAGAAGTGTTCCTTAGGATTATAAGCTAAGTAATTTATTGGTGGAGAAAATCAATTTGGCTCTATCTATATCTTCCTTAGTCGTAATTTTAAAATTGGAATAACAACTTCTAACGACCGAAACTGGATAGGGCAAACGCTCAACTAAACTTGAGTCATCAAAAATTGAATCGGATAGATTTTCTGATTCGTATGCTTCAAGCAAAATATCTTTAGGGAATATTTGTGGAGTTTGAATCTCCCATAAATTATCTCTTGCTAAAGTCTGTTGAACCTTCAAATTATTATCGCATACCTTAATCGTACTTGTAGCTGGCACTGCAAAGATACAACCCTGATTATTTAAAATTACCTGCTGAATGGAATCCTTAAGTAACTGGACATTAAAAAAAGGTCTTGCTCCATCATGTACCAAAACTATCTCGTGTTTAATATCTGGGAATGTACTTGATATCGCATTTAAACCATTTCGAACTGAATGACTCCTAGTCGGACCACCTGACTCTAAATGGCATTTAACCGTAGGAAACTTTGATACAATTGGATGAAAGTCTTTGCTTAACTTATCAGGACATACAATTATAATATTCTCGACACCCGCTAAAGCCATACGAGATATAACTTCATCTAAAACTGTCCAGATATTTTGGCTATCTTCCGCTTCTAAGTTTAGAAGTACCTTGGATTTAGCGGTACTTAAATCACCCATTCTAGAGCTTGAACCAGCACACACCAAAATACAAACTGATTTTATATCCATCAATTTAATACAATGTTATAAAAACAATAGACTAAGGTTGGCAGATCTCTTCTAGCTCTTCTCGGATAGTATCTTCAGGTGAAGACTTCGCTATAGACAATTCCTTAACAAGTAAACCTTGAGCAGAATCAAGCATCCTACGTTCATTAAAGGATAGTTCTTTATCTATCTTGAGTACAGTCAAATCTCTGATAACAGAAGCTATTTCAAGAACGGATCCTGTTTTAATCTTTTGCGTATATTCACGATAGCGTCTATTCCATGTTTGATTATCGATTTCGACATCTTTATCTTTAAGGATAGCATAAACCTTATCTACCGTTGAAGGATCTACAACTCTTCTTAAACCAACTGTTTTGGCCTGACTAACTGGAACCATAATTTTCATTCCAGTTTCTACAATTGAAATCATATAAAACTTCTGTGGAGATCCACTTACGTTCCTAACTTGAATTGCTTCTACGATACCTAAGCCATGAGCAGGATAAACTACCTTATCCTTTTCTCTAAACTCGACTACCTGATCACTAGCTCGACTTTCTGCCAAAGCTGCATCTTTAGCCTCTGCTGAAATTCCGTCTGGACTAAGGGATTGACCAGTTTCAGCGCTCCAAATATATCTCTTAACTTGAACATTTGGTCTTGGTATAAAACTATACCTTCCAGGCCCACTCATACCATAACCTAACTGCTCAGACTTTCGAGGTCGCCCTCTTTTACGTTTAATTGGGATATCTGGGTTAATTAACTGCCCTGGCTGTAATAAGAGAGTACTTCCATCTTCAGCTACCTGAACTTTTGGCTTACGTCCCCTTTTCTTAGGCCCTGCACTAACTTCCGATGGGTCTGGCAATGGGTTTTTCCTAGGGCGTCCTCGACCTCTTTTAACTGGAGCTTCTTGACCCTCAATATGGCCTGCAACAAGACCTAAATTAGCGGCCTTATCCTTTAAGGAAGGTCTTCCTCGTTTTCTTTTTGGCGCCTCTGCTTCAAGGGATGGAACAACAACCGGCTTGGATATCTCTTTAACCTTAGCCTTCTTCGTAGGAATTTCTTTCTTAACAGCCTTAGGACTTGTTTTAGCCTTCACTGGCTTAACAGCTTTCTTATCTGGCTTCTTTTTAATATCTTTTGCAGATAATTTTGATTTCGCAGGAGAAACAGACTTTGATTTAGTAGTTAACTTACTAGTTTTCTTAGGCACTTTTACGGTCTTCTTAGTAGCCTTTACACTCTTTTTGCTTGCGCTTTTTGTCGCCATCCGTGAACCCTTAATGTAGCTGTTAGTTATAAACGGTCATATTATATACTACTAATATGGCTTGAAGTCAATCCCTATTAAAAAAATGATAATTCCATCAATACCGCAGCCTCACTATTATCTGAATAATAATGGGGCCTTCGACCTGTACATACAAAACCCAGCTTCTGATACAAACTCCTAGCTATTAGACTACCTTCCCTAACTTCAAGAAATACAATCTTACATCCTTTCTTTCTTCCCTCCTCTAAAGTGGACTCCAAAAGTTTAAGACCGATACCTCTGCCCCTAAAATCGCCTAAGACACCGATCCTTAACAAATTAAGCTCGTCCTCTACTATTCTAGAGAAACTGTAACCGACTAAATTAGACTTCTCAAAAATGCCTACTTTTAATGCATGAGGATGGACAAATTCAGAGCTTATCAATTCAACACTCCAAGCATTAGTAAATATCTGGGGTTCTAAGCTTAAAACTTTGGGTAAATTATCTAGGGTTAATTCACTTATTTCACTCATAGAGGGCTTAGTGGAAGTAATGATAGGCCTACTTTGAGAGAACACTGCCTTAGCCCCTAAGACTATAGCCGTTCTTCTCTGCCGTGCTTAAAACTAGATTCTGAAAATCTTCAATTTGCTGACTACTTAAAGTCCCATCAATCAAACCAAAAGTAAATCGTAAAGACAAACTCTTCTGATTTGGCAATAAAGGCGCTCCCCTATAGATGCTGAATGGAATAATTTGTGTATCATAAACTTCATTCTTAAAAGCTTCAGTAAATACATTCTCAACTCTAGAATACTCAAGCTTTGAATCAACGACTAAAGACACTTCAAAATGACTCTTAGGGAATCTAGAAAATCCACTGAAATGTTTTTCACTATCCTTTAACTTGGTGATGGCTTCAATATCCAATTCAGCAATAATCGCTCGATTACCTTTCACATCTATAAGTGAAGGTTTAACTTCACTCAAAACTCCAACCACATTAGAGTCAATCAAAATATTGGCTGCTCGATATGGATGCATCCAAGTTTTTAAATTAAAATTCACCTGATTCATATCGATACTCTCAAAGTTTGTAAAAGTAGCTTCCTTTCCACAGAGAGAATAAACCAGACGCTCAACAGACTTTCTTATACTATAAAAAAGGGCTCCCTCTTGAATATCAATTGCCCCTAGCTTTAAAGAATCATTTTTACTACTATCGATACCAGAGATTGAACAAAGTCGAGTCTCGACATAACCATTTTCCGCGGCCTCAGAAAGTGAATAGGCACGCCCAATTTCAAATCCAAAAAAAGAATCCGCATTCTTAATATTCAAATTTAGAACATCCAACATATTTGGAACCAATGTGAGCTGAACTATATTTAAATTCTTATCTACAGAGTTTAATACCTCTATAGACTGATCTAAACTATACCCTAAAGATTGAGTTCTTTCCTTAGAAGCAAACGTATAACAATAAACTTCTGTGAACCCCTCACCTGATAAAACTTCCCGAACCTTAATCTCGGTGCTACTTAAAGCAGATCTTTTACTGGCTGATGAGTCAATTTTAGGTGCGACACTTGGTACACGTTCATAACCTATCGTCCTTCCGACTTCTTCGACTAAATCATCCTCAATTGAGATATCTCTAGTTGCTCTAAAATAGGGGACTTTAAGTTGAGTACCATTTCTTTCAAATTTAAGCCGAGTAAGAATCTCATCAACCTCTTCTATTTCGGGAACTCCGCCTAATCTTTCCTGAATATAGGTTTCTCTATAATCAACGAATATATCTTCAGGCTTTTTAGGATATAGGTCTGAGTAGCCTAGAATTTCATATTCTAAATTTAATTGATCCATTAGCTCCATAAACCTTAATGGAGCTAAGACGGTCTGAACTGGAGATAAACTTTTTTCGAAACGAACTGATGAATCAGTCCTTAAATTATGTTCCTTACAAGTCTTTCTTACTGAAACAGGATCAAAGTTCGCTGCTTCCAATATAATTGTCTCAGAGTCTAAATCTAATGAAAAATCATTCCCACCAATTACTCCCGCTAATGCTACTGGGCCAACACTATCTGAAACAACTAGATTCATATCAGATAACTTTCGTACTTCTGAATCTAAACCAGTAAAAGCTTCTTCATTTCTAGCTAATCTCACGCTCAAATCACGACCTCTTAGCTTTTTCGCATCATAAGCATGATTAGGTTGACCAACATCATGTAGGATATAATTACTAAGATCTATTAAAACATTTCTTGAGCCTGCTCCAATAGAAAACAATCGTTTCCTTAACCACATAGGTGTAGGGCCATTCTTCAACTTGCCTATTGATAAGAAAGAAAGCCTTTTACAGTATTCTGATTGATCTATAGAAATTTTCAAATCAGATATTTCAGATAAATGGGTAAGTTTATTTACTTCAACCACCTCATCATAATCTCTTTTTAAGGGCCGCTTTAATATCGCGCTTAGTTCTCTCGCAAACCCAAAATGGCACCATAGATCAGGTCTATGAGTGAGTGATTTATTGTCGATATCAAAAATAGTATCGGGCACAAGTCCTACGCTAGCAATACTTGCACCGATCTCAACCTCTTGATCAGTGACATCCATGATACCATCATGTGACGTACCAATTCCTAATTCTGATTCTGAAACTAAAATCCCATCACTTTTAACTCCTTGAATATCTCTGAGTTCAATAACTTTTAGTTTCTCTTCTTCGCCCAATAGATTAGGTTCCCTAACTCTAGCGCCGACAGGAATATAAACAGTTATCATTCCCTTTTCTAGATTCTTAGCTCCACATACAACTTGGAATATCTTTTTACCGTCACTTACTTCAACTATTCGTAAATTTTCCTTACTAGGGTGAGGTATGACTTTTTCAACTCTTACAAAGATTGCTTTTGAGCAAGGCTCTCCCACCTGATAGACCTCTTCAATCTCTGCGACCCGAGTAGTAATTAATTCTGTAACCTCTTCAAAAGGCAGATCATTAAAATCAACATACTCTAAAAGCCATTCACGTGAAATTTTCATAAGTTTTAATTAATTAAAATTGAGAAAGAAACCTTGCATCCCCACCTTGTAGGTACCGAATGTCAACTATATTAAATCTAGTCATAACCAAACCACTCAATCCAAGACCGAAAGCAAATCCTTGCCATTTCTTTGAATCAATCCCCCCATACTCTAAAACCTTGGGATGGATCAATCCACAGGGGAGTAATTCTAACCATTTCCCATTGAACCAAATATCTAATTCGAATCCTGGCTCTACGAAAGGGAAATACCCTGGACGTAATCGAATCTTGGGCTCATATCCAAATATTTCAGATAACAATGTTTTCATAAAATAAGTAAGGTGGCCGACATGGACATTCTTATCAATCATCATGCCTTCCATTTGATAGAAGGTATGTTCGTGGGTTGCATCCATCCTTTCATATCTAAAACATCTACCAGGTGCTACTATCCTTAATGGCGCTTCCCGATCTAACATCGCCCTGATTTGCATAGGAGAAGTCTGAGTTCGCAACAGAATACCTGGCAAGGTAGTCCAAATAGTATCTTGCATATCTCTCGCTGGATGCCATGCGGGGATATTTAGCGCTTCAAAATTAAGATGCTCAGTTTCGACCTCAGGGCCATCAACGACATCAAAACCAAGACCTAAAAATATCTCCTCTAGTTCTCTCTGAACATGACTTAATGGATGGATATGACCTATACCCTTCGGAGCACTAGGTATATCCAATGGGAGAGTAACATCAATCCACTCACTCGATAACTTAGCTGTTTCTTCCTGAACTAAAATTCTACTTTTGCATTGGTCCAAATGTTTTGAAAAAGTATCTTTGGCCTTATTGACCTCATCGCCATACTCTTTTTTACTTTCAGGAGGGATATTTTTTATTAGCTTTAAGGCCTCAGTCAAGGAGCCTTTTTTCCCTAAAAGCGATACTTTTAATTCTTCTAATTCTTTGGATGTTTCGAGTTTTTGTAGGTCTGCTAAACCTTTTTGAAGTATGGTCCGAACATTTAGAATATGATCCATCTGGAGCCTGAATTGAGTTACAGAGTTAAATAAACTTTAAAAATAAAAAAGGGTCCCTACGTGCAAACGGGACCCTTTTCACTAAAGAACAACATGGACCTTAGTTGCTCGGTGCTACCTGAACATGTTTCTTAGCGATATCCGCAACAGCTTTAAACGCTTCTGGATGTTCTGAACCCAAAGTACTTAACATACGTCTATCAAGTTCAATATTGGCATTCTTTAAACCATTAGTGAATACACTGTAGTTCATTCCCAAAAGTCTGCTGGCAGCATTGATTCTAGTGACCCACAATGATCTGAAATCACCTTTCTTTTTCTTTCTATCACGATACATGTAACGCATAGCCTTATCGACTCTGCTACTTGCTTGTCTGATCGTGTTACCTGATCTTCCTCTAAAGCCAGATGCTAGGTCTAATACCTTAGCTCTTCTTTTTTTAGCTTTAACGCCTCTTTTAACTCTCATAGCTCCTCTCTATTCTCTATCTGAGATTACTTAAATAAATTTCTAAGATTTAAGACTTTTAGCCGTTTGGCAAAAGTCTCTTTTCAACTGCCTTCATATTAGCATCATGAACATACTGTGGAGCACGCAAATGACGTTTTCTCTTAGTACTTTTTTTCGTTAGAATGTGTCTTCTGAAAGCTGAGGCTCTTTTAATTCTATTGCCGCCAGTTTTCTTAAATCTTTTAGCCGCAGCGCGGTTAGTCTTCATTTTAGGCATGGAATCACCAAAAAAAACAGCCCCTAGAGATAATTTAGATACCCCTTTTCGGACTTATTTACTATTAATATATAAAATTCTAGGGCTGGTTTATCACTAATTTTATTAAATTGAAAGGGATTGGATGAAAAATTATGCCTTTAATCTTCAAATTTAACAGCAAAATAAGTGCGATAGCTAACTCTCCCCCTGATTAAGACTAAATATTCAATCAAACTAGAAGCCTTTAAGACTTTAGGAATCTAACACCTATAAGATACCTAAAGTAATTTAGAACTATTACTTTGCAAAATCCAGTAAAAGTATGTTAATCCACCCCACCAATTAGGCGCGTAGCTCAGTGGTAGAGCATCTGCTTGACGTGCAGAGGGTCAGCGGTTCGAACCCGCTCGTGCCTACCAGGGAACCCCCTACTCACTTATCAACCTTACTTCATGTGTTGGTATAAGATCAAACTCCTTAACAAGTTCTTCAATCCTACTTCTACTAACAAGCTTTAATCTCTCTAATTCAACCTGAAGTGGAACATATTCATTCATATACAACCAATCAAAACCAATACTCATCATTCTCTTCATTGTGCTTTCACCCTGAAGAATTACCCTGGTAGCGGTTTTTGTTATCGATCGTTCTAAATCTTCATCTGAAAAGTCTAATGGATTAGAAATTATTTTTCTAACAATTTCAACGACCCTGTCTAAATTTTCCTTAGTGGTACTTGCATAGGAATACATAATTCCTACGCCATCCATTTGCTCTGATTCTAGCGAAACACCATCGCATAACCCGCTATTTACCAACTCCCAATATAATTTTGAGCCAGAAGAATCACCCAATACAGTGGTCAATACATCCGCTTCACGACGATAAGGATGCGCCATATCTGGGCCTTGTGAAAGAAGCATTACATGGGCCCTTTGCAAGTCAGCTTTAGTCATGACAGATGAGTGAGTATTTTTCTTATACTCAGGATACTTCCTTTCAACCTTAACATCATCCCAATGACCACAAAACTTTTCTGCCATTTCTATCAAATGGTCATGGCTAAAATTACCAGCAACTGACAAAACCATATTGCTTGGGCTGTATTTGGACTTAAAGTAGGAATACATTTGGTCTCTAGATAAGGCTGAGATACTCTCTAGGGTACCCAAGACAGAATTACCAGCTGAGTGATCATGAAAAAACTTACTCAAACTATTCTCTAACAACATGTAAGTCGGCCTATCTTGATATAAGGCGATCTCTTCAAGTATAACTTTTTTCTCAACGATAAATTCTTGTGCATCGATACTAGATCTCAACATATCGCTCAATAAATCAAAAGCCTTTTCAAAATACTCTGGCAATACAGCCATGTAGTAAACCGTGCTCTCTTCTGATGTGAAGGCATTGGCTTGTGCCCCAATTGCTCCCATCTCATAGGTAATATCTAATGCTGTACGCTTCTCCGTGCCCTTAAACATCATATGCTCAAGGAAATGAGATACTCCAGAGACTTCTTCAGTCTCATCTCTAGCCCCAGCCTTAACTAGAAAACCTATAGCCACACTGACTGCACTAGGTCTATATTCACTAACGATTCTTAAACCGTTCTTTAAAGTTACTTCCTTAAATTCCACTAAAACTCTCCGTATTATTTGTACCTATTTATAGGCAACTTTATTTTTCCCCAAAGTAACAAGAGTCATCTTATCTACTGGGAAACTTGCATTGTAACGATCAATTTGTTCAATATCTACAGCATTGATACTATCCTTAATTTCATTCAGTGGTCTGACTCGTTGAAGATTCCAGTAGTCATTGGCCATAGCGGAGGCTCTAGCGACTGTTGATTCAGAATGCATAATAACCTTAGTCTTTAAATCAACCTTAGCTCTATCCAACTCCTCTTGTTTTATCGCTTCCCCGCCCTTAAGTTCATTCAACATTACTTGAATACATTCAACTGCATTATCTGGTGTTGTACCTGCTACTGCGTTTATAGTACTCCTACCTCTAAGACTACTATGACTAGCACCAACTCTATAGACCAAGCCTCTTTTTTCTCTTACTTCAACAAACAGACGTCCTGACATGCCGCCAGATAATATGTTTACCCAAACTCTTCCAGCATAATATAAAGGGTCTAAGACACTTATACTGGGGTAAGATAATGCTATTTGAACTTGTTTTGTGTCTTTTTCACAAAAGATGTCTTGGTCTGTAGCGAAGTTAGTTTCGAATTCTAACTTCTCGCTTTCCCCTACCCAATCGCCAAACATTTTCTCAACTTCCACGTTCAACTTCTTCCAATCGAAATTACCTGCGACTGAAATGATACTTCCCTTTGGCACACATTTTTTGGTATAAAAGCTTCTTAAATCATCCAAGCTCAAACTAGCAACGCTCTCTTCCGTTCCTAATGATGTTCGAGAAAAAGGTTTAGGATAATAGTTTTCACCTAGAACTTCCATCACCTTACTAGCAGGCTCATCTTCAATCGCTTTAATATCTTGTAATATCAAACTCTTAATTGCAGGAAAATCCTCTTCCGGTAATTTGGGACTTAACATTAAATCTCTACATAGCTTTAAACCAGAATAGAGATTCTCCGATAACAACTGTCCAGTAACACTGCTAGCTTCCGAGCCTGAGGATACTGATTTTTGAAGGCCGATTCTTTCGCAGGCTTCAGAAAATTCACGAGCATTTAAATCACCAGCACCTTTAGTCATTAACTCAAAAAGTGAATTGCATAGACCAAGAGAATTATCAGGATCATGAGCAGATCCAAAAGGGACTAAAATAGTAAATGCGACAGAACTAATGCCTTCAATAGGCTGTCCGAGTAGAGTTAATCCATTCTTAAACTCAGTTTTTAATGTTTCCAATGCTAAGAATACCCCTTTAAATCATGTTAAATAAATTTCTGGCCAATATATATATAGTAGCCTACTATATATCCAAAAATTTAGAAATTAACTGTTTCTTAGGTTTATCATAAATATGTCTGAAGCCATTTGTTATAAGTGCCAATCACCCATTGATATCAAGGTGGGACATAAAGCACATCGATCTGATGTTTGCGATCATTGCAATACCTCCATAAAATGCTGTAAGAACTGTACGCACTACCTACCATCAGCGTATAATGAATGTAAGGAAAATCAAGCAGAAAGAGTTCTAGAAAAAGAGAAAGCAAACTTTTGTGAATTTTTCACTATGAGAAATTCAAGCTTGAGCAATCAAGAAAGCCAGATTAAATTAGATCAGAAAGCAAAGCTAGCTGCACTATTTAAGTGATGACCCATCTCGACGATCTCTATTTCTTTGGTTGGGTTGATACCCTCCTAAATTATGAGAATTCACCCCGCCAATATTTAGAAGAGTATTGGGACTATTTGCAAGGGTATTTTTATTAGGATCGGCAAATGGGTCATTTGGCCTACTTACTGGGACTGGGCCTTTGGTTGACCAAAGCTTAACCTTTTTCCCATCTTTAGTCTCTCTTACTTCCCCAGGATAAGCTGCGTCGGCGGAAGATGTTTCAGCTATAACAGAATCTAATGAACAAATAAGTAGAAATGATACTAGAAAAAAACAGGGAATATATGTTTTGATTCTCATAATGGTAAAGTGACTGTGTTAGACTTTTATTCTAACACAATCTGGGAATCATTGCTGATATAAATTCTAACCTAAGTTACTATATAGACTATCCAATGCAGCTCTTTTCGCACTAAGTGTCTTCGAAAGTTCCTGAATTTGATCTATTTTTTGGTCCTGAGAAGCTGAGGCTAGTTCACCCTCAATATCCTCTATCTCTTCCTCCAACTTGAAAATTTCACTTTCTAACTTCTTTTGATCATTTTGCTTCTTTCTTTCGACCTTCTTAGAATCTTCGTAAGTCGATCTAGCGACATCTCTTTCTTTATCACTTAATGAATCTTCTTCTTGCCATCCCCTCTCTCGTAAGAAGTCTATATAGTTACCTTCAAATGATTCCACTTCTCCTCTATCAAAGACAACTAACCTTGTGGCAAGTCTCTCAAGAATCATTTCACTATGGGTAACCATTATAACTGCACCTGGGTAGGCTTCGATCGCATCAACCAATGCCTCAATCGAATACATATCTAAGTGATTGGTAGGCTCATCTAGGAGCAAAACATTTGATGGCATTACAAGGAGTTTACCTAAAAGCACCCTACTCCGCTCTCCTCCAGACAATACGGATAATTTCTTTAAAGCTGCATCCCCTTCAAACATCATTGCCCCGCATATCCCACGTATGGCAGTCCTACTTTTCAAACGATCAATCTCACCGATCTCATCTTCAATTGTATTGTTTAAATTTAACCGCTGTATATTAGTCTGGCCAAAGTAGGCAATTTTAGTATTATCATTATAAGAGACGCTTCCATTGGTTGGGATTAAATCTCCGGACAATAAATTAAGAAAGGTTGTTTTACCCTTACCATTAGGTCCAATTACTCCAATTCTGTCGCCCTTCCCTACTGCTAAACTAATCCCATTAATTAATTGCTCTCCTTCTTTATAACCAAAGAATATATCCTCAGCGTTCATTGGCCACTTACCTGGGAACGTTGAATAATTAAACGAGAACTCTAGATCTTGAATATTTTGCAGCTCTGTTTTAACTTCCATTTTATCGAGCAACTTTACCCGAGACTGCACAGACTTAGCTTTAGAAGCTTTAGCACGAAACCGTTCTACAAATTTCTCAACTTCCTTCCTCTTCTTCTCCTCACCTACTCTAGTCTTTTCATATAACTCTTCCTCTTCCGCGATTAGGTCATAAAGCTTTTCAGTACTTCCTTCCACCTTTTTCGCTTTGCATCTATGAATTCCAAGCGTATGAGTCGTTACGGAATCCATGAAATGTCTATCGTGTGTAATTAGTAGTACCTCACCCTTAAATTCTCTTAGGAATCTTTGTAACCACCGAACGGATACAATATCAAGATAATTGGTTGGTTCATCTAATAGTAAAAGATTTGGCTCTGACAACAATAATTTTACTAAATTGAGTCTAATTTGATAGCCTCCTGAAAACTCAGAAGGGGCCCTTGTAAAATCCTTATCGCTAAAACCTAAGCCATGAAGTAGCTCTTCAGCCTTATAAGTTTCTTTCCAACAATCATCTAACAAAGGCAAGGCTAATACGCATTCATCTAAGATTGTAGCTTCAGTAAATTCTAGATGTTGGGATAAATGTCCGATCTTATAGCCTTTAGAAATGAATACATCGCCGGAATCTGGCTCCTCTTCTTGCAAAATAAGCTTTAGTAACGTACTTTTACCATGTCCATTCCTACCAACTAAGCCAACTCGCTCTCCAAGATTAACAACGAAGGACGCATTTTCAAAAAGCGTCTGAGGTCCATAGGTCTTAGTGAGATTTGATACTGTTAACATGATTTTTTAGATTTTTAGGTCGTGGTCTATCACGTGATGATTCCAATTTAAAGGCCATTTTACGAATCATTAGAAGAAAACATGCTTTTACTTCCGATTTTGTTAACAATTTACGATCAGAATTTTTTAATTTTACGATAATAAACATTTATTGCGATTGGCCTAAAAAAGCCAATCATTCAATCAACGCATATTATTTATAAGGATATTTTATGAAAACAGATGTAACGTACCTTCAGGTCCCATATTCTCAAAAAGATAAGGCTAAAAATCTAGGCGCATGGTGGGATGCCAAAGAAAAACTATGGTTTGTTCCAAAAGGCACTGAGATTTCACCATTTTTACAGTGGGTGCCTCAAAATCCAGAAGTAAAACTACAAGTAAACGATTAACTATCTTCTTTTTTTGGAGGGCTTTTTACTCTTAGGATCAGAAGCCCTCTGAAGTTTTATCGTACGTAAATCCTGCTTAGTTTCGCCAGTAAAATCTTGAATAACTTCGAGAACATTTAGTTGTTTGTCATCAATACTTACTACTGTTCCATTTTTATCTCCGATCCTAGAACCGACTTTAACAGTAAATCCCTTACCAGTCTGATCTTCTACTATTGCCACAGTGCCACCAACCTTATCAGTCAAAATTGCTGAGACCTTCAATTGTGAGAGATCATATCTCTCAAGTGGTGGTAGATCATCTCTATTATCTACTTTTGGTGATAAATCAAATGGAGTAAAAGGGTCTCTCTTATTCTCAGAGATATAAACAAAATCTTCAATCTTCAAATTATTTGGATTTAAAAATTCATCGACAACTCCCTTTCTATCGCCGTTTGCATTTTTATGGTCTCCAGCTTCGGAACCATTTCCGACAACATCTAATATAACATAGCTTTCTCCTCTTTTCTCATATTGAAAAGGTTTTTTTGTCTGCGGGTTAATTGGAAGAGCTTTAAAGTATCTAGGAACCAGTTGTTGAAGTGATTCCGGAGGAGAATGTTTAACTGCGATAAAATCCACAATGGCTAACTGTAAGCGCATCAAGTTTTCCTGATCAGAGCTAATCTCTCCGGATGCCCTTAACATTTCAACATTTTGACTGATACTTTCGCTAGGCGCTACTACTTGGGTATTATTTTGAAACTTCAAAAAGAAAAAACCTAATGCTGAAAAGAAAACTAAAATGACAACTATTCGCTTCATATATGAAAACTTAAAATTGAATAAAAATTGAGCCTCTATCTTATGATAGATCTGCCTTTATACCTTCTTCTACTAATAATATAGGTATCCCGTTTCTGACAATGTAAATAACTTGCTTGTCCTCTCTAATTAGAACATCCGTTACCGGTCCATCGACTTTGATGCCGGAAAGATTAAGTAAACTTCCCTCCCCGACCCTTGCAATAACTTTGTCTCTAAGGTCAATTTCTGCGACGGATAAACCTTGTTTGGTTTCTGGACAGGCTAATATTGACAAAAATTCTTCTGGAATCATTCTAACTCACTAAATTATCTAAACTATTATATATAAATATAGCATTAACTACTAAATACTCAATTTTACTGCCACTCAATTCTACTTTTGCTTACATCGATTAGAAGGTAGCGTACTGGAATTCAAGTGGAAAGTAATAAATCAAAGCTTACACTAGTATATTTTTCTAGTCTGAGATAGGTAGATCAATTACCTACTGTTTCAGACTTAAACACGCCAAAAACCCTATTCAAATAGGCGGGAATGCTTCACCGGCCTAAGCATGAAAAATATCCTATATTTGAGCCCCAGAAACCACACAATTATAAGCTAGCGCCAATTTACTTATATGCTATAAGCACAAGCGTTATGTAATTTAAGAAGAATTAGAGGTATTACTAATTCTTAAGTTTTCCAATTCAATCAAGTAATAAATCTAGTATCATTTAGTAATGAACATTAAATCTTTGTCATTTAGATCCATCTTAGTAATTTTACTAACTTTGAGTTTTTCAGCTTGCTCTGAATATTGGTGGACTAGAGGGCAGCCTCCTTCTACTCAAGAACTTTTCGATAGAGCCAATGAAAAAATATCCGAGTCCCTAAAAAGCCGATCCCATGAAAGGCCTGAAGTTGCTGCGAATGCAATAGAAGTTCAAAAAGGTCTTAATGTTCTAAACGGTTCAGAACAAACTCAAGAACAAATCCTTTCTAGCTTAAAGACTATAGAGGTTGCTTTTAAAAACATAGAGCGCAAAGTTTCTTATGGCAATCGGCCACCGCTAAATGAATTAAGCGGTCAGCTTAGAGCGCTTGAACATGAGATACTTTCGAATTCAATAACTAACGAAGGTAGATTTTCGGCCCTTCGCCTATTCGGAAGCAGGGTATTAAACTATTTCTCAACAGAACTAAACGTACCAGCGCCAGATCCAATTGCTTAGTTCCAGTACCGTTTTAATAGCTAGGTGAATGTGTGGACACTCAAGCCCTCCTTTCACTTGTTCTTCTACCTAGCTATTTAAGAAACGATAGAAGCTTAGAATCAAGTGGCAGTGAGTATCTCTCCATTAATCAGGAAAAAAAGTTGCTCGACTTCCTTGAGTGCGTTGCACCCAAATATCATGCCATTAGAATATTACTACCAGTCAATTCTAACCTAGAATATTTCAAAGAATTAACACTAAACTTTAAAACGATACTAACCTTAGACTATTGCTTAGGAGACGCAAGTAACCTTCGAAAAGAAAACACCTTATTCATAAGTGACTATCTAGTATCCGAGTTTTTGGACTACAGATTGGAAGACAATTCACATTCTCCACAAGATAATTTTTTAGAAGAAAATATATCAGAAACAATTAATGACTTAAGAAACTTATTAATTCAGAGAATTCATGAAGTAGAAAAAAAGCTAGATGTACTACCGCACCTCATTAGTTCAAACCTAGAAAAAAGCAAGATTTTACTTTCTCTAAGCAACTATATACCACTTCGAAGCGAAATCAATGAACTCTCAATATCCCTAACATTGAACCGACATACCTGGGAGCTTCTCCTAGCTGCACATGTGATAATAGATACTTGCTTACACTCAAAAATAGATCCCGTGGAGGGCTGGTTAAATAAAAGCACTATTAAGAATTCCTCTAAAACAGCAATTACTTCACCCTTTATTTATGCCATATCGGATGAAAACAACTCCACTCCGCGCCTCTACTATACTCCACGGAAAACGCTAATTAGCCCATTGAAAGATAATTTTTGCTTAGCGTTCAAAACTGAAGAAACGAAATGGAAAGTTTCTTCAGAATGCCATACCAACCAAAACTCAACTCAGTCCCAGTCCACTCCGATGAGAAATAGCCCCAATCTATATGGGATAAAATTGAGGAGACACTTAGACTCCATTGACTCATTTTCCGTACTTTACCTAAAATCAAATTTAGGCGGCTTTGAAAAAGAAAGTACAAGTGGAGTACAGCTAGACTATTGGTATGAGTCTATAGGCTCATACATGCCCACAGGTACGAGCATAGCATTTTTTGCAAGTATTCTGTTCCCCAGTTACATGCACAGCTTATCATTTAGATACCTAAGTTCTTTTGGTGGAAGCTCCACCAATCTTTTCCCTGCAGAGCCTGTAATGAAAATAAATTCCATAGATCAAGAAGGTGACATAAATGGAGTTAGAATTATTGATGGGATCAATCACCTAATTATGGATCTAAGGCTCTTCACCCCTCTTAATTCCATTGAAATTCTGAGTTCCTACCAAGGTGCTAATACCACTAAAATTGATATACATTTAGTATTCCCAATTGAATCAATTTCTAAACTTAAAGAAATCCAGACCTTTCATCTCTCTATTTACTAGGAATTATTAATAAAAATATTTTTTCTGTTAGTATTTTCAAATTAGCTCGTCAGTATTAAAGAAATTACATTCATAAATAATATGGAGAGCGTAGCTATGAGAGGCTGGTCTGATTTAAATTCTACTGAGACACCTTCAAGAAAGAATGAGATAACTCCCGAACGAGAATTACTTATTGCTGTCCTAGATCGAGCAGTACTTGATTATTGTGGCAGAGAAGGTGAACTTCACGAAAAAGCCAAAGAATGGTTATTTGGCAAAGATGAGGGTGATGATCTATTTTCATTTGGTTCTATTTGTCACTACTTATCAATAGATCCAAGTGCCCTAAGGAATAGAATAAACACATTAGATATTCCAAAAAATGTCTCACAAGCCCACAGATGGCTTAGGAAAAAAGTACAGACTACCAAAGGTTCTGTAAATAGTTACTGCTAGAGTGCGAGCGAGGGAAATATTTAACTTTTAGAAATAGCAAATTTAGATTAGAATAGTAGCTAATATTACTTTTCAATTTACTTGAATCAAAGATGGGAATATCAATTTTAGCCACCTCTCTCGTATTTTCAGGCCTGTTATACGCTGGTCTCCTTTTAGCATCTAAATCTATATCAAAAAAAGCATCATCCACAGGTTCCAGCGAAGAAGTAAAATTAGCTGAAATCTCGATATCTAAACTCGATACGAATATAACTAATGCAATTGAATATGCAAAAGATTTAGTACCTCTATCTAACCTACTCGACTTGGTAAAAACTAAGGATGGCTTTGAAGATAATTTGGCAAACGAAAGAACTAAATTAGAACTACTAGAAGGCAAACTAAATCAAATTCAAGAGAAAGTAACTTCCGAGGAAGAAAACCACTCCAATTTAAAAAAAGGAAGAGCAGAAGCAATAGATTTAGCCAATTCAATTAGAGAAAAAAAGGGACAACTAGAGAAGGAACAAAAAAAACTAGTTGAAGATTTGGGCGATTCCAAAAATAAACTAGAGAATCTATCTACTGAAGTCAGTCTATCACCTGACCAAGAGATAGGCCTAAATCTCATAAAAGCGACTATTAAAAGTACTCACGAACAATTTACGGCCCTAAGCCAAACCTATAAACAGTCAAGTACTAGATTTGCTTCCCTTCACTCTCAATACGCAGACCTTGAGGGTGAATTTACTAAATTAGTTGAAAAGGACCTTTCAGGAGAAGCTCTTGAAAAAGACGACTAAACAAGTGTTAAATCAATTTGTGCTAAAGAAGGCCTGAGTTCTCAATACTTATTTCGGTGAGATGAAAAATCGAACTTCTTACATTTTGAATGTAGCATGATGAGTCAACGTCTGTTATCTATTCAGTAATATAAAGATTATAAACTACATATCTGACTAATAATATGAAAACTACTTTTACCAATTCTTTTAAATTACATACTTCCACTGTCTTATTAGTACTCTTAACTTTTACTAGCGGTTGCTTTTCATCATCCACGGGAAATGGCGAAGGAGATGGAGACTCTGGAATAATAGATGAGGATTTAGAATTACAGAATGGTACAGGCAGATTTAAGGATGGCAATATCCCAGGAGCCGCGGAGAAAGTATCAGGCCTATTTCAGGATATACATTTCGCTTACAATGCTTCAACTGTAGATCCAGAATATAGCGAGATGTTAAAAGAAAGCGCTAAAGAATTGAGCAAGGATAAAACTCTCAAAGCAGAAGTAGAAGGCCATTGTGACAACAGAGGTACTCCAGAATTTAACCTTGCGTTAGGGGAAGCTAGAGCTAGAAGCGCAGAGAAACTATTGCTTTCTTATGGGGCGACTAGATCTCAAGTTAGTATCATTAGTTATGGTGAAGAAATCCCACTTGACCCTTCCAATAATGAGAATGCTTACGCTAAGAATAGAAGAGTACACTTTGCTCTTTACCGCGATGGAAAAAAAGGCAATTAATTGCTTAATTACTGGTCTCAAAGATGTTAACAGAAGAAGTCAGCGATGAAGAATTAACCTCTGCTAGGAGGTTGATTGTTAGACTATTTAGTGAACTTGACAAACATATCCTTGGTCAAGATGAACTTAAAAATAGGCTGGTAACTGCGCTAATTGCAGGTGGACACGTACTATTGGAGGGAGTTCCTGGTTTAGCCAAAACTCTCTCTATTAGAGCTCTTGCAAAAGCGGTAGATGGTACATGCAATCGAATTCAATTCACTCCCGACTTATTACCTTCAGACATCATCGGTTCTGAAGTCTATAGGCCTGACGAAGGGAAATTCATCATTAGGAAAGGCCCAATTTTTGCAAATTTTGTACTTGCAGATGAAATAAACCGAGCCCCAGCTAAGGTTCAGTCAGCTCTACTAGAAACCATGCAAGAGCATCAAGCTACGATTGGAGACCAAACGATAAAAACTCCTAATCCATTCTTTGTACTAGCGACGCAAAATCCCTTGGAACAAGAAGGTACTTATGCCCTTCCTGAAGCTCAAATTGATAGATTTTTGTTTAAAGTTGTAGTTGGCTATCCTGATGTCGAAATAGAAACAAAAATATTAAGTCTAATTTCAGAAGGTCAAACAAAAACCACTTCTGTACAACCTCAGCTCACTTTAAATGAACTTCAATATGTGCAAAATGTTTCAAGAAAAATTTATGTTGATGAAAGGATAAAAAGATACATCGTCTCCCTAGTACAGGCAACAAGAGATATTTCTACCTACCTTCCTCACAGGCAAAAATACATAGAACTAGGTGCGTCGCCTAGAGCAAGTATTTCCTTTTTTGAAGGAAGTAGAGCTTTGGCCTGCATTCAGGGGTCTAAATTTGTTTCTCCTCAATTGATCAAAGATCTAGCGATTGATGTTCTTAGACATCGTATAATTCTTTCTTATGAAGCGGATATAGAAAAAGTTTCTGCGGAAGAATTAATTCACGAATTATTAAACAAGGTACCAGTCCCCTAATTTTTTATAACGATGAGCCAACAAATAAACTCATCTGAAGTTGCTACTCTACTTTATTCCGAATGTAGGGCCTTGCAATTTCGTGCTAGGAAATGGGCAGAAGAACAAACCGCTGGTAACTACCGTAGCATTGCCAAAGGCTCTGGGATGGAGTTTGATGAGGCAAGATTGTATGTACCTGGTGATGACTCTAGACGCATAGACTGGAAACTCACTGCAAGGAAGCATTCAACCTATGTTAAGTCATTTATTGAAGAGCGAGATAATGCTGTTAGCCTCCTTGTCGATCTTAGCGCATCTACCATACTTGGCTCCCAAATCACTCTAATAGAAAGAATCTTAGAAATAAGTGCTTTCCTTTCCTCAATTGCCTTATTTAATAAAGACATAATAAGTGCGATTCTTTTCGATAGTGAAATAAGAGACAGGATAAAGCCATCTAAAAAATCAAGTAGTGTATTTAGGATATTACATTCTATTATCGACATTACCAGCCAATCTGAATTAGATGCTCCCAAGAATAATTCAGGAATTGAGATGGTACTTGATGAAGCCTGCCATTTCCTAAAGCGCAGAAATCTGGTTTTTATAATTTCCGACTTTAAGTTTCCACCAACGTTCAAGTCAGTGCTTTCTTACCTCTCACAAAAACATGAAGTTTTTGCTATCTGGGTACAAGATGATTTAAATAACTTAACCCATATTTCAAGAATTGGTAAAATTTACAATCCGGAAACTGGCAAACAAATTCTTTGTGACTTTTCCTCTAAATCTACTATTCAAAAAATTCTACAGAGAAAGGCTAATCATGAACAAGAAATCGTGAATATCTTTAATTCTAG